>NZ_BAABHG010000004.1:0-724096 GCF_039541975.1 Amycolatopsis samaneae
CCGCTTGCCACCTCGATCCACCCATTCCCGTGAATCAGGCTGCCCTCAGCTTCACCGAACTGCTGTGACAATTCAGCGTCAGAGGCCTTTCACCTCCACTCGGATACTCACGCGCCTCATGGCGCACAAAAACAATGTGATGCGCCGTGCATTGGTAGGCGGGTGCTTCGCAGGCGGGGAAGGCGCATCCGCGGTCGCGGTGGTTGAGGGCGCGGCGGATGGCGGGGGTGACGAGCCGCTGCGCCCGCCCGACGTCGAGGGGTTCGCTGTGCGTGCCGAGAACCATGGGGATGATTTTGGCGTCGCAGGCCAGTCGTCGGGCTTGGGTGGCGGTGATCTCGCCGAGTGGGTCGAGGGTGGCCTGCCCGATGCCGGTGCGTAGTTCCTCCAGGCCGACGGTGACGACGATGTGGGTGGCTTCCCCGGCCTGGGTCGGCAGGTCGGGATGTTCGGCCCACATGCGGACGAGTTCGGAGAGGGCGTGTCCGCGTCGTTCCCACGGCGACCGGGTGTCGCGGCCTTCGGTTTCGGTGGCGGGCCGGGGTTTCGCCAGCGGATCCATCATCGCTTGTAGCCGTGCGGAGGTCTCGTCGTCGACGCGGGCCTTGATCTGGTGTCCGCCGTCGCGGTGCGGGGCGATGGAGAACTCGGGCCGGAAGGGTTTCGGGTCCGGGTTCTTCGGCTCCGGCCCGTCCGGATCGAGCTGAGCCAGCAACCGCGCCCCGGCCTTGTCGATCTCCCGGGTTCCGGCCGTGCGGGCGAGTTCGGCGAGGATCTTCTCCGCCTCGTCCCGCTCACCCTCCGGCAGTGCCTTCGGGAGTTTCCCCAACACTCGGAGGATGCTGTCGATCTGTGCGGCACCGACCGCGCCCTCCGCCGCCGCGAGCGCCGTCGCAGGCGCGGCGGGCGGTTGCTCACCGGCGGTCAGATCCCGGGTGCCGTTCAACGCCACCGCCCGCGCCGCACGGGCTTTCGCCTCGGAGAACGGAAGCTGCAGCGTCTCACACAACAACCGCGCCAGACTCCCATACCCGGTGACCTCCCGAACGCCCCGGCGTTCCAGCTCGGCCAGGATTTCTCCCTGCCGCGCCGCCAAACGTCGCTGCTGCCGTTCGGTGCGGACGAGTTCGGACAGCAGGCAGTCGGCATCCTCGCGCCACCACTCGGTGCGCGATGCCTGGGTGCCGATGCCGGTACTCACACCATCGACACTACCGACATAGTCGAACGCATGTAGCTACACGATAGCGTGAACATCGGGCGGAGGACCCGGCGGACACACGCCCGCGCCGCCGCACTTTTCCTGCGTAGCAAAGAAATTCCCGGTGCTCCCGGCCCCCGCCGTAGTCAGCCCGCGAACTCTCCGCGTTTCGTCACGCGGTTGGGATCAGAGGTGCGGGGCCATCTCGGTCCTTTGTGGACTCCGACGCTGCGCAGGGGCCCTTGAGGGCTGAACGCCGCGAAGGACCCCTTCACGGCGTTCAGCGCCGGTAAGGAGTCCTTCACAGCATCACGGTGGTGGGGGTGTCGGAACGCGTGCGTCCTGAACGGGCCGTTCGGGACGTTCAGCGCCCCCATCGCGTCATTCGAGACGTCCCGAAAGCAGTAGCGGCGGCGCCCGTTCCCAGGGACGCCCCGGGCGCACTCACCGCACCGAGGGACGCCCCCGTCGCACCCAGCGCACCAACGGCGTCCCTCGGCACACCGGCCACCTGCCCAAGCGCCCCACCCTCACCGAACAACCACCACCGAAACGCTGTGAAGGACCCCTTCAGAGCATGAGGTGCGCTTCGAGAAACCTCAGTGAGAACGCTTCAGTACCACGGTGTTGGCGATGGCCCCGGTATGCGTGTTGATCGTATGGCTGCCGTCGAGGTCGTCAGGGCCGGGATGACGGACGAGAGCGCCGCAGATCCGGCCGTCGACCAGGAACGGTGACAGCACACAGGGCAGCCGCGTCGCTGCCCGGCACCCCGAATCCGGCGCGAAGAACGACATCGTGGTCCGGTCGGCGACCACCCGGCGCTGGAGGACGACGGTGTCCACACTGGACCTTTCGGCCAGCAGAGCCCGCCAGGTGCCACTGTCCACATCGGACCCGAACACCACGCCGTTCCCGCTGGATCCGGTGGCCGGCTTGAGAACCAGGTCCCCCTGTTCCCGTACCGCCGTCCGGAGCACGCCCGCGCGCCGGGAGGAGAGCTGGCCGGGGCCCGTCCACACCGTCCACGGGACGTGCGCCAGCACCAGGTCCCGATCGTGCCGGCCCAGCAGCGGAAGGTCCTCGTGGAGCCAGGCCAGCACCTGCTTGCTGCTGAGCAGGCGCATCGTCTCCGGGAAAAACAGCCGTACGGTGCCCGCCGCCTGCGCGCGGCCGATCGCCTCGACGCCGCCCGCGTCGTCCACGACCCCGGCACTGACGAACCAGTTGAACACGACGTCGACTCGCCGGCCGTCGGCGTACAGCCGGCCGTGCGCGCCGGTGCGCACCCGGCTGAGGTCCGCCACGACGACGTCGACGCCGCATCGCCGCGCGTCCTCCACGGTCGGGCGGAGATAGGCGCGCAGCGCGCGCCGGGTACCGAGCTTGCGTGCCTGCCCGCCCGTACTGCGCCAGGTCGGCACCAGTACCCGGGCCGGGGGCGGCGCCACCTGCCTGAGCAGCGCCGAACGGGCTCGCAGCACCGGCCGCGCCGCGACGAGCGGCTCCCCCGCCCAGAGCCGGACGTACGCGGCGGCCATCCGGTCGAGGGCGGGGATACCGTAGAGGGGGATCGCGATGTTCAGTTCCACGAACCGCGGGATTCCTTGGCAGAGCAGCACATCCGGGCGGGCGATCGGCACCGGCGCCGCGTGGGTCAGCGGCTGCGCCGGATCCAGCAGACGCAGCGATCGCCGGTCGGCCATGACCGCGCACAGTTCGCCCGCCGTGGCGGCGCGGCGGCGGCAGCAGTCCACCGCGAGACGCAGCAGGCGCGACGTCACGGTGCCGAGCGCCGCGTAGGCCGCCGCGTCGAGGACGAGCGGGCGCGAGGGCTGCCAGACGCGGCCGCGCTGCCAGCCCTCCTCGGCACCGAACGGCCAGCGTCCGGCCGCGACACGCCGGGCGAGGAACTCCGCCCGGCGGTCGGCGGACAACGTTTCCCAGCGGTCGCCGAGCACGGCGCTCATCCCGGCGGGCCCATCGCCGCGACCCGGGTCCGGTCGCCGACGGCGGTGAGGCCGACGACCCTGGTGGCCATGGTCAGCAGCGAGGGACGATGCGTGGTCATCACCACCGTCCGGCCGGCGACGAGCCTGGCCAGCGCGGCGACGACGAGTTCCTCGGCGTCGCGGTCCAGGCCGGAGGTCGGCTCGTCGAGCAGCACGATCGGCGCGTCGGCGAGCAGGGCGCGCGCGATGCCCACGCGCTGTCGCTGTCCGCCCGACAGCCCGACACCGCGATCACCGACCCTGGTCCGCAACCCGGCGGGCAGGTCGTCGGCGAAGTCGGCGACCCGCGCCGCCCGCGCGGCCCGCACGACGTCGGCGAGCGCGGCGTCCGGCCGGGAATAACGGATGTTGTCGGCCAGTGTGCCCGCGAACAGGAAGGTGTCCTGCAACACGGCGGTGACCTGCCGGTGCAGCCACTGCGGCGGCAGGTCACCGGTCGCGCGGCCGTCGATCCGCACCACCCCGCCGGTCGGCAGGTACAGGCCGGAGACCAGCGCCAGCGCCGTCGACTTCCCGACACCGTTGGGCCCGGTGAGTGCGATCCGCTCCCCCGCGCCGATGCTCAGGTCGAGCCGGCGCAGCGCGACCCGGTCGCCGTGTTCCATGCTGACACCGACGAAGTCGACGCGGCCTTCGGCCCGCCGGGGCGGCCTCGGCCCGCGCCGAGGGGCCGGCCGGTGCGTGACCGTCGGCTCGTCGAGGATCGCGATGATCCGTTCCGCCGAGGCGTGCCCCTGCGCGAAGACCATCGACACCTTCGACAGTGACCGCAGCGGCGTCACCATGCCCGCCAGGTAGCTCATCGCCACCACCAGCTGACCGATGCTCCACTGTCCACTCAGGACACCCATCCCGCCGACCCACAGCAGGGCCGCGACGCAGACGGCGGTGGCCGACTCCAGCAGGGGCACGCGGCGGGCCTGGATGTCGGCGGCCACGAGCCCCTCCCGCAGCACACCCACGCTCCGGGTGGCGAAGTGCTCGTCGTGCAGTTCGTGACGGCCGAAGGTGTGCACCGTGCCGATGCCGTGCAGGACCTCGGTGACCACCGCGGCCAGCCTTCCCTCGGCCTCCCGCTGGCCGCGGGCCGCCCGGTGGCCGCGCCGGTGGTTGCGGGCGCCGGTCAGGTAGACCACCGGGATGCACCCGAGGCCGATCAGCCCGAACCGCCAGTCCAGCAACAGCAACGCCACCGCGTAACTGCCCGCCGCGAGCACACCGGGGCACAGCATCGAGAACAACACCACCAGGCTTTCCTTGATCCGATCGCAGTCGGTGATCACCCGGCTGGTCGATTCCCCGACGGCCTGACGGTCGTGGTAGCTCATGGGCAGCCGCTGCAGATGGGCGAAGGTCTCGCACCGGATCGACGAGCTCATCCGCTCACCGACCGCGTTCAGCACCCGATCGCCGGCGTAGTCGAAACCCGCGGACACCAGCGCCACCAGCACGACGGCCCCGGCGGCGGTGGTCAGCATGGCCGTGGTGCCGGTGCCGAACGCGTCCAGCAGCGGCGCCAGCGGATTGTGTGATCGGCTGCCGCCGAGCACCCGGTCGATGACGGCCGCGACCGGCCACGGCGTGGCGAGGTCGGCGGCCATCTCCCCGAGCCGGAGCGCGAACCCCGCCACGAGCATGCCGCGATGCCGGTTGCCGAACCTGCCGAACAGCCTCGACACCGGCCCGCGTGGCCACGGTGCCCTCATCGGCCGCTCGCCGCGGGACGCAGCGCCCGGAACCGTTGGCGCAGCTCGACATTGCTCGCGTCCAGCCCGATGCCGTGGTCGGCCATCGCGGCCAGTACCACCGGCGCCAGCCCGCAGTCCGCGGCGACCACGGCCCGCAGCAGCTCGCTGAACTGCGTGCGGCGGAACCGTTCGTCGGGCTGTCGCGCGGAGCGGGCGCCCAGCCCCGCCAGGCCGAGCAGCACCATGCGCAGGAAGCGTTCGGCGTCCCCGCTCGGCACCCGGAGGTAGGCCGTCCACAGCGCCGAGGCCCAGATGGTGCCGTTGGCGTGCGCCAGCCCACCGGAACCCGGCCGCAGGTAGGCCATCGTCCAGCGGCGCTGCAGCAGGCGCCGTCGCGGATCCGAGGCGGGCAGATGGGCGCGATGCCAGCGGTACAGGTCCGGCGTGCCGAGCATGAACGCCGCCAGGAAGTCCGCGGTGCCCTCGTCCAGCGCGACCTTGCCGTTGTGCTGGTCGTCCGCGTGCCGCCACCGGTTGACCCGGAAATCGGCGGTGTGCCGGCAGATGTGGTGGCCGACCTCGTGCAGCACGATCGCCGTGTTGTGCGCGGGCGCGTGGAAATACGCGGCGCCGCGGCCGGTCGTGGGCAGGTACCGCTGTCCGCCACCGAGGTGGACCTCACCGGCCGCCGCCAGCGGGGACGACTCCGCCGGGGACGCCGCCCCCGGCAGCCGGTAGTGGCCACCGCCCCAGCGCCGGGACGGCGAGTCATGCAGCCCGATCCGCAGCGACAGCCGGGGCAGCGGCCGTTGCAGTACGTGGGCCGCGCGCCGCAGCAGTAGCTGCGCCCAGAAAGCGGCGTTGCCGAGGCCGAAGGCCCGCGCCTGCCGATCCGCCCGCGCCGTCGCCAGCGGGCCGCCGCCCGCCGCCGGATCGAAGACGAAATCGTTCCCGCACAACAACTCCCCGCCACGCTCATCGCGCACGGTCACCTCCGCGCAGGCCAGTTCGGCGTGGCCCGTCACGGTCGCGTCCAGCTCGGCTTCGCCGAGCCGTCCCGGACCGGAATGCCCGTCCGGCCGGTACACCGCGATCCGGATCACGCCGCCCCCGCCACGAGTTCCACCGCGCTTCCCCCGGCGAGCTGCCCCGCCGACAGCACCGGCAGCCCGGTGGCCGCGGCGGCCTCACGCGCCCCCAGCGCGCTCGCCGTCACCAGGCCGCTGACGGCCACGACCCGGACACCCAGCTCGGCCAGCAGATCGGCGCCCGCCCGCGCCGCCAGCGCGTCCGCGACGGAAAGCACCGCGCCGCCGCAGAAGCCGGGCAGGGCCGCGGCGAGCCCCCGGGTCTCCGGCTGCAGCAGGCCGTCCGCGATCTCCAGCACGATCGCGTCCGCGCCGTCGTGCCCCAGCGCGTCCCGCATGGCGACCATCGCCGCTTCGAGGCGCGCGGCGGGATAGCCGAAGGTCGAGGCCATGCCGAAGTCGAGGAAGTCGACGACGTGCCGCGCGCCGGCGTCGCAGTACGCCCACCGGTCCTTGCCGCTGCCCGAACCGGTGACCTTCGCGGCCCCAGCCACCAGCCCCGCGCGGGTCCAGCCCTCGACGAGCGCGGCGGCCGTCGTCGTCTTCCCCGAGTTCATCGAGGAGCCGACCACCACGAGGACCCGCGAGACCGGCACGGGTGAGCCCGGCGGAGGCGTGGGCCGCGCGAAATCGTCCAGGGACAGCGGCCGGTCGTCCGCGCCGGTCAGCGCGCCCAGCACGGCGAGCTCCGTCGGCGGGTCAACCCCGGTGCGCCGGGACACGGCGGTGCCGATCACCCCGCCCGTGGTCAGCAACTGGGCCCTCGGCCCGGGACGGTGGTAGCCCTCGTAGGCGTCGGTGGCGTAGCGGTTGCCACAGGCCCCCACCACGAGGTCCCCCGGATACAGCCGGACCCGCCTGCCGCTGGGGTCCTCGAGCCGGTCACGGCCCTCCACGCCGGTCACCTCGGCCACGATCAGGTCACCCAGTCCCGGCGGTTCACTGAGCCCGGTCAACCCGCATTGCCGAGGGTGATCGACCCTCCTGGTGACGTAACTCCATTTCGCGGCACACAGACTTTTCATCAGCGCTCCAGCAAGAGACGGTCTCGTCCGACGAGACCGGTGCGTCAACGGCGAATGTGTCGGCGTTTCGGGGCGTGGGATGACGAAGCCGCTATTAATTCCTCTCTCGCCGGTACCACCGGTACCGGCGCTTCCGGAGAATTGTTCGACAGGATCGGCGCGAACCACAGATACCGATCGGGGTTTTTCGCCGCGGCTGTCACACTTTCGCAGCATCTGCGAGCCGGACAATTCCGCACGGCGCGGAGAGGTCGCCAACAGTGTCAGGGATGGCGCCGGGATCGTTGCGGGAGCAGGACAACGCCGGCGCGGCCGGAAACCTTCGACAGTACAAAGTCTTTCGGGCGCAACCTCTCGGCAGCAACACACTGTGGGCATCACTACCAAGATCCGGACAATCGGCAGCATACCACAGACACCCCGCCACCGAGGCCGGCGAAGACGCGGACACTACCTTCGTCGGACACCCGGACGCGCCAACGTCAACACTTCCGAGACGGTGAAAGAATTCTTGTTGCCTCCGGCCCGAATCCATCGAAACTGACCCGTTCGTGGGAGAATTCCCCCATCCGGTCAACCAGACCGCTTCGCTTCGTACCGGAGAACGGATTCGTCCACGCGGCGGCGGATTCCCAGAGTGCGGGACGCGGATGTCCCGAACGCTCCGTTGAGGACGGTGAACGTCGCGCACGAAGCGTCCGGGACACCGGTGACGCGGCCGCGGGGTCAGTTCACCAGCACGATCTTCCCGCGGGCGCGGCGGCTCTCGCTCAGTTCGTGCGCGGCCGCGGCCTCGGCGAGCGGGAACTCGGCCGCGATCGGCACCCGCAGCCTGCCCTCCCCGGCGAGCCCGGCCGCGACCTCCAACCCGTACGGCGCCATCGCGTCGGCGGACCCGACCGCCGAGTCGTCGGCCGGCGCGCTGTGCGACAGGTGCACGCCGTGCGAGGCCGCGTCGAAGTCGGCGATCGTGACCACCCGCGAGGCGTCCCCGGCGATGGCGACGAGGTCGGGCAGTGCCCCGCCCGCACAGTCGAACACCGCGTCCACCCCGCCCGGCGCCAGCGCGCGGACCCGCTCCCGCAGCCCCGGACCGTACGTCGTGGGCTCCGCGCCGAGCGAGCGCAGGAGGTCGTGGTTGTGTTCCCCCGCCGTGCCGATCACCGTGGCGCCGCGAGCGGCCGCCAGCTGGACCGCGATCGTGCCGACCCCGCCGGCCGCGCCCTGCACCAGCACGGTGTGCCCGGCCCCGGCCGCGAGCAGGTCGAGCACCCTGGTGGCGGTCTCCACGTTGCCCGCGGCACCGCCCGCCTCCGCCCAGCTCCACGCCGCGGGTTTGGGCGCCCACATGCCCAGCACCGCGTGGTCGGCGTTGGCCCCGCCGGGCGGCACGGTCATCGGGATCATGCCGAACACCTCGTCGCCGGGCGCGACACCCGTGACGCCGGCGCCGATCTCGTCCACCACCCCCGCCGCGTCGACACCTGTCGTGTGCGGAAACGGCGTGGCCACGATGCCGGCCAGCCGTCCGGCCCGGAGGTAGGTGTCCGCCGGGGTGAGCCCCGACGCCCGGACGGCGATCCGGATCTCGCCGGGCCCGGCGTGCGGTTCCCCGACCTCCGCGACACGCAGGACGCCGGGCGGGCCGAATTCGGAAAACTGAACAGCTCTCATGAACCCGACGCTAACCAGGCATCCCCGTTCCGAGGTTAAAGTGAGAAAGGTGACGGCAGAAGTGATCACCCCGCTGCGTTCGGACGCCAGCGACAACCGGATGCGCATCCTCGTCGCCGCCCGTACGGCCTTCCTGGCCGAGGGCCTCGACGTGCCGGTCCGCGAGATCGCCCGGCGTGCCCAGGTGAGCGTCGCGACCGTCTACCGGCGCTTCCCGACCAAGGAGGCGCTGTTCACCGAGGCGTTCACCGAGCAGATGTCCCTGTGCTCGGAGATCGTCGGGGACGCGCTGGCGGAGCCCGACCCCTGGCGCGGGTTCAGCATGATGATCGAAAGGGTCATGGAGGCGAACGCCCGCGACCGGGGTTTCCGCGCGTTCCTCGCGCGTCTTCCCGAGGCGATCGGCCGCGCCGCCGACCGCGACCACACCCTGCGCATGGTGCTCGACCTCGTCCGGCGTGCGAAGGAGGCGGGCGAACTGCGGCCGGACATCGTGCTGGAGGACATCGTGCTCGCGCTGATGGCGAACGAAGGCATCCGCGCCTCCTCGCCCGAACAGCGGGCGGCGGCTTCACGTCGCTTCGCGGGCCTGATCCTCCAGTCGTTCCGCGCGCACTCGGTCCCGGCGCCGCTCCCGCCGCCGGTCCGCCTCCCGCTGCCGGTCCTCTGAGGACGTCATCGGTCCACAAAGGACAAGCTCGCCGTGCTCAGCGACTTCCTCGGCCCGTACCGGCGGGCATGAGGACGGTGGAGGTGAACGGACCGGCGTGCGCGGCGGCGTGGCCGACCGCCTCGTTGACCTCGTCGAGGCCGAACCGGGTGATCCGCTCGGCGCCGAGGTCCAGCGTGCCCGATCCGGCGAGCCGGATGATGCCCGTGTTCGCCGTGCGCGGGTACATCCACTGCCCCCGCACGGTGATCGAATTGCGCATGATCCACGGGTACGGCAGGGCGAAATCGTCGCCGCCGAGCATGCCGACGCCGCCCATGAGCACGACCCGGCCGTACTCGCGCACGGTCATCGCCGCCACCCTCGTCACCGCGCTGGGCGCGCCCGGTGGCAGCAGGTCCAGCACCACGTCGACCGGGCCACCGGCCGCGGCGGACATCGCGGCCCGGTCGGCGTCCTCCTCGCCGGTGAGCCCGACCGGGCACACGCGGGGGCCGAACCGGTCCGCGAGCCGGTCCAGCACGGCCCGGTTCCGGCCGGGGGCGACCACCCGGCCCGCCCCCATCGCGAGCCCGACCGCCACCGCCCGGCCGCCGAGGTTCCCCGTCGCCCCACTGATCAGCAGCGTCTCGCCCGCTGCGAGCCCGCCCGCGAGCAGCCCGCCGTAGGGGATGGCGTACACGCCCAGCGTGGCCCAGCGGGCGGGATCCTCCGCCGCCGACGCGGGCAGCGGGTACACGTTCTCGGTCGGCAGGCGCGTGAACTCCGCGAACGACCCGTCGTGCCACTGCCGGGAGAGCCGCAGGCCACCCTCACCACGCGAACTCCAGCCCTGCAACGTGATGTCCGGGGTATGGGCGTCGTCGCGGGCCCGCACCGTCAGATCGCACAGCACCAGGTCACCGGCACGCAGTTTCGTGGCGTCCCGGCCGATGCGCGCGATCCGGCCCACACAGCCGGCGCCGGGCACCACCGGCGGTTCGAGCGGGTAGTTCCGCTTGCCGCCGAACACTTCCCCGGCGTACGGGAACACACAGGTCGCGAGAACCTCGACCACCACCTCACCACCACCGGCCTCGACGTCGGGTACCTCCCCGACCGTCAACGGGCTGCCGAACGCCGTCAGTACCGCTGCTCGCATCTCGATGTCCTCCCTGTCGATCCGCCTTCGACGGTAGAAGCGCACCTGCCATGCGCCAAGCGAAGATCTGGCATAGCTGGTATGCGTGGTACGCATGGACGTGTCGAGTGCCAGCCTGCGGGTGCTGCGCCAGGTCGCCGAATCGGGGAGCTTCACCGCGGCGGCGGTGCGGCTCGGCTACACGCAGTCGGCGATCTCCCGTCAGGCAGTGGCCCTCGAACGGGCCGTGGGCGCCACCCTGTTCGACCGGCGCCCCGACGGCGTGCGGCTCACCCCGGCCGGGCTGACGCTGCTGCGGCACGCCCGCGCGATCCTGGACTCCGTCGCCGCGGCCGAGCACGACCTGACCGGCACCACCCCGCGGGTCGAGCGCGTCCGGCTCGGCGTCGTCCTGAGCGCGGGCGCGGCTCTGCTGCCCGCCGCGCTCACCCGGCTCGCGGCGGCCGATCCCCGGATCCGGGTGAGCACGCGCGAGGGCACCACGCCCGGCCTGGTCCGGGCGCTGCGCGCGGGCTCGCTCGACCTCGCCGTGCTGACCTCGCGCCCGCCGCACCGGCCGCCGGACGGCGAATCGCCGCGTCTGCACCTGGAAACCGTCGAGGACACCGAACTGTTCGTCGCCGCGGCGAGCACCGGCGCGTTCGCCGGGCGCGCGTCGGTGCACGTCGACGAACTGGTCGGCGCGGACTGGATCGCGACGCCCTCGCCGGGTTCGGAACCGACGCTGGGTGTCTGGCCCGGCCTGCCCGGGCGCGCCCGCGTCGTGCACAACGCCCGCGACTGGCTGACCAAACTGCACCTCGTCGCGGCCGGTCTCGGTGTCACCACGGTCCCGGCCGGGCTGGCGCCGGTGCTGCCGCCCGGGGTCACCCTGCTGCGGGTCGACGGCGCGCCCCGCGAAATCCGCCGGGTCCTCGTGGCGCGGCTCCCCGGCCGGACGGCACCGGCGATCACCGCGGTCACCGCCGCGCTCACCGGTCCGTAGTGCGCGGCGGCCCCGGTCAGCGGCCGTTCAGGCGCAGCGTCGCGACGGCGCCGACCGTGACGTGGCCACGCCATTCGAGCGACGCGGCGGCCGAGTAGCTGGTGAAGTCGACGACCCAGCCACCGTCCTGCCGCTGGCCGCGTTCCACCCGGTCGAGATCGTCCGACACCGCTTGGGGATCGAGGAGGCGGCGGACCGGCCGTCCGGGTTCGGGCGCGTAGCCGAGCGGGTGAATCGCCTCGCCCTCGGCGCCGCCGACCACGGCGAGCGAGCCGTCGGCCGGCACGAACCGGCCGAGGTGGTCGAGCAGTTCGTGGGCCTCCGGGTGCGTGTCGGACGCGACGTCGAGGAACTGGAGCGCGAAGGAAAGCACGTACGCGAACGGGATTTCGTCGATGCGGCGGATCGCGTCGAAGCAGTACCGCGTCACCTTGCCCAGCCACGGATGGTCCCGGACGGCCTCGTCCCAGCGCGCGACGCGGTGGGCCTGCGCGGCGACCGCGGCGGTGATCTGCAACGACGACTCCGTGGGGTCCGCCGCGATCCAGAACGGGGCGCACGCCGCGGGATCGCGCACCGGGAGCGCGAAGGGCAGCCCGCCGTCGGGCAGGGTGACCGTGTCCAGCCAGTCGAGCAGGGCGGTGGCGTGCGGCGAGGTCAGCGGACCGGCGTCGGCCATCGCCTCGAACGCGTGCAGCGCGCCGCCCGGCTGGCTTTCCGGCGCGCGCAGGTCCGGTTCGAGGCCCCAGCCATAGCCGCCGTCGGGATTCCGGTAGCCCTCCAGTCCATTGAGGACGGACAGGCGGGCGGCGTCGTCACCGGTGGTGACGGCCTCGAAGCGGCGTCGGTCGAGAACTCGCGCGTGCGCCGCCATGAACGATTCCGCGCGGCCGAGGTTGATGCTCATGGAGAAGACCCTGGCACCACCGGGCCCGGCCCGGCTTGAACGAAACGGCCAAGCCGCGGGAAACTACCCGGCCCGGGTGAGCGCGGCGGGAGTCCGGCCGGTGAGCGACCCGCACTCGCGGGTGAAGTGGGCCTGATCGGCGTAGCCCGCCGTCGCCGCGACCTCTCCGAGCGGTAGTCCAGCGCGCGCCAGGTGCAGGGCGTGCTGGAAACGGTGGATCCGCGTGAGCGTCTTGGGCCCGTAGCCGAAGAGCCGGTTGCTGAGCCGGCGCAGCGACCGCTCCGAGAGGCCGTGCAGCTCCGCCGTTTCCCGGACGTCCCTGCCCTCGCGCGCGGACCGGTCGAGCGAGGCCGCCGTCCGGAGCACGGAGCGCTCCGGGTCCGTCCTCGTCCACAGCGCGAGGAAAACCCGTTCCAACGCGTCGGCCGGGTCGTCCTCGAAGGACCATCCGTCGTTCCCGGGCGGCCGGACGAGCTCGGACAGCTCGACGCGCCGGTCGGTCAGTTCGGCCGTGGCCACGCCGAGCAGCGCGTGGGCCACGCCGGGCGCGAACCGGAGGCCGTGGGTCACCTCGCCGTCGGACACCGGCACCACCGTCGCCCCGGTGTCCGGGCCGGCCACGACGAGCCGGTTCTGGAACCACATCAGATCCAGCACGCCGTCGGGGACCACGCGCTGCTCCGGCCCGTCCGCGGTCACGCGCCACAACGTCGCGCCGGTCCTGGCGCCCCGCCTGGTCGCGTAGCTCCCCATGGGCGTTCAGCCCATCGCCGCGCGGTAGGGGCGGAAGAACGCGCGCAGTTCCTCCGCGTAGAGCTCCGGTTCCTCGAAAGCCGCGAAGTGGCCTCCCCGCGCGGGTTCGGTCGCCCGCACGACGTTCGCCGTGCGGTCCAGCCACGCCCGCGGCGGGCGGACGAGGTCACCGGGGAAGATCGAAAAACCGGAGGGCACCTCGACCCGGCGGGCGAGCTGCGCGGGCGCGATCGCGGCGTTCGCGCGGTACATCCGCATCGACGAGCCGATCGTCCCGGTGAGCCAGTAGAGCGTGATGTTCGTGAGGATCTCGTCCTTGGTGAAGCTCCGCTCGATGTCACCGTCGCAGTCGCTCCACGCCCGCAGCTTTTCGACGATCCACGCCGCGAGCCCGGCGGGCGAGTCGGTCAGCCCGAACGCGGCGGTCTGCGGTTTCGTCCGGTGCATGGCGGCGTAGGCGCCCTCGGCCGCGCCCCACGCCGCGACACTCTCCAGCCAGGCGCGCTCCTCCGGGGTGAGCTCCGCCGGGTCGCCGGTGAACACGGGCACCCCGGCGTCGGTGCGGTGCACGGCGACGACCCGGTCGGCGTGGTCGAGAGCGAGGTAGCGGCTCACGTGGCTGCCGATGTCCCCGCCCGCCGCGCCGAACCGCGAGTAGCCGAGGACGTCCATCAGCTCCGCCCACAGCCCGGCGACCGCGATGGAGTCGAGAGGCGCGGCGGGACGGTCGGAATAGCCGAAGCCGGGGACGTCGGGCACGACCACGTCGAACGCGTCGGCCGGGTCACCGCCGTGCGCGCCGGGATCGGTGAGCAGCGGGATGACCTTGCTGTAGCGCCAGAACGAGTCCGGCCAGCCGTGGGTGAGCACCAGCGGCGGCACGGGCCCGGCCGGCGCGACGGCGCGGACGTGCGCGTAGTGGATCCCCAGGCCGCCGACCCGGACCCGGAAGCGCGGGAACCGGGCGAGCGTCGCCTCCTGGACAGGCCAGTCGAACCCGTCCGCCCAGTAGGCGACGAGCTCGCGGAGGTAGGCGAGGTCGGTGCCGAGCGACCATCCGGCGTCCTCCGGCGCGTCCGGCCAGCGCGTAGCCCGCAGCCGCGCGCGAAGATCCTCCAGCACCGCGGGATCGGTCCGCGGGACGAACGGTTCGGGTGTCTCCGGCATGAACTCAGTCTAGGACCGCGCCACGACACCGGCGGTCTCCCGCAGGTAGGAGTCCAGCAGGGCGAAGGTCGCCTCGGGCTGCTCGATGTGCGGCAGGTGACCGGCGTCCGCGATGACCTCGAACCGGCCGTCGCCGAACGCTTCGGCGTAGGCCGCGCCGTAGGCGGGAGTGACGATGCGGTCGCTTTCGCCCCACAGCACCAAGGTGGGCAGGGCGACCGACCGCAACCTGCGCAGCAGCTTCGGATCGTGCATGGAGGGGTCACCCGCGATCGCGCGCAGCGTGGCCATGTCGGCCTGTCTGCCCGCGAGCTGTTCCGGGGTGAGGCTCGCGGGGTCGACGTAGAAGCGTTGCGAGTCGTGCCAGGCGTACTCGGCCACGCCGTGGGCGTCCAGCGCGAAGAAGTCCCGGATCGGTTCGCCCTCGACGTGCACGCCGACCGCGTCGATCAGCACCAGGCCGGAAAGGACGCCCGCGGTGTCCCGCACGGCCATTTCGGCGGCGATCCAGCCGCCCACCGACGAACCGACCACCACGACGTCGCGCAGCCCCGCGTCGCGCAGGTACCCGAGGTAGGCGATGGCGAGGTCGTCGACGCCGGTCAGCCACGCGGGGCGGCCGGTGCCGCTCCAGCCGGGGTGGATCGGCGTGATCGTGCGCGTGGTGCGGGCGAGGTGCCCGGCGAGACCGGCGACGGTGGCCGGGCCCCCACCGCCGTGCAGGATCAGCGCGGGTCTGCCGGACCCGGCCTCGGAGATCGTGATGGCGAGGTCGTCCCCCAGGACGACGGTGTGTTCGGAAGTCATGCCGAACACTGTAACTAAGGATGTTTATTTAAACAAGCTTAGTTTTGGGCTAGACTCGGTCCGTGCACCACGAACTGCAGGAACTCGGCCGGGCGGTCAAGCAGGCGCAATACCGGCAACACCGGGCGGTGGACAGCGCCCTCGCGACGATCGGCACGACACTGGCCCAGTGGGACGCGCTGCGGGCGATCAGCCGCTCGCCCGGCGCGTCGGCCCGTTCGCTCGCCACGGCGACGTTCCAGAGCGAGCAGGCGTTCGGCACGCTCGCGGGAAGACTGCTGGCCCAGGACCTGATCGAGCGACGGCCGGGTCACGGCCGCCGGATCGAACACCACCTCACCCCGGCGGGCGAACAGGTCCTGAACGCCGGTCACGCGGTCGCCGACGCGGTACTCGCCGACTGCTACGCCGGTCTGTCCACAGTGGAACGCGCCGCCCTGCTCACCCTGCTTCGGCGCTTCACCGCCGACGAGGACACCTGAAATGCGACATAGTTCACGTCTGATTTGTCCGATTACCGGGGTCGCCCGCGCCGCCATGATGCGACGCATGACCGACAAGACGAACATCCCGGACTTCCCGATGCCCCGCGCGGCGGGCTGCCCGTTCGACCCCGCGCCGGAACTGACCACCGGCGCACCGATCTCCCGGGTACGGCTGTGGGACGGCAGCACGCCGTGGCTGGTGACCCGGTACGCGGACGTGCGCGCGCTGCTGGCCGATCCCCGGGTCGGCGTCGACGCGTCCCGGCCCGGCTTCCCGCACACCAACGCGGTGAGCCGGGCCCGCGACACGCGGATGAAGACGTTGATGCAGCTGGACGCGCCGGAGCACACGGCGCAGCGAAGGCTGCTGACCGCGGACTTCACGATCCGGCGGATGAACGCCCTGCGGCCGCGGATCCAGCGGATCGCCGACGAACTCGTGGACGACCTGCTCGCCGGGCCGCGGCCGGCGAACCTGGTGGAGGCGTTCGCGCTGCCGCTGCCGTCGCTGGTGATCTGCGCACTGCTCGGCGTGCCCTACGCCGACCGCGACTTCTTCCAGCGGGTGGCCCGCACGCTCGTGATGGACAAGCCCGACGCCGGGCGGGCCGTGGCCGCCAGCGAGGAACTGAACGCCTACCTCGAGGACCTGGTGACCGCCAAGGCCGCCGAACCGGGCGACGATCTGCTCAGCAGGCTGGCCGTCGAGCAGTTCCGGACCGGCGCGATGAGCCGGCGCGAGATCGCCGTGCTCGGCCAGTTGCTCATGGTGGCCGGGCACGACACCACCGCCGCCATGATCGCGCTCGGCGTCGCCGCGTTGTTCGCGCACCCGGAGCAGCTCCGCGCGGTCCGCGACGGCGGCCCCGACCTCGTCGCGAGCGCGGTCGAGGAACTGTTGCGCTACCTGTCGATCACCCACACCGAGGCCCGCCGCGTCGCGCGGGAGGACCTGGAGATCGGCGGCACGCTCATCCGCGCGGGCGAGGGCGTCATCGCGGTGAAGAGCACCGCGAACCGGGATCCCGCGGCCTTCACGGACCCGGACACCCTCGACGTCGGCCGCGCCACCCGGCATCACGTCGCCTTCGGTTACGGCTCGCACCAGTGCCTCGGCCAGGGACTGGCCAGAGTGGAACTCCAGGTCGCCTACCGCACGCTCTTCCGGCGGCTCCCCGCGCTGGCCCCGGCCGTCCCACCGGAACGCCTGGCGTACAAGGAGAACGCGATCTTCTACGGAGTGCGGGAGCTGCCCGTCACCTGGTGATCTCTTCACCGTGTGCGCGCTTTGCCGGTGGACGAGTTGCCCGGCGGGACCCGTGCGGTCATGGTGATACTGGTCCTTCGGCGATTCACCTGGGTCTGCGAGGACGCGACGGCATGACGGTTACCGGGCTTCACCCTGCGAATCGGGACGACGACGTGGCGGAAGCGCCCGAGGAGACCCGGGTCCCCGCGTGGGTGTGGTGTGGCGCGGCGGCGCTCTCCCTGGTCGCCGCCGCGTTCGTCATGTCCGTCGTGGTGCACTGGCTCGTACACGCCTGATCGCGTTACTCCCGGCACCCGTGTCCACAATGCACACGAAGGTCGGAACACCGCCGCGCCGGGCCTTCCGCGCGGGGCAGAATCGGCCCGTCAGAATTTTCGGCGCGCGGTGTCGTATCCGGCGACTCCCGTTCGACGCTCTGACGAGAGCAAGCCAGATCGACCAAGGAGTAACCATGCGCACCCTGATCGCCACCGCGTTCGTCTCGCTCGACGGCGTGGTCGAGGCCCCCGGCGGAGAGCCGGGCTACCGCAACGCGGGCTGGACCTTCAAGGACATCGAGTTCGACGGAGCCGCGTTCGAACTCAAGGGCCGCGAGCAGGGCGAAACCACCGCGATGCTGCTGGGCCGGGTCAGCTACGAGGCGTTTTCGCCGGTGTGGCCGGGCATGACCGAGGAGTTCGCCGGCTACAACGCGATGCCGAAGTACGTGGTGTCCACGACACTGAAGGACGAGGACCTGGTCTCCGGCTGGGGCGAGATCAGCATCCTGCGTTCGCTGGAGGACGTCGCCGCGCTCAAGGCGACCGAGGGCGGCCCGATCGGCATCCACGGCAGCGCGACCCTGCACCGCGCCCTGTCCGACGAGGGCCTGATCGATCGCTACCACCTACTGATGTTCCCGGTGCTGCTCGGGGCGGGCAAGCGGCTGTTCAGCGACAGCGACAAGGACAAGCAGAACCTCAAGCTCGTCGAGAGCGAGTCCTACTCCAACGGAATCCAGAAACTGGTCTACGACGTCATCCGCTGACCATCCTTCACGGCCCGGCAGAACATCGAGTGATCCGATCACTGGCACACGAGTTGAAGAGCGAAAACCCGTGCTTCCAGGGTGAATTCCCCACTGGTTCGCCAAGGATCCGGATCACCGTTGACACCGTTCCCGGCCCCTCCTACGTTCATCACCGGAAAGACATCGGATGTCCTGGCCGGGTGGCCCGCGTGGTCTCCCGGCTCCTCCGCCGACCGATGTGACCCCTGTCGATCCGCCGTCAGGAAGGACACACCGATGATGATCGACCCCGCGCGGCACCCCGGCGGAGTAACCAGGCGTACCGCCCTGCGCACGCTGGCCGTCTCCGCGCTCGCCACGCCGATCGTGCTCAGCCCCCTGGCCGCTGCGGCGCCCGCCCCGCTGTGGCACCCGGACCCGGCGAAGGACGGCACGAAGGCCTTCGAGGGCGTCGAAGCCGACCGCGGCCACCAGCACCCGGACCGCAGATACGTCTACGTCGAAGGCGACCACTACCGGTTCGACATCTGGGCTGATGACCGCGACACCACCGGTGGTGGCGACCGGCAGCGCACCGAGGTCAAGGGCATGGTGCAGAACGGCAGCGCGCTGAAGATGCGGGACGGCGAGAAGTGGACGATCTCCTACGAGATGTTCGTTCCGTCCACTTTGCACGGTACCAGTAAGTTCACGCACATCTTCCAGACCAAGACGCCCTCCACCAACGGCGGGCCGTGGGTCACCCTCGATCTCACCCGCGACGGCGGCCGGGAGCTGATCCAGGCCCGCGCGTACGCGAATCCCGGCTCCCCGTCCTTCGCCTCGGCCGCGCTGGACCCGTTGCGCGACAAGTGGATCACCGTGGAATGGACACTGACCCCCGGCGACAAGGGCGCGGCGGCCTGCGTCATCCGCGACGGCACCGGGCCGGACGCGCCGGTCGCCGCACGGGGCGGACGCACCGGCGTGAAGATGCCCGGCCAGGGCGACTACGTCCGGCCGAAATGGGGCATCTACCGCTCGGTCAAGAGCGCGAAGTCCGACATCCTCGACACCCATCTGCTCTTCCGCGACTTCCAGGCGAGCCGGGGTTAGCCACCCCGCCACAGTGTCCACTATGGATTTCCGGAGGCGTTCCTCCGGACGCACCACCACGCCGCGCTCCATCCGAAACCGTTCAATTCGAGGAGAAAGACATGGCTCGTCCCCTGACCAGGAGAGCAGGCGTGCTGTTCGCCGCGGGAATGGCCGGTGTGCTCGCCGCGGGCGGCGGCTACGCCGCGTCGGCCACCGGCCCCGCGCCGCGCACGCTGAGCGCGGCGTCCCCGGACCAGCTGACCGCGGCGCTGGCGCTGGCGCGGCCGGGTGACCGGGTCGAGGTGGCCGACGGTGCCTACGACGCCGGTCCGATCCGCGTCGGCCGCTCCGGCACCGCGGCCGCCCCGATCACGATCACCGCGGCCTCGCCGGGCCAGGCCCGTTTCACCGGCGCGGGCGGGCTGGACCTGACCGGCGCCTCCCATGTCGTGGTCCAGGGGTTCGTGTTCGCCAACGACGCGGGGCTGACCGTGCCGGGCGACGCCAAGGGTGACCGGGTGACCCGCAACGTGTTCCAGGGCAACCCCGGGAAGGCCGACCTGACCGTCAAGGCCGACGACACCGAGGTCGACCACAACACGTTCGAGAACCGGACCGAGGCAGGAGTGTTCCTCCAGGTCGTCGGACCGGGCGAGAAGGACATGGCGCAGCGGGTCCACGTGCACCACAACTACTTCTACAACCACCAGTTCAAGGGCACCAACGGCGGTGAGTCGATCCGCTTCGGGCTCTCCGGCAGGCAGCACGCCGACGCGCAGGGGAAGATCGAGTACAACCTGTTCGAGAAGGCCGACGGCGATTCCGAAGCGATCTCGGTGAAGTCGAGCCACAACGTGGTGCGGTACAACACCATCGTCAACAGCCGAGGCACGCTGTCCATGCGGCACGGGTGGAATTCGCGCGTCGAGGGCAACATCCTCATCGGCGGCACCACCGGCATCCGCTTCTTCGGCAACAACCACGTCGTCGTCAACAACGTCGTGACCGACACCGCGGGCACGGCGATGGAGTTCGGCGGCGGCGAGGTGCGCGACGACACCACCAGCGGCACCAACCACGACGCCGCCGACCACTGCCTGGTCGCCTTCAACACGCTGTCGGGCACTGGCGCGCTCATCTCCTACGGGAGCGGCAAGCCGTTCCCGCCCTCGGACGACACGCTCGCCGACAACATCCTGCTCGGCAAGGGCGCGGCCGCGGCGAAGGGCACCGGCACGTCGTCGCACTTCACCGGCAACATCCTGTTCGGCTCGCCCGCGGGCACCCTGCCTTCGGACGCGTACCGCACGGTCGACCCGAAGCTGGCGAAGGACGCGCACGGGCTGCCCCGACCGGCCGCCTCCAGCCCGGCGATCGGCAAGGCCACCGGATCGTTCCCGCAGGTCACGCTCGACATCGACCAGCAGGCCCGCCCCTCGGCGAAGGACGTCGGCGCCGACCAGTACGACAAGGCCACCCCGGCCCGGCCGCTGACGAAGGCCGACGTCGGGCCCGACGCGCCGTAGCAGCGGACACGTGGGCCGGGGCCGCCGTCGTGACGGCCCCGGCCCACGCCGTCCCGCCCGGGTTCCGGCGAAGCCGGTCCTCCGCGCCGCGAACGACGCGTAACGGACGTTGAGCATCCCGAACGGAGCGTTCGCGACGAGAGAAACCCGCGGGAAGCCCTGCACCAAATGAGTGAAAAAGCCACGGATTTACCACCCTATGGTGTGAATTAGCGCCCGTCGTGCGGTAAGGACGGAGCATGCGCCGCTTGGGGAGCAGCTTCGCGCTGTTGATGACACTGCTACTGGCCGCGAGCACCCTGGCCCCGGCCTCGGCCGCGCCGTCGGCCGAACGACGGCTGCTCACCGAGGGCATGGGGTCCTATCCCCGGCTCATCCGGCTGGCCCACGGCGGCCCGCTGCGCGACGGCCGGATCATCGCGGCGGTGACCAGCGAGGACGCCCGCGGCCGGTTCGCCCCGGTGTTCCAGAGCCTCGACGAGGGGCGCAGCTTCCAGCGGATCGGCGAGATCCGCGATCCCGAAGGCGCCGCCGGGATGTGCTGCGGCACGCTGTACGAGCTGCCGCGACGGGTCGGCGCGCTCCCCGAAGGCACCCTGCTCTGGGCGGCGAGCTACGGCCAGAACGCGGGTCCCGGGCGCCGGGTCGGGATCAAGATACTGGCCAGCGGTGACGGTGGCCGCTCATGGCGGTTCCTCGCCGAGGCGGCGCGTTCGCACAACCACGACGGCGTCTGGGAACCCGAGTTCACCGTGGACGCGGGCGGCACGCTCTGGCTGCACTTCGCCGACGAGACCGAGGCGCCGCGGTTCGCCCAGGTGCTCAACCGGGTCGCGTCCACCGACGGGGTGCACTGGGGCACGAAGCAGCGCACCATGGCGATCCCGCCGGACCGCGTCCGCCCCGGCATGCCGATCGTGCGGCGGCTGCCGGACGGCCGCTTCTACTTTGGCTACGAAATCTGCAATTTCGGCTCCCGATACTGCGATCCGTACTACAAGATCTCCGCTGACGGTGCGAACTTCGGCGACCCGGTCGCGCCGGGCGCTCAGATCGGTACCGCGAACGGTAATCACTTCGAGCACGCGCAGACGGTGACGCTGTTCCCCGGCGGGCCGAAGGGCACCCGCCTGCTGATGGTCGGCCAGATCTTCGTGGACGCCAAGGGGAATCCCCTGCCCGGCAACGGGAAAACCCTGCTGGCCAACGACAGTCTCGGCGAAGGACCGTGGTACGAGCTGCCCGCGCCGGTCGCGGTCGCCAAACCGGTCAACGACTGGTGTCCGAACTACAGCTCGACGCTGCTGCCGGTGGACGGTGGGAAGAACGTGCTGGAGATCGCGGCGGACTACGACAACGGGATCTGCCGCGCCTACTTCGCCAAGGGCCCCGCCGCCTGATTCCCGTTTCACGCCGCGTGCGCCCGCCTCACGCGTTAAGGTTTCACCAGATGTCACCTGAACGAGTGAGACACGGGCCACGGGGAGGCCACGATGCACGGTTCAGTCATCGGCCGCCGGACGATGTTCACCCTGGCCGGAGCGGCTGTCCTGGGAGTGCTCGGGACCGCTCGCCCGGCCTCGGCCGCCCAGGTGGTGACCGTCGGCGTCGGTGACCGGCCGGGCCCCGTCGCGGTGAACTCGGTGACCGGGAAGGTGTACGTCGCCAACTCCGCCGCCGGGACCGTTTCGGTGCTGGACGGCCGCGGCGTCGTCGCGACCGTGCGGGTCGGCGACGCGCCGGCCGGGGTGGCGGTGAACCAGGCCACGAACCGGGTGTACGTGGCCGGCCCGGCGGCGGGCACGGTCACCGTGCTCGACGGCGGGAACGACGGGGTGCTCGGCGTGGTCGGCGCGGGACCCGGCGCCTCCGCGCTGGCCGTGGACGAGGCGGCGAACCGGGTGTACGCGGGCAGCGCGACGAGCGGCTCGGTCGCGATCATCGACGGGGTCAGCAGCACCTTGATCGCCATCGTTCCCGGGCCCGGCAAGGGTTTTTCCGGGGTGAGCGTGGATCAGGGGCGGCACCTGGTGTACCTGGCCAGCCTGTACACCGACACCGTCGAGATCCTGGACACCGCGAGCGCGACCTTCACCGGGAGCGTCAAGGTCGGCAGGGGCCCGGCCGGCCTCGGCACGCATCCCGCGTCCGACCGGGTCTACGTCAGCAATTCCGGGATCCACCATCTGTCCATCGTGGACGGTGCGACCCGGGCCGAGCTGCCGCACGTGCTCCTGCGCAGCGAGGCGTCCTCGGTCGCGGTCCACCAGGCGACGAACACGGTATACACGAACGGCGGCCCGAACGGAGTCGTCAAGGTCGACGGCGCGCGCGGCCTGCTCACCGGGGAACTGTCGCTCGGCGTCAACCCCGGCGACGTCGCGGTCGACCAGCGCACCGGCACCGTCTACGTCACCGACCCGCTGCACGATCTCGTCGCGGTCATCACCGGCTTCTGAGCCCCCCGTTCCCTGGCTGCTCCGATGGTCCGTGAATGCCACATTGAGGGACTCTCACCAGGAGTGTCTGGGGCCGGGGTGTGCTGAAGGACGCCTTCGGTGCACTCAGCGCACTGAAGGCGTCCTTCAGCGCGGCCAACGCACTGAAAGCGTCCTTCAGCACCCGCGCACCCCACGCAAGGCCACCAGCATCACTCACCGCCCCAACACCCCGATCGGGACCCGGGCTTCGGCTCAGACGATGTCACGAATGCGACATTCGCGACGCTGAACGTCGACAATGCGACACTCGCGACACCAGCACACCCCAACCGCTGCCGTGAATGCCACATTGAAGGACTCTGATTCCCTCAATGTGGCATTCACGGACCTGCGGATCACTGGAGTCCACAGTGGACCTGAGCACGTCTCGGCGCGAGCATGGTTGCGCTTCGGGCTCGCACCGGCTATCCTGGCCTCACTCTCGTGGAAGTCGGCCGTCAGCCGCCCAGGGAGTCTCTCCGAACCGGAACCCTCTCTCAGGCCCGGTTCTCGTTCGCGGCCTCCGCTGAAGACGCCGCCCCACCACTGCTTTGGAGACCCACCATGTCTTTTCACGGAATCCTTGACCTGCAAGGAAAATCCTGGTTCGTCCGGGCCGGCTACGCCGCCGAGCCGGGCGACATCCCCCTGCCCGCCTCCGTCGTGCGCCGCTACGGGCTGCGCCGCGGCGACGAAGTCGAGGGCAGCACCACCGAAATCGACACCGTCAACGGTGCCGCCCCCGTCCCGGACCGCCCGGTCTTCGACCAGCTCGTCCCGGTGCACCCGCACGAACGGATCCTGCTCGAAACCGGGCCGCGACCGCTCACCACGCGGCTGATCGATCTCGTCGCCCCGATCGGCAAGGGCCAGCGCGCACTCGTGGTGTCCCCGCCCAAGGCGGGCAAAACCTCGGTGCTGCAAGCGATCGCGGACGGGGTCGCGCACAACGCCCCGGAATGTCACCTGATGGCGGTCCTCGCCGACGAACGCCCGGAGGAGGTCACCGACATGCGCCGCTCGATCCGCGGCGAAGTCGTCGCTTCTCCCTTCGACCAACCGCCCGCCCATCACATCGCGGTCACCGAACTGGCCGTCGAGCGGGCGAAAAGGCTTGTCGAGCAAGGAAAGGACGTCGTGCTGCTGCTCGACTCGCTCACCCGGCTCGGCCGTGCCTACAACCTCGCGGGCCGCCCCTCCGGCCGGATCCTCTCCGGCGGTGTCGACGCCTCGGCGCTGCACCCGCTCAAGCGGATCCTCGGCGCCGCCCGCACCATCGAGAGTGGCGGCTCGCTCACCATCATCGCCACCACGATGGTGGAAACCGGCTCCCTCGCCGACACGGTGTTCTTCGAGGAGCTCAAGAGCACCGGCAACTCGGAACTCCGGCTGGACCGCAAGCTCGCCGAACGCCGGATCTTCCCCGCCGTGGATCTCGCCGCTTCGAGCACCCGCCGCGAAGAACTGCTGATCCCGCCCGCCGAACTCGCCGTCCTCCACGGCGTGCGCCGCGCCCTGCTCGGCCGCGAAGGCCAGCACGCCACCGAACTCTTTCTCGAACAGCTCCGCAAAACCGGCTCGAACGCCGAATTCCTCCACCGCGCCTCCGCCTCCGTGCCCACCTCCCTGCCCCAAGCCGCCTGACGGCACACCGCCGCGAGGACCAGGGGCGCGGATCCGGGCGGAGCGGGAGCCGCTCCGCCGGAATCCGGTGCCGCTCAGAAGACCTCGGACAGTTTCCCGGTGGCGACGTCGAAAACGAAGCCGCGGACGGATTCCTTCCGGGGGATGAAGGGACTGGTGCGGATCCGGGCGAGGGACTGGCGGACGTCCTCGTCCAGATCGGTGAAGGCCTCCGACGCCCACCCGGGTTTCACGCCGACCTCCCGCTGGATCGAATTCCGGAAATCCTCGTCGGTGAAGGTGAGCATGCCGCAATCGGTGTGGTGGATGAGAATGATCTCCTCGGTACCGAGCAATCGCTGACTGATCGCGAGGGAGCGGATTTCGTCCTCGGTGACGACGCCACCCGCGTTGCGGATGACGTGTGCCTCGCCCTCCGCGAGGCCGAGGACCCCGTAGACGTTGAGGCGGGCGTCCATACAGGCGAGCACGGCGACGTGCTTGGCGGGCGGCAGGGGCAGCGGCCCGGTGAAGTTCGCGGCGTACTCGGCGTTGTTGGCAAGGAGTTCGTCGGTGACCGACATGATGATCCTTCCACGAGAAGAGTCGACGAGCCGAGTGGACCGCTCCGGCTACCGGCTCGCAATCGTGTCCACCAACTGGACGTCTCGCGGCTACCAGGCCACCGGCAGCGTTTCCGGGGAGCGCACGAGCGGGCGCGTCTTCCACACGACCTCACCGGCGGGGCGCAGCCGGGGCATCTTCGTCACCAGCGCGCCGAACGCCTCCTGTAGCTCCACCCTCGCCAGCTCGGCACCGGCGCAGTAACCCACGCCTTGGCCGAACGCGAAGCGCCGCAACAGTTCTTCCACGACGGCCGGGACCCGCGCGGGGTCGGCGCGCAGTTCGGCGAACCGGTCGGGGCGAGCC
Source organism: Amycolatopsis samaneae (assembly GCF_039541975.1). NCBI lineage: Bacteria > Bacillati > Actinomycetota > Actinomycetes > Pseudonocardiales > Pseudonocardiaceae > Amycolatopsis > Amycolatopsis samaneae. Next base: position 25,519 of record NZ_BAABHG010000004.1, read on the forward strand.
AGCAGCGCGTGGACGAAACCGGCGATCCGGGTCGCGGTCGTCTCGTGCCCACCGGCCAGGACGGCGAGGGCGACACTGGCCAGTTCCGGCTCGGAGAGCCGGTCGTGCCCGTCCCTCGCTTCGATCAGCGCGGTCAGCAGGTCGTCCGCCGGTGCGGTGCGGCGCTGGGTGATCAGGGTGGCGAGGTAGGCGCGCAGTTCCCCGATGCCCGCCTGAAACTCTTCGGCGGTCAGCGCGCTCGTGGACAGCACGACGTCGCTCCACACCCGCAGCAGCGGACGATCGCCCTCCGGAACGCCGAGCAGCTCACAGCCCACCACGACGGGAAACGGCAGCGCGAAGTTCTCCACCAGGTCGGCCGGGGCCCCACCGGCGATCATCTCGTCGAGCACGGCGCCCGCGAGCGCGCGCACCCTCGGCCGCAGCGCCTCGATCCGGCGCGCGGTGAACACCTTGGCCACCAGCGTGCGCAGCCGGGAGCCGTCCAGTGGCTCCCGGCAGGGTGGCGTGTCGCACGGATGACTGAGCGTGTCGGTAGTCGTCGTCATCGAGAAACCCCCTCGTCACTCGAAGCTTCCTCGAAGGTAAGGACGCTTTATGCGCAGCGTCAACGAAACCGGGAAACGCAGAGACGGACAGGTATCTCATTTGCCCGAACAGCCTTGCCCCGCACCGGAGTCCCCGCCACCCAAAGAGTCCTTTGTGGATGTTACGGCGTGAGGCCGCGGAGGATCACCGTCAGCTTGGCCAGCAACGTCTCCTCCAGCGAAGGCGACGCGGGCGTGTCCTGCCGGGCCCAGCGACCCAGCGCGCACAGATAGCTGTCGAAGATGACCTCGGCGGCCACCTCCGGATCCACCTCGGTGCCGAACTCACCGTTCCGCTGGCCGAGCCGGATGCTCGCGGCGAAGACCTCCGGCGGCCCTTCCCCGAACATCATGTCCATGCTGACCGGCAGCGTGACGGCGAGAGTGGCGCGAAGGTGCCGCTCCTCGGCGTTGAAACCGGCCAGCGCACTCAGGTACCCGGCCAGCTGCTCGGCGGCGGGCGCCTCCTGGAAGGCGGTTTCGTCCAGCAGCTGCCGCAGGCGTTCGCGCCGGTGCTCGACCCACGCGCGGACGAAGTCCTCCTTGCGCGGGAAGTAGTTGAACGCGGTCTGGCGCGCCACGTCGGCGCGCTGGGCGATCTCGTCGTAGGTCGTGGCGTCGAAACCCTGGGCGGCGAACAGCTCCAGCGCGGCGGTGAACAGGCGCTGCCGGGTCTGCCGCTTGCGGCGTTCGAGCCTGCCGGCGGGGGCCCGGTCGCCGGGCGTGGGTGTCGCGCTCACCCGCAAACCCTACCTCCCTCCGATCAGTTGTGGACTTGAGTCTATGTTTGTACTCTAATCCAAGAACGACGAAGCGGAGGAACGCCATGCCCATCCCGTATCGCACCGGTCTGCACCAGATCGCGCCCGCGACCTACGCCTATCTGCAACCGAACGGCTCCTGGGGCTGGAGCAACGCCGGCCTGGTCGTCGACGGCGACGAGGCGCTGCTCGTGGACACCCTGTTCACCGTCGCGCTGACCCGGCGGATGCTCGACGCCGTCGAGCAGGCCCTGCCCGGCGCGCGCATCCGCACCGTGGTCAACACCCACGGCGACGGCGATCACTGGTGGGGCAACCAGCTCCTGCCGGACGCGCGGATCGTCGCCTCCACCGCGGCCGCCGCGGAAATGCGCCACGCGGGCCCCCAGCCGATGCTGGCGGCGCTCGCCGCGGGCGGATCCGACCCCGGCGTGCGGGACCTCGTGGAGCTCTTCGCGCCGTTCGACTTCACCGACGTCACCCCGACCTACCCGGACGTCACCTTCGACGGGGAACTCGAACTGCGGGCGGGCTCCCGCACCGTGCGCCTGCTCGAAGTCGGTCCCGCGCACACCGAGGGCGACGTCCTCGTGCACGTCCCCGGCGACCGGGTGCTGTTCACCGGGGACATCCTGTTCGTCGGCGGCCATCCCGTCGTCCACAGTGGACCGGTCAGCGGCTGGATCCGCGCCTGTGACGTGATTCTCGGCCTGGACGTCGATCACATCGTCCCCGGGCACGGCCCGGTGGTCGGCAAGCCCGAGGTCGCCCGGTTCCGCGACTACCTGAACCGCCTGCGCGACCACGCCGTCGACACCCACCGGAAGGGACGCACCGCGCTGGAGGCCGCGCGGGAGTTCGACCACCGCGGCTTCGAGGACCTCGACGACCCCGGCAGGCTGGTGCTGAACATCGGCGCGGTCTACCGCGAGCTCAACGGCGACGGCACCCCGGCCGAACTGGAGCTGATGCCCCAGATGTCCGCGATCCGGCCGGAAGGGCGGTGACGGCGATGACCGTCCAGGACACCGCGCCCCGCATCGCCCCCGCGCCACCCGAGGAGGTCCGGCCGCTGCTGGGCGGGCTCCTGGGGCGACCGGGCACCCCCGACGGCCAGGACGGCCCGATGGCGGCGCATCTCGCCGCGCACCCCGTGCTCAACGTCCTCGCCACCATCGGCAACCATCCCGGCCTGCTGACCGGCCTCGCCCCGCTGCTCGAAGCGATCGGGACCGGGCTGCTCCCGGCCCGCGACCGCGAGCTGGTCGTCCTGCGCGTCGCCTGGCACACCAGGGCCCGCTACGAATGGGCACACCACGTGGTGATCGGCGCGGGCGCGGGACTGACCGAGCAGGAGATCTCCCGGATCCCCTCGGGCCCCGGCGCGCCCGGCTGGAGCGAGCACGACGCCGCGCTGCTCCGCGCCGTCGACGAGCTGAACGGGCCGTCGGCCGCGGTGTCCGAGGAGACCTGGGCGCGGCTGTCCGTCCGCTACGACCAGCGTCAGCTGCTGGAACTGCTGGCGTTGACCGGGACCTACACGCTGGTCGCCTACGTCCTCAACTCCTGCCGCGTCCGCGTCGACGACTGGCTCGGTGACCCGGCCGAGCTGCCCGCCGAGGGAAGTTCGGACATCGTTGGTTGACCCAGGCGCCCCGATCCGCACCGCTCGTCCGGCACTCCGCCCGCGCGTGACCACAATGGACTCACAGGTCGTCGTGGGAAAGGGAAGTGCCGGATGAGCGGGAACGCGCCGACGCACGGGGAACTCGCCTGGCTGGACGCGACGGCGCAGGCCGGGTTCGTCCGCCGGGGCGAGGTGACGCCACGGGAGCTGCTGGACGCGGCGATCGAGCGGATCGAAAAGCTCGACGGCGAGCTCAACGCCGTGGTCAGCACCCGGTTCGAGCGGGCCCGCGAGGAGGCGGCGGCGCCCGGGGACGGGCCGTTCCGCGGCGTTCCGATGCTGCTCAAGGACTTCCTCTGTCACACCGCGGGCGATCCGGTGCACGGTGGCCTGCGTGCCCTGCACGAGCGCGACTGGCGCGCACCGGCGGACTCCTACCTCGCCAAGCGGCTGCGGGACGCGGGATTCCTGTTCTGCGGCCGGACGAACACCCCGGAGCTGGCGACCAGCATCACCACCGAGCCGCTGCTGCACGGCGCGACGCGGAACCCGTGGGACCCGGCGCGCTCGCCCGGCGGATCCAGCGGGGGATCGGCCGCCGCGGTGGCCGCGGGCCTGGTCCCGGTCGCGCACGGCAACGACATGGCGGGCTCGATCCGGATCCCCGCGTCCGCCTGCGGGCTGGTCGGGCTGAAGCCGACCAGGGCGCGGACCAGCCTCGGGCCGCAGCTGGGCGAGCACTGGGCGCAGGTCACCCACGAGCACGTGCTGACCCGCTCGGTCCGCGACACCGCCGCCGTGCTCGACGTCACCGCGGGCGCGGCGCCCGGCGACCCCTACAGCGCGCCGCCGCCGTCCCGGCCCTTCCGCGCCGAGGTCGGCGCGGATCCCGGCCGCCTGCGCGTCGGTTTCCGCGTCACCGCACCGGGTACCGGCGAACTCGCCCATCCGGACTGTGTGGCCGCGGTGGAACGGACCGGCGCGCTGCTGGCCTCCCTCGGACATCACGTCGAGTCCACCGCGGCGGTCCCGCTGGACGCGCCGGGGATGTTCGACACCATGCCCGCCCTGCTGACCGCCGTGGTCGCCTGGGAGCTGGATGCCTGGTCGCACACGCTGGGCGAGGAAGTTCCTCTGTCCACTTTGGAGCCGATGAACGCGATGTTCGCGGAGGCGGGCCGCGCGGTCACCGCGACCCAGTGGCTGGCCGGGATGACCGCGGCGCAGCGCTGGTCCCGCGGCGTGGCCGCGCTCTGGGAGAACGAGCTGGACGTCCTGCTGGTCCCGACGATGCCCGCGCCGCCCGCCGAACTCGGCGAGCTGGCCCCGGACGCCGCGACACCGGAGGAGCTGGCCGCCGGTGTCGCCTGGCGGGCCGCCTTCACCGCGCCGTTCAACATCACCGGGCAGCCCGCGATCTCGCTGCCCCTGCACTGGAACGCCGAGGGCCTGCCCGTCGGCGTCCAGCTCGTCGCCGCCCAGAACCGCGAGGACGTGCTCATCCGTGTCGCCGCCCAGCTCGAACAGGCCGCGCCATGGGCGGGGCGCCGCCCACCGGTCGGCTGAACCGGGTGATCATGTCTCGAACGCTCCGTTCGGGACGTGCAACGTCCGCTACGGAGCGTTCGAGGCGGACACACGACCGCGCGGAAACGGCTCAGACGAGCAGGACCCGGCGCCCGCGGGTGTGCCCGGCCTGGATGTCGACGTGTGCCGCCACGGCGTCGGCCAGCGGGTACGCCTTCTCGACCGGGATGCGCAGCTTGCCCCGCGAGATGAGGTCGACGGCCTCGGCCAGCGCGTCCGGCACGCTCCCGGCCGCGCCGGAGAACCGGACACCGAGATCCGGCGCGCCGAGATCGGCGATGGAGACCACCTTTCGCGGGTCCCCGGTCAGCTCGACGAGTTCACGGACGACACCGGAGCCCGCCAGGTCGAGCGCCGCGTCGACCCGGCCGAGCCGACGCACCCGCTCCACCCAGCCCTCGCCGTACGTGGTGGCGAGGACGCCAAGGTCCCGCAGGTAGTCCTGGTTCGCGGCCCCGGCCGTGCCGATCACCGTGATGCCGCGCTCGCGGGCGATCTGCGACACCGCCGAGCCGACGCCGCCGGACGCGCCGCTGACCAGCAGCGTCTGCCCTGGCCGCACCCCGACCTCGCGGATGACGCGCAGCCCGGTCTCCACCACGGACGGATACCCGGCCGCCTCCTCGAACGACAGTCCCTCGGGCATCCGGGCCCATGCCGTCAGCACGGCGAACTCGGCGTAGGTGCTTATCCCCTCGCCGAACACGGCGTCGCCGGCCTCGATCCCCTCGACACCCGCGCCGACCTCGTCCACCACCCCGGCGGCGTCCAGGCCGAGCCCGGCGGGCAGTGCGGCCGGGCTCCCGCCGATGGCCTGGCCTTCCCGGATGCGCCAGTCGGCCGGATTCACCCCCGCCGCCCGCACCGCGATCCGGACCTGGCCCAGCCCCGCGTGGGGCTCTTCGGCGTCCACGAGCCGCAGGACCTCGGGGCCACCGAACTCGGCGAAGCTGATTTTCTTCATGCGATCCACCTCATAGTTTTGTTGATACAGAAGGGTTTGTGCGCCGGAGGGCGCTACCGGGCTCAGGCGCCGGGCGCGGTGGTGAGCATCCAGTGGCTGAAGGCGGCGTAGCGCTCGGCGGACTCGGCGGCCCCGATGGCGTACTCGACCGCGTCGGAGTGCTCGCGCACCTTCTCGAACCGGGCGCGGCGGGCGCGCTCGTACCGGGCGAGCGCCTCGGCGAGATCGCTCCCGTCCGCCAGTTCGGCACGCAGCACCCCGGCGTCCTCGATGCCCAGGGTGCCGCCCGCCGCGATGTGCGGGGACAGCCCGTGCGCGGCGTCCCCGATCAGCGCGACCCGGCCGGTGGTCCAGCGCGGCAGCTCGGGCACGCGCATGATCTGGTTCTCCAGCACGGATTCTTCGTCGGTGGCGGCGATCATCTCCAGCAGCTCGTCGTGCCAGCCGGACTCGGCCACGTGCCGGGCCCGTGACAGCGCCCGTTCCTTCTTGCTGCCCACGAGTTCCCCGGCCTCGAACTGCGCGATCCACCACATGGTCCGATCCCGCGCGACCCGCGTGTAGCCGCCCCGCGTCCGCGCGGAGCCGATGGTGACCATGGTGCCCTCCGGCCGCTCGGCACCGGCGGGCAGCACGGCCCGCCAGGCGTAGTTGCCGGCGTGCTCGACCGCCGTGCTGCCGGGTACCAGCGCGGCGCGCACGTCGGAGTACACCCCGTCCGCGCCGATCAGCAGATCCGCCCGCAGCGACGCACCGTCGGCGAGGTGCACCTCCACGTGCGTGTCGTGTTCGGTGAAGCCGGTGACGTGGACTCCCAGGCGGATCCGGTCCCTGCCGGCGGTGTCGGCCAGCAGGGTGGTCAGCTCCGGCCGCGGCACCATCAGGAACTGGTAGGCGCTCGCGTCGTAGCCCGCCGCGCGCATCGGGCGGCCGGTGGCGTCGTAGAACCAGGCGTCGACGTCCTCCCCCATGCGCCGGACGTCGTCGCCGACGCCGAGGGTGTCGAACTCCCGCAACGCGTTGGGCCACAGGCCGATCCCGGCCCCGGCGGCCCGTATCTCCGGCGCGTGCTCCAGCACGGTGACCTCGTGCCCGAGCAGCCGCAGCGAAGCCGCGGTGGTGAGCCCGACCAGCCCCGCGCCCACGATCACCGTGTGCATCGTTCTCGTCATACCATCGAAGCTAGCACTAACGGTTAGTGTTTAACAACAGGTAGGTTTTTGTGTCTGATAGCATCACTGGATGACCGCGCCGACCGGACGCCGCGAGCGCAAGAAAGCCGCGACCCGCCAGAAGATCGCCGACACCGCCCTGCGGCTGTTCCTGGAACGCGGGTACGACGCGGTGGGCATCCGCGACGTGGCCGCCGAGGCGGACGTGGCCGTCACCACGGTTTTCTCCCATTTCGCCTCGAAAGAGGCCCTGGTGTTCGAGCAGGACCAGGACTTCGAGCGCGGCCTCGTCCATGCGGTCACCGACCGGGCCCCGCACGAGCCGCTTCTCCCCGCGCTGCGCCGCGAGGTCCACGAGCTGGTGCGCCACTGCGCGGGCGAGGGCGCCGCCCCGGTCTGGCACATGATCACCACCTCGCCCGCCCTGCGGGAGTACGAGGAGTCGATGCGGCTGCGGCACACGGAATCGCTGGCCGCGGCCATCGCCGCCGCCCCCGGCTCGGCGCCGGGCCCGACGGCCTGCCGGGCGATCGCGCGGTTCGTGATCGACGCCTATTCGCTCTCCCGCGACGCGGACGATCCGGCGGCCGCGGTGGACGAGATCTTCCACATGATCGAAGCGGCCTGGACGGTCGCCTGTTCTTCTTCCCCCACCAGGGAAGGCGTCCGTCCGAAAAGGACGAAGGCCGCCCGCGGCTGAACGCCCGGCGCTACCGGACGGGCACCGTCACGAACCGGACCGCGACCACAGTTTCCTTGCCACGCCGAGGAAAGCCGCCCGCTCCCCGGCGGAAAGACCGGCGAGCAGCTCCTCCTCGCCCTCCTGGATCCTCGCCTGTGCCGCCCGGCGCACGCGACGCCCCGCCTCGGTGATCGCGAGCAGCCGCACCCGCCGGTCGGCCGGGTCCGGGTCGCGGCTGATGAACCCGGCTTCCTGCAGGGCTTCCAGCGTCCCGATGATCCGGGTCTTGTCCGCGCCGATGGCCTGCGCCAGCGCCGCCTGCGTCCGCACCGGACGATCGTCGAGCGTGCTGAGCACCGCGTAGCCCCACATGGTCAGCCCGTGCGCGTCGAGCACCGGCTGTTCCATCGCCATCAGCGCGCGCATCAGCCCGGCGAGCATCTCGCCGAGGTCCGGCCGTCGCTGTTCGGGCATGGGACGACGATACCCAGCGGTTCGTCGTTGACAAATGATAAGCAGACGCACATCATAAGCACATGCACATCAATGAACTCCGTGACCTCGACACGGTCGCGGTGCGCACCACCATCGCGCTCGTCTCCCAGGTGATCCCCGCCGACCTGGTCAAGCCCACCCCGTGCGCCGCGTGGACGGTGTACGGCCTGATCTCCCACATGGCCGCCCAGCACCGCGGGTTCGCCGCCTCCTCCACCGGGGACGGTGGCCTCGACCACTGGAAGCTCGTGTCCCTCGGCGACGATCCGGCCGCGACCTACCGGTCCGCGGCGGAGGCCGCCCTCACCGCGTTCGCCGTCGACGACCTCGCCGACCGGAAGTTCCCGCTCCCCGAGTTCGGCGCGGAGGCGGTGGTCCCCGGGCAGCAGGCGCTCAGCTTCCACCTTGTCGACTACGTCGTGCACGCCTGGGATCTCGCGAGCGCGCTCGGCCTGTCGGTGACCTTCCCGCCCGAGGTGCTCGCGGCCGCGCTGACGGTGGCCCGCAGCGTCCCGGACGGCGAGTTCCGGCTCGCCCCCGGTGCCGCCTTCGCGCCCGCCGTGCCCGAGCCGGGCGACGAAGGGCTCGACGACATCGTCGCCCTGCTGGGCCGCTCCCCCGCGTGGCCGGCGGCCGTGGCGGCCTGACGCGCCGTTCCTCCGGTCCGGCTACGCCGGCGAGTCCGGTGGCTGGTCGGCGGAACGGACGGAAACACCGTTGCGCCGCAACAGGGCCGCGGTCACCCCGAGCCCGGCCCGGCGCCCGCCGGTGAAGGTGCCGTCGTAGATCTCGCCGCAGCCGCAGGAGGGACTGCGCGCCATGAGCACCGCTTCGCCGATCCCGTGCTCCTGTGCCGTGACGAAGGCGAGCCGGGCACCCGCGATGAACCGCTCGGTGACGTCGGTCCCGTGGTCGTCGACGACGCGGGCGCGGCCGTCGAGCACCGCCTCGCCGTCACCGGCCACGATCTCGGCCGGGCGACGCGGGGTGTCCAGCCCACCGGCGACCTCCGCGCAGAACGGCACGGCCTCGCCCGACTCCACCAGCGCGACGAGGTCGGGCGCGGTCTTCGCCGCGCCGTCGTACCGGCACGGCACTCCCGCCAGGCACGCGCTCACCAGCAACTTCGCCATGCCCTCATGGTAGGGCGCGTGCTCAGCCCGTGGTCGCCACCACCACGGGCGGGGACGGCCGCCACCGCCGCCCGGATCCGCCGGGCTCCGGGACGGCGAGCGCCGCGCGGCCCGCGCGGGTCAGCGCGGCGGGCACCCGGTCCCCGATCCGCCCGGTGCGCGCGGGCCGGATCAGCCCGGCGTGCGCGAGCCGGTGCGCGGTCTCCTGGTCGCTGCAGGGCAGGCCGTCGACGAACAGGTCCGGCTCACAACTCAACGACACCAGCGCCCGCCCCGCCGCCACCGCGCTCAGCATGGCGACGACCCGGCAGGTGATCTCGACCGTTCGTACGCGTTGTCCAGACATGTCGTCCCCTGTTCACAGGTTCGGCATGTCCCCGGCGTTTTCGCCCCCGCGCCACCGAGAGTATGCGGTGCGCCGACCGCGTGTCCAGGGCCCGACCCGTCCGTGGATCAGCCGTGACGTGACCGCCGCCGAGCCGACACCACCAACGCGAATCCGCTGAGCAGCAGGAAAAGCATGCCGAGGAACAGGTCACCGAGCGGCGTGCCGGTCGAGGCCAGCGGCGGCGGTGTCCCCGGGGTGCCGGGCCCCGGCGGTGTCACGGGCGGTGGCTGGTCCGGCGTGACGACCCGGGTGTCGGTGCCGCAGCCCGGTTCGGCGCTGGTGACGCAGTTGGTCCCCGGGTTCGGGGAGACCACGACGTTGCGGAGGCGACGTTCGTCGGTGAGCCCGGTCTTCACGGTGACCGAGTAGGTGACGGTGACGGTCTGGCCGACCGCCAGCGGTCCGTGCCAGATCAGCCGCGCGCCGCTCTGCTCGACGGTGCCGTCCGTGGCCTTCGCGTCCTGGTTGACGACGGCGTCGTCGAGGACGTCGGTGAGATCGTCGATGAAGGTGGCGTCCGGGTAGGCCTCGGCGCCGGTGTTGACCACGTCGACCGTATAGGTGACCTTGTCCCCCGGCTTCGCCGTGGCCGCCCCCGCCCGCTTCGTGATCGTCATGGCGCGGACCGGGGTTTCGGTGCCGCAGGCGGGATCCCGCTCGGCGCGCGCGTCCGGCGGCGGGCAGTTGGTGTCGTCCGGACTGGCCACGGCGTTGCGCAGGACCTTGTCGCCCGCCGGGGGCTGCCCGACCGTCACCGAGTAGGTGACGACGACTTCGGCGCCCGCGGCGACGGTGCCGGTCCAGTGCAGGCGCGGCCGGTCGTAGGTGACCGATCCGCCGGTCGCCTTCGCGTCGTCGCGGTAGGTGGCGTCGTCGAGGACCTCGGTCAGGTCATCGGTGAACGACGCGTCCGTCGCCGGCGCCTCGCCGAGGTTCCGCACCCGCACCGTGTAGGTGACCTTCCCGCCCGGTGTCGCGCTCTTCGGGTCGGCGGTCTTGACGATCCGCAGGTGCGGTTTCGGCAGCACCACCCGGCAGTCCGGATCGGTGGAGCCCTCCGGGCAGTTCGAGCCGGGCCCGGTGACGACGTTGGCGAGCCGGTGGTCACCGGCGTTGGTGACGGTGACCGAGTAGGTGACGGTCGCCTTGGCGCCCTTGGCGAGCGTGCCGGTCCAGCGCAGGTCCGGCCGCGCGAAGACGACGGTGCCGGAGTCCGCGCGCGCGTCGTCGTTGTAGGTCGCGTCGTCGAGGACCGCGGAGAGGTCGTCGGTGAACGACGCGTCCGGGTAGGGCGCCTCACCGGTGTTCTCCACCGTGATCGTGTACGTGACCCGGTCCCCCGTCTTGATTTCCTCGGGGGTGCCCCGCTTCGTGATCTTCAGCGCGGGCAGCGGCGTCTCGGTTCCGCACGCCGGGTCGGTGCTGCCCGGTGGGCAGTTCGTGTCACCCGTGCCGGTGACCGCGTTCTTCAGCTTCTTGTCGCCCTGGGGCGGACTGCCGACCGTGACGGTGTAGGTGATCGTGACCGTCGCCCCGGCGTCGACATCACCGGTCCAGGTCAGCTTCGGTGCCTGGTAGGCCACCGACCCCGCCGTGGCGCGCACGTCGTCGTTGTAGGTGGCGTCGTCGAGGACACCGGAGAGGTCGTCGGTGACCGACGCGCCGGTGTACTTCGCCGTACCGGAGTTGGCCGCGGTGACGGTGTAGGTCACCGTGTCACCCGGTTTCGGGTTCGCCGGGCTCGCGGCCTTCTTGATGGTCAGCTGCGCGATCGGCGTCACCGGGCGACATTCCGGCCGGTCGGATCCCGGCGGGCAGCTCGAATCGGGCGGCCCGGTGATCACGTTGGCGAGCCGGTGGTCGCCGCCGGGCGGCGTGCCGACGGTGACGGAGTAGGTGATGGTGACCGTCGCGCCCGCGGGCAGGTCGTGCGTCCAGGTCAGGGTCGGCCGCGTGTAGGTGACGGCGCCGCCGGTCGCGGTGGCGTCGTTGTTGTACGTCGCGTCGTCCAGCACGCCGGAAAGGTCGTCGTCGAACCGCGCGCCGCGATAGGTACCGGTACCGGGATTGTGCGCGGTCACCGTGTACGTGACCTTCTCACCGGGCTTCGCGGTCGCCGGAGAAGCGGTCTTGGTCAACCGCAGTTCCCCGATCGAGGTGTCGGTGCCACAGTCCGGATTGCTGTTACCGGGCGGACAGAGCGAGCCCTCCGGACCCGTCACCGCGTTGCGCAGCCGATGATCCCCGGCGGGCGGCGAGCCGACCGTGACGGAGTACGTCACCGTCACGGTGGCGCCCTTCGCGACATCGCCGGTCCAGTGGAACCGCTGAGCCCCACCATCGAACGAGGTCGTACCCGAGGTGGCCGTGGCGTCGTTGTTCCACGTCGCGTCATCGAGAACACCGGAAAGATCGTCAGTGAACGACGCACCGGGGTACGGCGCTTCGCCGGTGTTCCGCACCGTCACCGTGTACGTGACCTTCTCGCCGGGTTTGACGTCGGCCTTGTCCACGGTCTTCTTGATCTCAAGAGCGCCGAGGCCGGTCTCGGTCCCGCACGCGGGATCGGCACTGCCCGGCGGACAGTTCGTGTCGCCCGTGCCGGTGACCGCGTTCTTCAGCTTCTTGTCACCCTGGGGCGGACTGTCGACCGTGACCGAGTAGGTGATCGTGACCGTCGCCCCGGCGTCCACATCACCGGTCCAGGACAGTTTCGGTGCCTGATAGCCGACAGACCCGCCGGTCGCGGCGGCGTCGTTGTTGTACGCGGCGTCGTCCAGCACCCCGGACAGATCATCCGAGACCGACGCGCCGGGGTACTTCGCCGTGCCGATGTTGGCCACGGTCAGGGTGTAGGTGACCTTCTCGCCGGGCTTGGCGTCCGTCCGGTCCACGGCCTTCTTGATTTCGAGGGCGGCGACCTTCGTCTCGGTCCCGCACGCGGGATCGGTACCGCCCGGCGGACAGTTCGTGTCGCCCGTACCGGTGACCGCGTTCTTCAGCTTCTTGTCACCCCGGGGCGGACTGCCCACGGTGACCGAATAGGTGATCGTGACCGTCGCCCCGGCCGCGACGTCACCGGTCCAGGACAACCTCGGCGCCTGATAGCCGACTGACCCGCCGGTGGCACTCGCGTCGTTGTTGTACGTCGCGTCGTCCAGCACGCCGGACAGGTCGTCGTCGAACCGCGCGCCGCGATAGGTGCCGGTGCCGGGATTGTGCGCGGTCACCGTGTAGGTGACCTTCTCACCCGGCTTGGCCACACCCGGCGAAGCGGTCTTGGTCAACCGCAACTCCCCGATCGCCGTATCGGTGCCACAGTCCGGATTGGTGTTACCGGGCGGACACGGCGACCCCTCCGGACCCGTCACCGCGTTACGCAGCCGATGATCCCCAGCGGGCGGCGAACCGACCGTCACCGAATACGTCACCGTCACCGTCGCGCCCTTCGCGACGTCACCGGCCCAGTGGAACCGCTGGCCCCCAGCATCAAACGACGTCGTACCCGACGTAGCCACGGCATCGTTGTTCCACGTCGCGTCATCGAGAACACCGGAAAGATCGTCAGTGAACGACGCACCGGGATACGGCGCCTCACCGGTGTTCCGCACCGTCACCGTGTACGTGACCTTCTCACCCGGCTTGGCATCCGCCCGGTCCACGGACTTCTTGATCTCAAGGGCGGCGACCTCGGTCTCGGTCACGCAGCCGGGATCGGTCGGGTCCGCGCAGTTCGTCCCCGGCGGGCTGGTGACCGCGTTGCGCAGCACGTGATCCCCGCGCGGGGGCGCGTTCACCTTGACTGTGTAGGTGATCGTCACGGTCTGCCCGGCGGGGACGTCACCGGTCCAGGTCAGCTTCGTGGTGCCCTGGTCGTACGACGGCTGGCTGGGCGCGGTGGCGCCGCCGATCCGGGCGACGGCGTCGTTGCCGTAGGTGGCGTCGTCGACCACGCCGCTCAGGTCGTCGGACAGCGTGACCCCGGGCTCGGTGAGGGCACCGACGTTCTCGGCGGTGATCGTGTAGGTGACGGTATCGCCGGGTTTCGCCGTGGTGGGCGCGGCCGATTTCCGGATCACCAGGCCGGAGATCGGTTCGTCGGTGCCGCAGGCCGGATCGGTGCTGCCGGTGCCGCAGTTCGAGCCGTCGGGACCGGTCACCCGGTTGACGAGACGCCGGTTCCCGGCGGGAGGGTCGCCGACCGTGACGGTGTAGGTGATGGTGACCGTGGCGCCCTTCGGGACGTCGCCGGTCCAGCGCAGTTTCCGGCCGGCCGCGTCGTAGGACACCACCCCGGTGGCGGCCCCGTCGGCCTTGCGGGCGCGGGCGTCGTTGTTGTACGCGGCGTCGTCGACCACATCGGACAGATCGTCGGTGAGCTCCGCGCCGGTCCAGTCGGCCTGGCCGTCGTTGGTCGCGGTGATGGTGTAGGTGACGACGCCGCCGGGCCCGGGTTTCCCGGGGGAGGCCTGCTTCGCGATCTTCAGCGCGGCGATCGGGACCTCGGACGAGCAGGCCCGGTCCTTCGCCGGTTGCGCGCAGTTGCTTTCCGGCACGGTCACCACGTTGCGCAGTCTGTTGTCCCCTGTGGACGGAGACTTCACGGTCACCGAGTACGTCATGGTCACCGTGGCGCCGGGCGCGATTTCGCCCGTCCAGCCGAGTTTCTTCCCCGCGCTGTCGTAGCTCGGCTGCGTCGGCGTCGGCGCTCCGCCGGTCGTGGTCGCCGCGTCGCCGTTGTACGTGGCGTCGTCGAGGACGCCGGACAGGTCGTCGGTGAGCCGGGCGTCCGGCGCGGGACCGTCGCCCTTGTTGGCCACGGTCACCGTGTACCGCACGGTGTCGCCGGGTTTCGCGGTCGACGGGCTCGCGGTCTTGCGCACGACGAGGTTCGCGGTCAGGTTCGGCGCGATCGAGCAGCTGGCCAGGTCGGTGATCGGCCAGGTGCCCCCGGACTCGGAGGTGATCCGCCCGACCTGGTTGTCCTGCGCGTTGCCACCGGCGACCTGCACCGACTCGCCGGTCGCCGGGTCCACTTTGTACAGTGCGCCGCCGAGGTAACCGAGGTAGATCGAGCCGTGGTGGTAGGCCATCCCGTAGTTGTTGAAGCCGTTGGACGACCCGGGTCCGGTCACGTGCACGGCCTGCGTGGTGGTGCCGGTCGCCGGATCCAGCCGGTAGATGTAGGTCGAGCCGCCGTAGCTGATGCCGTAGTAGGCGCCGCCGGCGTCGTCGACGAACAGGTCCGGCACGATGGACCCGCCGAGGAAGACCGGATCGTTCGCGGGCACCGGGGTCAGGTTGTCGCCCCGCGTCCAGATCGTGGTGTCCCCGCTCGCGAGGTCCATACCGAACAGCTTCGGCACGCCGCCGTTCTGCGCGCCGAACAGCATCCCGGTGTTCGGGTCGGCGGTGATCCCGCCCCAGTTGGCCCCGGCGGGCAGTTCCCGCGTCGCACCCCCGGCGATCTCGTCGGTGACGGTGTCGGTCCCGGAAACGTGTTTGTAGAGCGTCCGGTTGGCGGAGGTGTAGTGCGAGTAGAAGGCGGCGACCCGCCCGGTGTCGGGATCCTTTCCGAGCGCCATGTTGCTCGACCAGTAGTCCGGCGGGCCGCCGCCGGTCCGCTTGGTGATCACCGTGTTGTCGATGGTCGCGTCACCGGCGGAGTCGTTGACGAACTGCATCCCGGAGCGGTAGTTGCTGTAGTACAGGTGCTCGCAGTCGAAAGTGGACGGTGTGTGCTCACCCTCGACCGGCCACGACGCGGTCTGCGCGGCGGCGGGCGTGGCCGCGCCCACCAGCGCGGTGGACGCCGCCACGGCCGCGGCGAGCAGCTGTATCGCGATCCGGCGCGGCGTGGAAATGTGACGACCACGCGCCGGGATCACCATTTCACCAGCACAGGCCGATTCCGCATGATCGCATCAAATCAACGCCGACCATTCCGGACAACTCGAAGCCCGCCCGCCCGGAACAAGTCACCCGACCGAGGTATTCACGCGTATCCCCCTGGCGCGGGAACTACCGTGCTGCCGCGTGCGCGCGCCGTTCGGTCAGATGATCCGCCACGGACGAGACGACGACCAGGGACAACCAGACATACCGTCCCCAGGAAGGGTGAATGAAGCTCACCGGGATGGAAAGCAGGAACACCCCGGCCGCGGTGAGGCCACCGACGATCATGGACCGCCCCGAGCGCTGGGGCACGCCCGGACGGTTCAGGTCGGCCCGTGCGGCGTGCGCGGCCATGGCCGTCAGCACCAGCGCCAGTGCGGCGATCACGATCGCGAAGAACACCGGACCCAGCACGAAGGCGGAGTCCTCACTGTCCAGCCGGGTGGCGAACGGCGACACCACGATGAAGAACAGCCACAGCATGTTCAGTCGCAGCAGCTTCGGGGAAACCACATACACACCGCGGAAGAACCGGTGGTGATTCAGCCAGAAGAAGGCGATGACCGCGAATCCGACCAGGAAGTTCAGATATTCCTTCGGCAGTAACTCCAGAAAGGAATGCCACACCTCGGTGTCGGTCTTCCCGTGCGGCACCGGAAGGTCCAGCGCGAGCAGCGTGATCGCGATCGCGACGACCGCGTCGGAGAAGAAAATCAGGCGCTCACGGAGGTACTGCCGATCCTCTTCGTCACTGAAATACGGAGAGTGTTCGCCGGCCGGTTGTTCGTCGTCCACCACGGGAAAGCAGTTTGCCAGGCACCGGCACCACTGTCACTTCAAGGTACTTTTGGGACAAAATCGTGGACCCGAAGCACCCTTCCGGGCGGCGAATCCTGCCCTGACGCCCCGTATCACCCGGTTGTGGGAGTGGCGCCGTCCTCCGGCTCGCGGGCCTTCGGGCGCAGCGTGCGGCAGGCCAGTTCGACCGCGAGGCGGTCGTCCGGGTCGCGGAGGT
Organism: Amycolatopsis samaneae; assembly: GCF_039541975.1. NCBI lineage: Bacteria > Bacillati > Actinomycetota > Actinomycetes > Pseudonocardiales > Pseudonocardiaceae > Amycolatopsis > Amycolatopsis samaneae. The sequence continues at coordinate 41,825 of NZ_BAABHG010000004.1, forward strand.
TGACGCCGAGCATCTTCTGCGCGCGGGCGATCCGGTCGGCGACGGTGTTGCGGTGCAGCCCCAGCGCCGAGGACGCCGCCACCACCGAGGACTCGTGTTCGAGGTAGGCGTCCAGGGTGGACAGCAGCGTGTCGTGCTCGGCCAGCGGGGCCAGCAGCGTGGTGGCGAGCGCGCGGGCGGTCCGCGACCGGGTCCACACGCGCACCAGCCTGCCCACCCCGAGCGCGTCGATGTGCACGACGCGGGAGCCCGCGTCCAGGCTGTGGTCCTCGACCACGGCGGGGTCCACCGAGAGCGCGGCCTCGCGGGCCTCGTCCACGGTGCGGGCGAGCCCACCGATCCCGGGGTGCGTGCGGCCGACGCCGCCGGCGATCCCGGCGCCGGTCCCCAGCCGGGTGAGCACGAGCCGGATCGAGGAGATCAGCGACTTCACGTTCTGCGGCGAGGAGTCGAAGCTCGCGGTGTGCCAGGCGACCCAGCCGTCGGACTGCTCCACCAGCGGCCCGTCGACGTCGTTTTCCCGCAGCAGGCGCACGATCTCGTCGCGGTCGGTGAGGGTGTCGGCCGACGGGTCGTCGAGCCGGCGCAGGTAGACGGCGGTGTGCCAGCCGTCCAGCCGCCAGCCGAGGATGGCGGCCCGGTGCCGGACCACCGTCCCGGCCTCCTCGCGCACCCGCAGCAGATCCGCCAGCAACGTGGTGCGCGCACGGGCGTCGCGTTCGGCGGCGAGCCGCTGGGTGGCCAGCCAGGACACCGCCCACGGCTCCGCGATCGCCAGCACGGCCTGCGCGATCGCCACCCGCGCCGGGGTCGGGCTGGTCAGCGCCGCGGTGAGCCACAGCGGCGCGGCCGTGGTCGACACCGGCTGGACGACGTGGGTGAGCTCGTCCTCGACCACCACCTGCGGCAGCGTCAGATCGCGCCGGAAGGAGGACGGCGAATGCGCGCCGTGCACGAGCGCGCCGTCCGGGCTCAGCATGCTGACCGGGGCGCGCAGCACCTTCGCCGCCGCGTCGGCCACCGCCTCCAGGCTGTCCGGATGCCCCCGCATCCGCCGCACGAACTCGAGCACCTGTTCGGCCCGCGTCACCTCCGGGGTGGCGACCAGCTGCGCGAGCCGGAGCGCCACGTCGTGCGCGCTCGCCCCGGCCGGCAGCAGGATCAGCGGCAGGCCCAGCCGTTCGGCGAGCAGCAGGCTGGTGGCCAGCGGGCCGCGGCCCCCGCCGGGCAGCACCAGCCCGGCGACACCGGCCAGCGCGCAGCGCCGGATCCCGGCCTCGACCTGCCAGCCCGCGGCGTCACCGAGCGCGGTGACCACGATGAGGTCACCCGGCCCGAGCCCGGTGGCGTCGACCCCGGGCCGCACCCGGACCCGCTGCACCACGACGTCGCCGGTCGCGCCGCCGACCACCTCGGCGCCGTCGAGGACCGGATGCGCCACCAGCTGGCGCAGGGCGAGGGGATCCGCGGGCTCGGTCACCGCATTCGACCTTTCGTACGACGTACCGGATCGGCGTCGAGGCCGAAGGCCCTCGGCGCGACCCTGGGCAGGATGTCGGGATGCCACAGCCGGTCCGGCACCGGCAGGGCCAGCAGCACGACCTCGTGCCCGCGCCGGACCTCGCCGGTCTGGATCACCTGCAGGCTGTGCGTGTCCAGCAGGCAGATCACGTCGGGCGTGGTGGCGACCACCTCGCCGTCGCGCAGCACCATCGCGTACTCGTTCTGCATTTCGACGCGCAGCACCTGCGCGCCGTCGGTGGTGCGCACCGCCACCGAGCCGTTGCCGAAGCCCTTGCCCGGATACCGGTACACCTCCAGCACCGTGCCCTGGCCGAGGTGCTCGGCGCCCAGCCGCTCGGCCAGCTCTGGGCCGTCGAGACCGGCGGCGGCGCCCGCGCGGTAGCGCCTGCCGAGCCCGATCGCGGCCCGCACGGTGCCCCGCAGCGCCACCCGGCGGTAGGTCTCCGCGCTCAGCGGCGGATACGCGAGCGCGGCCCAGCCGCCGAGCCCGGTCAGCGCGCCGCGCATCACGCGTTCGGCCGTGCGTGGCTCCACGCCGTCGATGACCATCGCGGCGCCGTGCGCCTCCGCGCACACCCACGCCCCGGTCAGGTCCGGGCCCGGGTCCATCACGGTCTGGTCCAGCCGGGAGAACGCCCGGCCCATCAGGTCCGCGTCCACCACCGGTTTCCCGGTCTGCGCCGCGGCGATGAACGGGAACAGCGCGTTGCTGCCGCCGACCTCGACCACGCCGATGGCGTCGATGTGCACCCCGTGGTAGCGCTCGGCGACGGTGACGCACCGGCGCAGTTCGTCGCCCGCCGGCAGCTTTTCGATCCCGACCGAGGCGGTGGACCCGGCGACCGCCACGGTCAGCACCCAGCCCTCGGCGAGCGTGTCGACGGCGACCACCTCGACCCCGGCGCCCCCGCTCATCTCCCGCGCCAGCCACAGCGCGCCGAGCCGGGGCTCCCCGCCGCCACCCGAGCCGAGCAGGCTCGCTCCCCACCGCAGCGCGTCCACGTCGTCCACGCTGAGCGCCTGCCCGGCAGGCGCGTCGCTCATGCCAGCTCCTCCACCCCGGTGAAATCGGCGTCGATCCCGAACGCGCGCGGGCCGAACACCGCGAGTGCCTCCGGGGTGCGCATGATCGGCGGCGCGGCGATCGCGAACACCGTGACCCGCAGCCCGTAGCGCAGGGCCTCGGTGGTGATCGGCTCGGCGGTCTCCGCGTTCAGCACGGTGATCAGATCGGGCACGATGACCCGGATCCGGCCGTCCACCCTGGCCACGAGGTGCTCGTTCTGGAAGGCGAGTTCCAGCACCGAATTGTCCACAAAGGACTCGATGGTCGCGGTGCCGCGCGCGAACCCGCCGGTGGTCCGGCGTTCGACGTCGACGATCCGGCCGCTGAAAACCGGGGTGGCGTAGGCGTAGGCGGTCTCCTTGAACAGCTCGGTCAGTGCGGCGAAAGGATCACGATACCGCTCGCGGGACTCTCGCAGGCACCGGCCGATCCGCAGGGCCAGCGAGAGGGTGCCCGGGATGGCCGTGCGCCGCACGTCGGCGGCGCTCATCGCGAACTGCGCGATGCTCACGGTCCCGCCCAGCCGGACCGTCACCCCGCGCGCGAGCCGCTCCAGCCGGACGTTGTCGGTGCCGGTGTCGAGCACGCCGCGTTCGCCGTGCGAACCGCTGAACGCCAGCGGAGAACCGGAAATCCCGTACACGCCGAAGGTCTGCATCTGTAGTTCGGGGAACGCGCGCCCCATGCCGTCCGCGTCCACCACCGGCAGCCCGAGCTGCGCGCCGACCAGCAGCGGCACCATCGAGTTGGACCCGCCGCACTCGACCGGCATCGTGGCGTCGGCGCGGCGGCCGAGGTGCCGCTCCAGCATCCGGAAGGCCGTGCTCGCCTCGTCCCCGTTGGGCAGTTTCTCCACCCGGACGGTCGGCGCGCCCATCCCGGCCGCCGGGATCACCAGCGCGTCGTCGGGCAGCTCCCCGACGTCCAGCAGCGAGACCGTGCGGCCACGCAGGTACTCCCGCCGCACCAGCAGCCTGCCGAGGTAGGGATCGCCGCCCCCGCCGGTGCCCAGCAGCGCGGCGCCGGTGGCGATGTCGGGCAGTTCCGCCGCCTGGATCTCCCGCACTACGCCACCCCGTCGGTGCTGTCGGTGCCGAGCACCAGGTCGCCGACCGCCTTCACCCGGACCCGGGTGGCGTTGCCGGGCAGGTAGGCGATCGGGATCTCGTCGATGTCCACGATCCGCACCCGGCCGGGATCCGCGCCGCCCGCCACGGCCCGGTCGACCGCCTCCTGCTTCGCCGCGTCCAGCACGGCCTCCCGGCGGCCCGGCTCGATCGGGTAGATCCGGTCCACCTCGCCGCCGACCTGCGCGATGGCGGCGCCGATCGCGTTCGCCACCGCGAAGTGCTCGGTCCGGTGCACGGTGCCCGCGCCCTCCAGGGTGTCGGGCACCAGGATCCCGCCGCCCCCGACGACCACGACCGGCGGACGCTCGCGCGAGCTGCGCATCCGGTCGACCGTGCGCGCGACCTTGGTTTCGATGTCGGCGAGGACCGCGGCGACGAAGTCCTTCGCCAGATGCCGGACGCGGCCGCGCTCGCCGATGTCGAGAATGCCCGCGGCGACGGCGATGTCGGTCGCGGTGAGGGTGTCCCCGCCGAACACCAGCGCCCGGTCGGTGAGCCGGTAGCCGACGCTGTCCGGGCCGACCGCGACGTCGGCCGCGCCGGTGCCGTGCACCAGCGAACCGCCGCCGAGCCCGATCGAGAGCACGTCGGGCATCCGGAAGTTGGTCCGCACCCCGGCGACGACGACCTCGGTGGCCGCCTCGCGGGGAAAGCCGTGCCGCAGCACGCCGACGTCGGTGGTGGTGCCGCCGACGTCGACCACCGCGCAGTCGGTCAGCCCGGACAGGAAGGCCGCGCCGCGCATGGAGTTCGTCGGTCCGGAGGCGAACGTCGCGACCGGGTACCGGCGCGCGTAGTCGACCTCCATCAGCGTGCCGTCGTTCTGGCTCAGGTACAGCGGCGCGGTGATGCCCGCGCCGTGCACCGCGGCGGCCAGCCCGTCGACGATCTGCGCGGCCATCTCGCGCAGCGCGGCGTTGATGATCGTGGCGTTTTCCCGTTGCAGCAGGCCGAGTCTGCCGATCTCGTGGGAGAGGCTGACGTCCAGTTCGGGGGCCTCGGCGGCCAGGAGCTCGGCCGCGCGCAGCTCGTGCTCCGCGCTGACCGGGGAGAACACCGAGGACACGGCCACACTGCGCACCCCGTGGGAGAGCATGTCGTGCGCGGCGCGGCGGATCTCGTCCTCGTCCAGATCGGCGATGTCCTGGCCGTCGAACTCGACCCCGCCGTGGCACAGGTAGGACCGGCCGCCGACGGCGGTCACCAGCGAGTCCGGCCAGTCGACCATCGGCGGCAGCGCCGCGGTCGCGGGCAGCCCGAACCGCAGCGCCGCGGTCGGCGCGAGCCGGTTCGCCTCGACCAGCGCGTTGATGAAGTGCGTGGTCCCGATCATCACCGCCCGCACGTCCTTCGGGTCCACTTCGGACTGTTCACGCAGCACGCGCAGCGCGGCCACGATGCCGGTGGTGACGTCCTCGGTGGTCAGGCACTTCACCGTGGCGACGACGCGGTCGCCGTCCATCACGATGGCGTCGGTGTGCGTCCCGCCGACGTCGATGCCGATCCGCAGACTCATGTTCCGGCAAGCTCCCCCGAACGACGCCGCCGGGTGACCCGCTCGGCGATGAGATACAGCACGAACCCGGCGACCAGCGCGTTGATGCTGGGCAGGCCGACCGTGACGAACTTGCCGACCAGCGTGGCCGCGGCCCAGCAGACCAGCGTCGCGGGGACCCACGCGGGCGCCCCGGTGCGCAGTTGCTCCGGGCCCGCGGCGGAGAGCCCGGCCCGCCAGCGTCTGGCGAAGTAGTACTCCGCGATCATGATCCCGGGTATCGGCGGGAAGACGATGCCGAGCAGGGTCAGGAAACCCGTGTAGCTGCCCAGAATCCCGGCCGCGGCGAGCAGGCTGCCGAGCACGCCCACCACCAGCGACACCCTGGCGCGGTCGAGCCTGCGCCCGAACACCGTCTCGGCGAAGTTGACCAGGCCGAGCGAGGAGACGTAGAGGTTCCAGTCGTTGACCTTCAGCGCGGCGGTGACGATCACCAGCAGGCCCAGCCAGCCGGTGGACGAGGTGACGATCGCGATGACGTCGTTGCTGCGCACCGCGTGCGCCAGCAACACCCCGATCGACCCGATCACCCACTCGCCGAGGGTGATGCCCACGATGGTCTGCTTGACCACGTCGCCGGGCGAGCGGTTGAACCGGGTCATGTCCGGGGTGACCACCGCGCCCACCATGAACTGTCCCGCCACCAGCGTGACCGCCTGAAGCACGCTCAGGTGCGGGCCCGGCGCGGGCCCGCTGACCAGTTCGCCGAGGTCGTGCCTGCTCAGTTCGGCCACAATGGACACTCCGGCGAGCACGAGGAACGCGGGCACCGCGACGTAGGCCGTCCACGCCATCCACCGGAAGCCGTAGGTGACGATCACCGTCACGACCAGCCCGAAGACCAGCGACCACACCCAGGTCGGCAGGAATCCGACGAGCCGCGCGAGCCCGCTGCCCGCGATCCCCGACTGGACGCCGAACCAGCCGGTCGCCGACAGCCCGATCGCCAGCCCGACGACCGCCGCGCCCCCGCGCCCGAACCCGGTCCAGCGCGCCAGCACCGACGTCGAAAGTCCTTCGCGCTGGCCGATCACGCCGACCGCGATCGCGATCAGCTCCAGCACCACCGCGCCGAGGGTGAAGGCGAGGAACGCCTGCCAGAACGGCATGCCGAAGCCCAGTGTGGCGCCCAGCAGGAACTGACTCAGCGCGGACATCTGGCCGAAGCGCTGGACCGCCACCGAGAACCACGGATACCGGGCCTCGGCGGGCACCCGGGTCAGCGCGTAGTCGTCGCGACCCACGGAGTTCGCCATCCGGTGATCCTTCCCCTTCTCACCACCTGCGAGCGACGCCGGATAGTACTCAGGTCGACACGGCGCGTCCATGGGCCATCGGCCCTCTTTCGGGGGAACGGGCAGGCGGACCGCCCAATCCCGCTGAGCGGAACACGGACGGATCATGGCGTTTCCCGTAGTGTCCCAGTGCTCCCGTCGGCGGAACGGCCGGATGTGCGATCCGCCCAGTGCCACCCGCCCGGATGGGCAACTCGCACGTAGCCGCATCGGCATCGAATGGCTACCGTCGGTCATCCAGTGCAGTGTTTTCCGGGCAGTGCTCCGGTGTTCGCCCGGTGTTCGTCCAGTGGGGAGGGGGAGCGGCCATGTGGCTCCCGCGCGGATGGCGCGCCGCGATCCACCGCGGCTTCCGGCGCCCCGCCGCGCCGCGCCCGCCGGAGTTCCGGGCGGGTTCGCTGTGCACGACCTGCGGCAAGCCGCTGGACGATGGCGCCACGGACTGGCTGACCGGGCTGTCCGATCGCGGCACCTGGCACCGGCGGGCGACCGGCGTGCTGACCACGGCGCGGACGCACGGCCAGGCGATGGCGCTGCTCATCGCCGACCTGGACTGGTTCAAGTGGATCAACGACGTGCACGGGCACCTCGCCGGTGACGACGCGCTCCGGCACGTCGCCCGGCTGCTGCGCGCGGTCACCAGGGAACAGGACCTGGTGGCCCGCTACGGCGGCGACGAGTTCCTGGTGCTGCTGCCCGGCACCGGGATCACCGACGCGGTCGCGGTGGCCCGGCGGCTGAACCTCGCGCTCAACGCGGCGAGCGTCGCGACCACCAGCGTCCGGGCCGGGGAGACCGACCTCACCGGCCTGACCGCCTCCATCGGACTCGCCGCGTGGTCGCCCTCGGACGGCTTCGGCCTCAGCCTGGACCGGCTCCTGCTGGCGGCGGACGCGGCGCTGCTGGCGGCCAAGCGCAACGGGCGCGGACAGAGCTGTCACGCCGTCCGGGCCGACCGTCCGTTCGGTAAGGGTGTCACCTGGAGCTACGACCAGGTCGTGCGCGCGAGGCCGCCGGAAACCACCTCGATCCTCGCCGAGCCGGACCCACCGGTCTCTCCGGTCTCGCCCGTCTCGCCGGTCTCCTCGGCCGAAAACGGGCACGATTTCGGGACGCCGCACCGAGTCGCGAGCAGGCAGCGGCGCTAGCACCCGGGCCCCGACCCCGGATGCCACGGGCGGTGTCCCGATCAGGGCCGAAGGGGGCTTTCCTCGCGCCAGGGGAGAGGAAAGCCCCCTTCGGCCCGGCCTTCACGGAAACCGAGGGACGCCTTCGGTGCGTTGGGCGCGCCGAGGGACGCCCTCGTCGCACTGAGCGCACCAAGGGCGTCCCTCGGTGCCGCGCGGGACGGTCACGGTCTGGCGAAGAGCAGGCCGAAACCCGCCAGTGACAGGAGGATCGCCAGTGTCGTGAGGCCGAGGAGCCCGGCGACGAGGGCGAGCCCGAGCGCGCGGACACCGAACCGCCGCAGCAGCGACGTCAGGTCCTTCTCCCCCTGTCCAGCCAGGGCCGGGGATTCGCGCGTCGGGTCCATGAGGCGAGTATTGGCCAGGCCCGCTATCGCGTCCAGCGCACAGTTTTGCTGGTATTCAGCTCTAAAATCGATCAATGCCGTTGACTGTCCTTTGTGGACTTTTGTGCTATGAAGGACCCCTTCAGGGCGTCAGGCGTGGGGACCGGACAGGTACCCCAGAACGTCCACAATGGAGTCAAGCACCCGGCACTGCTAGCATTTCCGGGTGACCGCCACCCCGTCCGGCCAGGATTTCGTCGACGAGATGATCGCCGCCATCTCCTCCCTCCATCCTGCGGCGACCCTGGAGGCGAAGGCGTTGGCCCACCGGCTGCGCCGGGTGGCACACCGGCTGGAGACCGAGCTCAAGCGCGAGCTGGCACCTCACGACATCGAGCTGTGGGAGCTGGAACTGCTCGCCTGCCTCATTCGCGCCACGCCCGGCCACCGGCTGTCCGCGGGCTCGCTGATGCGGCAGATGCAGCTGACCTCGGGCGCGGTCACGAACCGGGTGAACCAGCTCGAACGCAAGGGCTGGGTGACCAGGGAGCCCGATCCCGACGACCGCCGCTCGGTGGTCGTCGCCCTCACCGACACCGGCGCGCGCCGCGCGGAGCACGTCTTCGGCACCAAGACCGAGGCAGAGAACGCGCTGCTCGCGGCGCTCCCGCCCGCGCGGCAGCAGCGGATGAACGAGGACCTGCGCACCCTGCTCGTCGCGCTGGAAGACCGGGCCTAGAGCACCTCCATGTCACCCACCGTGATCACGCCTTGACGTGGTCTCTTAACGTTCATTATCTTAGTTCCATGCATTCTGGGACTCCTCGATCGAGCCGCCGGGAGCACTGGGGCAGAGCCGCGATCTTCGCGGGCCTGACTGCCGCCCTCCCCTCGGTGTGGCACACCATCACGCACATCACCGACGACACCTACCGCGCGCCCGAGGCACGGCACGGCGAAGGCCACGTCCAGTACCACCTGGCCCGCGAAACACTGATCACCGCCGGCGCGCTCGGCACCGTCGTGGTCGCCACGACGGCGGGCAGCGGACGCGGACGCGCGTTGTGGCGCGCCATGGCACTTTCCTCGGCGGGGTTCGCCGCCGCGATGTGGTCCGGCGGTCCGGTCACCGGTACCTGGGCGCCGAACCGTCAGGCGCTGCTGGTCCATGTCGGCTCCACCACCGGGCTCGTGCTCGGCACCCTTCTCCTGCGGCCGCGACGGAGCCGGTCATGACCGCGCACACCGACGTCGTCGTGGTGGGCGCCGGTCCGGTCGGCCTGTTCACCGCGGCACTGCTGGACTCCGCCGGGGTCTCGGTGCGCGTGTTCGAACGCAATCCCGGGGCGAGTGTGGTTTCGAAGGCGATCGCCATGCAGGCGCGCACGCTGGAAACGTTCGCCACCCTGCGGGTCGAGGACGGGAAGCGGCTCACGGATCTGCTGCTGCCGCTGGGCAGACCGGTGCCGCGCACCCATTTCGCCACGCTGCCGACGATGCTCGAACTCGGCGGGTTCGAAAGCGCTTACCCATACATGCTTTTCATACCCCAGAACGAAACCGAGCGCGTCCTCGCCGAGCATCTCGCGACGCGGGGCGTCCCGGTGCACTACGGACGCGAGGTCGGCTCCTTCACCCAGGACACCGACCGCGTCGTGGTGTCCGCCGACGGGGAAACCTGCGAGGCGCGGTATCTGGTCGGCGCGGACGGCGCGCACAGCACGGTCCGGAAGGCGGCCGGGATCGGTTTCCCCGGCACCGGCCCCTCGAACATCGGTTTTGTCGCCGACGTCGAACTCGTCGACGCCCCGGAGCGCAATCTCACGCTGTGGAGCCACGAAACCGGCTCGGTCACGATCTTCCGGACGCCAGGGGGTTACCGCGTTTTCGGCATGGAACCCGGCGACACCGGCCTCAGCCCGGAAGAGGTCGCGGCACGCAGGCAGCGGCCGCCCGGCCTCGACGATCTCCGGGCGACGTTGGTCCGCATCGCGGGCACCGATTTCGGGCTGCGCTCGGCGAGCTGGCTTTCGCAGACCACCGACTCGACCCGGCACGCCGACCGTTTCCGCGCGGGCCGGGTGTTCCTCGCCGGCGACGCCGGGCACGTGCACCTGCCCGCGGGCGGTCAGGGCATGAACGTGGGTTTGCAGGACGCGGCGAACCTGAGTTGGAAGCTCGTCGCCGAACTACGCGGCTGGGCGACGCCGTCGATCGTCGACGGCGCGGCGAGTTACCAGGCCGAACGGCTGCCGATCGCGGTACGGCTGGGCGAAAACACGCTCGCGCAGTCCGCGCTGATGACCACGTTCACCCCCGCCGGTGGCGCGCTGCGCACGATGACCAGCGACCTGATCGCGACGTCGCCGTCGCTGTCGGCGGAGCTGGCGGGCTGGGTGAGCGGGCTGCGCGTGCGCTACCCGGTGGCCGGGGACGCCCATCCGCTCGACGGGCTGCCCGCCCCGGATCTGCCGCTGGCGGACGGAAAACTCGTGCACCGGCTGGAAATCGACCGGTTCCTGCTGGTCGATCTCACCCCGGACGGGCGCTTCGGCGCGCTCGCCTCGCCACGGCTCGACGTCGCCGTGGGCCCGCCTCGCGCCGGGGTGGCCGCCGCGCTGGTCCGCCCCGACGGCTACGTCGCCCGTGCCTGGGCGGAGGCCGAGGTCCCGGAGGTCACCGCGGCGGTTCTTGCCTGGCTGGGCACCGCACCCGCGCCGTTAGGGCAGTAACGGTCTCGGAGGTTGGACGGCCGCGGCGGCCGTGGGCAGGCTCGGGAGCACATCGAAGGTCCGCGCGCGGCACGCCCCGCCGGGCCCACCCGGACCCGGCCCGCCGCGGCCTGTCCGCCCGAGGAGGAACACCGTGCGTCCCCTGATCGTCCTGCACGGGGCGTGGCACCGGCCCGCCCATTTCGACGACGTGGCCGAGCGCCTGCGCCGGGAGGGCGCCGACGTCACCGTGCCCGACATCGGCGGCCTCCCGCTCGCCGAAAGCACCCGGCTGGTCCAGGAGATCGTGGACCGCGCCACCGAGCCGCCGGTGGTGCTCGCGCACTCCTACGGCGGCATGACCGCGAGCGGCCTGCGCGGGGCCGGGCACCTCCTGTACGTCGCCGCCTTCGTGACCAAGGCGGGGGAAAACATCCAGTACTGGATCAAACGGGTCGAGCAGGAGACCGGCCGCGAGGCCGCGCCGATGGCACTGACCGTGGACGACGCGGGCCTGACCCACCTCGAACCCGGCCCCGTCCGCGAGAACCTGTACGCCGACTGCACCGACGCCGTCGCCGACCGCGCGATCTCGTTGCTGCGCCCCGAACCCGTCACGATGTTCACCGGCTCCGCGCTCGCGGCGGCGTGGGAGGACACGCCGTCCACCTACCTCGCCTGCACCGAGGACCGGGCGATCGTGCCCGACATGTTCGCCCACTTCGCGAAGCGCTGCGACACCACGGTGACCTGGCAGACGAGCCACAGCCCGTTCCTCAGCCGACCGGACCAGTTCGCCGCACTGGTCCGCGAACGGCTGTAGCGGCCATCCACTGTGGACGCCGCTGCCCCGGCGGGGTTGCCAGGACAGGGGATTTCAGGCAACGCCTTTGCCCGCCCGGTCACTCCTGCCCCACAGGAGGGAAAACCGGACGCACCCAACGTGCAGAATCCTGGTGATCACCGGCGTCCCGGCGCTTAGCTGGACTCATCCGCCGAGTGCGAAAGGAACTCTCCGATGAACGAGTTTCCCGAAATCGACACGTTCCTCGACGTCGACGACGTCCTGGCCCGGATCACCGCCGAACAGGACGCGATGCTCGTCGCGGAGGAGCGCGCCGCCGTCTTCGAGCGTAAGGCCGGCTGACCACGCGCTCCCCCGCGACGCTCAGTTCACGAAGCTGTCGAACATGCCGGGCTCGTAGGACCCCGCCGGATTGCGCACGATCACGTTCATCCGGTTGGCCGCGTTGATCAGCGCGAGGAGGCAGATGAGCGCGGCGAGCTGGTCGTCGTCATAGTGCTTGCGCACCTGCGCCCAGGTCTCGTCGGACACGCCGTGGTGCAGGTCGGCGAGCCGGGTGCCCTCCTCGGTGAACGCCAGCGCCGCGCGCTCGGCCTCGGTGAACACGGTGGCCTCACGCCACGCGGCGACCAGGTTGAGCCGGACCGGGGTCTCCCCGGCGGCCGCGGCGTCCTTGGTGTGCATGTCGGTGCAGAACCCGCAGCCGTTGATCTGGCTGGCGCGCAGCGAGACCAGCTCCTGCGTCGACTTCGGCAGCGGCGACTGGGCGATCACCATGCTCGTGTTGGCGAACCGCTTGCCGAACTTCGCGGCGATCTCGTTCTCGAACAGGTTGAACCGGGCTTCCATGGCTTCGTCCTCACTCGTGGTGTTTGCTTCGGCTGACCACCAGATGCCGCCGCCCCGGATCCTGTGACAGCACGGCGGCGTGACGTAGGCCATAGCGGCCGGGTGTCACAAACCGGCGGGCGGCGGCATCTGGTGCGTGACACAGTCAGTGCGCGGAGATGGGAGAACGGCCATGAACGAACACGGGGAGTCCGCGACCGAGGTGTTCGTCGCCCACCGCAACCTGCTGTTCACGGTCGCCTACGAGATGCTCGGCTCCGCCGCCGACGCCGAGGACGTCCTGCAGGAGACCTGGCTGCGCTGGGTCGACGTCGACCTCGCCACGGTGGAGAACCGGCGCGCGTACCTGGTCCGGATCGCCACCCGGCAGGCGCTGGGCAGGCTGCGCACGCTCAGCCGCCGCAAGGAGTCCTACGTCGGCCCGTGGCTGCCCGAGCCGCTGCTGACCTCGCCCGACGTGGCCGAGGACGTCGAGCTGGCGGACAGCGTCTCGATGGCGATGCTGCTCGTGCTGGAGACGCTCGCGCCGGTCGAGCGGGCGGTGTTCGTGCTGCGGGAGGTGTTCGACTTCGGCTACGACGAGATCGCGAACGCCGTGGGCAAGACCCCGGCCGCGGTCCGTCAGATCGCGCACCGGGCGCGGGCGCACGTCGCGGCGCGCAGGCCGCGCGGGGCGGTGTCGGCGGGCGAGAGCCGCGACGCGCTCGAAGCGTTCCGGCGGGCCCTCGTAACGGGGGATCTTCAGGGACTTGTCGACATTCTCGCCCCGGACGTCGTGCTCCTTGGCGATGGTGGCGGTGTAGTGCAGGCCGTGCCTAGGCCGATCGAGGGTGCCGACAAGGTGGCGCGGCTGCTGGGCGCCGGGCTGCCCCGGCTCGCCGGGCGGGTCTCGGCCGAGCCGGTGCAGGTCAACGGGCACCCGGCGCTGGTCGTCCGTATCGACGGGGAGCTGGACAACGTCGTGGCGATGCGGTTCGACGACGGGCTCATCAGCGGCCTCTACGTCGTCCGCAACCCCGAGAAGCTGTCGCGCGTCGGGCAGGAGACCGCTGTCAGCCGGTGATCTCGCGTACCCGGACGGTCGGTTCGCGTACCTGGACGGACGACTCGCGTACCTGGAGGGTCGGCTCGCGTGCCTGGAGGGACGACTCGCGTACCTGGAGGATCGGCTCGCGTGCCTGGAGGTCGGCTCGCGTACCTGGGCGGACGGCTCGCGTACCTGGAGGGTCGGCTCGCGTGATTGGGCGGAGCACTCGCGTGATTGGAGGGCGCACTCGCGTGATTGGAGGGCGCACTCGCGTGATTGGGGGGCGCACTCGTGGTCGCGACGCGACCTTCGGCTGGGGGCACGTCTCGAACGCCAGGTCCGTGAATGCCACATTGAGGGACTCTGAGTCCCTCAATGTGGCATTCACGGACCTTCGGGAGCCCAGGCCGGAAACGTGGGGTGGGTGGGGTGAGGGTGGGTAGAGGCAGCGCGGGCGGGGAGTGTGGCTTCCCGCCCGCGCTGGGGTTGGTTCGGCTCGGCACTGTACCGGGGTGCCGCGGCCTCTTTTTTCTTGTCAGTCGGTGGTGACGGTGTCGAGGAAGGCTCGCCATGCCGTACCCGGCACGGCGAGCTGACCACCCTCGCGATCCTTCGTGTCCCGCACACCGACCTCGGCCGGGTGTACCGCGACCTCCACACAGTTCCTCGTGTCCTCGTCACTCCGGCTGGACTTCCGCCAGCCTCCCCGGGGGGTCTTTGTTCGTATCATCCACTCCTCATTTCCTTGATGACATCGGCGAGGAACGCACTTGATTCTTTTGCGCTCAACGCCACCTGTAACACGGTTTCCACCGCCTCTCGGAAGACCGCCACGTCTCGTTTGGTGTGCAGGATCAGGCCACCCCGCCGAACGTCCAAGCAGACGATCGGGAAGCCTTCAGTCGTTTCGCGCGGATCAAGGATGGAGAACTGGCCGTCAAGAGCGGGATGCCAGCCGCTGCCGAACGGCACCACGCGGAGATCGACGTTCCCCCACCCGGCGACCTTGCGCAGACGCTGAAGCTGCTCGCACATCACCTGCCTGTCACCGATGATCTGCCGCAACGCGGCTTCGCCGACCAGGACCCGGAGCCGCGCGGGATGCTCGGTGCGCTCGTGGTCGATCACGCTCTGACGACCCATCCGTGTCGCCACGCGGGTGGCGATCTCGCCGCGCGGAACCGTGCTCGTCATCATGATCGCCCGGGTGTACCCCGCGGTCTGCACGATGCCCGGGATCAGCAGTGGCGCCACCTCGGTGATCGTCTCGGCGCGCGCCTCGAAGTCGATGTACGCGGCAAACTGCCGCCGCTGTTCGGGCAAGGTGGTCGCCAACCACTGCTCCTCACCGGCGCCCTTCGCCAGCTCGATGATCTCGTCGTAACGCTCGGGGCCGACTCCGAGCGCACCCAGGAGCCGGGCGACCTTGTCCACCGAGGGCACCATCTTGCCGGTCTCCCACCGCGAGATCTGGGCCTTGTCGATCCTGATCCGCTTGGCGAACTGCGTCAGCGACTCGTTCGTCGAAGTACGTGCCTCGCGGAGGGCGGCGCCGAGCCGCAGACCCTTGGTGGTGGAACCGTTGTCGTCCATACAACCAGCATAGTGCAGTAATAGCTGTCAATGGGTATCACTCGATCAGGTTCTTGCCTGCACTATTGTGATTGTTGATAATTGTTTATCAACAGCGTTGACGCTCGTAAAGGGGGAGGCAGGCAATGACAGGTGGGCAGTACTGCGCGCAACCACCGGACAAGGACGTGGCCCGAGTTTCGTTCACCTGGCGGACAAAACTGGCGATGACCTCATCCTACCTGGACGGTACCACCGCGCTGCTGGCGGTCGGCGAGGTACGTACCGACGGCGGACAGTTCGTGGCGATCCAGGTCGGCGACGGAATTCCGATCCGCCTCGACGGCACCAAACCGGTCAATCTCGCGGTGTTGCTGCGCCAAATTCATTCGAACAAATCCGCGGGCACTCCCTGACGCCGAACTGTCGGCGAACTCATCACCCCTGATCGTCCGAAGTGGACGATTCGGCGGCCCCCGAACCGCGCCCGACCTGTACCGGCGGGCACGGAGCCGGGCCCCCGGGAGTTCTGCGCGCCCGGGGGCCCGGCGCGAACCCATGCCAGAACGGGAGAAGCGACACCGATGAACGCGACGATCTACGTGGACACCGACGCGATACACCCCGTGGCGAACGGCGAGTGGCACCACGCGCGGCTGACCCACGTGCCCGAGCCGGGCGAACGCATCACCATGCTGTGCGGCCTCGTCGCGTCCGCCGAGTTCGCCCAGGTCATCCAGCGCGACGTGCACGGAGTCCCGCGCACCTGCTGGCACTGCGACTACGTCTACCGCCGCGAACACGGCATGGACATCTGGCCCGGCCACCCCGCACTGCCGTCACCCCGGCCCCGAACCTGAAAGTCCACAGTGGAAAAGAACCGATGACACAACAGCATGTGACACCCCCGACCACCGCGCTCGGTCTCGGCCTGCGCGCGCACCGGGAAAGACTCGGCGTCACCGTGCGCGCACTCGCCACCGCGCTGGACGTCGACCCCTGCACCGTCTCCATGATCGAACACGCCGCCCGGCGCCCGAAACTCGAGTACGTCACCCGGTTCCTCGGCTTCCTCGGCGTCACCGGCTCCGAGTACCGGCGGCTGCGCGAGCTGGCCGAACACACCGAAGACACGCACTGGCTGGAGCACGGCCCGGTCGGCTATCCCGTGCTGCGCCTGGAATACGAGCGCACCGCCACCGCGATCACCGAATGGTCCCCCACCCTCGTCCCGGAGCTGCTGCAAACCCCGGACTACGCGCGGGCGGTGCTCGACGCGGGCATGTTGACCGGGGACGAGGTCGACGAAGGCGTCATGCTGCGGCTCGCGCGCCCCGGCACCGACGACCACGGACCCCGGTACACCGTGCTGCTGGGCGAGCCCGCGCTGCACCGCCGCTTCGGCGCCGTCCACGTCCAGCGGGAGCAACTGCGGCACCTGCTCACCGCCGTCGACGAGCGGCGCGCGACCGTCCGGGTCGTGCCGGGCGCGGGTGGCTGGCACCCCAGCCTGATCGCGCCGTTCACCTTCTTCGAATTCCGGAAACGCCGCCCGCTGGTCACCCTCGAACACCACTACATCGGCACGTACGTCACCGAAGAAACCCCGGTCACCCGATACCAGGAGGCACTGGAGCAGCTGGCGGCCCGGCGCGCGCTCGGCGGGGCGGAATCCCGTGACGCCATCGCGCGGACCCTCGGCGCGCTCGGGCCCGGCACGTGAGGCCCGGCGGGTCAGAGCGTGTCGATCGTGGCGCCGAGCGAGGTGAGCAGATTCTCCCGGTTCCCCGGAAAGAGGTTGATGCGCCTACCGCCGCGCTCGTCGCGGTCGAGATAGGTCAGCACCCGGCCCCGCGCGGTGAGATCGACCGCGCTGATCGGCAGGCTCCGGTTCCGGGCGCCCGAACCGTCCCTGGCGGCCGCGTACAACTGATGCGCGGCGTCACGATCGGCCCGCATGATCTCCCACAGCCGCTCGGCCTCCCGGTCCGGTTCGGCGAACGGATCGTCCTCGCGCCGGCCGCCCGGGTCGGCGAAGTCGGTCGCCGCCACGTGCAACGGCCGGACGTCCGCGCCGGGCACGTCCGGCAGGGTCTCGACGAAGTGCTCGCACAACCGCTCCGCCGGGACCGGGTCCAGCCGGACCGTCCGCTGGTCGGTGATCAGCCGGACGGCGTCGTGGCCCAGCGCGGCGACCAGGATGGCGCCGTCGTCCTCGCTCCGGTCCGGGAAGTTGCTCCAGGAGTAGAATTCCCGGCCGGGGCGGGCGATCGTGGTGAGCGTCTGCCGGAAGTCCGGGGTCAGCACGCCGCCGGCCGAGGCGAGGCCCAGCCGGGCGAGCCCGTCGAGCGACCGTTGCCGCAACGTGGTCCGGAACTCGTCGGTCATGTAGTAGTTGTTCGGCCCGATCACCGGGTGGGGCTCGCCGAGTTCTTCGAGTTGCCACGCCACCAGGAAGGCCAGCCGGGGCATCCGCACCGGTCTGTCGAGCACCGCCATCCCTCCCCCTCTTTCCCCGCTCAGCCGCCGATCGTCGGCGGGACGATCGGCAGGCCGGTGCGAGGATCGACCTCCCGGTCGCCGTTCTCGTCGATGGCGAACACGGAGTCGTCCTCGACGCCGTACTTGCGACTGTGCTCGCCGTCCTCGCCGCCCTTGCCGCCGCCCATCCCGGCGCCGCCCATGCCCTGGGCGCCCCGGCCGCCGGGCGTGCCCCGGCCCTCGCCGGGCAGGCCGCCGTTCGCGCCGCCGCGCGGATTTCCCGAGGTGGCCGCGCCGCTGCCCCGGCCGTTGCCGTTGCCTGTGCCGGTGCCTGTCTGGTTCGCGGCCCCGCCGCCGAACTGGCCGGTGCCGGGCCCGAACTCCCCTGGTGTCGCGCCGCCGCCCCCGGCCGAGCCGAACGCCGTCGGCGAGTAGCCGGAACCTCCCGGCGGGGTGTACCCGGCCGCGCGGGTGTGGTCACGCTCGTCGGACGGGGTGTGCTGCAGGGGCATGGTGTGCACCGGAGGCCGGTCCGGCCGCGTGTACACCGGCGGTTGTCCCGGCTGTGGTTGTCCTGGCTGTGGTTTCCCCGGCGCTGGTTTCCGCGGCAGCGGCGGGCGCGGGCCCGGCGGCGGCAGTACCGGCGGCGGCGGGGCCTCCACCTTCGGCTCCGGCGGGAACGGTTCCCTGCCGTGGTACGGCGTGAACGGCTTTCCGGGTGGTGGGGCCGCCTTCTGCGCCAACGTGACGTCGCCGCCGTCGTAGTCCTGGAGCTGCCCGTAGTCGATCTTGAGGTCCGAACCGCCGGACCGCGCCTGCCGCGCGTAGCTGTCGTAGCGCTGGAGGTTCTGCTGCGCGGTCTGGTTGTATTCCCGGATTTTCTTTTCGGTGTCGGTCTCCCACGGGGCGATCACGTCGCCGAAACTCTTGTGCGGCGGCCGATCCGGCATCGGCGTCATCGAGCGTTTCATGTCGTCGAAGCCGTGCGCGAGCCCGGTGAGATTCTGCGAATTCGCGGTGAAGGTCCGCGCCGCCGCCTCCGCGACGTCCGCGAGCGGCTTCATCTTCGCCCGCGCGGCGTCCGCGCCCGCCCCGGTCCACACCGACTCCAGCCCGGCGGTGACCTCCTGGATCCGGCCGCCGATCTCGCTGTGGTCCCTGGCCAGGCCGCCGGCGGTCTGCGCGCCACCATGCCAGTCCGGTGCTCCCCGGCTCTTCATGATCTTGTCGACCAGCTCCGGCGCCGGAACCGCCTGCGTCCCGAGATTCCCGGAAAACAGGTCCCCGAACCAGCCCCCGACGTCGCTGACCCGATCACTGACCCAGTCGACGGCGGCGCCCACCCCGTCGACCACCGCCCCGGCGGCGTCGGCGACCGCGTTCCCGACCGCTTTCGCCGCGTCCCCGATGGCATCGAAGAACCCCATCAGGAACCCGCCTTCTGCCGCAGATTCGTCACGACCATGTCCGCGACCTGAGCCGTCACCTGACAGGGATCGACCTTCCCCTTCTTCGCGGGGCCCAAGATAATGCTCGCGTCGAAGGAGAGATCGTCGGCAACGCCGACGCTGACCTGACAGAAGTAGTCCGGCTCTCCGCCGCTCGGTGTCACGTGCGCGACGGCGGGGAAACCCTGGATCGGCGGCAGGGGGCGCCACACGACCGCCTGCGGTTTGGTGTTCTCGTATTCACCACTCAAGCCTGTACGCGTCTGCGTGTCGTAACTGACGGACGCGTGGGACCCCTTGTCGCTGTTGTGCCAGTTGCACGCCGGTCCGAGCGGGCTGCTGTCCGGCTTCCCTTGCGGGGCCGTGCCCAGGATCTTCTCCAGCTGTCCCGGCGTGAGCGCACTCTGACAGGGGTCGCTGCTCAACGCCGATACTGGCATGGGACTGTCGACCTTGGGCGCGCCTCCGCGCGGCAACCCCGCAGAGGGCGACTCACTCCGGGGCGTGCCGACCGGGTTCGCGGCCGGTTTGCCAGTACATCCCACCGCGAGGGCGGCTATCACCACACAGCTGAAAGCAACAGATGTCGCGCGGTGTTTCATCCCGCGAGCCCTCCGTTCCCCGCCGTCCTGGCAAGGCCCTCCTTGGCGTGCCGGTCGGACGCCTCGGTGACGCCCAGCGCGTCCCGCAGCCGGACAGCCAATTCCGACAGGTAACCGAACTCGCGCTTGATATGCCCCGCGCCGTACTGGAATGCTCCGGCGCCCTGCGCGCCACCGACCAGCTGAGAGTTGTACCCGTTGCTCGCCGGATCGTCCGCGGGTGGACGCATCTTGCACAGGCGCTCCGCTTTCGGCAGCAACGCGGCCAAGTCGTCGAGAATGCCCTCGGCCTTCCGGAGCATGGTCCTGGCTTCCTCGGCGTTGAGGGTGAATCCCGGCGCCGAGGGCGGAGCCGCTCCGGCGCCACCCCCTCCCCCGCCGTGGTCGCCGACTATCGAGAACTGGACGTCACTGAGCCAGTTTCCCGGCTCCGGCGCTGGCTGTGTCATGCGCTCCCCTCGCTTGTGACACGTGCCGGGTCAGACGGCACACACCGGCTCGGGAGTTTCCCTCCCGAAACGACCTCGACTGTCACCGTAGCCGATTGGTCACCCGTGGTCAGCCAGGTGGGGAAATAGATTTCCGAGTGTTCGCCACCACACAGAAGCCGACCAGGTGTTTTCGGCGAAAACGGACCACACGCACTCAGATTGGCACAACATGCGAATATTCTTCTTATTGATAAGGCTGTTCCGACGAGTGTGGGTTCCCTCGATCGTAGTAAAGCGTTCCGCGCCGGTAACACCACAGGTGCCGGGATTCATGATCGTATCCGTTGTTTTCCACAGGTCACATCCCGCGAGACACATCTCATGCCGTGAAGGACCCCTTCACGGCGCTCAACGCCCTGAAGGGCCCCCTCACGACACTGAAATCCACAAAGGACAATCCAGCTACGTGTTCGGGACATCGGCGGCAGCACGAACCGCGTGCCGTGAAGGACTCCTTACCAGCGCCAATGCTGTGAAGGAGTCCTTCACGGACCTCTACCGCGCGGAAGCCGGTGGCCGCAAGTGACGTCACGTCATGTCCGTCCGGCAGGAATGTCATGGCGCTCAGGTGACGCGGTGGCACTGGTCGCGGAGCACCGCGGCCGGTGGAATCGGGGTCACACCACCGAATGATCCCGAAGAGGGGAACACCATCATGAGGAGACCGCGTCTCGCCGTGACGATCCCGGCCGCCCTGTGCGGGCTGCTGGCGGGGATGGCACCGGCGGTGGCGAGTCCCGGCCCCGCCACGCCGGACACCACCAGGATCCCGGCCCGGTACACCGGGCAGGCGCTGGAGTGGCATGCGTGCGCCACGGGCGAACTGGCCGACCTCCCGCCGGGCACCGACATCACCGGGCTCGAATGCGCCACCTATCGCACGCCCCGCGACTGGGACCGTCCGGACGACGGCCAGGAGCTGACCATCGCGATCAGCAGGCTCAGGCCCACCGGCGCGACGACGGCATCGGTACTCACCAATCCGGGCGGACCCGGCGGGCCGGGCCGCTGGTTCCCGATCATGCTGCGCGGCCAGGACAAACTGCGCACGCACCAGGAGATCATCGGCATCGACACCCGGGGCACCGGCCGCAGCACCACCGTCAGCTGCGGCGGGGCGGACGACACCGGCGCCGACCTCGACCCGCGCGACCGCGATCCGCGCAACCTGAACCTGATCGTGGACGCGACCCGGTACACGGCGACCGCGTGTCACCGGGCCACGGGCGAGTTGGGGTCGCTGATCAGCACCTTCCAGAACGTCCGGGACCTGAACCTGCTGCGGACCCTGCTCGGCCGGGACAAGATCAACTGGGTCGGGTACTCGGCGGGGACCTGGCTGGGCGCGCACTACGCCCAGCGGTTCCCGCAGCACACCGGCCGGTTCGTGCTGGACTCCTCGACCCAGTTCACCGGCACCTGGCAGCAGTCGTTCGACTGGCAGCCGCTGGGCTACGAACGTCGCTGGCGGCAGGACTTCCTGCCGTGGCTGGCGCGGTACGACGCCCAGTACCACTTCGGCACCAGCGGCGAGGCGGCCCGGCAGACCTACGAGAACGTCCGGTACGCGCTGACCCGCGAACCGGTCGAGGTGAACGGCACGAAGATCGGCGCGGTCCTGCTGGACTCCTACCTCGTCGGCGCGCTCAAGGCCAAGAGCCAGTTCCCGGCGATCGCCACCACGCTGGTCAAGGTCAGGACGCTGACCGACGCCCGCGCTTCGGCGGCGGCGAAGGACGACGCCCGCGCGGCGCTCGGGACGACGTTGTCGAAGAGCGCCTTGCCGCTGGACGGGCCGCTCCGGGCGGCCGGGGCCGACGACGCCATGGTGTCGACGCTGATCACCACCCTGTGCAACGACGGGCCGTGGACGGGCGACCGGCAGTCGCTGATCCGGCGGTCGCAGGAGTACCTCGACCGTGGCGTGACGCTGCACAGCTCGCTGTGGATGCGGTTGCAGACCTGCGCCTTCTGGCCGGGCAAGCCCCGGCCGATGCCGGTGCTGGACGGCAAGGGCGTGCCGCCGGTGGTGATCGTCCAGTCCGAGCACGACCCCGCCACGCCGATCGAGGGTGCCAGGAAGGCACACGCCGCGTTCCGGAACTCGCGGCTGCTGACCGTCACCGGTGAAGGCGACCACGGCATCTACGGGATCGGCGGCAACAAGGCCGTGGACAGGGTCGTCGACGACTACCTGGTCGACGGCGTCGTTCCGGCGGACCAGAGCGTCCCCGGGCTCCCGCTGCCCACGCCGTAGCCCGTCCTTTGTGGATCGCCCGCGCTGTGCTGAAGGACGCTTTCAGTGCGTTGAGTGCACTGAAGGCGTCCTTCAGCGCCGCCCCGACCGTCCCCAGCCGTCCCGGCCGTCCCGCCGAGGGACGCCCTAGGTGCGCTCAGTGCGACGAGGGCGTCCCTCGGCGCGCCCAATGCACCGAAGGCGTCCCTCGGTGCCGCCCCGGCCGGCCACTCGCGCGGCGCAGAAGTCCGTGAATGCCACATTGAGGGACTCTGAGTCCCTCAATGTGGCATTCACGGACCACGGGGGGCGCAATGGACACGGTTGGTGCCGGAATTCCCTTATCGCGTTGTGCTTAGGTACTTTCCGCTTGCCGGGCCGGTACGCACGGTGTTACCGAAGACGTATGCGCGTGCTGGTGGCCGAGGACGAGAAGATGATGGCGGACGCGATAGGCGAGGGCCTGCGGGACGCCGCGCTCGCGGTCGACGTCGTCTACGACGGCGCCGCCGCGCTGGAAAGATGCTGCGGCACCGCCTACGACGTCGTGGTGCTCGACCGGGGGCTCCCGCTGGTGCACGGCGACGAGGTCTGCCGGACGGTCGTCGCCGAGCACCCGGCCACCCGGGTCATGCTGCTCACCGCGGCGGCCGAGGTCGCCGACCGGGTCTCCGGGCTCGAACTCGGCGCGGACGACTACCTGGCCAAGCCGTTCGCCTTCACCGAACTCGTCGCCAGGGTGCGGTCGCTGGGACGGCGCAGCAGGCCCGCGGTCCCGCCGGTGCTCGAACGGGCCGGGGTCAGCCTGGACCCGGCCCGCCACCGCGTGGTGCGCGGCGACCGGCTGATCTCCCTGGCCAAGAAGGAGTTCATCGTCCTGGAGGAACTGCTCCGGGCGGACGGCGCGGTCGTCTCGGCCGAAGACCTGCTGGAAACGGCGTGGGACGAGCACATCAATCCGTTCACCAACGTCGTCCGCGTGACCATGACCTCGCTCCGGCGCAAGCTGGCCGATCCCCCGGTCATCGAAACCGTCTCCGGCGTCGGATACCGAATCCCGTGAAACGCTGGCCGCTGCGCGCGAAACTGACGCTGGCGTACACCTCGCTGTCCGCCGTCACCGGGGCCGTGCTGCTCGGCCTGATCATGCTGCTGTCGCACCGCGCGCGCCCGATGGGCGTGGCGGGCGTGCTGCCCGACACCGATCCGCCGGTCCCCCTGCCGCTCCCCCAGCCCATCGAAGACCTGGGCACGATCACCTACTCCACACTGCTCCAGAACGGCGCCATCGCGCTGGGCGTGGTCATGGCGCTGGCCGCCGTGCTCGGCTGGTTCACCGCGCGGCGCGCGCTGCGCCCGGTCCGGTCCATCACCGCCGCCGCACAGCGCGCGGCCGAGGAGGAACTGGGCACCCGCATCCGGCTCACCGGCCCGCAGGACGAGATCAAGGAACTCGCCGACGCCTTCGACCACATGCTGGTGCGGCTGGAACGCTCGTTCGCCGGGCAGCGCCGGTTCATCGCCAACGCCGCGCACGAGCTGAAGACGCCGGTCGCGGCCCAGCGGGCGGTCGCCGAGGTGGCGCTCGCGCGGCCGGGCGTCAGCGCCGAAACCACCGCGCTGGGCCGCAAGGTGCTCTCCGCCCTCGACCGTCAGGAACGCATGCTCGCCGGGCTGCTCGCGCTGGCCCAGAACGCGGAAACCGTCGGGAAGAACGACGTCGTCGACCTGGCCGAACTCGCCGACGGCATCCTGTGGGAGCGGCTCGCGCGCGCCGGTACGCCGATCGAGCTGCGGCCGGAACTCGCCGAGGCCAAGGTCCACGGCGACGCCGTCCTGCTGGAACAGCTGGTGCACAACCTCGTCGAGAACGCCTTCATCCACAATGGACCGCGCGGCTGGGTGGCGGTGCGCACCTCGGGGGCGGCGGGCACCTGCGTCTTCGAGATCGCCAACGGCGGACCTCGGCTCGCCGTGACCGACGGCGACGAACTGTTCGAGCCGTTCCGGCGGTCCTGTTTCGACCGGGCGGATCCGCCGCCGGGCAGCGGCCTCGGGCTTTCGGTCGTGCGCGCGATCGCCGAGGCGCACGGCGGCACGGTCACCGCCCGGCCACGCGAGGAGGGCGGACTGCTGGTGCACGTCGGCCTGCCCGCCGCGTGACCTTTCGGGCAGCCCGGCCTTCGAGTCCTTGCCGACCCGGAAAGCACCAGGCGGCCGAGGCACTGATCGGCCACGCGAAGTAGTCCGCGCTCTTCCGGAGCCGACGGCGGGCCCCATCTCCGCGAGAGATTCGCTGGATCGCTAGAAGCTATCACTTCTCGTATTGACACTCACACGCTGCGGTTATAGCCTCTAACTTGAGCAATGGTTAATCACAGCTCTTCGGGTCCGCCACACCAGGAGGAACACCATGTCCGGCACCTGTCATCGGCACGGTGCTGTCCGGGCCGACGCCGTGTCCGTGACGGTCGCCGTGTACTCGCCGGATCCGGTGGCCAGACTGGGCACGGCGAGCATCCTCGACGCCGACCCGCGACTGGAGGTGCTCGGCGAGGCCGAGTTCGCGACGGCCGAGGTGATCACGGTCGTCGAGGATTCCGTCGGGGACGAGACATTCAGGTTCCTGCGCGAAGTCCGGGCCGCGTCCCGCCTCGAAGCACCACCGCGGTGCGTGCTCGTCACCGACCACTTCCGGCCCGAGGGCCTGATGACCGCCATCGAGTGCGGGATGGCCGCGCTGCTGCGGCGGCGCGGCCTCGACCGCGACCCCCTGACGCGGGCGGTGGTCGCGGTCAGCCAGGGCGCGGCCGTGCTGCCGCCCCGGCTGCAGGGCAACCTGCTCACCCACCTCGACCGGATGCAGCGGGATCTGCTGGAACCACAGGGACTCGCGTTGTCCGGTCTGTCCACACGGGAACGTGAGCTGCTCCGGCTGCTCGCCGAAGGGCACGACACGGAGGAGATCGCGGCGAAACTCGCGTACTCGGAGAGCACCGTGAAGAACGTCCTCCACCGCATGATGTCCCGCTACCGCCTCAACAACCGCGCGCACGCGGTCGCCTTCGCGGTCCGTGCCGGGGTGATCTGACCACCCCGTTCACCGGCCGAGGACACCGTCGCCCCACGACACCGGTTCGAGGTCGAGTATCGGCTCGGCGACATCGTTCTCGGCCAGGCCGTCCGCGAAGTCCTCCCAGTCCATATTGGCTATCGACAGGTTGGTCTCGATCTCGACGACCGCCGGTGGTGTCGCGCGGAAGCTCTCGCCGTGGCTGTCCTCGTCGAGGCTGACGACCAGCACGTGGTGCTCGGCGGAGGTCATGGCCGCCCCGTCGGCGAGGAGCAGGATGTCCCAGCTCGCGCCCGGCGGCACCAGCCGCACGAGCTGGGCCGCGTCCAGCCCCTCGAACCGGACGTCGTCGACCGGCACCACGTTCGCGGAGTTCACGATGTCGTCGGCGCGGTACTCGGCGGTCACCGCCCGCGCGGTGGCCGCCCACGCCGCGTCGTCGGAGAAGTCCGTGCGTACCAAGGGAACCGAGTCGCCCGGCGGCAGGAGCGGCGTGCCCACCGGAATCGCCGGGGCGTTCGGGACCAGCGGGCTCAACGGCACCGCCGCGCTCGACGGCACCGCCGGGACCAACGGTGTCGCCGGGATCATCGGCTGCAGGGGTTCCATCGCACGGAACGACGTGGGTACTTCCGGCGCCTCCCCTCCGGCGGGCGTGCCCCGGTAGGCGACCGGAGCCTCGCCCGCGCGCTGGCGGTACCCGGCGAAACCGCTGCTGCCGCTCGCGAACAGGCGGACGGATTCGAGCTGCAGGTAGTAGTCACCGTGGTTGCCGGCGAACTCGAAGCGATAGCGATCGTAGGGAACCGGTCCGGCGATCCGGTACATCCGGGACTGGTGCCGGTCGGTGAACGACTGGCCGGCGCGGGTGTCGAGCACCTGCCAGCGGTTCCCGTCGGCCGAGCCGGACAGCGTCCACCGCTCCGGGTCGCGGCCGGGCTCGTCGTTGGCGGAGGTGAACGAGTAGGTCGTGACCGCGACCGGCCGCGTCAGGATGAATTCGAGGCTGGCAGCGCTTTCCAGTGCGAGCCACTTGTCGCGTCCCCGCTGGACGAGGTTCGCGGCGACCTCGCCCGCGTCGCGGTACTCGCTGCTCGTCCACACCGCGGTGACCAGGTCGGTGACGTCCGCGCCGCCGGACAGCCCCACCGAACGCAGCAGCACCGAAGCGCCGCCGCCGGAGGCGTCCCGCCAGGACAGCCACCGCAGTGGCGCCTCACCACCGTCGTCGATCAGCACCCGCAGCTCGCCCGCCGGGGACCAGGTGTCGGCGCTGGTTCCCCCGACCTCCGTGTGGAACTCGTACCCGCGTGCTTCGTCCCCCGTGGACGTGTGCTCGGCGAGTTCGCCGCGCAGCTCCACCACGTGGCCGTCGACGCCCTGGCGATGGCCGTAGCAGCTCGCCATGTCCGGCGCGAAGCCGACCGAAGTCCGGGTTTCGTCCTCGGTGCCCCAGGACAGCTGCACCGGCAGCGCGCCTTCGCCGTCGTCCACGCGCAGCACCAGGGGCGACTCGGGCAACCACACGGTGGAACCCCAGGTGCGCCGCCACAAACGGAACGGGAACAGCAAGCTCTCTCCTCCGACGACGTGCCACCGGTGAGTCCGGCGACGTCACCGTAGCCGGACGGCCGCGCCAGGTCCGGAAATACCGCAACGAACTGCCCTGACGGACAACGGCGAATGTCCGGGAGAACCTGTTCCGCCTTCGTACCGTCAGCGGCGAGCTCGCCGTCCAGCCATAAAGAAAAGATAAGCCGCCGGTTAGCGGCCACCACCCGTCCGCTCCGAAACACTGGGCGCACTCCGGGAAACGCCCGGAAACCGGAAAGCCTTGGGAGATCTCCGATGACCAGGAACCGTTTCGCCCAGTCGATCACCGTCAAGCGCGCCGCCGCGACGCTGGCCGCCGGTGCCGCGCTCGTCTCGGGCACCGCGCTGGCCTTCGCCGGGTCGGCCTCCGCCGCGCCGGCCGGCCACCAGACCCAGGTGTGCGCCAAGGGCGACTACGCCGCCTACGCGGTGTTCCCCGAGCGGGGCGGCCTGTCCACCGCAGTCGTCGACGCGGGTAAGTGCATGCCGTTCGACCTCGGCAACCGCGACGTCATCGAGACGGTCGAGGTCTGGGGCTTCCTCCCCGCGAAGACCCCGAACGACGCCCCCACGACCTTCCCCGTCGCGACCGGGAAGGTCCACGACAGCAAGGGCGGGACGATCGCCGCGACCGGCACCGTCGAGCACCCGGACGCCCAGTTCCCGCTGCTCTGATCGTCGTCCGTCCTTGGTGGACAACGGTCCGTGAATGCCACATTGAGGGACTCTGAGTCCCTCAATGTGGCATTCACGGACCGGGGGAACTCCGGGGCGGGGTTTCGCCGAGCGTGGCCAGTAGTTCGGTCAGCGCGTCGCCCAGCGGCCGGTCGACGCGCACGGCCGCGTGCTCGTCGCCGCGCGTCACCCCCTGGTTGACGATCGCGACCGGAACGCCCGCCGCGGCCGCGCGGCGCACGAAACGCAGCCCGGACATGACGGTCAGGGACGACCCCAGCACCAGCAGCGCCGAACACTCCCGCACCATCCGGTAGCACCGCTCGACCCGGGAACCCGGAACGTTCTCACCGAAGAACACGACGTCGGGTTTCAGCAGGCCGCCGCAGCTCTCGCAGTCCACCACGACGAACCCGGCGACCTCGTGCTCGGCCAGGTCCACGTCGCCGTCCGGGTTCACCGCGCTCACCGCGGCCCGGAATCCCGGGTTCGCCGCGCGCAGCCGCCGGTCCAGCTCCTCCCTGGCGCTGTATCTCCCGCAGGACAGGCAGATCACCCGGTCCAGGATGCCGTGCAGGTCCACCACTCCCGGCGTGCCGGCGGCCTGGTGCAGCCCGTCCACGTTCTGCGTGATCACGCCGGACACATGACCCAGCGCGCGCAGCCGGGCCACCGCGTGGTGGCCGCTGTTGGGCCGGGCGCGGGCGATGGTGCGCCAGCCGAGGTGGCTGCGCGCCCAGTACCGGCGACGGCCCTCGGCGCTGCCGACGAACTCGCCGTAGGTCATCGGGGTGTGCCTGCGCAGGCTGCCCGCCGCGCCCCGGTAGTCCGGGATGCCGGACTCCGTGCTCAGCCCGGCACCGCTGAGCACCAGCACGCCGCCCCGCCGGAGCAACTCGGCGACCGCGCCCAGCTCCGCCGTGCGCGGCAACGGATCGCCGGTGGGCGTCCAGCTCAGCGTGGGTCGGGTGCGCACACCGGCCAGTTTACGTCCACTCCCGCCGCAGCGCCCCGAGATCACCGGGGCCGCGGGTTTCCTTCCACCGCGCCGATCGTGTCCCTGGTCCAGGCGTCCCAGTCCTCGCGACGGACCTCCGGGAGCCGCGGCGGCCCCTGTTCGACGGGCGGCGGTGGCGGTTTCGTGGCCTTGTCCCACCGATCGTTGAGCCCCTTGTCCAGGTAGTACGCGGGATTCGTGGAGAACTTGCTGTGCGGGTTGAAGGCGTTGTGCGCGGCGTCGCGCGCGCCGGTGAACGCCCCGTTCTCCGCCCCGTACACCTCGTCGCCCGAGGAGCCGGTGGCCGCGTCCTGCGCGGCCGCCTCGGCGACGCCGGTCGCCGCGCCCACGCCGATGTCGAGGGGCGCGTTGAGCGCGAAATGCTTGCCGGCGTCCTTCCAGTTCGTGGGCGGGGTGCCGTCGAGATGGCGGGCCGCAGGTACGTGGCGGCTCGACGATTTCGCGGCGGCGTTCTTGGCGAGGTTGCCCGCCGCGCCCACCCCGAGGCCGACGGCGCCGCCGACGACCGCGTTGACGGCGGCGGTCTTGAACATGTCGGCACGGAACCCGGAAAGCTTGTGCTGGCAGATGAGGACGAACTGGGCCAGGAAGACCACCCCGACCTGTTCGAGCAGGGAGGCGGCCAGGTGACTGACGAGCCCGATGACGGCCCGCCGGATCACGACGAGGGCGAGCGCCCTGGTCGCGGCCATCTCGCCCGGAATGCTCGCCAGCGAAGCGCCGAAGGTGAACGGCGCGGCGGCGATCTCCATGGCGATCTGGATGACGAGCAGGACCAGGAGCTGGATGACGATGATCCGCAGCATCTCGATCTGCACGGCCATCTCGTCCAGCGAGTCCGCGAACCCGAGACACGCCTTCCGGAGTGAGTCGAGGTGGCCGTCCGGGGCGGTGAACGGCGCGATGAACGCCTGAAAGGCTTCCGGTGTCCGGCCTTCCATGGCACGACCGACCCGGTGCGCGCCCTCGCGGACCAGGTCCTGGACGGCTTCGAGCTGTTTCGCGGTGGCTCGCCATTGGACGGCCAGCTGCCTGAGGTCGTCCGGGTTTCCTTCCGGCCAGTCGTTCCCGATCAGCACCTCCAGCAAGTGCTGGACGCCGGACGGGACCTCAGTCGCGGGCATCGGACCTCATGAGCTTCCGGACCTCACCCGCGGCGTGCTCGTCGGTTTCGGCGAAGGCGCGACCGGTTCGGGCCAGCTGATCGGCCGTTCCGTCGAGGAGTTGGGAAAGCGCTTCCAGCGCGACGGGCAGGTGCTGGGCGGGTTCCGCGTACCGGCCGCCGAAGGCCGCGCCCAGCGGATCCGAGCCCCAGGGATCGACGCCGTAGCCGGTTCCGGCGCCGGCGCGTGGCGCGCCGCTCGCGGCCCGGGACGCCGCCGCCGCGGCCTCGTGGAACTTGGCCACCGCGCCCGCCAGCTCCCTCGGTTCCAGCGACAACACCCCACCCGCGGGCGGGGACCATCCCGGCGGAAGGTCTCCCGAGGTGGGGTCGGTAACGGGCGCCGAGGTGGGTGCGTTGCGGTAGCCGCCGGTCGGGCCGTCGAGTGCGGAAGAAGAAGCCACGATTACCAGTCAACGAAAACCCGGCGATGGAGGCCACCGTCTTCACACGTTCCCAACGCGCCGAGGTCAGTCCCTTAACGGCCGGAAAACGCCGCTGTGGCAACGACCACTTTGGTGCTATGAAGGGGTCCTTGGGGGCGTTGAGCGTCTTCAAGGGAGCCTTCAGGACGTCACGTCGGTCGAAGCCCGCGTCGCGAACGGAGCGTTGGGGACACTCAACGTCCCCAACGACCCGTACAAGACATCCACACCCGGACAGCCTCTGACGCGGGACTTTCGGCGTGTGGCCAGGGGTTTGCCACGTCATGAAGGGAGCCATCGAGACGTTCAACGTCCTCAAGGGAGCCTTCAGGACATCCACGTCGGTCGAAGCCCGCGTCGCGAACGGAGCGTTGGGGACGGTGAGCGTCCTCAACGACGCGTACGAGACATCCTCGCCCCGGGCCACACCCCACCCTCAGTGAGAAACCTTGATGTGGAAAAGGATTGGCGAAGAGCAACGGAAAGGCATTGATTTTTGACGCTTTACCCCGTCCCGTGGTGTCGTGATCACCGCTCGTGATCTTCTCGAAAGCACCTTTCCACCAGGAAAGACGGTCCGGCCCAGCATCGGCGAGGTGCCGGCCGCCGAAGTCGAGAAGGAGAAAATCCATGCCCCTGACGACAAACCTCAAGCGAGTGGCGCTTTCGTCCGGGACCGTCGGCGCCGCCGTGGCCGCGGCGGCCCTGCTGGCCACTCCGGCCGCTTCCGCCGCACCGGCCGCTTCTGGCGCTCTGAAGCTGTGCTCGCAGGGAAACTACCCGTCGACAGTGGAGTTTCCCGCTCGTGGCGGCTTTTCCACGTTCGTGATCAACCCCGGCCAGTGCCACACCACCACGGGGCTCGGCGACCGCGACAGCTACGAAGACATCAACGTCTACGGCTTCGACGGTGCGGGCAACCGCTTCGGCGCCGGGAGCGGGCATTTCAACCCGCACCGGGGCGGAAACGTGATCACCTACGGCACCCCCGGTAACGCGTGGGCGCTCACCCCGTCCTGATCCGGCGAATCCGGGTCCGCTCCGGAGACCCGGGAACCGCCGGTCGGCATCCGCGGCCGACCGGCGGTTCCCGTCAACGAACCGGGAACGCACCACGGCCTTCCACCGCCGTATGTCCACTATGGACGTCGGGAGAGCACCGTGCGGATCACTCCTCGGCGGCCGTGGCACGGACGGCGTCGGCGAGCAGCCGCAGGGAGTTCGGCGCGCCGGGGTTGAGCAGGACGTCGACACCGGTCGCCGGGAGCGCTTCGGCCAGTTGCGGCAGCGTCACCGCCAGCCAGTCCGCGGCCGGTACCCGGTCACGATGGCCGTAGGAAGTCGTCACCAGTGCCGAAGGCGCGCCGTCGGGCGCGGGCCGCACGATCGCGGCGCCCTCTTCGTCCACCGCGATGCCGAACAGGACCTTGCGCAGCAACGCGGGTAGCTGCTCGGCTTCGGCTTCACCACGGGCTATCCCGCCGAGCAGCGCGTCGACCGGGTCGAGCGGTGCGTCCGGTGTGGACGGACGATAGGCCGGGTTCGGCATGAACAGGCCGTACTCGCCGTCCGGCAGCAGCGACCAGGCCCCGACCATCGCCTCGATCGGCGGCTCGGGCGCCTCGTCGGTCGCCGTCCACCCGGGATCGACGAGCACCCGCATCTGGCCCTGTTCAACGGCTTCGGTCATCGGTGTGTCCTTCCAAACGGGCCGACAGGCGGGATGAGGAGGGACGCGGGGCGGGCTCCGGCGCGGAAGCGCGGAGGGACGCCGGTACCGGCATGACCACCGTTTCCATCATCCGGGACAGGAACGGCAACGCGGTGTCCGCGGATCCGGTCTCCGCGACGGCTTCCGTTTTCTCCGCCGTCCTGTCTTCCGGCGGGGCCGGCGGGGTCGGTACCGCCCGCACGGCCATCCGCGTCGTGAGCACTTCCGCCTTGTCCTCCGGCTTGCCTTCCGTCCTGTCCTCCGGCGGCGCGGCGGCGGGCACCGCCCGGACCGCCATCCGCGTCGTCAGTGCTTCCGCCTTCTCCTCCGGCCGTGCCGCGGGCGCGGCACCCGCCGTCGTCCGCGTCGTGAGCCGGCCCGGCTGCTCACCCGGCCGTGCCCCGGCGGACAGTGCCGCCGTCGCCTCGCCCGGGGGCGGGGCCGCGACGGGCAGCCGCGTCGTCCGCTCGACCGGCTCGTCCGCCCGCCGCGCGGCGGGCGGCGGCGTCGGCGTCGTCATCAGCCGGGTCGTCCGCTCCGCCTGGTCGTCCTCCGGCGGTGCCACGGTGGACAGCCGGGTCGTCCGCTCCACCGGCGCGTCCACCCCCGGCGCGCCGACGGGGCGGACCCGCGCCGTCGGCGCCACCGTCGGATCGAGACCTTTGATCAAGCCTTCGGCGGCGGCACGCAACCGGTCGGCCGTCGCCGGGTCGGCGGCCTCGTACAGCACCAGCGCGCACGCCGGGTCCACCGGCACCGACCGCGCCGTGTCACCGGTGCCCACCCCGTCGCTGTCCAGCGACCGGACCCACAGTCCGGACTGGACGATCTCGACCACCACGTCCGGCGTGTACCGGTAGACGCCCGGCACGATCTCGGGCAGATCCCCGACCGGTACGCGGTGACCACGCAACCGGGGCCGGGTCTCCCCCGGCCGGTACGCGAACCCTCGCGCGAAGGTCCGCCACCCCTGCCCGCCGTCCTGCCGCAGCGCGACCACCTCCGGCGCGTCCGGCGATCCGACCGGAATTCCGTTGTAGCACAAGGCTTCCGTGCCGATCGCGGCCGCCAGCGCCGGCCCGGCCGCACCACCCTCGGGCACCTTGAGCCCGCCGAGCAGCACGAACCAGGCACTGTCGCGCACCTCCGCCGGCAGGGTCCGCCAGAACGCCGCGACGTCACCCGGGTCCAGGCCGGGTACCTCGGCGCTGCCCAGCACGATCACCGGGGTGCCCGGCTGACAGGGCAGGGTGCCGACCAGCCCGAGGCGTTCACGGGCGAACTTCTCGTCCGCGCCTGCCGGGTGAATCCACATCCCGGCAGGCAGCGGTTCGGCCACCGCGCCCGTGCCCGCCGCGACGACCTCCGCCAGCGCGGGCGATTCCCAGGCCGGTAAGGGAAAGCGCTTCGCCGTCCACGCGGCGGGCTGCTTCGGCCGGAACCAGCCCCAGCCGGTCCGCGGCCCGGAGTGCACGAACAACGCGCCCGCGGCGCCCCGGTGCACCCGGCCGTACGGGGCCAGCACCGGACGGCCGAGCCGTTCCGCGAGCCAGGGCGGGATCGACGGGCTGATCTCCAGGGGCGGCCGCCCTGGCACCAGGCGAACGGGCCGCCGGTCCTTCGGCAGCCCGGCCGCGAAGGACTCCCATGCCTCGATCGGGGATTCGGCGGGCAGATCCGCCACCACCACCTGGTGGTCGGGGTCGACGGGCAGCGACGCGGCCAGCGCGCGAGCCTCGTCCGTGCCGCCGTCGCCCGCGTGCACCGCGACGGCGGCACCGGCGACAGCGTTCTTCCCGGCACGCGCGGACCGGCGGAGCCGGGTCAGCAAGGGCATCGGATTCCCCTTCGGGTCGCGCAACCTGGCCATCCTGCCGACGACAGTAGATCCCCGGAGCGGCGGAAACGACCGTGCGCGGGAAGCGGAGGACCTTCCGTCCGCGAGGAGTGCCCGAAGATCCACCACCGATCCGCGCGAGCGGCTCAGAAGGAGTCGTCCTCCCAGAACTCGCCCTTCGGAGCGGCCTTCGGAGCGGCAGGGGCGGCGGGCGCACCCGTACCTGTCGGGGGCGCGGCTTCGGCCGCCGCCTGCTCGGCGATCCGGAAGACCCGCAGCTCGAACGGGTCGGGGTCGATGAGCGGTTCGCCGTCCCCGGCCATCGGGTCGACGAGCCGGACCCCCTCCGCGTCGGGCACCGCCCAGAGCAGGTGACCGACGGTTTCCCTGCCCCGCCCGTCCTTGCGGCGCACCCAGACCAGGACCCGCGTCTCGGGCGGGAACCCGGAGATCCACTCCAGCGCGTCCACCCAGTTCGAGTGGGCCTGGATCTCCTCGGCCCCGCCCAGCTCGGCCATGGCGGGCGCGAACCACGCGGCTTCGCCGGGCCGCGGCGTGCCGGGCAGGCCGGGCGTCCCGGCTTCCCAGTCGTCCAGCCAGCCCCACGGATCCCGGTTCGGCAGCCCGAACGGCGGACTTCCCGCGTCCTTCGGCACCACCAGGGCCGCGTCCAGCAGCTGGTCGCGCCAGTCGCCGGTTTCGGTGAACCGCTCGGTGGTGATCGCGAACAGCCAGCCACGGCCGAGCTCGTCCTCGGGCACCGGGCCGACCAGGTGGACGGCGTCGGCGGGGTAGGTGCCGGCGAGCCAGTGCCCGGCCTTCCGGATCGCGGCGGGGAGATCCTCGGCGGCCATCTCCCACGGCGCCGCGATCGGCGACTCCGCGTCTCGCGGTGCCGCGGCGAACCGGGCGACGAGGAGTTCGTCGGCCGTGTCGTCCTCGATGTCGGCGTAGACGCCGCGCTGGGCGTCGAGGAAGACCACGCCGTCCTCCCCGTACTCCGCGAAGAGCAGGTGCCCGGTCAGCACGTGACCGTCGAGCCGCCGGCGCAGCCACACGACGGCGCGGGTGCCGGGACCGCCCTCGCCGATCGTCTTCGCCGCCTGCTCCCAGTCGAGGCACGTGGTGGACTCGGCGCCGGGGAAGTGCGTCGCCAGCAGCCGGTCCCACCAGCCCGGCGCCTCGTCGTCCGGGTGCCACGGCAGCGCGCTGGCCGCGTGCCCGTCCAGCACCGCACCGGCCGCCACCACG
Source organism: Amycolatopsis samaneae (assembly GCF_039541975.1). Classification (NCBI taxonomy): domain Bacteria; kingdom Bacillati; phylum Actinomycetota; class Actinomycetes; order Pseudonocardiales; family Pseudonocardiaceae; genus Amycolatopsis; species Amycolatopsis samaneae. The sequence continues at coordinate 76,875 of NZ_BAABHG010000004.1, forward strand.
CAGTTGCGGGCGTTCAGCCGCCAGCGCACGGCGTTCTTCCCGCCACCGAGGTTGAACTCCTCGTCGAGCGGGTCGCCGTTGGCGGTGGGAAACGGATCCGCACCGTCACGCGGCACGCAGATCGTGGCGGCGAGCATCGGCTCCGCGCTGTCGTGGTGACGGCAGGCGAAGAACACCGACCGCTCGCCGGAGAAGACCGGTTCGGCGTCGGCCAGCACGACACGCTCGCCGTAGGTGTGGTGCAGCCATTCGCGGACGCGCCGCTCCTCGTCGCTCACGATCACTCCGTCTCCGGTCCGGGCGCGCCGGAGTTCCAGGGCATGACGTAGAGGCTGCTGTCACCGTCGGAGGGCGTGTGCTCGGCGAGGAACGCCTCGTCGGCCTCCGCGCCCTCACGGACGAAGGTCCCGGTCAGGCGCACCGCCGCGGGGCCCTCCGGGTTGACCAGCACGTCGACGCCGTCGGCCAGCTCCTCGACGAACCCGGCGTAGTCGACCCGGCGCCACACCGGCGCGGGAACCCGCTCCGCGTGCGGCGCCGCGGTGGCCAGCACCACGCAGAGCGTGTCGTCGGGAGCGGGCATCACCAGCGGCCGCCCGTCCCCGTTCATCGCCTGGAAGACCAGGCTCTGCCGCAACAACGCCCGCGCATGCTCCGGTTCGCCGTTCCCCTCGGCCAGATCGCGCAGCAGCGCGTCGACCGGGTCGGTCGGCAGCGTCTCGTCGGTCGGCCGGTAGTCGGGATTGGGCTGGAACAGCCCGACTTCGTCATTCTCCTCGACCGGCCACGCCCCGGCGACCGCTTCGATCGGCGGCGCCTCGCCCTCGTCCTCCGGGGTCCAGTGCGGGTCCATCAGCAGGTACCAGCGGCCGCTGTCCTGCTCCGGTTCGGTCCCGGTCTGCGCGGTCATGGTGCTCCTGAAGTCGGGCCAGGCGATCAACCGCCAGTATCATGTCGGAACGTACCCGCCAGGCCGGATTTGCCCTTAAGTGGAGCCGCCGGAGGAACTCCCGGGCAAGGGGTCTCCCGGCTCCCGCGACGGGTCGAGCCGCCACCCGACCAGGCGCGGCTCCCGCGCGTTCCGGGTTTCCCTTGGCGTCACGTCGACGGTGTCCCTTCGGCGGGGAAAGCCCGTGAACGCCGGTACCAGAGCCTGGCGACACGGTAGGCCTCGGTCAGTTCGAGATCCTCGTCGCCGACCGCTCGCCCGCTCCGCAGCGCGGTACGGGCGAGCTGCTCGCAGATCACCAGGTTGACGTCGGCCAGGTAGCCGGGGCGCTGATCGGCGTCTTCGGCGATGCCGAAGACCTCGTCGATGATGTCGTTCGCCAGATCGTGCAGGTCCCACAGTTCCGCGTTGCCGAACTTCTGGTGGGCGAAGCGGGCGGCGTTCGCGGTCACCGCGAGCGCTTCCCTGCTGTCCGGGACCAGCACGGGCCCGTCGTCGTCCGCGGCGTCCAGCGCCGCGTTGGCGAACAGCGTGTCGGCCGCGCGCTGCGCGGCGTCCCCGTGCTCGCCCGGCTCGGGGAGCGTCACGTGGTCGGCGAGGTCGAGCTCGGCGATCGTGGCGAACACCTGTTGTCCTCGTACGAGCGGCAGTTCCAGACCCCGGTCCTGGTAGGCGAGATGTGCCAGGGCGTCGAGGAAAAGGTGCCCGCCCGCGCCGCGACGGCGCACCTCGTCCGCACGCGGACGATCGGCGGTCATCATCACCAGAGCCGGGAGCACTTCGTGCCGCCAGTGCGTCGCGGCCTCCTCCGGCACGGTCCGCAGGGCCTCGGCGTGCCAGTGCAGGACCCGGGACCACAGCTCACTCGTGTCTCCGGCGCTGCCGAGCCTGTCGCCGAGCAGGAGGTCGAGCAGGATCGCGGCCACAGCCGCCTCCATCGCCTTCGCCGCCGCGCCCCCGTCGTCCGCCACGGCTCCGGCACGTCCCGCCTCGGCAACGACATCGACGAAGCCCGCATACGCCGAAAGATCCTCGCCGGGCAGCGCACCGAGTGCCCGGCGCGCCCGCGCCCGCCACTGTGCCGCCTCCCCCGGGTGCTCGCCGAGCGATCGCGCGGCCTCGGCGGCCGCGGCGGGCCATCGACCCGCTGACGCGTTTTCGTCCGACGCCACCGAGCTTCGGCTCCCCGGCTGATAGCCGGGAGCGTCCGGTGGGCTGTATCGCGGCGGACGGTGTTCTTCCCGCCGGTTCGGGCGGGTGTCCTCCCAGGCCGACAGATGCTGAACCAGGTTGGCGAAACCCCAGTCCCAGGCACCGGACGTGCCCTGGTGCATGGCCTGCAGCCGCTCGACGATCTCCGTCTCGATCCGGGCACGCGCGGCTTCGATCCCGGCCGCCGGTTCCGCACCCGATCCGAGCTCGTGCAGTCGCAGGACCTTCGGGAAAACGACCGTCGCCATCAGGGTCTGCAGTTCATACGCGGTGTCCGCGTCGATTCCGACCCGCCACCAGACACCGTCGCGCACTTCCCCCATATTGGCCGCCAAACCGGTCGAAGCGGTGTAGTCCAGCACTCGGGCCATGGTCTCCCGCTGGAGCCGGGCGCGGAGGTCGTCGTCGGTGATGCCGGCGAGTGCCGCTTCGCCGAGCCGCACGTCATCGTCGAGTCGTGCCCGGAAGTCGGAAACGCGGGCTTCGAGGTGACGCTCGGCCTCCGCGAACCCGGCCTCCGCCCGCCGCCGGACGGGCTCCGCCACCGAGGTGTCGTAGGAATCGGCGGGCGGAAGCGGCACCTCGCCGTACTTGTGCGTCGTCCACAGGCGATCGGTGAACGTGAGCATGCTCGCCAGCGTGCTGTCCGTCCACGCCGCGCGGCCGGCGCGAACCAGGTCGTCGCCGTGCGGGCTCTGGCTGAGCAGGACCGCCAGGCGCGTGACCAGGTCGTCGTGCATGCGGGCGAGTGGCGCGAGAGACCACCCGGGATTTTCGGCAAGCTGCGGGAGCAGCAGCTTCGCGCCCGCTCGCAGGGCGCGCACCCTCGCCGGGCCGTTCGGCGGCGCCGCGGCCAACCGGTCGAGTTCCCGCCGGTCGCGGTTCAGCTGGGCCGAAAACCGGCCGAGGTAGGTGCTGTAGATGTACTGGGGTTCCCAGCTGCCACGCAGTTCTTCGAACTCGGCTCGCAGTTCGCCCGCCAGGATCTCCGCCCGGCGCGGGTCCAGCGTCGCCGCGATCACCGTGACGACGTCGTCACGGTGATCGCCCTCGTACTCGCCGAGCAGTTCCGCTGCCCGGGACAGCAGGGCCGTGACCGTGTCCTCGCCGTCCCGGCCGGCGATGGCCGCGAGACGACGCTCGGCCGCCGGGACCGCTCGCGTGTCGAACTCCGGGAGCGCGCCGACCAGTTCGCGGGCAGGCCGCTCGGGATCCGTGTGCGCCTCGGCGACCGTCGCTTCCATCAATTGCCACACGCGTGCCTGGTCGATCGCCAGCGGACCGAATCGGGGGTCGGGCGCCGGGCGTTCGCCGAACAACTCGGCCACGATCTCGAGAGCGGGGACCTTGCCTCGCCTGCCCGCCGCGCGAAGGTACGCGACACCGTGTTCGAAGTCTTCCTGCCGGCGTGTCTCCACCTCGGCGAGCGCGTTGCGCCATTCCCCTCGCCGGACGAGCTCGCGCCAGCCCCCGGTGATCCGGACGCGTTCCTCCCCGTCTTCGGTGAACCAGGTTTCGAGCGAGGACCAGAGCGGTTCCCTGGCATCCCATTTCGCGATGGCCCGCGAGAGGTCCGGCGCGTTCAGCAGATCCGCCATGACGTCACGAAGCTGCCCGTAACGCTCGGCCCGCTCCTCCCGTCCCGGGTCGCCGATCTCGGTTTCCCGCAGCGGGCCCAGGAGGACGGCCGCGCGAACCCCGACTCGCATCCGTTCCTCGGGCGACAGCGCGTTCAGTCGCGTGCGTGCCTTCCCCGCCAGCTCGGCGAGCGCTCCCAGCGGATCGGCCGGAAGAGTGGAATCCCCCTCTTCCGAGGTTTCCGAGCCGTGCTCGCTTTCCGGCTCTTCACCGGCTTCCGAAGCCGCTTCCGAGCCCACGTCGGATTCCGGGCCCGCGTTCTCGTCGGCCTCCGCGTCTGCACTCTCGCCATCGCTCGAATCCGCCGAAGAACTCACGTCGTCGTCGATATCCAGCGATTCCCTCACCGAGTCGAAGAACGCGGGCCCCAGGTTCTTCCCGAGAGCGAAACGGTTCTTCAGCGTGCCGAACTCCGCTCGCAGTTCAGCGGTCAGGTGCCGGACATGCGCCTCGCCCGGGTAGTTCAGCGCCACGAAGCCGATCACCTCGGCCGCGCGCGGGTACGCCTCGTGCCGACGCCTGCCGAGCACGGCCTCCCCGGCCTCCCGCCAGCGGCGCAGGTCCCCGTCGTCCGCCTTCCCGATGGCCGCCAGCGTCTCCTGGAGATGCGCGGCGCTCCTCGCGGTCGCTCGCTCGACCAGCGGGTCCGACCAGGTCGGAATGTCCAATGAGGACACCAGCTCGCGCGTCGTGTCGAGGCGGGCGGGGGCGGTCCGCGCCGGAGGCCCCGCCAAAAGACGGTTTCCCAGGACCGCCGCGAACCAGTCCATGGCGGCCGAGCGGCCCGTACGATCCCACTCCTCGCCCGACCGGCCAAGCCACTCGACGCCCTTGGCACGCCATTTCCCGAACCACGCGGGATCGGCCTCCGCCACCGTCAGGAGCGCGTTCCGCACCTCGGCGTCCGACGGCCGCGGACCACCCAGGTGCAGCGCCAGCTGTCCGGCCAGCCAGGGCGGTGCGGTGCCGAGCACGGCCGTCGCGACCGACGCCGCGCGTGCGGCGGCCACCTCCCGGAATCCCTTGGCCAGGTCCAGCCGGTAGCCGATGGCATCCGCGAAGTCCTGAAACAGCAACCGTTCCATCGGGCTACGGCCCGCGCCCGGAGTCAGGCCGAGCGCCGCGAAGCCGTCGTCGCGGAGGTGCGTCCGCCGGAGGTGGTCGTTCCCTCGCCGGTACCAGGAATGCGCGTTCTCCGCGCCCTCGAAGATCCCGGTCAGGAGCGCGACGGCCTCCTGGAAGGAATCCTCGGAAGGCCCTCCGGCCAGGAAGAGTTCGTAGACCGATTCCCGGTAGGTGTTCGCCTGCTCGCGAAGGGGCGAGTCCTCGGGGATCTCCGCTCCCGGGCGCACCCCGGCGCGCAGCAGGGCGTAGGCCATGAGCTCCGTCATCCCCGAGCGAAGGTGTTCGGCCTGTGCCAAGGATTCCTCGTCCAGCGCGGGGAGCGGCGGCAGGGCGAGTAGCTTTTCGGCGTCCCGCATCCGGTGTGCCACACCGGCACCGGACCGGTCGAACTCGGTGATCCACCACGGCACACGCCAGAACGACCCGACGAGTTCGCCGGTCACGGCTCGCGGCGGCAGGTGCGGGCCGAGGATCTCCTCGGCACCGGCGCGCAACGCGGCCGACAGCGGATGGTCCCAGCTGTCGTGGGCCAGATGCGCCACGAACAGATCCTCGACGAGTTCTCGCGCGGGCTCGTCCGGGAAGGCCAGCTCGCCGAAGAGCGCGGTGCCGAATCGCCGGACCAGTCCCTCCCGCTGTCCGTTCTCCGTCCAGTGCCATTCGCCGCCCACGCGTTCCCACAGCGCGTCGAGTTCGGTGCTCCATCGCTCACGCAGCGCGTGGATCCTGGCCGCGTCGGGCGCCGGCCCACGCGGGCCCGGCAGCGTCGCCGGCCGGTAGCCGGCTCCGGTCACCTTCGCGATTTCCTTCAGCCGCACCGCGACCGGAGGATTGCGGAGGCTGCCCACCGCCGCCGTCTCCTCCCGCAACCAGCCCACCCGGCCCGAAATCTCGTCCCCGGCCATGCCCCGGTGCAGCCAGGAGGCGACGACGCCGACCATCGATGTCCGCAGGCGGGCCACCGGGGCGTCACCGACGGGACTTCCCAGCAGTTCCTTCGCACCGGCCCAGGTCTCGGCGGGCACTTCGAGCTGGTGCAGGGCCAGCCGCGCCCGGTCGTGCACGAACGCGGCGTCCGGCTCGAACGCGTCCAGCCAGGCACGCGCGTCGCGCACGGTTTCCCATCGCTTCAGCCCGCAGCTCGTGACCAGGCGATCGGCGGCCCGCCGGAAGTGCTCGTCGCCGGCCGTCCTGTCGAGCGGGGAAATCTCGACGGCCAGGAGGTCCACCAGCACCGGCCGCGCGCGCAGCCACCGCCGCGCCAGGTCACCGGGCAACCCCACCCGCTCCATCGCGGACGACAGCAGTTCGTCGGCCTTCTCCCGCCGCCACGCCACTTCGCTGGACACGGCCGTGCCCAGCTCGTTCACCGCCTCCCGCAGGATCGAACGCCAGCCCGGCGAACGCTCGATCGACTCGGCGTGGGTTTTCGCGTGCCCGGTCAGGCGCTCGTCGAGCCAGGTCCGCACGTTCCGGGTGACCGGCTCGGCCAGGAGCTCCCGCAGTCCCCGTTCCGAGGCGTCGGCGCCGGAGTGCCATCGGTACAGGCGCGCGGCGTGCACCACCCTGGCCCCGGACACGGCGAAGGAGCGTCCGTCGCCCGGCAGGTCGTCACCGACGAGCTGGTATGCCTTCCTTCGCTCGGCCTCGGGAAGGGCCTCGAGCACCGCCTTCGCCTCGGCGAGGGGAACGGTGAGCTGCGCCCGCAGCGCTCGTTCGACGGCGACCGGCTCCGGCAGATCGACGTCGTCGCGCAGTTTCCGGAACTGGTGCCGAAGATCGTCGATCACCTCCCCGGCGTCCGGCGTGTGGGGATCCTCGTACCACCGCACCACGAGATCCACCAGGTCACGAAGCATGCCCCGCTCCCGCAGGCTGCGCGGCGAGAGGTCGAACACCCCCTCGACCACCGCCCGCGCCCGGTCCAGCTCCTCGGTCCGGAACGTCGCGAACCACTTCCTCGCCTCGGCGAGCTCCTCCTCGAACGTCTCGTGCTTCGCCTGCTCGGCCGCCGGGTCTTCAAGGGTGTTCGCCCAGTCCGCGTAGCGCTCCCGAAGTCGTTCGAGCCGGCTTTCCGCGTCCGGTTCGTCGAGCACCGCGGCCGCCATCTCGGCGAACTCGCGACGGACCGCGCCCACCCGGGGGAAATGCGCGCGGGCCTCCGTGGGCAACGCCAGACGCCGTTCCGCCTCGGGGAGACGCTGTTTCACCGTGTCCGTTTCGAATGCGGTGTTCGACGACTCGTCAAACGCCTTGCGCAGATCCGAAAAGTCCCGGAAGGCGGCGATGGCCGTACCGGCGGCGGGTGCGTGGCCGGCACGCCCCTCCTGGGCCCGCACCCGCAGCGCGGCGAGGTCCGGGGCGTTCCAGATTTCCAGGAAGTCCGCGATGTCACCCGGTTCCGCCGCCCACCCGGCCAGCCGGACGGCGTGCGCGACGACGAGCGATTCGTCCACATCGGACACGTTCTCGAACAACGCCGCGACCAGTCGCGACGCGGCTTGGCGCTCCTCCTCCGGCAACGCGGCGAACGCCGCCTCGGCGTCGCGATCCGGCCTGCTCGCCGGGACGCCATGGGGCGCGCCGCCGAGCAGTCGTGGCCGTGCGGCCGAGGCGGGTGTACCGGCGTCGGCCAGCGAGTCCCTGCCGAGCCGGGAACCGTCGACCAGCCGCTTGACGAGCCCCCGCGGATCCCGGTCGAGGGCGCTGCCGGGTTCGAGCGAGGGCAGGCGGACGAGCCCGTCACGCAGCCTGCCCGGATCGACGCGGCCGAACTCGTACTCGCCGGTCGGCAGTGCGGCGGGCAGCCCGGTCACGGCGTCGAGTACGCGCACCTGACCGCGCGCGTTCTTCCAGACGCCGAGGAAGTAGTCCGATCCGTTGTCCTGCTTCGCCACGGCGATACCGGCCTCGTGGTCGTCCAGCCCGTCTGCGACGTCGAGAAGGCCCTGTTCCCCGGCGTGGTACTTCTCGAACTTCGCGATGCCGAACGCGCGTTGAACGCGGTTCTTCTCGCCGTACATCCAGTTCTTCGCGGTCGGCTCGAAGGTGTACTCGACGTCGTCCTTCGTCGCGTTGTACAGAGCCGCGGTGGCGTAGGCCGACAAGGCGGTGTAGTCGGGGTGGTGCCGCAGAGCGCCGGGCAGGTGCAGGAGCGACGCGATCGGCCGCAGCTGGGCCACGTTGACGTCGCTCCAGGCACGAGCGTCGTCCGGGTCCCCGAAGGCGGCGGCGCTCACGTGCCGGGGATTCGGCAGACCGGCCAGATCCGTGACGAGTTCCCGGACGAGGTCGGCCGCGGCGGCGACGGCGAGGTCCACGTCGTGCTCGCGTGCCACCGCGACCAGTTCGTGCGCGGCCAGTTTCGCGACGACCTGCCCCAGCTCGGTTTCGAGGAACTCGCGGCCGCCGAGGACACCCGGCGCCGTGTCCGCCACCGCGTTCTCCACGAGTTGCCGGACGTCGGAGTCCTTCTCGGCGTCCCACGTCTCGATGGGGAACGACCACCGCAGGGTTTCCGCGCGGGACAGGACCTCGTCCCCGGTCCACCCGCCCGGCGGCCGTGCGAGGCCGTCGGCGGCCGTCTCCGTGGCCCGCACCGTCTCCGGCAGGCCACGCGGTTCGGGGGCGAGGCGCTCGGCGAGCGTCTCCAGCGCCGAGAGCACGGTTTTCGCCTGGCCGCGATACACCGCGTCCGCCGCGATGGTCGCGAGCGTGTCCCAGGACAGGCCACGCGCCCGCACCAGGTCCGGATCAAACACGGTCCGGACGGTGTTCCCGGCGTCGGCCAGCAGCCGCCGTCGCGCGTCCTCCTCGTCCTCCGAGGGCGGCGACCGCAACGACCCGGCCACGTCCAGCGCGATGGCCTTCGCCACCGCGGGAACGAACTCCTCCGGGTCGGCGGACAGGCCGGCGGGCAGCCTGCGCTTCAGCGCCTCGTGGCCGCCCCAGGCGTGCAGGATCACCACTTCGACGGCCGCTTCGAGGCCGAGCCCGCCCAGCAGTGCCCGGACCGCGACCAGTTCCTGGCCGTCCGCCTTCGACGCGTCGAAACGCTGGTACACCGCACGCAGCCGCGCCGACTGGATCGCTCGCTTTTCCCTGACCGCGGGGCTGTCTTCCGCCTCGGCGAACCGCAGCCGCGCGGCCGTGCCGAGCAGGAAGTGCCGATCCCAGCGCGGCCGTTCCCCCTCGGGTCCGGTCAGGAGCGGCTCGCCGGTGACGTCGATCGCCGAGGCGTACAGCTCGTCGTAGCCGGACAGCACGCGGCGCAGCTCGTCCTCCATCCGCAGGTGCGGCCACATCGTGTGCAGCACGTCGACCAGGCCGACCCGGCCGTTGTCCCCGACGAGCAGGTTCCAGGCGCGTGACCAGTCGCCGTCCCGCCTGCCCGCCACCACCGCCGAGGCGCCGGGCTTCCCGGACAGGGCGAGGACCAGCGCGTCCAGACCGCCCGGCACGCGCGCGAAACCGGTGCCGGTGACGAGCTCCTTCGCCGCCTCCGCCGAGATCGGCTCACCCGTCGCGGCCTCCCGCTGCCGCCGGTACGTGGCCTGGTGGTACTCCACCGCCGAGGACATCACCGGAATGCCCGGCAGCCACCACTCGCGGGCCGGGCCCGTCGTCGCCCAGCGAGCCATCGCGGCCGGGATCCCGTTCTCGTGCGCGGTATCGCCGTCGACCGGGCCCATGGCGTCCCGCCAGCCACCGATGCCGAACCCGTCCGGCAGCAACCCGGCCGGCGGGACCTTCAACGTCGCCGACCGGATCCGGTGACCACGCCACGTACGCGGGCCGTCGCCGGTGAAGTCGAACAGCTCCCGCACCGTGGCGTCCGCCGCCACGGAATGCCACGCGCCCCGGCGGAACTCGGCGTAGGTCACCGACACCGCCCGCGCGCGGAACGCCGGCACGCTCGCGACGAACGTCGTCGCGGCCAGCAGCACCAGCTCGGGATCCTCGTGCCGGGCGACGAGATCCCGGACGGCCGGGTAGTAGATGTCGTTCGGCCGCCGGTGGAGATACCGGATCAGCACGTCGGCGACCTTCGCCACCAGTTCCGCCGAACGCGCGTGGTCCGCCCGCGAGATCTTTTCTTCCGCCGAGGGGCCGGCCGGTGCGATCCAGGACAGGGCGCCCCCGCCGCCGACCGCGGGCAGGAGCGGGAGCCGGCCGACGTTCCGCCGGATTCCGCGCAGCAGACCCGGTCCTCCCCCTTCGATCACCGAATCGTGGTCGGGCCAGTAGGCCTCTTCGTCCTTCCGGTCGAACAGGTCGGCGGGAATATCGTGGTTTCGCTGCCCGAACAGTTCGAGCTGGGTCTTTCCGGCCTGTTCCGCCCGCACGGCCATCGCGTGCAGCCCGGCCGGATGTCCCCGGCTCAGCAGGAAGGCGTCGTTGTTGATCAGCTGCCCGGTGTCTTCCCGCCGGTCGGTCTCCTGGACCAGCATGGCCCAGCCGTCCTCGGACTCGTGCACCCGCTCGAACACGTTCGGCCGCCGCAGGACCGCGTCGCCGTCCAGGTAGAGGGCGCCGAGCAGGTAGCCCAGCATCCACCTCAGGTCGTCACTGGCCCGGACGTAGCCGTTCGGGCCGGACGTGACGCGTTCCAGCAGCATCCGTTCGACCGCGCCGGGAAACACCTTGCCCAGCGGGAACTCGTCGACGTTGACCACCCAGAGACCGAGCCGCGTGGCCAGCCGCGTCATTTGCCGGACCGCGTCCAGCCGGTCGCCCCGCGTCCCCGGTCCGGCCAGTGCCCGCTCGACGTCCGCCCTCGGGACGTCGGTGAAGAGAACCATCGGCCCGGTGAACTTGTGCCGTGTCGCGGTGACGCCCTCGACGAACGCGGCCGTGCGCGGACCGCCGTCGACCGGACCGCCCAGCCAGATGTCGAAGTGCGCGACCGCGATCTCCCGGGCACCGGGAAGCCGGGTCCTGGTCCGGACGTGCTCCGGGAGCGCGTCGAAGGCGGCCAGATCGCGATCGGTCCAGTCCGACTCCAGGATCCGGACGTCCTCGCCCGCCTCGTCCAGTTCGTCCGGGGTCGGGCGCCGGTCGGGCAGGGCCGAGCCGAGCATGTCCGCGTGCTTGAGCAGCCCCCAGGTCTGTCGCAGCGTCAGCTTCCGCGGATCGACGTCCAGCGCGCCGGGCACGCGGGGAACGGCGGTGTGGCCGAACAACCGGGGCCCCTGCGACCGATGCTCGCCGAGTTTTCCGTCGCGCCGGTACTCGTCGGCCGCGCGCTGGTCCAGGCCGGCGAACATCTCGCGCACCCACGCCGCGTCCGGTGCGGAGACGCCCTGTCCGGCGGGCGGCGCGTCGCTCCGCTCCACATCGGACTCGAAACCGGACACCGCGGGCGAGGTGGTGGCGGCGGAGCCGGGCTGACCGGCCCTGATCCCGGCGACCACCGAAGGCTCGTCGGTCGGGCGGCTCCGCAGTAACGCGTGGTGCGGGAGGGCCTTGGCGGTGGGCATGAACCAGATACTCAGCCGGTGCGGGGCGGACGAGTCGAGGTAGCGGTCGATCTGGCCGCTGAGGAAGTAGGCGCGCCCATCGATCGGATTGACGTGCGCGTCGAACACGTCCGCGATCCCCTCGCCCTCCCGCACGAGGACGAAGCCGTGCGCGTGCGGGCCCTCCGCTTCGAGCCGTTCCCGGATCTCGTCGAATCCGGCGGACTTCCGGAACCGCGCCCGGAACACCCTCTCCAGTTCGGTCACGGGCCGCGGCGCGCTCGGCCCCGCCCGGTGCACCCGCCCCAGCGCCAGCGTCAGGAACGTCGCCACCGCCGCCGGCACGCAGTTCGTCCGGAACCCGTCGTCGGGGCTCCGCTCGTAGTTGTCCCCGTTGACCCCGCGCAGCGGCGCGTAGTACCCGTCCAGCTTCCGCCCGGACCGCACCAGGACGCGCGGCGGCGCACCGGCCTCGATGCCGGACATCGCGTCGGAGTCCTCGCCGGAGTCCCACGCGCGATCGACGTCCATGGCGAAGTCGTCGAAGTTCACGTCGTCGAAGTTCACCCAGTCCGGCAACTGGCCGTCCTCGCCCCATCCCGTGAACGGAAGCTGCTCCGGCTGCTCCGCGTCCTCCGGGAAGTTCAGGAACTCGTCGAACGCCGCGTCCGACTCGACCGGCGCACGCTCACCCGTCTCCGGCAGGCCCGGCACCCCGGCGGGCTCGGCCGCCCACCACTCCTGGCCCGGTGCCGGCTCCATCGCCTCGTCCAGTGCGTCGAAGACATCCAACGCGCTGGAGGGCTCCGGCGTGGGCGCCGCCTCGACCGGCGCGACCTCGACCGGCGGGGAGTCGGGTATCTCCTCGACGACGTCTCGCTCTCGCAGGACGAAACCGGACTTCAGCCCACCACGCTCCCGGGGAGCCTGCCGGACACGCACGAAATCGTCGTTGAGATCCGCGACGCGGCGAAGGAGTGCCTGCGACTCCTCCGACAGGAGATCCCGACGGGCGGCACGCAGTGCCTTCCTCGCCCCCTCCAGCACCGCCTCTTCCACTGCCAGCCGCCGCCGCTCGCCGCGAGCGCCACCACCGACGACCGGAATGTCCAGCGTCCGCCTCGCTCCGTGGCCACCCGCGAGCCATCGGCCGAAGAACCCCTGCGCCCGCGACACCACCCGATTCCGGACCGCCACCGAAAAGGTGTCCGAGTCAGGGTCGACGAAGTCGCCGGGCAACGGCTCACGAGAGTCGCGATAGGACTCGGACGTCCGCGCCGGGGACTCGCGCGCCTCCATGGTGAACTTTCCGTCGGAGACGCAGGGAGCAGCATGGAAGAGCCAAGTCAGCTCAAGATTCTCCGCCGCCTTCGCGATGTTCCGTAGCGCCACCACGTTGTCGACCGACTCCCGGAGACCGTGCGCCCGCCTGGCAAGCCCCACCGCTTCCCCGACATTCCCGGCGTCCTTGAGCCTTTCCGCCTCCTGGTCGAGGCTCGCCGCCTCCCGCAACCGCCGCGCCACTTCCTCCAGCCCGGCCGCCTCCTCGAACCTGCCCGCCTCCCGGAAGTTCGCCGCCGTCGCTCCCAGCACCCGCGCCGGCTGCCGAAGCGGCGCGGTGACGAGCTCCTTCAGCACGTCCCGCACATGTGCTCGAAGATCCTCGTCCCTGAAGTGGCCCCTGTCCTCGAAGCCCACTCGCACCACGACATCCGGGTACTCGACGTCCTCGTCCGCACCCCTACCGGCGACGCGAACCGCCAGTTCCCGCCCGAAGTCCCGCACCGCCGCGTCGGCACCACCGAGCCACATCGCCACCTCACCGTCGAAAAGCCGGAAATCGCCCTCCACGGCGGGCATCGCGGCCCACCGTTCCTCCTCGGCGACGGTGACCGGCGGCGCACCCGGGTCGGCGGCCGGCCTCGCGGCCCGGCGACTCCTCGTGGTCCGGCGACTCGGCGCGGCCACGCCTGCCGACGGCACGCTCAGGTCGACAACCGGCATCGCGTCCCGGCCGCTCTCCCCGGCCACCTCGGCCGGCGACTTTCCGGGGTCGACCACCCTGACGTACATGAACCTGGGATAGCGACCGACGGTGTTCCGCCGTCCCAGCCTGGTGTTTTCCCGGATCACCTGTTCCACGGTCAGCCCGGAACCTTCGGGGATTTCCGCGTCGACCGCCGCGTTGACCAGTGCCGTGGCGTCGGCGACCTGGTTGGCGGGCACCTGCGAACCACCCGGCCCCCCGCGATCGTGGATTTCGATCCGGAGCACGGGAACCCGGCCGCGTCGTTCCTCGCCCGAGGCAGGCAGACCGAGAAGCAGCCGCACGGCGGCTCGGAGGTGCCGAGGCGCGGAAGCGATGAACCCACTCCTGCGGAGGCCGAGGTAGATGCCTTCCTCGGTGAAAGCATCGGCTTCCGTTACCCCCTGCGGATAAGGGGAACGATACAGATTCCATTCGATATGACTGGATTTGAGGCCGCCCACCACTGTCTCGTCCGTGTCGATCCACAGTTCGAGCTTCTCCGTGTCGACCTGCCACTCCGCCGTGGAATCGTCGTAGGTCAACCCCTCGACCCGGCCGACCCGAGCCGCGAGCGCGGACAGCAGCCGCTGCACGAAACGGTGCTCCACTCCGGCCCGATGCGTGAGCCTTTCCTTCTTGTCATGGAAGTGAATCTCCAGCTCCGGCAGAGGGGCCCCGTCCCGGATCGCCTGCGCCAGGAAATCCACCGCCTTGACCACGAACTCGCCCACCTCGGAATCCCGATCAGGCTCCCACTCGTATCCGCGAAGGGGCGAAAGCGAAAGACCCGCCTGACAGCTGACCAGGGCCTTGCCCGCCTCGCTGCCCGGCTTCCCCTGCCACCGGCCGTCCACCGCCATGTCCAGCACCGGAAGCGGATGAGGCTCGCGCCGCTCCGGCGGAGCCGGGAGCTCGTTCATCGCGAGGTCGAAAACCCCCTGCCCCGCGCCAGGTTCCCTCCGAGAGGCAGACGGCACCTCGGGCCCGCCCCGCCTCCCGGACCGCCTGCCCGGGGGTCGCTCCGCGAGGATGAGACCCGGAGTCGACGTGCTGCCGACGGGATTCTCCTCGACGCGCACGGATTGGGCCAGCAGGCGATCGATCATGGCCTGGGAAGCGGGCGATTCAGGATCCCCGCCCGCGGCCCGCACCCCTGCGGCGAAACCCTCGCGCACCACGCTCGTCAACTTCGCCCGCCGGCTCTCACCGGTCCTACCGGCGCTGTCGACCGTCAGTACCAGACTCGGGCGCGACGCGTCGGCAACCGGACCCCACCGGCCGAAGAACCCACTCGCCCGCAGGGCCACCCGATTGCGCACCGCCGCCGGCACTTCGGCGCTACCGCCGATCAGCTTTTCGAACACGGTTCCCCGCGCGTTCCGGTAATACTCGGGCTCCCGGCGCGGCGAGCCGAGCATTTCCACCGTGAACCCACCGGCCGGCAGGGACCCCGTACGGGTGAAGACCCAAGTCAGCTCAAGGTTCTTCGCCGCTTCCACAAGGTTCTTCACCGGGACGAGACCCTGTGCCGCCTCCCGCGCCTCTTCCGCTTTCCGGGCGAGAACGGCGGCTTCCCGGTGTTCCCCGGCGGCCGCGAGCGCCTCCGACCGATGCCGAAGATCCATCGAATTCTCGAGCCTGCGCGCGGCTTCCTCGACCTCGATCGCCCTTCCGAGGTCGTTCGCCTCCCGGAGTTTCGCCGCCGTGGCCGCGAGCGCCCGCACCGGCCGGCGAATCCACGCGAAGACGGACTCGGACAGCCTGGCCCGCACCAGGTCTTCGAGCCGGTTGTCCTCGGCGCGACTCCCGGTATCCAGTCCGACGCGGACCCGGATGTCGGGGTACTCCACCCCCTCGGCCCCGCCCACGGCGACCTCGGACCCGGCGAGCAGGATCGCCAGCGCCCTGCCGAACCCCTTCAGGGCCGCATCACCCGGGCCGGGCACGGTCACGCCGGTGGAGTCGATCCCGAACGTTCCCGTGGTGGCGGGCATGGCCGCCCACCGAGTACTGACAGCCGGAGTAACCGGGGTGACCGGAGCGGCGGAGCGTGGGACAGCCGGACCGGCGGGTCCGGCCGGAGTGACCGGCCCCACCGGAGCGGCGGGCCAGGTGTCGGCCGGGCCGTCCGGGGCGTCGATCCTGACGTGGAGGAAGGTGGGATGGCTGTTGGAGCCCCTCTTCGGCCCGAGTTTGGTGTGCTGCCGGATCGCCTGTTCCAGCGTCAGGCCGGAGTCCGTCGGCAGTGCCGCCCCGACCTCGGTGTTGACCAGTTCGGTGACCTCGCGGACACGCGGGCCGGAGACGCCGTTGGCGAAGTGCAGTTCGAACCTGAGCCGGGGAAGACGCTTGCCCTCCGACGCCCGTGCCCGCCGCAGCGTGAAGAGCTGATCCGCCGCCTCCCGGACATGCCGGTGCGCGGCCGGGAGCAGTTTCCCGTAGTCGACGTAGTCGAAGTAGATCCCCGGACCGGTGAGGACCCCGGCCGCCTCCGTTCCCGGCGGATAGGGAGATTCGTGCAGGGAAAGGGCCACGTAGCTGGAACCGGCGTACGTTGACGTCGTGGTGTCGATCCACAACGGAAGCTTCCGCGTGTCGACCTTCCACTTCCCCTCGGAAGCGTCGTAGCCCAGCCCCGGCGCGCTGACGCTGCCGGCGAGCGCCGCCAGCAACTTCTGCCGAAGAACCTCTTCCAGTTCGGCCCGGTGCTTCAGTACTTCTTCGGCTTCCGGGAACGCCCGCTTCGCGCCCGCGACCCGGAAATGCACGGTGATGTCCGGCAGCCGGTGCCCCTGCCGGATCCGCGGCGCGAGCACACCCACCGTGTCGGCCACGAACCTGGTCAGCCGCGCTTCGTCATCGCCGGACCAGCCGGGGCGGCCGCCGGTGAAGGAAAGGTTCGCCTGCCAGCCGGGGACCAGCGGATCCGGTGTCCTGGCACGCTCGCCCAGCAGCGGTCCGTCGACGGCCGTGTCGATCGCGGGAAGCGGGTGCGGCTGCTGTCCTGCCGCGCCACGCCCGGTCCCGGCGTCGATGCCTTCCACCAGCGAAGGACCGTCCTCGGCCCGCTCGGGCAGCACCCCGTCCACCACCGCGTCGGCCGTCCGCATGAACCAGACACGCACGTCCTCGCCGGTGGGCAGATCCGCGTACCGGCCGGACTGACCGTCGAGGAAATACGCCCGCCCGTCCCCGGGATCCACATGCGCGTTGAACGCGTGCGCGACCGCGTCCCCACGCCGGACCAGCACGACGCCGTGCGCGTTCGGGCCCGCTTCTTCCAGCACCGCGCGAATCGGCTCGTACCCCTCGACCCGCTCGAAGCGGGAGCCGAACCACCGCTCCAGCACCGTCGCGTCCACCGCACCGGTCACCTCGGCGAGGTGGGTCACCCCGTCCACCAGACTCCGGAACGTCGCGATCACCGCCGCCGCGCAGTTGTCCACCGGCCGCCCCGCCGGGGCCGCGCGCGCGAAGATCCGGCGACCGAACCGGGTCAGCTTCGCGATCAGCTTCCGGAATCCTCGCGGAGCTTCGCCTTCGGCGGCACGCTCGGCGTAGGCCGGGTTGACCCCGGTCAGCCGGGCGTGGTCGCCACGCAGCTTCATACCGGGCTGGACCTCGTCCGCGATCCGCACCCGGTGGGCCGCCGGGTGTTCCTCGCTCCGGCCTTCGTCGTCTTCGGTGATCGTTTCGGGCGGGCCGCGCAGCTTCGCCTGGGCGGCGATCAGCTCGCCGTACCTGGTCTCGTGCGCCGCGCGGAACTCGGCCAGCCCGGTCTCGGCGAGGATCCAGCGCGTTTCGCCGGGCAGCTCGACACCCGGGACGAGCGAGCCGTCACGCACCCCGGCGAGCACGGCGTCCCGTGCGTCGGCTTCCCGCTTCTCCGCACGCAACAGGTTCGGCTGCCGCAGCTCGACCCGACGGCGCCGCTCCGCCTGGTCCCTGATCGCCGCCGCCAGCTCGTCGGCCAGCGGAGCGCGACGGTCTTCGACCGTGGCGGCCTCGCCACGCAGCCGCTCGAACTCCTCCTTCAGCTGCCGGGCGAGAGCAGCGGCCGCGTCCGCGTTCTGGTGCGCCACGACGTTCACCATGTTCCGCAGCAAGCGCTCTTCGGCTTCGTCCCGTGCCTGGCCGAGGAACTCCTCACCGAGAAGTTCCCGCGCCGCTGTCCGTGCTTTCCGGTACTCGTGCCAGCTGTCGGCGCCCAGCCGTTCGAGCCGCGACCGCGCCTCGGTGAACAGCCGGTCCCGGCCGTCGTGGCGGTCGTAGAACATCTTCATCGACCAGGTGTCGTGGAAGGCACCGGTGTCGAGCCGCTCCTGGTACCGCTCGCGCAGAATGGCCGCGAGCTGGACGGCCGGGCCCTCGTCCTCGGCGTACTTCGCGGCCATCGCGTCCCGCGCCAGCTGGTGGGCGAGCACGTCGATCATCGTCTCGGCCAGTTGCAGCGCGCGGTGCCGGGCCGCCGTGCCGGTGACCTGCCGTGCCCCGCCCCTCGGCCGCAGGTCGGTCAGGTTCAGCCGCTGTCGCGCCCGGTCCCGCCACTGGTCGGGGTCGAGGGCCTTCGCCTCGGCGGAGCGGACGGCCTGGTCCCAGCGCGTGGCACCGATGTGCTCCCGGATGCCCGCGACGGCCTCCGCCGAAAGGGACGGCTCGGCGGTCATCCAGCCGCGGAGCTCGTCCACCCGGCGCTCCGCCTCGACGAGCCGCGCGTGCAGGCGGTCGTGTTCGGCGCGGTACCCGTTCGCGAGTTCCTCGGCACGGTGCCATTCGACTTCCCGTGCCGCCGTGGTCGCGCCCGACCGCACCCGTTCGGAAACGACGTCGAGCACGCGCCGCTTCGCCTCGGATTCGGCACGTTCCCTGGCCGCGAGCCGTCGTGAACTCACGTCGTACTCGGTCCGCAGCCGCCGCACCTCGTCCAGTCGCGCACGACGCCCCGGACCATGCCCCGCCAGCGGTGTCTCCTCGACGAGGTCCCGCTCGGTCCCGAGCTTGACCAGCTGACGCCTGGCCCGGCGGAGCCGGGCGGTGACCGCGCGGTGCTCGGCGCGCAGCCGCGGTTCGCCGACCTGGCCGAGCGCTTCACCCCTGGTCAGGCCCCCGCGCTCACGCAGGCGCTCCGCCGCGCGCCGGGCGGTCTCGACCCGCTGCTCGATCCGTCCGGCCTCCTTCTCCAGCTTCTCGATCTCGGCGGTCGTCCGCTCGATCGCGGAGTACACGCCGTCTTCGGCGTCCCGCTCGTACTGCTTGACGGTTTCCAGCGCGTGTTTCCGGAGCGAATCGTGGTAGGCCTGGATCGCCTCCTGCTCCGTCCGCTGGGCCGTCGACCAGGTTTCGAGCGCCTCCTCGAAGGCTTCGGTCCTGCGCTCGCGTTCCGTCCTGGCCTCCGCCCGGACGTTCCGTGCCCGGCGGGCCCGCACCATGGCCTCGCGTTTCCGGCTCGCCGCGACCCTGGCCTCCCGGGTCCCGGCGGCCGCCGTGCTCCGGACCTTCCTGGCCTGCCGCTCGGCCCGCTGTGCCAGCACCGCCTTCGTCCTGGCTTCGCGTTCGGTCTCCTGCGCGGCGTCCAGCGCCTTCCCCGCGTCACGCAGCGCTTCTTCGGCGCCGTTGCGCGCTTCGATCGCGTCGGTCCACTTCTCGTTCTTCTCGTGCAGGTCCTTCGCGGCGTCCTTGAGGGAATCCGGCAGCTTCTTCCCGGTCAGCTCCTCGGCGACGTCGTTGCGGATCCGGACGCGCGCGGCGTCGGTGACGGTCGGCAGCCGCCACACGTCGACCTTCTCGGGCCGGGGCTGCCTGCCACCGTCCGTCTTCGCCGCGACCAGCGCCCAGCCGAGGTCCACGAGCCTGCCCTGGGACAGCTTTTCCTTCTTGCCCACCGTTTCCTTGGACATCGGCGCCTTCGACCGGTCGTCGCGCCGGACGCCGGACTGGGTGAGCGTCGAGGCCTCCGGCGCGCGGATCGCCTTGTTGTCGTTGACGGTGTTGCCGATGTTGCTGCCGAAGTAGTGCCTGCCTTCACTGCGGCTGTCGGCACCCTCCGGGTGCAGCGAACCGCCGTAAACGTTCAGCCCCGGCCGGTTCAGCTCGTGGCTGTTCCCGGTGGTCACCTCGGACTCGGACTTGTCCTTGATCTTGGTGGTCCTGCTGACGTCGATCTGCGCCAGGTTCGCGAACCTGCTGCGCAGCGCCCGCGTGTGCAGTTCGAGGTGCATCCCGGGGATCTCGATCGGGATCCCGGCGTCCGAACTCGCCTTCAGCAACGGCGCGAGCCGCAGCGGGCTGAAACCCCAGTCGATCGCCCGCCGCACGTCCGGGGTGATCGCCCTTTCGCCCCAGATGGACGTCAGCATCTCGATCGCCGACCGCTTCAGCTCGTCCACGTCGGCGAACAGGCGCTCGGTCCACGAGCTGCCGTTGTCCGGCAGGGACAGCACGGGGTCACCGTCCTCGTCCGCCCGGCGCCATTCGTCCAGCCGCGCACGGCTCCAGCCCCGATGCACGACGGTCCTGCCCCGCTTGTCGACCTGCCCGAGGCGATCCTGTCTTGGCGCCGGGTCGGACTCCGCAGGATGTTGCTTGACCGAGACCCGGCGCACGTCCCGGACCGAGGCGTATTCCTTGCCATGCCGGAGAATCCGGATCCGCTGGTCGAACTTCCCGGTGTAGGACGCCATCGCGCCGGCCGCCTTCGCGGTCTCGACGTGTTCCTCGGCCTGGGGATAGGCCTTCTTGCGGGCCCGGTTGCCCAGCTGCGTCAGCCAGGCACCCCCGAACCCGAACGCCCCGATGCCGGGGCCCTGGCCGGTCGTGGGCAGCGGCTTGCCCGGTTCGTGCGCCTCCTGCTCGTTGAACCGCGAGCCCCACCGGGTGGCCAGGAACAGGTTCAGCAACGTCCGGTGCACCACCCGGGCGGCCTTGCGCTCCAGCGGCGCCTGCCGCTCGACCTTGGTCGGCCCGTGGTGCTCGATGCGCTCGAAGGCGACCCCGGACAGATCACCGGTCACGACGACGTCGTAGGTCTCCCCGCTCAACCAGTCCGTGAGCCGGATCGGCTCGTGGTCACCGCCGTTGAGGATGTTCGCGCTCGACTGGTTCAGGGTGGACAGCAGGCGGGTGATCTTGCGCTGGTTCTGGTTGCCCTTCACCACTGAGTGCGGCGGGAGCAGCCGGTGCGCCTTCTTCTTGCCAAGCGTGGCCTCCAGCTGCCTGCGCAGCAGATTGACGACGTTCGCGTCGACGCGGTCGGCGATCCAGCCGTACCCGAGCGACTTCCGGGTCGCCCCGCCGTCCGCCAGTGCGGCGGGCGTCGGCAGGCTCAGCCGCGGTGGCGTGGCTTTCCGGTGCCCGGCCGCCCCGAGCAGTGCGTCGAAGTCGGGACCGAAGGCCAGGCTCCACCTCCGCTGCCCCGCCCGGAAGGCTTCCCGCTGCTCCTCGGTCAGCAGCGCGTACAGCTGCCGGCGGGTCAGCTGCACCTCCGCCTGGGTGACGAGGCGGGCCCCGGCCCTGGTCAGCTTGGGCCGGGTGAAGCCGAAGGTCCAGGGCCTGGTGTGCTCACGCTGCGCGGTACCGGGCACCTCGACCTCGACGACGGCGGTGAACACCGGCTCGGACTGCTCCGCGGCCGACACCAGCTCGCTGGCCTTCGAACCGTGGGCCACCGACCTGCCGCTGCCGAAGGTGAACGGGGAGATCGTGGCGACCACCGAGCCGAAGAACCCCGCTCGCGTGCCCGACGGCTCCCCCTCGGCGCCCCCGAGCACGGAAGCGCCCTTCCCGCTCGGCGCGAACACGACCGCGGTCTGCAACGGCCGGTAGACGTTGCCCCACTTCCGTTCCGTTTTGACGCCGCGGCCGTGCTGCCGCTCCACGGTGAGCTGTTGCGCCTCGGTCGGCAGGGCGCTCCAGCTCAGCACCTTCACCGGCTTGAACGACAGGTCGGCCGAGAACTCCTGGATGCCCTGACGGCGCTTGTGCGCCGCGCCGGTGATCGTCCTGATCTTGGTGAACAGGTGCGGATCGTTCTTCAGTCCGCTCAGGGAAAGCTGGTCGGTCACGATCTGCCGGATCCGGCCCAGCTGGAAGCGCACGATCGGATCGTGCTCGCTCAACCGCTCGAACAGGTCCAGCACCATGTCCCGCAGCTGCTCGTCGCCGAGGAAGTCGGTGATCCGCACCAGGTCGAGTTCGTGCCCGGCGCCCGGCTTCAGCGCGGCCGGGACGACGCCGAGTGCCTCGTGCGCCGCCACCACGGGTTCCTCGCGCTCCGGCCGCTCGCGGCCGGTGAGGTGCTCGGGCACGAGGAACCGCGCCGGGACCGTCTTGGTCAGCCCGCTCCGGTCCAGGTCCCCGGTGATCTCCCGCCACACCGGCAGCCCCCGGCCCGGCAGGCCGAAGACGAACTTGCGCAGCCCGGCGTTCTGCTTCCGCGAGGCGAACACGCGGATCGAGAAGGTGTTGTCCTGCTCGAAAACACGCATGTCGTGCTTGCCGAACTTGCCGTCCTTCTTCAGGAACGCGGCCAGCCGTCGATCGACGTGGATGCCGGACTCGCGGGAGAACTCCAGCGACCTGGCGATCTTGCGCTCCCAGGTGGGACCGAAGAGCAGGTACACGGGCACGATTCCCCAGCTCGAATAGATCCTGGCCTGGACACCGAACGAAAGGGTGGTCTCCGTGCCGCTCCGCTGGACGGACCCCTCCCGGTCCTTGACCCGCAGCACGCGTTCGAGTTCCTCGGCGGTGACCAGCGGCCCGTCGCGCACTTCACCGGAGACGCGGTTGACCACCACCTGGTACTGGTAGACGTGCAGGAAGCCCCGGTGCGTCATCGGGAACCGGTACTCGCCTTCGCGGGACGTGAAGAGTTCACGCACCAGCTCGTCCGAATCCAGCCGCTGCGCCAGCTCGTCGTTGTTACCGGTCAGGAGCTTCGCGCGCGGGGACAGGCCACCCTTGAACGACGCGTCGTCGAACGGGCGGAGGAACCGCTTCCGGCCCAGATACCACGGCCGCCGGAGCGGCAGCTGACGCATCAGCGGCATCGCCGTGTCGTAGAACCACTCGCCGACGCCCTCCTCGGGGAAGTACTCCGCCCGGTCGGCGACGGGACCCGACCACCGCTCCGAGTGCGCGAAGAACTCCCGCTGGTCTCCTCGCTTGAACTCGAAAACCGGTGGGGCGAGTTGCGTGCCCGCGCCGTCGTGCTGGTGCGCCGGCTGCCGCAGGCGACCGGTGACCGCGCCCCGCAGGGTCCGCCAGCCCCGGCCCATCAGCCGCACCTGCGGCTGGTAGACGACCGAGTAGGGGCGAGCGGGCCCGGTGGTCTCCAGCTTGTCCTTCACCGCGACCGAGCGGGACAGCGAGCCCGAGTGCTGGCTCGCGTGCTCCAGGCCGATCACGGTGCCGCCGACCACCGTGATCACCCCGGCGTCGCCACCGGCGCCCGCGGCGATCTTGAGCCCCTTCCGGTATTCGACGCCCGCCTCGTCGACCGTCTCGGCGTGGGCCCTGGCCGCCTCGGTGACCTGCATCGACGACTCGGGCGCGACCACGTAGTAGACCGGCACGAGACGCATTTCCAGCAACGTCACGTGCGTGAAGATCTCGACCCCGCCGCGGTTGGTCCCCCGGTACAGCTCCGGAGTGCGCCGGCCACCCTGCTGCGGCGTGGGATCCGTGGTCGTCACCGCCATCTCGGCGAAGTGCGCGCGGACGTCGTCCCGGCTGAGGAACTGGCGGAGGAACTGCCTGCCGTGCGACAGCCTCCCCAGCGTCTTGTCCAGCTTTCCACCGAACTCCTGGGACATCAGCGCGGCGATCTGCTCGAAGAAGTCCGGGCCGTTTTCCAGGGGATGGAGGATCACGTCGCGGACGACCGGCTTGCCGGGCAGGGACATCCCCGGCTCCAGCCGGTGGACCCCCGCCGCCGCCAGCGCCGCGCGGCCCCGCTCGTCCACCTCCCCGATCCGGCCGCCGGGCGCGTGGTCGAGCACCAGCGGGGCCGGGTCGGGCTCGATCGGCTCCAGGGAGGTCTTGAGGTTCACTTCGCCGAGTTCGGTGACGCGGCCGCGGTCGTCGGTCTCCGGCGAGACGATCACCCGGCCCTTGGCGTCGGTCAGGAAGAACACGTACCGGGCCGGCACCTGGAGGAGATGTCCCTTGTCCCCCTTGCCGACGCGGCTGTCGCCGTGCTCGTCCACGGACTTCGTGACCAGCTGCCGGTCCGGTTCGAGCCCGCCCTTGGGCTGGACCGTGAACACGGCGCCGGGCAGCGACGAGGAGGTGAGCGTCGGCGCGAACGTGTTGTCGTGCCAGGTGGCGTGTTCCGTCTCGAACTTCCGCTTGCCCTTGGCGACCGCCGTCATGGCCTCTCGCGCGCCGGGCCCGAGCAGCTTCAGGTCCGGATGCTCGAAGTCGAAGTACATCCGGGCCCACAGGACGTAGTGGTCACCGTTCTTGGCGGTGAGGAGCCGCTCCTTCCACTCGCCGACCAGCGGCCCGGGGTTGGTGAGGATCTGCTGCTCCAGCAGGGGCAGCCGCTTCCATTCCGCCGAGGGCAGGATGCGGCCCAGCACGCGGGTGACCGAGACCTGCCCGACCGCCGAGCCGTCCTCGGTGTGCCGCGGCCGGTGGTTCGTGCCGATGATCTCGCCCCCGGCGAGCGAACGGCTTTCCCGCAGTTCCGCGGGCAGCCGGGCGAGAACGTCTTCCGTCTTCAGCTCCGGCTTTTCGTCCTCGGCGGCCGAAGTCTCCGGATTCTCGTTGTCGTCGGTGCGGGCCTCCGCCGTGGTGGCGACGGGCCGCGCCGAACCGGACGCCTGGGGATCAGAACCGCGCAACCGCAACGATCCGAAGGCCGCCTCGTCCCCGGACAACGAGCGCGCAGGGGCGGCACCTTCCGGCTCCGCGCTCCGCAGCTCGCCGGAACCCGGGATCCGGACCGCCCTGCCCACATACACCAGTTCGGCGGGTTCACCGGGCACGAACCGGACCAACGGCTCGGAGCCGACCGCGTCCAGCTGGTGCTTTTCGACGATGTCCTGGTAGATCTTCCGCTGGAACGCGTCCTGCGGCTTCCAGTACATGTGCGCGCCGTGCTGGACACCGACATCACGATGGGTCAGCAGCCAGATGACGTCGTCGTAGGCCTCTTCCGACAGGCGCGTCCCGTCGTCCGGATACCAGGCGTCGAAAATGTCCAGGTCGCCCGCGACGAACCTGAAGTTCCGGTAGCCGTCGTCCTGCTGCACGATGCCGTCGACCACCCGGAACTTTCCGGATCGCTGGTAGAACTCCATGGTCTCGGCCAGCGCGGTGAACTCGACCCTCCGCAGATCGTGCCGGCGCATGACCGCGGCACGACGCTCCGGATCAAGGCTGTCGAGGACCTCCGCCGACGGCGTTTCCGGACGGAAGAAGCCGACCAGGCCGATGTGCTCCTCCCGCGCGCCCAGGTACACGTCGAGCGGGTTGATGGTCTTCGCCTTCATCTCCAGCGGCTTGGGAAGCGCGCCCCGCTCCAGCCACTTCACCGAGGCCGGGTTGGACGGCCGGACGTCCAGCGCGATCCCGAAGCGATCCACGAAACTGCGGATCCGCTCCTGGAAACGAAGGGGAATACCGTACTCGTTCGTCAGCCGCTCCGAAGTCAGCGGCCGGTCGTCGTTCGACCGGAACGAAGCCCGGGACGGCGGGCGTGGCGAGGGCGAGCGGGTGACCGGCCGGACGGAGTGATCGATGCTGTCCATCAGGTCCGGCACGAACCCACCGAAATCATGGGTGTCCACCTGCAGGAACGGCGCCGCCCGGCCACGCCCGGAATAGCCAGGAGTCACCCCGAGCAGCCGCGCGTCGCCGTCGCGCGAGCGCCGCCTGCCCCGCTCCGGTCCCGCCGGGTCCCGTCCGGCGTCACCGTCGCCCCGGGGCGGGCCGCGAAGGCGGAGCCTGCCGAAGCCCGGCTCGTGGACGAACTCGTCGTGGCCGGTGTCGAACACCGGGGCCCCGGCGTCGAGGGCGGAGCCGGAGCGGACGAAGGTACCGCCGTCGGTGACGACGAGGCCGCCCCGCTCGGTGGTGGCGGGCAGCTTCGTGGGTACGAAGACCGAACCCTGGTGCCCCAAGGACTTCAGCGTTCCGGTGAACGCGCGCTCGTAGTCGGAGCCGAGCGGCGCGCAGGCGAACGAGATCAGGTCGCCCGCCGGGTTCCAGCCGCCGACCCGCAGGCTCGTCCACACCCGCTTCGCCATCCGCACCGGATCACCCCCGGGGCGAGCCGGATCGCCACCGGCGTGGAAGTCCACCAGTACCGTCTTTTCCGGCCACTCCCCGGTCAGCAGCTCCGGTTTCCCCGTCTCCGGATCGACCCGCGCGTACTGCCGCGGCCCCGCCTCGCCGAACCGGCCGGCCATCGTGCCCGCGGCGGCCACATCCCCCGGCCTGCTGGGGAAGACGACCATCTTCACCGACCCGTCGGCATAGGTGTAAACGACTTCCCGTTCCTCCGGCTCCGCGCCGGACTCACGATCGGCCGGGCCGACCTCGCCGTCATCCAGGCCTCGCCGTCGCAGCGCACCGAACGCCTCCTCGTCCTCGGCGGAGGTCACCACGATGGCGGGGGGCTCGGCCTGACGGTCGGCGACCGCACCGGATTCCGCCCCCGTGGCCCGTCGGGTGCCGCCATCGTCCGGATCCCGCCGCTCCTCCTCCGGCGCCGTGGCCGGAGAGGACTCGGCCGCGGACCGGGCACGCGAGGCCGCCGCGTCGAACTGCCTGTCGAGCGCCGCGTGTGCCCGGTCCCCTGCCGTCTCTCCGGGTGCGGGCACCGAGTCCGCGGGCAGCGCGTCCAGTCCGCGTTCGCGCCAAGCGTCCATAAAGGACTGAACGCGTGCCATCGGCTCGGCCGACGCCCGGTCGAGATAGGCCAGGTGCGCCATCGCGTCCAGCAGGGCGTGCCGCACGGGCCGTGCCCGGTCGAGTTCGGCGGTGCCCATGTCCTCGCCGGGCACCACCGACCCGAGGACACGCAGCCGCCATTCCGCGATGTCCTCCGCGGACAGCGTGCCGAGCCGGTTCGCGTGCCAGGCCACGGTCGCCGGCCACGGCCTGCGCGCGGTGACGTCGGCGTCCTCGGCCGGCGTGGCCGGGCCGATCGCCGTCCACAACTGGGCGGTCAGCGCGTCGGCGGCCTTCCCGGCCGCTTCCCGCCCGGTCCGGCGGGCCTCCTCCCGTCCTGGACGCGCGTGCGGCGGGTTTTCCCGGTACCGGGGCGGATCCTCGGCCAGGGTTTCGAGCATCCGGCGGAGCGTGTTCCGTGCCTCGGCCGCGTTCTCGGCAACGGAGCCGCGGGTGGCCTCGTCCCACAGCGCGAGGAATCCCGGTCCGACCGTCAGCGCCCCGTGCGCGAACTGCCGGACGCGGGCGAACGGATCGGCCGCGTCCCGGTCGAGGTAGGCGAGATACGCGAAGACGTCGAGCGCGTGGGCCGCCGCCGGACGATCGAGGTCTTCGCTCCCGAGCGCGGTGCGCTTGGCCAGCGCGGCACGCACCCTGCTCCGCCAGCCGTCCGCGGTGTCCCGGGGCAGCTTGGCGAACTCCTCGAGCTGCCGGTTCCAGACCAGCGCCACCGCGTTCGGGCTGCCGCCGCCCGCCTCGGGGGTGTCCCGCCGGATCCCGCGCAGCGCCTCGTCTTCCGCGGTGCGGGCGGCCTCGGCGGCGGTGGCGGCCACGGCCCGCGTCATCCGCTCGTGCGCCGTTTCCCAAGCGGGTTCGCCGCGCCCAGGTCGTGGCCCGAGCCGTGCCGAGGCCAGCTCGGTGTGTTCTGCCGCCGGAGTCTCGTGTTCGGCGTCCAGCACGTGTGCCCACCGCTCGGTGGCCTGGCCCAGCTCGGTGTCGGTCTTCCCGAGCGCGGTGAACACGTCGTTCACCGCCGCCGTCGCCCGCCCGCGGGCGCGCTCGTCCGGCCGCCGGTCCTCGGGCGCCCGGCGCGCCAGCCGGTCCACCAGCCGCGCGGCGACGTCGGTGCCGCCGATCGCCCCGGCGTAGCGGCGGACCACCGGCCAGGGATCGCGCCGCCCCCGGTGTTCCAGGTACGCCAGGTGCGCGAACGCGTCCACCATGAGGCTCGCCGGGCCGGGCCGGGTGAGGGCCTCCCGGCTCGTCCCGGTGTGCGCGGTCACCCGGTCCAGTACGTGGGCACGCCACCGGTCCGCCACGTCGTCGGCCAGCTCGGCGAGCTGCTCGGCGTGTGCCTCCAGGGTGGTGATCCACGGCCGGTCCGCCATCGCGACCGGGTCGCCCGCCACCACGGCGGGACCGATCGCCGTCCAGAGCCACGCCGCCATCCGTCGCGCCAGCTCCGCGCCGCCCTGCTTCCCGGCGGCGGCCACCGCCAGCCGCGTGCGGAGGTACACCGCGGCCCACTCGGGATCGGCGTCACCGGGGTACCGGCCCACCACGGTCAGCGCCCGGCGGAGGTCGTCGTCGGAGACGTCGTCGTAGGGCCGGTCCAGGTAGCGGGCCCGCGACGCCGCCGCCCGCCCCAGCTCCGGGTGATAGGACGGCGGGACGTCCTCGTCGTGCCGTGGCGGGAGGTCGCCCCGGTCCGCGAGCACCGGGCGGTCGTCGTCGCGCAGGGCGCCGACGTGGGCCTCGTCGGGCTCGTACCAGGTGAGGAGGTCACGCAGGCCGGGGATGGGCAGGCCGAGGTCGGCGCGTCCCTCGCGAAGGTCCCGCGCGGCGTAGGCGGCGCTCGCCCGGACGGTGTGCTCCTCCGAGAGCAGCTGGCCCGCGATCACCGCGACCGCGCCGTCGTACAACCGGCGGGCCCGGTCGAGCGGCAATCCCTGTGCGGGCAGGGTTTCCGGTTCGGGTCGCGAGAGACCCAGATAGCGCCGCGCCCTGCCCTCGGCGTGGCCGTTGCGCACGACCGGCAGCGCCTCGTTCCAGCGGGACGCGCGCGCGTCGTCGGTTTCGTGCGTGATGTCCCAGAGCGTGTCTTCGAGCGCACGGTCCAGCTCCTCGTGCTCCCGCTCCGTGGTGTGGGGGAGATCGTTGACCCGGTACCGGTTCCACGCCGTCCGCACCGCTTCGTCGAACCGGGGCCACGCCGTGCCCGGCAGCGTGCCACGGACCGCGCCGATCGCCGCGACAAGGGCATCGCGGCCAGGGTGTCCTTCCTTCGGAAGCGAACGAAGCGTCTCGCGCGCGATCCGCCGTTCACCGGGTTTCGCCTTCGGTCGCCGCACGGCGTCGTCCATCGCCGTCTTCCAGGCCGTCGGCCGCTTCAGCAGCCCTCCCTGCACGTTCGCGTTCGCCCGCGCCAGCGCGGCGCCCGCCAGCTCGCGAGTGTGCAACCCGTTCTCGGTCCACAACCGGCGAACCAGCTCTTCGAACGCGGCCCTGCCGTCCTCCGGCGTGCGGTACCACATCCCGCCGATCAGCGCGGGCAGGTCCTCGAGCCGCGGATCGGGGTCGTAGCCCAGGATCTCGGCGGTGCGCCCGCGGTAGACCACCGCGGCGTCGGCGTCTCCGGTGCTGGTCACCAGCTCCGGCCACTGGGCTTCGAGATTCCGGTACACCCGGTCGACGGCGGCGTCGAGCTCGGGACCCGACAGCTCCGTGATCCGCGCACGCGCCTGCTCCCGCAAGGCCGTTTCGAACTCCTCCCGTTTCGCGGGGTCCGAGAGCGCCGAGTGGGTCGCGGCGATCTGCCGGACCAGCCGGTCCGCGGCGGCGTGCCCCGCGGGCGGGAGTTCGCCGAGCAGGCTTTCGGCTTCCTCGCGGAGTCGCGCGTTCCTCGCCCTGGTGTCGGCGAACCGCTGCCGCAGGTGCTCGTGGGTCACGAACTGCCGTTGCCAGTACAGGGAGAACGCTTCGGCCGTATCGAACAGGTGCTGCGGGTCGGTCACGGCGGCGTGCCGGGATTCCACCGCGTCCCACGGCTTCGCGAACCGGACGCCCGCCGCGAGCGGGAGCGGTCCGAACGGGGTCGCGCCGAGCAGTTCGTCCGCCGCCTCGCGAATGTCCTGAGTGGACTGCCAGGCCGCACGCGCGGTGCCGGTGTCCAGGTTCTCCCCCTCGGCGGAAAGCAGCGCCCCGGCCAGGGAATCCACCAGGTTCTCGCGCAGCGTCCGCCGCTGTTCCTCGCTCAGCCCGGTCCACGGCGCCGGGACCGCCGAGCCGAGCAGCGCGGTGGCGAGCCCGCGAGCGGTGCCCGCGTCCGCCGCTTCGGCGTCCGCGAGGGTCCGGACGTGGTCCGCGATACGCGGCCCGAACTTCGCCTGGAACCGCGACCACAGGTGCTCGGGCGACCCGGTGTGGCCGTGCAGCCGGTCGAACTCGGCGCGCAGCTCGGCCGCGATCCGCACGGCCGCCTCCTGCAGCCGGCGCGCTTCTCCGGCGTCCTGGCCCGCCCGGTTCCGCGCGTCCAGCGCGTGGGCCACGGTGTCGAGGATCCGCTGCCACAGCCGGCTTTGCTTCACCTCGGGGGGTCCCCGGCCCGCCACCGGCCCCGGGCGCGTCCCGAGCATCCGGGCCGCCTCGGCGTACAGCGGGGACAGTTCACTGCTCGCAAAGTGTTCAAGAGCCTGCTCCGCGGCGGTGAACTCGGTATTCCGCCGCTGTTCGAAGTCGGCGACCGCGGCCGTCACCCCGAGTTGCCTGTCCGAAGTGGACTCGCCGGCCGGGGCGGCCGGGTTCGCGGACTCGTCGGCGGCAGTGTCGTCGACGACACTGCCGTGTCCCGCCTCCCAGGCTTCGAGGACCGTGACCGGCGGCGCGAACCGCTTGCCCAGCGCGGAGAACTCCGCACGCAGTCCGGCCGCGACCTCCTCGGGATCGTCCGCCCGGTCCCCGGCGGACGTGCCGTCACCGGTCTTCTCGCGTGGCTGGGCGTGCCGGCCCAGCACCTGGGTGAGTACCTCGAACAGCGACCGGGCTTCGCCGTCCAGCCCGGTGAGGTCCGTCCCGGCCAGCTCGGCGACGAGCAGCCGGCGACCGATGTCACCCCACTGTGCCGAGGTCGTCCAGTTCTCCTTGACTCCCTCGGCGTCCCTGGTGAGCACGGCGAGCTCGTGCTCGGTCAGCTCGTCGTGCGCGGCCAGGTACCCCACCGCCATACCGAACTGCCCGAGTTCGGCGGGGGCCTCGGCCGGGCGCTTGTCCTCGTCCGGCGCGGGCCTGCCCAGCAGGCTCAGCCCGTCCCGTTTCCACAGCTTCCGGGTGCTCTCCGGCGCGTCACGCACTCCGTCGAGCGCTTCGGCGAACCGCCGCGTCAGCATCCGCGTCTCGTCGCCCCGGTTCAGGTGTGCCGCGACGACCGTCACCAGTTGCCGGCGCAGCTCCGCCTCGTGCTCGGTCAGCCCGGCCTCCGGGATACCCAGCAGCCGCTCCGCCGCACCATGCCACCGCCGTTCGGCCCGGTCGCGGTCGAGCAGTGCCCGCCACACCCGCTCGGCCGTCCCCTGGAACGATTCGAACGCCACGATCTCACCTTCGTGGGCATCTCCCCGGTAGAGCCGCTTGAAGTCGCGGCGCAGGACCCGCGCCAGCCGCTGGGCGGTTCCCCCCGGCACCTGCCCGAGCGCCTCGGCGGCCGCCAGCGACGCCACACCCGTGGCCAGGTGCCCCAGCGCCCGTCGTGCCCGCTCGGACAGCCCCTGCTCCGCGAGGTCCAGCAGGACCCGGGCCCGGTCGAGCCAGTGAGCCGGGTCGCCGGTCAGGTCCATTTCGGCGTTCCACCGGGAACTTCCGGTGAATCCGGCCACGACCACCCGGCTGATGCCGGGTTCCACGAACCGGGTGTGGAAGGCGGAGAGATCCTCGCGAATCTGGCGGCTCTTCTCGAGGACCGCGGCCGCGCTCGTGTCCGCGCCGGCGACGCCGGCCAGCTTCATGAGGTCCATGTCAACGGCGTCGAGCAGCCGGGCGTGGAGCTGGGAGGCGAGCAGACCGGCGGGCGTGTCCCTCGGTGCGATGTCCGTGCCGAGCCACCCTTGCGTGAGGTCACGAAGTTCCTTCGCCCCACGCCGGGACGCCCTCCGGACCAGGGCCAGCTCCTCGACGGCGGGACTCAACTGTCCATAAAGGACACCGGCGGCGCGCAGCAGTGCGCGCTGCGGTCCTTCGGTACCGGACAGCGCCGCCCGCGCCTCGTCCGCGAGCCGCCGGGTCACCGGATCGGCGTCGTCGTGGGAATCGAGCAGTTTCAGGACGTTCTCGAACGGCTCCGCGTCGGCGGGCGCGAGCGGCGTCGTGCCGGTGACGTAGTCGCCGTCCGCCGAGCCGTCGCCACGAGGCCGCTCCCCGTCGTCGGTGACCGGCTGGAACCGAAGCCCGGACGCCCCCCGCAACGACGGGACGACACCCCGTTGCATGTCGAAGTAGACCATCTCGCCGTCGGCGCCCGGCAGCACCGTGACCACGTGCGAGGTGCCCTCCGGGGTGTCGTACCGCAGGTGCCCGTATCCCCTGCCCGCGGCCGCCTGGAAACGGAGGTACTCATCGACCACCGCGCGGTCCCGCACCGGGTACGCCGCGCCGTACTCGTCTTCCAGCACCTTCAGGCGGACGCCCTTCGGCGGCGCCGGGTCCGCCTCGTGCACCCCACCGCCGGGGTCGGTGAAGGTCCGGCGGCCGGCGATCGCGGCCGAGAGACAGTTCGTGTCGTGTCCCGGCGCACCCGCGAGGTACCTCGCCTGGTTGACCCCCCGGAACTTCGCCAGGTTCCGGTCCACGTAGCTCTCCGCGTCCGCCGTCGAGCCGAAGTCCTCCTCCGCCCGCACCCGCACGTCCCCGGCGCCGGTGCCCTCGGCGTCCGCGGCTTCCGCCAGCGCCGCCAGCCGGTCCGCCAGGGGCGCGTCCGGCCGGTAACCGAGGGCCGCGAGGGGATCTTCCCCCTTGGCCAAGGCCACGCCGGCCTTCTCCACCAGGCCGCGCACCGCCTCCGGCGTCAGCCCCCGGTACCCGCTCTTCCACGACACCAGCGACGCGGCCAGCACCGCGTCGGCGAGCAGCGCGCGCACGCCGTCCCGGACCCGGGCAGCCGACTCCGGCAGGTCCCGCACCTGGAGATCCACCGCGCCCGCCAGCGCGCGCACCCGGTCGTCGCCGAGCACCGCCACCGGGTAGTCGCTCGCCCCGTCGCCCGCCAGTTCCCGCACCTGTGCGATCCGGGCCGCCGTCTCGGCCTCGGCCAGGCCCACCGACAGCCCGGCGAAGGTGTCCCGGTACCACTCCGAAATCTCGCGCTTCCCGGTACCGAAGGTGCTGGCGATGTCCCTGGCGAGCTGTTCGGCCGCCGCCCTGCCCTCGGCGCCGAGCCGGTGCGCGATGACCTGCATCGCATCGAGAGCGTGCCGCTGCTGGGCGGGGTCCTGCGCGCCCCACTCGTTGTGCTTGGCGTAAATCTCCACGGCTTCGTCCTGCAGTGAAGAGCGCTCCTCGTCGGACATCCGGCCCAATGCCGCCTCGGCCTTCCGGAGCCGCGAGCGCCACGCGTGGTTCCGGCGAATCGCCTCCGGCGTGGCGAACATCTTCGCCAGCTCCTCGAACCGCTCGCGATAGCCGCGCTGGTCCGAGTAGACGAAGTGACGGCCGTCGGGTGTGCGGGCCAGCTGCCCGGTGTCGTTCGTCGCGAAGTAGCCGTCGAAGGTGGGCAGGCCCTGACGGGACTCACCGTTCTCGGTCCGGTAGTCGCTGTGCGTGGTGTAGGAGGAGAAGTCGGCTTGGTAGTACTGGTGGAAGTCGGCGAACAGCCGCTGGATGGCGGTGGCGGCCTCGTCGTCGAGGTCGCCGCCCTCGTCACGGCCGGTCAGCCGCAGGGCCGTCGCGCTGAGGAAGTCGAAGACCTGCTCCTTGTCGTGCCTGCCGAGCAGGTAGTGCCCGAACGGGTCGGCGTCGATCAGGGTGACCGCGACGTCCAGCCCCTTGCCGGAGAAGAGGTCGCCATAGCGCCGGACGACGTCCACCGCGAGCCCGTGCTCCGGCGCCGCGTCGTGCCGGTACCACCCGTCGTACTGTTCCTCGATGGCGTCGATTTCCTCGCGGTACTCCCGTTTCTCCTCCTCGGAAAGCTGGGAGATCGCCTTCCGGTAGAACTCGCCCACCGCCTCGTGCTGCCGCTTGGCGTTGTCCTTTTCAATGTCGTGGAACAGGATCGCCTTCACCACGTCGTCGACCGGCAGCAGGCGTTCGGCCGACGCGCCCTCGGCCCGCACGAGCCGGAGGTACTGCCCGAGCACCATCTGCGCGTGCGAGTAGTAGGTGTAGCGCTCGTTCCAGACCGTGATCTCGTCGAACTTGTGCTTCAGCTCGGGAAGCGCCTGGAGCAGGGCGTCGATGATCTGCTTCGCCGACGCGTACTCGTCCCGCCACAACCGGGTGATCTCCGCGCCGATCCACCGGTCCCGCTCCCGCTGCAGGGGACGCAGCCGCCGGAGCTCGACGAACGGGTTGGTCCCGCGTTCCCCCGAGACATCGAGGTCGGCCCCGAACCGCGCGAAGTCGGTGGCCAGCAGGTCGGCGATGGCGCCCTGCGTCGCCAGCGGCGCGACCGTGCCCGTCATGAAGTCGTTCACCCGCGCCGAATCCGGCCGCAGGTCCGCCCCGGGGAGGTGCTCGGCGAGGAACTCCCGCAATGCGGCGAGCCGGGTTTCGAACGGTTTCAGCGCTTCACTGCGGAGCAACGCGGGCGGTTCCCCGGCGACGTCACCGTCGCGGAACTGTAACCACGTCGCGTGATGCCGGCGCAGCACCCGCGTGACGTGCCGGACGCGGATCGGGTTGGGGCGGTCGAGTTCGCCGAGAGCGGGCCACGGGTTCAACACGGAGGCCGACGTCAGCTCCGCCACGCCGGGCGCGCCCAGCCGCTCCAGCAGTCCGTCCACGTGCTCGACGTCCCCGGCCCAGTCGCCGCGGACCAGCCCCTCCCGGCCGGCGCCCGCGGTGTGGGTCCGCAGTGATCCCGGAACCACCTGCCGCTCCAGCCAGCGCAGATTGTCCTGCGGCACGGTGAACTGGTTCGGTCCGAGGCCCGGCCGGATGTTGCCGATCTCCCCCGGATGTTGCCCGGGGTAGTCCTCCTCCGCCCGCGCGTCCCCGCTGATCTCGGTGGCCACCGCGACCGGGACCAGGTACGACCGGATCACCGGTGGCATCGCCGACCGCCACGGGACGGAAGCCCGCAGCTCCCGCACGGCCGCCGACCACACCTTCGCCGCTTCGAGCGGGCGCCCCACGAACACCGGCAGCGGCTTGCCGTTCTGGCCGCGCAGGATGGTGACCCGCCCGCTCACGGGGTCCTGGTGCACGTCGCCGATTTCGGCGACTTTCGGCTCTCCCACACTCAAATGCGGCGCCTGTGCCTGGGAAACCACCGTGTACAGCCGCACGTGGGGTTCGCCGTCGTGCATCTCCACCTCGAAGTCGCCGCGGTGCACCGGCGGCGGAAGCGGCCCTTCCTGTGGTGTCACCCGGGAGGCGAGGTCCGGCCGGTGCGGGCCGGGATAGCCGACCTCCTCGACGCCGACGACCGGGCCGGTGTCCTCCTGGTCCCGGTTCCCCTTCGGCGCTTCGCCCAGCAGCGGCGGCGGGCTCTTCGGGAACTCCCGGTAGTGCGGGTTCTCCTGGAAGGTGACCGAACCGTCGTCATTACGCCGGTAGACGCCCTTGATGAACTCCCGCCTGATCCCGCCGGGGAAGACCACCTCCTGGAACCTCGGCACCACCCGCCTGCCGTGCGTGGCGACGAGATCGACACCGCCGGGGGCGTCGATCAGGTACTGGTACGGCTTCCCGCCGTAGAACATCCGCGCCCGGCTCGTCGACACCAGCGCGTTCCCGGAGGCGGCATCGACATGGACGTCGTACAGGCTGCCTTGCATCGTGGGCTTCCACGGCGCCATGCCGTGCTCGAAGATCACGTCCGGATCGCGGTCGTCCCCGCGGGTCAGGAGTTCGCGGTCGACCCGCCACAGCACACCGTAGGGCCCCGCGGAGTAGAGGAACGGCTTGAGCGTGCCGGGATCGACGGTGAAGATCGCCGCGGCGAAGGCGTCCGACGGGGGCACCGGCGACACCTCCCGTCCCGGTACGTCGTGGAGGACGGACTGCTGGTGGAACTTCGCGTCCGCCGATTCCTCCAGCCACCGCGACGCCACCTGCGCGTCGAAACGGCCCAACCGCGCGAAGTGGAAGTAGTACCGCTCGAACACCTTCCGCGCGGCCAGCAGCCGCCGCGCCACCGCTTCGACGTCCGAGGGCACCAGGTTCTCGACGGAGCGGGCACGCAGCACGCGCACCTGGTCCGTCAGCCACCTGATGTCCCGTTGCAGCTCCAGCCACACCGCCCGCGCGCCGGCGTCCCCGGCCACGGTGCCGAGGCCGTCGCCACCGCGGTCCACCCGGATGTCCGGTGCCCGCCGGATCAGCTCCTCGAGCGCGTTTCCCAGCCACTCCCGCTGGGACCGCAGGCGCGGCCCGGTCTCCTCCGTGGTCACCGGCCGCTCGGTCCACGGCAGCTTCACGTAGTCGTGAAGCGCGTCCTTCCCCTCGGTGGCGAGCCTGTTCTCGGCCTCCGCCCACTCGTGCCGCGCACTCACCTGACGACGCAGGCGCTCCCCGTCGGGGACCTTGGCCCACACCTCGTCCGCCTGGCCGAGGAGACTGGCGCCCAGATAGATGAACTCCTTCCAGTCCTTGGCGGTTCCGGGCCGGTCCTTGCCGTCCGCGCCGCGCCAGGTGCCGACCCGGCTCGGGACGTCAGTCAGGTACTGCTCCGCCTCATAGGCCAGGATCTCGTGCTCTTCCTGCTCTTCGATGGACTCGTCGTCACTGCTTTCGTCGCTGTGTTCCGCGCCCGCCCCACCGGTCAGCAGGGAGTCGGAATCCCGGCGTTCGGGTGCTTCGCCGCGCATCGGGGTCGCGCCGGTCCAGGGCAGCGGAGCGAACTGGACGATCGGATGGTGCTCCCGCGTACCCATCCGCGCGAACTTCACGTCGAGGAAGTTGACGACCCCGCGAGGATCCTTGTACACGGTGATGAAGTGCCCCTTGGCCTTTCCACCCCCGAGGAACACCATGCCCGCGGCCCCGGCCGGCTGACCGCGCATGTGCTCCGCGATCCGCTCGAAGGTGGCATCACGGAACTTCACGCCCGCGAGCTCACTCGCGTAGTCCACCGCCGTACGCCCACTGGGGCCCGCCACATAGGTGACACCGTCCATCAGGGAGAACGATCCCTGGATGTTCACCTCGAAGCAGTCTTCACGCTCCGAGAACGGCGCGATGCCGCGCAGGTGATCGAAGAACTCCGCGAAGTACGCCTCTTCGTCCGCCGTCGAGCGGAAGCTGTTCCGGAACACCACCGACCCGGCGGGCAGGTTCCTCGCCTGCCGGAAGTCGAGCGCCCCGTCCGGCTCCGCGGGCCTCTGCCCGGTGCCGCCCGCGCCGCCAGTCAGCTCCGGGCGCTCCTCCGGGGCATCGAGGCGACGACGCAGCGCGCGAGCGGCGTCGTCGTCGGCGAACCGGTCGTTGTCCGGCTGGGCCGCGCGGAGCGCGTCCGGGTCGGCCAGCAGCCGCGCGACCGTGCCCTCCACCGCCGCCGGGGTCATCGCGTCGGCGCCGTGGAGATGCGCCAGGAAGGCGAGCACGTCCAGCACCGTCCGGTACCGCGCCGCCTCGGCACCCGCCGGGCGCGGCAGCCATTCCAGCGCCGCCAGCCGCAAGGTCTCCGCGTGGGGCAGCCGCGCCAGTCCCCACCGGGCGGTCGCCACCAGCCGGTCCACCCGCATCGGCCCGGCCGAGGTCCCGATCGGCATGACCTCCGCCAGCAGCCGCCGCGCCCGGTACTCGGCCGCGCGGTGGCCACCACGCCGTCCCGCGTCCGCGACCGCGTCCACCAGTCCTCTGTGGAGCGTGGTCCACGACGCCTCGCCCGCCGTCTCCGGGCGTGACACCTCCGGCCGCGGGCCGATCAGCTGTTCGGCCTCCGCCTCCCAGTCGATCCCGGCCACGACACCGGCACCCTGGCGTTCGCCCAGTGCTCGCAGGTGGTCGAATCCCGGGGCCTCCGGCGTCCCTTCCCGCAGTTCCCTGGCGAGTTCGGTGCCGGCACCTCCCCTCGCGAGCTCGTCGACCACCGCGTGCAGCATGTGCTGGTACAGCTGCCTGGCACGGTCGAGGGACAGACCGCCCCGGGTGAACCGCCGCTCGTCCAGCGGGCCGATCAGCTTCTCGGCCCTGCTCAGCTCGCCCCAGCGCAGGTGCCGCGGGTCGAGGCCGTCCAGATGCGCCCGGCCCGCCGCCGCCCTGCCCGCCCAGTGCCGCTCGAACCGCTCGGCCAGCTGGTCGAGGCCCGGGCCGATGATCTCGTCTTCCTCGTAGCCCGGCAGTCGTACGCCGTCGTCCTCGTACCGCGGCGTCGGATTCCTCGTGGTGAACAGTTCCCGCAGCCCGGTGTAGCCGGTGCCTTCCCGCAGCCGGGTGAGGACACCGGCCGCCCGTGCCCTCGGGTCGGGCCCGAGATCCAGGTACCGGCTGACGACGTCCACCATCCGCTCACGAAGACGCGCCACCTCTTCCACGCCGAGCCCGGCCGCCCGGTCCCCGCCGATCAGGGAGTCGATGAGCGAAGCGGCCTCGCGCCGCCGTTCCGCCGGATCCACGTTGAGCGCACCGGCCCCGGCCGCGAGGTCGCGCGCCTCCCGCTCGAGTTCGTCCAGCATGTCCTCGAAGTCGGCCACCAGATAGGCCAATTCGTGCGTGCCGGCCTGCCGCAACCGCTGGTCGGCGGCCTCCTCGTCCACCGCGTAGCCGGTCCGCCCGCCGGTGAACGGGATCCCGTCCCGCTGCCAGGAGCGCACCCGCTCCGCCTCCTGGCGGACGAACCGGGTCTGCTCCCACGCCGCCGCCGTCCATTCCCCGAATCCCCGGACGCCGAGGTAGAAATCGGCCAGCCGGGCGGCCAGCAACGTAGTCAGGTCCTCGTGCAGCTCCGTCAGTTCCGGGCTTCCGTCTTCGAAGCCGGGCTCCCGCACCGGGCCCAGCATGGCGCTCGCGTAGTCCCGGAACAGCTGTTCGCGCCGCGCGGGCAGGCTCTCCAGGATCTCGCTGGCCGATGCGAATTCGTCGTTCCGGCGCTGACGGAACCTCCGGAGCAGCCCCGTGCGCACGTCGTACCGGACCAGGTGTTCGAACCTCCGCCGCAGCGCGCGGGCGGCCTCGGCGTCGAGATTCCCGCGTACCCCGGCCTGGCCGATCCGCTGCCAGAGGCGCTGTTGTTCGCTGAGGCTCGGGCCGCGTCCCTGACGCGGGAACGGCTGGTCGCCGAACAGCTCGGCCGCGCGCCGCGACTCCTCCGCGGTGAGCTCGGCGGTTTCGGCTTCCGGCGGTATCCGCTCGTCCAGTTCCGCTTCCAGCGCGGCCAGGTCCGCCGCGAAGGGCTCCGACTCGAGCCTGCTCTCGGCCAGGTCCTCGAACGAATGACCGAACCACACCCTGGCCA
This sequence comes from Amycolatopsis samaneae, assembly GCF_039541975.1. NCBI lineage: Bacteria > Bacillati > Actinomycetota > Actinomycetes > Pseudonocardiales > Pseudonocardiaceae > Amycolatopsis > Amycolatopsis samaneae. Next base: position 115,790 of record NZ_BAABHG010000004.1, read on the forward strand.
GACCGTCCGAGTTGAGCCAGTGCTCGACGTGCCGCACCACCGGAGCGCGACGCTCCCAGGCCTCCTCCGGATCGGCTTCGGCGAGGTCCGCGGCCAGGAGGTCGGCCAGCCGCCGGTACACCAGAACGCGGCTCGCCCCCACCGGGCCGTTGCCCGGCTGACGCAGCGGGCCCAGCATCGTGCGGCTCTGCCGCCGCCGCTCGCCTTCCACCGGCCTGCCGGCCAGCGCCGCGTCGAGCTCGGTGAGCAGCCGCGTCCCGGAATCCTCGCCCAGCAGCCGGTCGTACCCGGCACGCAGCGCGGCGCCGTATCCGGCCCGCTCCTCCCTCGGCTTCCCCGCGACCGCCGCCGCCATGGCCAGCCACAGCCGTTGCTGGTCCGCGGAGCTCAGGTCGACCCCCCGCCTGATCTCCAGCGACTTCCCCAGCGCGGCCACGGCGGACTCCCACCGCCGTCCGGGGTCACTGTCCATCGCCAGCGATCGCTGACCTTCGCGGATCTCCTCGTGCAGACCCGCCTCGAACTTCGCCGCGGCGAACCGGATCCCGCTCTCCTCGGCCCGGTACCGGAGTTCGTCCCGGTTCTCCGGAGCGAAATCGACTCGCGGCACCCCGTCCCGGTTGAACCAGTTCTGGAGGTCGGGCAACAGCGAGCCGTCGAGCAGCCGGTCGATCTCCTCCGCGGCGTCCTGCCGCGCGTCGTCATCGGCGGCGTTCACCCAGTTCAGCCGCAGTCGCGCGAGCAGTTCCACCAAGCGGCCGTGCACGAACCTCTGGTCCGCGTCCCCGGTGCGCGCCTCGCGCAACGGTCCCAGTACCGCCATGCTCCACGCCCGGGTGTCGTGCTCGTTTCCCGATACCGCGCTGTCGTTCCCGGGGTCCAGGTGGTCGATACGGGCGAGCAGGAGTGCGGGTTCGCCGAAACGCCGGACGAGGCGGTCATTGGCTTCGCCCCACTCGACGTCGAAGAAGCGTTCCTCACGAAGCTCGCGGAAGGACGTGCCGATCGCCTCGGCCAGTTCGTCGACGTCGCCGGACTCGCGCTGCTCGTCGTCCTCGGCGGCACTTTCGGCCGCCTCCGTGTGCCCGAGCGCCATGGCCAGCTCGTCCACCGTCGCCCGTTCCCGGTCGTCGAGGTCCGCGCTCCAGACGTCGTTGAGGAGGAACCTTCCGTACGCGCGCTGGGTTTCCCGTCCCTCCCGTACCGCGGCTTCTTCCTCTTCCTGTTTCACGACTCCGGCCGCGGTCTTCAGGGATCGCTGGTAGCCGGTGAACTCTCCCCAGTGCTGCCCGCGAAGCCGGTTGAGCTGATCGTCGGAAAGATGCCCGGCGTAGTGCGCCTGGTACAGCTGGGCATAGCCGGTACGCATCGCCTCCGTCTGCTGCCAGGCCGAGCGGATCATCGACCATTCGGTCCGCCCGGTCGTTCCCGCTTCCGCCATCCGCATCAGGGAGGCGGTGAGCACATCGGCGAGCTGCCGGTGGAGTTCGGCCAGCATCCGCCGGTCGGGCGTTTCCGCGACGTCCGGCCGCTGGCCGAGCAGGGTGCGCGCGATCTCCGGCGCGTGCCGCACCAGCCAGTTCGGCGACTGCGCGACGTGGTCACGCCCCGCCAGGTAGGAGTCGGCCCCCAGGACCAGGGAACGCCAGCCGACAGCCAGCGCGTAGGCCTGACGCTGGAACTCGCTCCCTTCGCGGTGCTGAACGATCTCGTCGCGCGCCGCCGCCCTCGCCGGGTCGAGGGAGTACTTCAGCGACACCGGGTTCAGTCCGCTGATGAACTCCGGACCACTCGAACCGCTGGTGCCCGAATCGTCGCTGTCGTAGCCGTCTTCGCCGTCGTGGTCGCCGTCGTGGTCACTGTCGTCGTCCGAGTCGCGCGGAGAACCCGCCTCGTCGAGGTCACGGAACTCCAGCTCGATCGCGTGCTCGTCCGGGAACTTCCCGTCCACGGCAACGTGTTCCCGGAGTTCGTCCTCGGTCAACGGCGCCAGCTGGCGGTGACGGCCCCAGTTGTTGGTGTAGGACAGGCTCGGATACGCGTATTCCATCGCCTGCATGGCTTCGTGGAAGGTGTGGTGCCTGCCCGCGAGCATGTACCCGAGGATGCCCAGCCGCACCAGCGGCAGATCGAGGTCCACGCCGTTCCCCTTCAGGAACCCGGCGAAGCGGATCAGTTTGTACGCGGTCGCGGCCAGGCCCGTGCTGATCAGCCCGCCCGTGGCCTCGGCCTCGCGCTGCTCGTTCCCCGCCATCTGGACCATGTCGGTACTGGACGCGGTCTTCCACGTCAGCCCGTCATCGTCCAGCACGTAGCCGGCTTCCCTGGCGGAGAGCGGCGGACGCAGCGACGCCGGGTCGAGGTCGGTGCGCAGCTTCTTCCCGCGCTCGCCGCGGAGGTCCCACCGCTCGTCCTCGGAGAGGTGGGCCCACCGAGGATGCCCCGTAGTGGGTTCGCTGACCCACTTGTAGAGATCCGTGGGTTTCCGGAAAGGACGTTGCGCCCTGATCGCCGGGAACCGCTTGGGCAGTTCGGGAAACATCTTCTTGACAAGATCGAAGAACGCCAAAGTGTCGATGAAGTGCATCCGCTCACGCAGGTTCCCCGAGCGGACGACCTCCTCGTCGTGCACGCCTCCACCGGTATAGCCCATGTTGGCGTTGGTGTCGGGACGCTGTTCCTCCGAATGCGCCTCCAGCGCCTGTTCGGGTGTCACCAGATCCCACACCGCGGCGGCGAACCTGCCCATTTCCGCGGTCACGTCCGGATGCACGACGAGATAGTCGCCCAGCCTGCGCTCGAACTCCTTCGACCGCGCCGCGTATTCGTCGCGAGCGTCGAGCCGGATCGGATCCGGCAGTTCGTCCCGGTTGAGCCCCCGCAGCCCGGCGTAGTCCCCGCGCAACGGCGTACCGGGCCGGACCTCGTCCGCGATCCGCGCGCCCTCGACCAGATCCCGCGCGACGCGCCTCGCGACGTCCAGCGCGTCCGGTCCGATCGGCGCGCCGGTTCCGCCGAAGCGGGCCAGAACGTCCGCGGGGTCCACGAGTTCGCCGACCCGCCGACGTGCTTCGTGAACGTCGTCGATGTCGTTGTGCAGCAACGAAAGCACCTCACGGCGCACCTCGTCGACGAGCAGTTCGTCCAGCTCGCTTCGCGGGCTGGGGGCCGCCGCGCGGCTCGACACCACCGCCTCGGCGGTGTCCGGGGCCGTGCCCTGGAAGTGGATCCCCTCCCAGACCAGGTCGATGACGGGAACGTCCCTGACCTGTTCCCCCATCGTCCGCAGCTGCGTGGACAGGTTGGTGCGGAAGACCTGGCCGCTGTCCGGGGCCGCGCCGACGCCGTGGAGGTCCACGCCCAGCGCGGTGGCGGCGATGCCCGGTGTCACGAAACCACCGGGGTTGTCCCAGCTGCCCAGGCGGGCGATCTGGTACGCGACCGACTCCGGCGTGCGGTCCGACCCGAACCGGGCCAGCTCCTCGTCCCCGGCATAGGGCCTGCCATCGCGGTTGGCTTCCTTCGCCTGTTCGATGGCCTCGGCCAGCCGGGCGTATCCGATCTCGTGGTCGGCGTCGACGTCGCCGCCGAACAGGTCCGGATTGTGCAGGTACTGCCGGACGAACTCCCTGGCGAACAGCTCACGCGCGCCCGCCACGTCCGGCGTTACCCCGCGAGCGGCCAGCATTTCCGTCCAGTCCAGCCCGCGCGCCCACGCGGACTGTTCCAGCGCGTGGGGAAGGCAGTCGCCGTCCGGTGGGGTCCGCGACAACCGCAGGCCCAGCTCGCGCAGCCGGTTGTTCCGCGCCTCGTCCAGATCGACGGCGGGCGGCCCGGTGGCCTTCTTCGGCTCCGTCTTCGGCGACGCGGGAGCCTTGTCCGCCACCGGAGCGGGCGGGGTCGTGTCGCGGGTGGACTCCGGGTCACGTCCCACCGGGGCGAGGTCCGGCTCGGTCTCCTCCAGCACCTCGGCTTCCCGGTCTTCGCCGAGGGGAGCGGTCTCCTCCTCGGCGATCGGCGCCAGCGGGGTCCGGGCGCCGCTCGGCTCGGTGTCCTCGGTCACGGGCCCCGTCGGCGGCTTCAGGCCGAAGTCGGCCAGGCCGCGGGCATCGGTGACGACGAAGAACGACTCGTCCGCGCCGGTCCTGATCGGCTCGTTCCAGGCCGCCGGTCCCTCGATCAGGTACTCCGGGGTGAGCCGGTAGTGCGGGGCGGCGAGCTTGACCAGGTACCACCGGCCGTCACCGGCCGGACGATCGCGCTTGGTCGTGTGCTCGCCGTTCGCCTCGTAGACGGGCACGCTGCCCAGCGGGTTGGCGAACTCGAGCGGCCCACCGGCCGCGGTCCGGACGTTGCTCTCGTTGATGGACATCGCCCGCACGTCGGCGCCGAACGACTGGACGGTGTCGATCGTGACTCCGGACCTGTGCTCGATCTTCTCCCGCTCCGACCCGCCGGCCGTGACCGGGTCGTCGACGATCCCGAGGACTTCGACGCGGGAGAAGTCGGCCTGGATGTCGACGTGCCGCAGCACGTCGCCCGGCGTCCGGATCCGGTACCCCCGCGCGCTGACGAGCGCGGCGAGGTTCGCGCTCAGCTGCGCGACCATCGTGCCGATGACCAGGGCCTTGGCCGCCTCCGGGCCCAGCCGGGGCCGGTTGACCATCCCGGTGACCTGACCGGTGAGCAGCTCCGTGACGCGGTCGTCGAGCCTGGGCTTCCGGAACTCACGGTAGACGTAGACACTCGTGTCCTTGCCGAATCCCGGCGGGAGGCCCTGCTGCCGCCGCCACCGCAGCCAGGAACCACGCCGCACGCTCAGCGGTTCCAGGGACCTGAGCGCCAGTTCGTTCTTCGAAACGGTCGAGCGGCCCGCGCCCGGCAACGGGAACCGGTGCACCCTCGGCGCGCCGAACTCGGCGACCGACACCGGCAGCCCGACGGCCTTCAACGCCTTCAGGTAGGTACCGGGCTCCGCCTTCGGATAGACCTCCACGATCGCCCGCAGATCGTGCAGGAACCGCTCGGCCTCGTCGTCCTGGGTGCTCAGTTCGACGGTGACGGTTTCTTCGACCGACTCACCGTTTTCGGAGTTCCGCTTGACCTTCGCGGTCACCAGGATGTTGGTCAGGTTGCCCGGCCCGGTCGGCCCGTTGGCGTTGTAGAAGAGCACGCCGCCGCTGCCGGCGAGCCCGGAGGTGGTGGCCACGGTGTTCGACCGCCCCCGCACCGTCTCGCTGCTCCTGACCTCGGACACCCCGGTGATCGTGTCGAGGTACTCGCCGGGGCCCGCGATCAGGCGCAACCGGAGAAACTGCTCGAACCGGTGCTCACGGGTGAGGCGGTAGTTCACCATCGAGTGCCCCCCGTTCATCGCCGCCGAGACCATCGCCTCGGTACCGGCGAGGCCGAGCTGCGAACTCACCCGGTCGATCATCCGCTGGGTGAACTCGCCGAGCGTCCTGCCGAGCCAGTCCGGCTTCGGCTCGGCGTCCGCGAAGGCCCGGGAGAACAGCTGCGCCGCCAGCTGGGAGATCGGATTCCGCTCCGCCCATTCCCGCCGGCTGTACGCGGACCATTCCCCGGCCGAGGCGTCCAGTGCCTCCCGGAGACCGGCGAGCAGCAGGGGGATCGTCCTCGCCGGGTCGTAGAGCTCCATCGTCCCGACGCCGCGGCCCACTTCGGCGGGCACGGCGGGGACCAGCGATTCGGCCGAGGTCCCGGTGCCTCGCTCGTCGACCGGGTCGACGGGGTCGCCCGCGTCGTCCAGGTCGACGACGCGGGGAGACGGCTCCTGCTCGGATTCCCGCGAGCCGTCGAGGCCGAACGGATCCGTCAGCACCCGGGTCGCCTCGTCCATACCGCCGGTGGCGAACGCGTGCGCCACCACCTCGCGCACCTGGGCCCTGGGCAGGCCGGCGGGCACGCCGTTGTCGGCCAGCAGGCCGTCGGCCGTGCTTCGCAGCCCGTCCCCGGCGTCCGCGTCGAGGCCAGCCAGGTGGGAGCGGGCGCGCTCGACGCGAGCGGTCCAGTCCCCCGGCGCGGCGGGCGGGACCCGCTCGCCGGTCGTGCGCTCCTGCCGTTCCGGCCGTTTCGGTGTCCGCTCCGGATGCACCGCGGTGTACCGTTTCCGGTCCTCGGGGGCGAGCCGGTCCACGCCGTCGCCGGTCAGCCTGCCCACCTGGTGGATCTCACTGGCGGGCACCCAGACCGTCACCGCGTCCGGCACGTCGACCCAGCGGGACGCCTCGTAGGCGGGCCGGTCGTGCCACATGTTCCAGATGTCCAGCAGCGACCGGCGTTTCGTGGTCCGCACCCGGTAGACCCCGTCGTACCTGACCTGGTACTGGCGTTCGCGGTGGGTGCGCCGGTGTGATTCCTTGACCTTGTCCTCGGTGCCGTTCCCGTTCGTCCGCCGGACGTCGCCGGAGACGACCCCGCCGGGGCCGACGTAGGTCACCGGCGGGATGGCCATGAGGGGCGCGCCGAAGACCTCCACGTCGGCGCCGTAACCCCTGTCGTCGGCGTTCTTGATGTCGACCGTCGCGGACTGCTCCCGCGTGACCTCGCGCTCCTCCACGGCCCCGACGATCTTCGCGTTCTTGAGGCGCAGCGACAGCTCGCCCTCCCCGGACAGCTTCCAGCGGCTCAGCAGGCCACGCCTGCCGTACCGCTCGAACCGGAACTTCTCGCCGACGGTCATCGACCGCAGCCGGGCCGTCTGGTGCTCACGGCTCTCGGCGATGTCCAGGGTGGTCAGCGCGGCCGCCGGTGATTTGGCGTGGCCGGCGGGCTCGTCGAACTCCTTCGGCGGTCCCCCGAACAACGGCCGCAGCCACACCTGCCACCGCGCGAACGACGGCGCCCGCAACATCTGCGACAGCGCGGTCGCCGGGCTCGGGATCGGCTTCTTCTCGATGATTTCGGGCGTGGTCGGCAGGTACGCCTCTTCCTCCCGCCGCGTGGGCCGGGGACGGGCGTCCCACGGGGTGTCGGCGGACTTCGTCGTCATCCCGGGGAACCGGCCGGGTACCTCGGACGCGGTGACCTCGACGAGCATCCTCGGCGGCTTCCCGGCTTCCGGGGCGCCCGGTTCCGGCTGGGTCGGGGCGAGCCGCGACCACCGGCCGTCGGACAGGACGTCGAGCGTCGTGGGGTAGAGGAACTTGTGCTGCGGCCCCTCGCCGGACCGCCGGTACCCGCGGTCGTGCGCCTCCCCGATCTCGGTGTCCGCCGACGTGGACTTGGTTCCCCTCGCGTGGAACTCGAACCAGTTGAACATGCCGACCGCGGCGGTCACGATCCCGTAGGCGAGCCCACCGATACCCGCCTTGGTTTCGGTCGTCTTCCGATGGCCCGTGCTCTGCTTGAACCCGCCGGTGAGGCTGGTGTCGAGCCGCCCGCCCGCCGCGGACACGAGCCGGGCCCCGGTGGCGTCCAGGTTGGTGCGCACGCGCTCGTCCGGCGCGCCGTCGTACCACTCGCTGATCGGGATCCGGAGGCCGTTCCTGTTCAGCGCCAGGTGTTCCGCGTTGGCGTGAAGGAAGTTTTCGATCCGGCGGACCAGCACCGGCAGGTCGTCGGTCGCGATCGGGCCCCGCGTCCGCTCCGGGCGTGCCCGGACGGGTGCCCTGTTCTCCAGCGGCACGTCCTCTTCACCGGACTCGCCGGGGCCGCCGGACCGGCGCGGCCGGTACTCGACGAGTTCCACGTCGTCGGTCCGCGCCGGCGAAGAGGTCTTGGCGGCCAGGCTCCGGCCGAGCCGCTGTGCCTTGTCGGCGCCCACCCGCAGCACCGAGGAGCCACCGATCACGCCCTTTTCCTGTAGCCGCTGGGCGATCTGGACCGCCCACGTCTTCGCGGTCAGCGTGGGCAGTTCGACCTCGGCGTTCTCCCGGTAGGGCACGTCGTGGGCGCTGGCCCCCACCGGGTCGTCGGCCCGGTCGGTGGCGAACCCGGCCCTGTCCTCGCCGTCCCGCGCCTCGCGGGTTTCCCGGTCGGACCTGGTGAGCTGGTCGAACTCGTCGATCTGCCCGGGGCGCGAGGTGGCCTCCGGCTCTTCTCGCTCCCGCAGGATCGCCAGCCCCTCCACACTGCCCGTCGGCTCGACGGTCCTTTCCCGGCGGGAGAACATCTTCGACCACCACCCGTCGGCCGCCGGCGCGTGGTCCTCCACCCACACGTCGAAGAGCACGGGCGTCCGCAACGAGGTCACGGACTCCTCGGTGGTCAGATCCCGCGAGAACTCCGTGAACGGCGAAGCCGAGTCGCGCGAGGCGTCCGTGACCGAGTGGTCGATCACCGGTCCGAGCGCCACCCCGGTGACCGGCGCCGCGAACTCGCCGACACCGACCCAGAAGCCCCAGCCGCCCGTCACGGTCCCCGTGTCGGTCGCCCCGACCGCCGAGACGCCCTCGGTGTGCCGGGTCCGCGCCGCCCGGGCGACAGGCCACGACCGGACCGCGGTGATCGGCCCCTCCGGACGGCGGATCCCGACGCGGACCGTCTTCGGCCCGCCCTTCCCGGCGAACTTGAAGGTTCCTTCCGCGATCTCGCCCGAGAACAGTTTCGGCGCGATGTTCTCCAGCTTCGCCAGCCACTCCTCGAAACTCGCCGCCGCCGGCCACGAGCCCTTGTGCGCCGCCTTCGGGTCGTTCGCCGCGAACCCGCCGAACCGCTCCGACAACAGGTCGTAGATCCCGTCGATCCCGACGAGGTCGGCGGATTCGACGGCGGCCGGATCGACCGCCTTCTCCTCCCGGCCCGCCGAATCCCGCCGGGCGAGCGTCAGTTCGGTGGACACCGACGGCAGCCGGAAGATCTTCTGGCTCGTCCACGGGAACCGCCGGGGCTTGATGGCCGTGACCTCGAACCGCGCGCGGTACCGGCCGTTGGTCACCGGCACGTCGCGCTCGGTGGTCCGGACCGTGCGCCTGCGCGACCACCCGGCCTCCATCCGCGAGCTCATCGTGTTCAGCAGCCCGGCGAGCTTGGCCTTGAAGATGACACTGACCGGCCCGATCGGGACCGGGATCTGGATCCAGGGCGAACCGGTCCCGGTCTGCGGAGTCTCCTTCGCGGAACTCGACGTCTCGTCATAGATCGTCTTCTCGCCGGTGAAGTCGGCCGTGCCCCGGCCGAGCGTTTCCAAGAGGTCCAGACCACTGAGCTTCATCTTGAACTCGGGCCCACCACCGTTCGCCCGGTGTCCCAGCCGGACGACCACGCTGTGGTCCCGGCTTTCCGCGAAACGCTCGTTCAGGTTCGCGTCCGACATCTGCACCTCGACCGCCCGGCGCCAGCGCTCCGCGTCCGCGCCGAGATGGTCGAGCACGGCCTCCCGCAGCTCCGACCAGTCGGCGCCGCCGACCATCTTCGGCTGCTCCACCCTGGCCCGCGCCGCCTCCTGCGCGGCCGCGTCCGAGTACACCGGCGGGACGTGGCCGCCGAAGTCGTGGGCGACGAACTCACCGTTGCCGGTGAGGACGAGCCGGCCTCCCGCGCTCAGGCCGACCTGCGTGGTCGGGACGAACACCGGGCCGCGCTGCCCCAGCGCCGCCAGCGTGTCGACGAACTGGCGGGCGAAACCGGCGTCGACGCCGAGCACCGCCAGCGGCCGCTCGCCGTGCTCGTCGAGCGCGCGCAGCCGAGCCCAGGTGTTCAGCGCCGCCGCGTCACCCCGCTTCCCGTAGATCTCCCGCAGCTCCGGATCGGCGAGGTCGTCCCCGAGGTCGAAGGGCACCACGATCGCGTCCCGCAACTCCGGCGCCGCGACCCGGGTGGCGGACCCGAGCACCGGATCCATCCGCGAGTACTGCTCGATCCCGGTGTCCCCCATCGCCTTCGCCAGCCCGTCGACGGCCTCCTCGGCATACGGCGCCCGCCCCTCGGCGAGGTCGGCGTCCCTGGCATGGGCCGCGATCAGCTTCACCCGGCCGTCCGGGTACCGGCGAACGCTCTCCGGCCCGGCGGCGGGCGACGCGGTGATCTCCCGCCGTGCGGCCGTTTCCTCGCGTGCCGCGCTGCCCCGGTCGGCGGCGATCTCGTCCGCGACGGCCAGCGCGTTCACCCAGCCCGCGTGCCGGACCGTCCCCGCGATCACCTTCCGGATCGCCGCCGCCACCTCCGGTGCCTGCTGCTGGTCGGCGTCGCTGAGGTGCCCGTCCTCGAACGCCGCCGCGATGACCCTGTCCGCCCGCGCGAAGTCCGCCGCCGACAACGCGTTCCCGCTCTCCGCGAGCTGCCGGTCGACCCGGGCGGCCACGTCGGTCAACCGCTCCGGCCGCCATGCCCGCCGCAACGACGACCCCGCGCCGAAACTCTGTTCCAGCTCCGCCCGGACCCGCGCCCCATCGCTCTCGTGGATCTCCCACGCGGTCTTCTCCCGCAGCCGCCACCGCTGCACCCAGTCCAGCACCGGGAACTCCGCGAGCAGCTGGTCGGCGTGCGCCAGCAGCGTCTCCCGCTCCTCCTCCGAAAGCTCGCGAAGCTCGTCCCCGGCCGCGGTACGGGCGTTCTCGAAGTCCTGCGTGTTCAGTCGCGCGTCGACCGTTTCCCGCGCCATACCCGGCCGGTCACCCTGCCCCGGCGCACCGCCACGAAGACGGCCACGGTACTTCTGCTGGAGCACCCAGCTCGGCTTCACCGAGCCGGAAAGGCGGCTCAGATTCGCGACGTACCAGTCCAGTTGCGGGCGGGGGGTATGCCGGGCCTCGGCGGCCACGAGCCGGAGTGCCTGCCGGGCGTAGGGATCTTCGTCGGCGTAGCGCATATCGATGGAGTCGAACAGTTCCCGTACGCCGGTGGTGTCGATCTCGCCGAGTGCCTCGGCCGCCCTGGCGATGTCGTCGACGCCCGCCACCGTGATTCCCGAGCGCCCGGTCACCGGCGGGGACGAAAGCCCGTCGGCGCGGGCGTCGAACCCGGTGAAGATGTCCTGGGCATCTCCGACCACGACCTCCCGGGCGGCGCCGCGGTTCAACCGCTCGACGAGGACGTCGACGGCTTCCTGATAGCCGACCGGGTTCTCCTCCCGCAGCTTCTCGACGTCACCCGCTTCCGCCAGGATCTCGGCAGCGGTCGCGCGGTGGTCGGGGGCGCCCGCGCGCCGCGGGTCGCCGGCCGCCGGTCCCGCGTCCTCGGTCATCTGGCTTCCGGACGGCGTTTCGGATTCGAAGTACCGCATGTACGGCGCCGTCCGGTCCGTCGTCACCGGTTCCTGCCTGGACGGGCCCGCCGCCGGGCGGCGTGCGCCCGGTTCGGTGCTCCTGCCCAGTTCGGCTTCCAGGTAGTCACCCGGCCGCAGCGGCGGGTACCCGAGCGCCGGCCTCGGTTTCCTTGCCACGCCGAGCTTTCCGCCGATTTCGTGCGACAGGGCCGTGGCCTGGTCGATGTTCGGCGCGGTGACGCCGGACTCGATGAGCCGCTGGGCGACGAGCTGGATCATCGGCGCGCGCCAGTGCAGATTGGGCGGACGCTGCCTGAGCCGGGGCGCCAGCTCTTCGTTCTCCATCAGGCTTCCGGGCCTGGCACCGCGCGGCTTCTTGTAGGGGCCGGTGAACACCCGCGCCTGGTCGACGATCTGGGTGGCCAGCCTGGTCAGCTCGTCCGCCAGTCGCTCGTCGAACCCGCGCAGTGCCCGCACCGCACTCGCCGCGGTCTTGCCCTCGCGCAGCACCCGTTCCGGGGTCCACTCCAGCGGAGTCCGGTTCGGCCCGCCGCCGAGCCGCCCCACCCGCTTGACCGCCAGCTCGTGGGCGAGCTCGTCCACGACCTGCGCCGGTGTCCGCGACGGGTCCCGGCTCAACCGGTTGATCGCGACGAAGGCGAGGTCGCTCTTCGAAATCCCCTTCAGCTGCGCGACACCGAAGTGGACCAGGTTCCCGAGCTGCTCCCACACCGAAACCCAGGATTCCCAGGGAACCCCCGCACGGGCCTGACGCCCGAGTTCCGCGTCGAACCGCTGCCGGGCCGGACTCGTCTCCGGCTGCTCGGGGCGCTCCGGGGCGGCGCGGCGCTCGAGCCTGCCGGATTCCTGGAGCGGGCCGAGATGACCGAACCCGGCCGGGTCGATCCCGGTGAGGTCGGCGACGAGGTCGTTGGTCAGCCCCGCGACCGCGTCGGCGAGCCCGAGGAGGTTCGCGACGGTGCTGTCGATCCGTCCCGAAGACACGTTGGCGGAACGCTTGTTCAACGCGGCCGACACGACCGACTCGGCTTGGCCGCGGATGTCGGGATCGGCCAGCCTCAGCACGTAGTCCTTCGCGAAATGAGATCCCGGGAAGGAGCCAAGACCGCTGACCATCGCCAGCCTGTCGAGCAGCGCCGGAGTCCACTGTGGACGTCGGCCGGTTCCGGGGCCGAACTCGCCCTCCGCCGTCCGGTGGACGAGATCGTCGTTGCCGAACGCGGTGAGGTAATCGACCGCGGCCGAAACCTCGTCGTCCGACACCGCTTCGTGGGCCTTCCGAAGCGTTTCCATGATGTTCAGCTGCAGGAACGGGGCGTACGCCTCGTTCCCCGGCTTGATCAGGTGCGCCATCGCGTCCGCGATATCGCCCGTGTCCATGTCGAACGCCCCGAGTGCGCGGTCCAGCTTCCCGGCCTCGTCCGCATCGGTTACCGGCTTGAACAGCTCCCGCTCATCGAGATCTTCGCCCTGCTCCTCCTGGTCGGCCTGCAGATCCCGCGTCTCCTCCGCGGCTTCGTGGATCTCCTGACGGCTCAGTCCCAGGCCCAGATCGTCCCGGATGGCCTGCGCCACCACCGCCGCCTGCAGCAGCAGCGTGCTGTCCCTCGAACGCACGGCCTGCGCGTAGATCCGCGCGAGCACCGGCCCGACACTGCCGACCAGACCGCGGTTGCCCAAGCGCGCGAGCGAGAAGTACCGGTTCAGGGCCCGGCCGGTGTAGTGCTTGGTCATGGCCAGCTGTTGCTCGTCGAGACCGGAGGCGTAGCCCTTCGCCGCGTTCCCCGCCGCCACGAGGTCCTGTTCCGTCCACGGCGACGACGCGATGCCCATGACGACGTCCTCGGCGGGAACGCCGTACTCGGCCTGCGTCCTGGCCGCGACGAGCGCCGCCCCGGCCGGAGGGAGGTTCCGCCGCCGGAGACCGGCCAGCACCCGCTCGCCGTACTGCCGCGCGGAATCCTGCATGGCGCGCAGGCGTTCCTCGGTCCAGCCGTCCCGCGCCTCATGGAGCGCGGCCCGGAAGTCCGTCGTCGTCCAGGTGGTCCCGATACCCCGGCCGATCCGCATCGCCCGCTCGAAGGCCGCCGTGCCCGGCGCTCCGGTCCGATCACCGCTTTCGTGCATCGCCCACATCAGGACGGAGGTCAGTTCCCCGGCGTACGGCGCGACCTTCGCCGGGTGCTGGGTGCGCGCCAGCAGGCCGGCGGCGTCCCGCTTCAGCCCCGCCAGGGTGTCGTCGTCCAGCTTGGCCCCGGCCAAGCGCTGACGCGCGGACCAGTCCGCGTGCCGCAGCAGGTAGGGAGTCCACTCGGTCGGATGCGGCCGCGGGGTGTACCCGCCCTCTCCGGACCTTTCCTCCGGTTCCTCCAGGTCCACGATCATCTGATCGGCCCAGTCGAGATCCCGTTCACCCCGCGCGCCGGAAGCGGTGCCCCCGGCGGGCGTCGCGCCGGCCCGCTCCGGCTCGGACTCGCGGCGTGCCCGCTTCGCGGGTGGTTCCCGGCCCTCGGCGGGCGGGCCCTGGATCCGGATGTCGCGGACGCGGCTGGCCGGGCGACGGTCCCGTCCCTCGGAAACACTGCCCACCGCCCGGGTCGGCATGAACCAGGTCTGGTGGTTCCGGTCCGGCTGGATCAGGCTTCCCGCACCGTCGCGGTAGGTGACCGTCCCGTCGGCCGCCACGTCCGCTAGGTACTTGACCTCACCGGACTGGCCGTCGAGGTAGTGCACCCGGCGGCCGCGACGGTCCCGGTAGACGTTGATCGCGTGGCCGGGGCCGCCCCGGTCCCGCACGGTCATCAGCACACCGTGCGCGCGCTCGTTCCGGTCCCGGTCGACCATGGTCCTGGTGACCTCGTCCAGCCCGGCGACGCGCGCGAACCGGGAGCCGAAGTAGCTCTCCAGGTCCAGGGCCCGCCGCGGTCCCTCCAGGGCGGCGGTGCGCACCGACCCGCCCAGTGTCTCGAACACGGCGACCGTGGCCGAGAAGCAGTTCGTCATGGCTCCCCGGACACCGTCCAGGAAGTTCTGGCGGTTGATCGGCACCAGCCGGCCCCAGACGCCCCGCAACCGGTTGCGGGTGTGCGGTTCCGGCGGCAGGAGGCGGTCGAGAACGCTGGCCGCGTCGCGATACCCCGGGCTCGTCGGCTCCAGGGACGCACGGGGCGCCTCACCGGTCCGGCGCACGCGCTGGTCCAGCCGGCCGATCAGGACCATGCGGACCTCGGCCGCGCGCCGCGCACGCGGATGCGTTGCCGGGATCCGGTCGCGCTCCCGCTGGATGATCTCGTCCACCACGGACTCCAGCGACCGCCGCCGTCCGGGTTCCATGGCCGACAGGAGCTCGCGGACCGCCGCCGCGCGAGTCTCGAGCCCCACCGGAGCGGCGTGCGCGTCCGGCCGGTCGCCGCTGTCTTCGACCGCGTTGTCGAACAGCTCGTCGAGGGACTCGTGCGCGAGGTCGCGGGGCACCCTGCCCTGGTGGATCACCTCGATGCTGCCGGTTTTCAGCTCGGCGGCGATCGAGGGCACGTGGGACATCGCGAAGTCACGGTCCTGATAGGACAGATAGCCCAGCGCGTCGAGCACGAGGTGGTGGACCGGCCGCCGGCGTTCGAGCTCCTCGCGGGGCAGGCCCTCGCGGGGCGCGAGCCACGGCAGCATCTTCAGCCGGTGGAACCGCGCGTCCGACGCCGGCACACCCTCCCGCATCCGCCTGGCCAGGTAGCCCAGCGACGGGACCAGATTGTCCATGATCCCCGCACCGGACGCGTCGATCCAGAACCGCGCGGCGGCGAGCCGGGCGGTGTTCTCCCCGGCGGGCTGCGGGAGCAGCGCGGCGAGCAGGTCGGTCATCCGGCGGCGCAGCCGTTCCCACTCGTCGAGGATCCCGGGACGCTGATGCCGTTCCTCGGTCAGCGCCGGGAAATCGAGGAGCTGCTCGGCCCGCTCTCGCAGAGATCCGGCGTCCCCGGGGTGCCCGGCCAGGACGTCCTCGGCCCAGCGGAACAGGTCCTCGCGCTGGTGACGCATTTCCCGCAGCGCCAGCTCCTCCGCGGAGGCGTGCTCGGAAACCTGTTCGGTGTCCTCCGGTGCTTCCCCGGGGTAGCCGGGCGGCTCGCTCTGCTGTGCCGCTTCCGAGTACGCCGGGCGGTCGGAGTCCCGTTGCGCACCGGTGTTCCGGTTGTGCGCCGACCACTGCTGGTCGTGGTGGATCACGGTGCCGACGCGGAGGTCCGGCTGCCCCCAGGGACCCTGGTAGATCGCTTCACGGATGTCCGCGAGCGATTCGAGGGTCTTGGCACGCCCCCGCGACTCGTCGGTGATGCGCGCCTGCCTGCGCTCGATGTGCTTGCGAAGGCGCTCCAGACGCTCCGGCGCGTCGTACCGCGAAGGTGGCGTCGCCGCCTGTTCCTCCTCGTCGAGCCAGTCCCGTTCGCGGTCCAGCTGGTCGC
Organism: Amycolatopsis samaneae; assembly: GCF_039541975.1. Classification (NCBI taxonomy): domain Bacteria; kingdom Bacillati; phylum Actinomycetota; class Actinomycetes; order Pseudonocardiales; family Pseudonocardiaceae; genus Amycolatopsis; species Amycolatopsis samaneae. Next base: position 131,435 of record NZ_BAABHG010000004.1, read on the forward strand.
GGTCGGAGTCGAGGCGGTCCAGCACGGCCACGCGCTTGTCCTGCTCGGCCTGGTTCGCCCGCAGCTCCGCGTCGTTCCGGGCACGGTCCAGCTGGTACGCGCTCCGTTCCCGGCTGAGCGCGTCCCGCTGTGGCCGGGTCGTCGCGGTCGCGGTGTCGAGCGCGTCCTGCCTGCGCCGCAGGTCGTCGCGCCGCCGGTCCAGCTCTGTCCTGACGTCTGCCAGCGCGCGGCCGGCATCACGCAGAGCGCGGAGCTGGTCCCCGACCTCCTCGGAGAGCCGGACGGCCTCGTCGTGCCAGTACCGGTCCAGTCGCAGCGACTCCTTCCACGCGGCTGTGTGCTGACGTTCCTCTTCCGGCGACCGGACGGACCTCTGGGCTTTTGTTTCCTCGTCGTACCGGGACTTCTGCCAGTCGAGGAAGCGCTGCGCGTCGTCGATGTCGCCCTGGTGGTGGATCCCGCGCAGGACGATGATGGCCGGCACGGCCAGGAAGGTCAGCTCGTCCCGGAGTTCGGCGAGCCCCGCGTCGTTGATCCCGGCGGGCCAGCGAGTCCCGCCCGGCCGCACCACCTCGGTACTGGCCGGGAACCAGTCCGGGTCCGTGAGTTTGAGCTCGTCCGCCGCGGCGGACAGCACCGCCTGCCGTTCCTGCGCGTCGAGGTCGCGCAGATCCTTTCGCCCCTTCTCGACGTCCGCCGCCCAGTAGGCGCGGAACCGCCGGATCCGCGAGACGAGGTCCCGCTGCGCGGCGTCGTACCCGACCCTGCCGAGGCCCTCGCTCTTCCGCGTCAGATCGACGTCGGAATGCTGCGGTACCTGCCCGTACTTCGTCCAGGTGAGCAGTTCCTGCGCGGTTCGCCGCACCTCGGACAGGTCGTCCCACAGCTTCGCCCGGTTCAGGTTCCGGGTCAGCTTCCCCGCCACGAGCGTGACGAGGTCGTCGAGGACCTTCTCGTGCGTCTCGCGGTCCGGACCGACGCCCTGGACCCACACCGGCTTCTGTTCCCACAGGAAGTTCTCCGCGTCGTGGCGGAACGCGGTCACCGCGTCTTCGCCCTGCCGCCGCGCGATGTTCTCCAGGACCCCGCGCTGGTCCCCGAATCGCTGGACCGCCGTGGTGAACCGCTGGTGCGCGTCCTCGATCCCGGCCTGGTGCAGATCCACGAAGTCGAGCCACATCCGGGCCGCCAGCGCCCGGATCTCCCGCTCGGCGAGCAGGTGACCGGCGGCGAGCGTGGTGAGAACGCGGCGCGGCTCCGGGTCCAGCTGATCCAGCGCCTGCTCGACCCGCTCCGGCGAGACGTTCGTGCGGACCGCCTGGGCACGCAGGCGCCGCCGGAGATCGGCTTCCGCCTCCTTGAGCACGTTTTCCCCGGCGTGGGGGCCCGCGTCGGCGGCGAACGCCTCCAGCCGCCGGGCGGCGTCGCCCAGCCGTCGTCCGTTGTCCGCGGTGAGCCAGGGCCCGGTGAACCGGGTCAGGTCCCCCGCCGCGGCGGCGGCGAGGAAGTCTTCGGCGGGGGAATCCAGGACGCCGGCGGTGGCGGCTTCGTGCGCGACGGCCCCCACCATGCTCTCCCACAGGACACGCTGCCTGCCGGCGAGCGGGCCTTGGCCCTCCTCGACCAGCGGCGGCTCGTCCAGCATGGCCTTCGCCCGGTCGACCGCGCGTGCGACCCCGGGATCGCCGGACCGCACGTACTGCCTGCCGCGGTCGAGGTGGCCCTGCCAGGTTTCGAGGAACTTCGCCTGTTCCGCGTCGGTCTCGAGTCCGCGACGGCGGGACGCGTGCTCCCACGAGACGTCGAACCGCACCCGCCGGTGACCGTCCTCGTTGAACCAGTACTCCAGCCCACGGCGCAGATCGGCGGTCTCGTCCCAGACCCGGCTCCCGTCCACGGTGTCCCCGGCGACCCAGCCCGCGGCGAGCACCTCCTTCAGCTGCTCGTAGCGCAGGACGTGTTCCGGATTCTCCGGGAACAGGTCCCGGCCCGTGCCGGCCCGCGGCCTGCCCAGCACGTCTTTGGCCGCCCGCAACCGGTCGCGCCGCGTCGCCGCGTCCAGCGTCGTGAGCAGCCGCACCGCCTCTCGGGCCCGGCCTCCCAGCTCCCGGATGACCTCGGGCACGTAGGCGCCGGGGGAGCCCACCTCGGTCGGCGAAGACATCGATTCCGGTGTGCCGCCGGTCGTTTCCCGACCATCCACACCGGACTGATCGTGCGGATCGGAGTGCCCGGGGTAGGGCGGTGGCTCCTCGCCCGGCTGACGGCGCGGAGTGTCGGCCGCGTCCGGAACGTGCTCGGCGTCGGTCATCTCCTGATCGAGCGATTCCCCGTCCGAGGCCGGAAGGCGCGGTGTGTCGCCGGTCCCGGCTTCCCGCATCTCGACGTCGCCGGGCGCGGGCGACTCGGCGGCTTCGTTGTCCAGCCGGTTCCGCTCCGAGTCCAGTCCGAGGTCTTCGTTGGTGGCGCGCAGGTTCGCCGTGGGCTCACCACGATCGCCCGCCGCGGCGATGGCCGCCGACTGCACCACCTGCAGCGGCGGCGAGAACGGCGCCGCGAAGGTCCGGAAAATGCTCTCCAGATCCTTGGCGAAGGCCAGGTTCGTCGCGCGCCCCGGATAGTTGCCCACCGCCCAGAACCCGACGACGGTGGCGAGTTTCGGCCGCGGCGAAAGCCCGGCGTCGCGGAGGATCGGCGTTCCCGCGTCCCGCCACTGCTGCCGTTCCGTCTCGGTCGCCGAGGCGATCGCGTCGTTGGCCCGCTTGAGGTCCGCGCGCAGGAACTTGGGGGCTTCGTCCGAGTTGCCCGCCAGTTCGGCGAGTACGTGCGCGGCGGCCTGACCGTCGACGTCGAGCCGAACGGCGAGCGTGCTCAGCTCGTCGGCGGTGGGACGCCCTTGGTACCGGGGAGCGTCGGCCCCTTCGGCCAGCTTTCCGACGGCGAGGGCGAGCATGCCCAGGTTACGCCGGCGCGGTCCGTCCCGCAGTTTCCTCGGTGTCCCGAGAATCTCGTGTCCCTTTCGGACCCAGGCATTCCGCTGCGTCATGGGTGCCGCGGCCGAATGGTCGAAGGCCTCGATGATCTTGTTCCGCAGGATGCGGCTGACGCTCCGCAGGTCCTCGCCCGGCGCACGCTGGACACGGGAGGCAAGCCACTCCGCCAGCGCCGCCGCCGATTCGTCGACACGATCCAGCTCGTCGCCCAGTACCTGACGACCGTTCTTCCGCCACTCCAGCCGGGTGTCCCAATGCCGCTCCTGGCCCACCCCGACGGTCCGCGTCCGCTGCACGGCCCGATACCGGGAGGCCGCCAGTGCCCCTTCCCCGGCATGCCAGCGCTGGCCGACCATCTCGGCGAAGACGTCGTACATGTCGAGCTCCGCGAGGCTGGGATCATCGCGGTCCAGGCTCAGGTGCCGCTTTCCGGTCTCGCGCCATTCGTTCAGCCGCCGGTCCGCCTCGGCGTCCATCTCGGCCATCGCGTGCCGCGCCTCGGGGAGGGTGGTCCAGACGTTCTCGGCGCGCCGCATCCAGTCGCCGTACCGCTCGTACAGCCGGTTCAGGACACCCAGGTCGCTGAAGGACCCGCTCTCGTCCTGTGTCCGCCGGAACTTGTCGCGTAGCTCCCTGGCGAGCGGCGCGACCGGATCCGCGTCCCCGGGCAGCCGCTCGTGCTCGTCGAGCGGGACCGTGTCCCCGGGGTTCTCCGCGTTCTTCCTGTCCAGCCTGAGTTCGTCGACCAGCGACGCCGCCCACGACGGCCGCCAGGCGCCGACGTAGGCGAGGAGGTTGGTCATGAGCTCGCCCAGCCGCTCCTGCGGGGTGCCGGCCTCCAGGTCCGGAAGGGCGAGCGACGTGCGCGCCTCGGTCAGCCATCGGCGATTCCCGATCCGGTAGACCGCGCGCCGCCGTTCGTCGTTCTCGGCGTCGAAAGCGCCCTGTTCGAGCAACCGCCGGTACTGCTCCCGCAGGTCACCGGCGAGCCGCGTCGCGCGGTCCCCCTCTTCGGCCGCGCCGAATCCGAAACCGGGAGCGGCGCGCAGTTTCGACGTCTCGTAGGCGACGAGGTCGGTCATGGCGGCCCGCAGGACGTCGGCACGCTCCCGGGCCTCGCCGGTGAGCCTGGCTTCGGCGAGGTCGAATCGCCGGTCCGCGCGCTCACGCTCGAAACGCGCTTCGGCCTCCTGGGAGAACTCGATGTGGTCGGTCGAGAACTCCACCTCGCCGGTGTTGCCCTCCTGGTGCCGGACCCGCTCGACGAAGTCCGCGCGCGGGTCCCGGCCCGCGCGGGAGGCATCGGGGAGGTCGAGCATCGCCCGCGCGTCCGCGCGCCACCTGTCCGCCTTCTCGCGCAGGCCCGCGACCTCGGTGAATCCGCGGGCCAGCTGTGCGCCCAGCCGGTTCGCCGCGGTCAGCGTCTCCACGGCGTTGGAAACGTCCGCGAGGGTCGGCTCCGTCCGGGTCGGCGCCACCTCCCGCAGCCACTCCAGGGCCTTCCACTGCCGCTCGAACTTCCTGCCCTCCCCCGACGCCAGCGGATCGCGCATCTGCTCGCCGTCGAGCGGCAGCGCGTCGAACCAGTCGCCGATCATGTCCCCGTGCATGAGGACCACGTCGCGCACGATGTCCTCACCGACCTCGGTCAGCCCGGTACCGACGTCCTCCCCGAACACCGCCTTGCCGAAGGCGAACCGCGCACGCCGGTCCGCCAGCGGCATCGCCCAGACCGCCTCCCACAGATTGGCGAGATCCTCGGTGTGGTCGTCGCGGGCGTTCCCGATCCGGTCCTCGTCGGTTTCGTCGGTCGTCCATCCGGTGGCGGGCCCGCTCGGGTGGACGTACGCGACGTTCTCGTCGAGCGCCATCCGCTCGACGAGCGTCTGGGCCTGTGCCGCCGACGGATCCGCTCGCAGCGCCTCGAAGTCCAGGCGCAGCGAGCGCGCCAGTTCGCGGGCGTCCACCGCGGACATCCCGGCGCGCAGCCGGGCACCGACGACGGCGGTGATGTCGGCGAGCACGGTCTTCGCGACCTCGTCCTGGTGCGTCGCCGGATGTGCCGCGTCGACCAGCTGCTGTGCCAGACCTGTCTCGTCGGACTCCTGCCGCAGGAAGGCGGACCCGGCGAGCAACGCCGCTTCGTGCTCTATCTCGATCAGGTCGAGCGCGTCCGCGACCTCCTCCCTGGCGGTGTCGCTCCCGTCGCCCCATTTGCCGAGAGCCTCCTTGAAGGCCGTACCGAGCCGTGTCGCGGTCGAGGGTCCGCTGTCCGGGTGCTCCGGCGCCCGGCCGAGCCGCTGGTCGAGCACCTTCGCACGCGCCACCGCGTCGATCATCTGATCGAGGAGCACCACCGCGCGCCGGGTGTGCGGGTCCGCCAGGCGTGCCCGGTGCTCCCCGAGCCCCAGCATCGTCTCGGCCTGTTCGAGCAGGCTGTCGTGGGTGCGGGTCGCGGGCAGCTGGCCCACCGTACGCAGGATCGAATTCCAGCGCGCGGAACGGGAATAGAACCCGGTGACCCCGTCCCCGGCCTCGGTGTGAGAGCCGCCGGGGAACGCCGCGCGCATTTCGGCGAGCACCGGGTCGTTCCACCTCGCCTGGAACGCCTCCACCGAGCCGTCGCGCACCAGGTGGTCCTCGAGCCACCCGGACAGTGCGGCCGCGTGCGCGTCGAGCACCCGCTTGCTCAGCTTCGACGTACCCAGGGTGCCGAGAGCGGCTTCGGCGGCCTTCGACGCGTTTTGCTTCGCCTCGTCGTCAAGATTCGCGAGTACGTCGTCGGCCTCGTCGAACCGGTCCTCCCAGCGTTGTCCCAGCGCCCTGGCGAGGGCCACCCCGACCGGCAGGTCGTAATGGGCGTGCAACCGGTTGATCGCGGTGCCGAGCCGTTCCACGAGGGCGAGCGCGTCCCCCGACGGCTGGTTCCAGTCCACATCGGGATACCTGCCGATCACCGCGAGCACCGTGTCCCGGACGAGTTCCCGCTCTCGATGGCTTTGCAGCGGAGCAGGGATGTGCCAGAGCAGCCAGCCCTCGACCAACGGATAGACCGCGGGGAGCGTCCGGGGCCCGGCCGCATCGTGGCCGAGCCGCTTCAGTTCGCCACGCAGGCCGGAAAGGTCACGGAACTCGTCCACCTCGTCGTCTCGCACCGGGCGAGGGGCGCCGGGCAGGTTCGCTTCGAAGTTCGCGCGCAGGGCCACGAGGCCCGGGTCGTGCCAGATCCGCGCGAATTCCTCCTCGGGGTGGGCGGAACCGGCGGAAGGCCAGCCCTCCAGTAGCTGCCGGTGTGCCGTGTACAGCGCGAAAGCCTGCTGCCGCAACGGATGGGCGGGATCGCGGAACGGCGCGGGGTCGCCGAAGATCGCTTCCACGATCGACTCCGCGGACGGGGTTCGTGCGGTATCGGCGTCGGCCATGGCCACGTCCGGTGCCTCGTCCGCCGGCGGCGCGTTGGTCCGCTCCAGATCGGAGTCGTACCCGGACGACTCCCCGTCGGACCGCTGTTCCCCGGTGCCAGGCGGCGCACCCGCCTTGACCCCGGCCACTTCCGAAGGCTCGTCGAGCGTGGTGCCACCTCGCGGCTCACTGCCCGGAAGCGTCTTCGCGGTCGGCAGGAACCAAACCCGCAACCCGTGATCGGCGGGCGGGTCGACATAGCGACCCGTTTGGCCGCTGATGAAGTAGGCCCGCCCGTCCTCGGGATTCACGTGCGCGTTGAAGACGTCCGCGACCCCATCGCCCTCCCGCACGAGCACGAAACCGTGCGCGTGCGCGCCTTCAGACTCAAGCTGCTCGCGAATAGCGTCGAACCCGGACTTCCGGAACCGCGCCCCCTCCGACCGCTCCAGCTCGGTCACGTCCCGAGGAGCACTCGGACCCGCCCGATGCACCACCCCACTCGCCAACGTACTGCGCGTCGCCACCGCCGACGGAAGACAGTTCGTCCGGAAACCCTCATCCGGACTCCGCTCGTAGTTCTCCCCGTTGACCCCGCCCACCGGCGCGTAAGGCCCGTCCAGTTTCCGCCCGGTACCCAGCACCCCCGGCAACGCGGCGGCCTCGACACCCTCCATCGCCGACACCCCGGCCGGCTCGGCCAGCAGGCCCAGCGCCTCGCCGAGGTCCGCCACGGGCAGGGTCCTGATCCGCTTGCCCTGCTCCCAGAGGTCCCAACCGGCCGGGACGTCGCCCCGGCCCGCCTCCGGCCGCACCTGGATCCGGTCCTTGTCGCCGAGGAACGCGTGGTTGCCTTCGGCGGGCACGAGAATCCGCCGACGCTTCAACCGGCCCGACGCGGTCTGCCCGAGCGCCGCGGTGTCCCCGTCCCCGGCCACGGCCAGTGCCACGGTCCGGCCCGACCTCCGGTTCAGCCTGCTGAGCAGCAGCAGGGAGAACCTGTCGAAGTCGAGGTTCCGGCCGTCCCACGCCGGGACGAAGGACGCCGCGTGCTCGTCCCTGCCGGTACTGGCGATCACGACGTGCGTGTCCGGGTACCGCGGCACCGCGTAGGAGAGTTGGGTCACCGCCTCCTCGCCGACGCCCTGCCTCGGGAAGACCACGCCGTGATTGCCGGGCAGCCCGACCGCCGCGGTCCGGAAATACGCGTCGTCCGCGCGGTCCACCGTCCACGGGTCGGTCAGGGCGTGCAGCTGCACCAGCTGCTTGACCGCCGCCGGGGAGAGGCGCAGTTCGTCCAGCATGTCGAGCAGCTCGGCCAGCTGGGTCCGCCGGTCGAGGCCCGGGTCGCCGCGGCCGAGCAGGCGAAGCCGGTGGGCCTTCCGCCGGACGAACTCCGGATCGTCCATCGCGGCACGCAGGATCGCGAAGCTCAGCTCCGCGCGCGCCTGCCACACCGCGGGGTCGTCGGTCCCGCTCCACAGCCGGAACTCGACCCGCCGCTGCTTCGGATCGGGATGCGCGACGTGACGGAAGCTCACCGCGTCGTTCTTGTCCCAGTTCAGTTTCCGCGTGTCATCGAGGGAGCGCACGGCCTCCGGGCGCGGTGGCATCGGGGTGGGCCCGACCTGGGTGGTCCGCCGCTGCCGCGCGCTCGCCGGCGGGTTGCCCAGCTGGTACAGCGTCCGTTCGTAGGCCTTGACGAACTCGGCCACCGCCAGCGCGGCCTCCGGATCGATCGACCGGCCGGGGAAGCTGACGTTGATGTGCCCACCGGTGGTGTCCATGACGACGTTGTGCTCTCGCATGACACGCAGCAGTTCGGCCCGTTCCTGCCATCCGTCGCGGCCACCGGTCCGCGCCGGCGGGACGATTTCGAGCCCGTTCTCGTGCGCTGGTTCGTTGACGAGCTGGTGCCGCCGGCTGGAGAGGTGCTTCTGCTGATCCGGCAGGGCCTGACCGTTCGTCCAGTCGATGAACCCCTCCGCCCGCAGGTCCGCGGCCAGGTTCTGGAGCGACTGGTCGAAGTCGTCCTGGAGGAGCTGCCCCTCGTATTCCGTGCCGAGCATCGCGCCGGTGTCGGCCGTGTACCCCCCTGGAGTTCCGTCGACGTGGAAGTCGACCGGGTCGCGCCCTTCCGCGAGGGCGTCACGCGTGTCGTCCTGCCACCCCAGCATTTCGTCCAGCTGCTTCTCGCGCAGTTCCGCCATCAGCGGCTGTGCGCGGGCCGGATCGTGCCGGACGGCGCGCAGCCGCCGCTCGAACTCTTCGCGCTCCCGTGGCGTGTGCGGAAGGGTGTCGAAGTTCCGGCGCAGCTGCTCGATCGCCTGCGCTCCGGGGTCCGGAAGCAGCTTCACCGGGCGCGTGCCCTCGCCGAGGGACCAGCTGTGCTCGCTGCCCTGCTCGAACGCCAGCAGGTCGCGAACTTCCCGCGGCAGGGGGAAGACACGCGCCTCCGGGCCGTCCCGGCGCTGGTCGGTGATGGTCCGCGTGATCAGGCGCAGCTCCGGCCGGGCGGCGATGAACCGCATCGCGGAGGTGAGCACGAGATCCGGGTTCTCGTGTTTGCGGATCGCCGACTCGACCGCGAACAGGTCGAGATCGCCCGACCGGTTGTGCAGCTGACGGATGAGCGTGTGCGTGACGGCGGCCGTCAGCTCCGCGGTGCCGACCGGGTCGTCGGCGCGAACCAGCGTGTCGTGCACCGGCACACCGGTGGGCACCCAGCTCAACGCGCTGTTGATGGTGACCCCGTGCATTTCCGGGTAGTTGGTGTAGTCGACGGAATCCAGCAGATCCCACAGCATGTCCGGTCCGGTGCGCGGCAGGATCGAATTCCGGCGAATGCTCAGCAGCGGCTGGTCGATCGTGCTCTCGACCTCGTCACGGCTCTGGGGAGGTTCCTCCTCGAACGACTTGTCCAGCAGTTCGTCCTGGGTGAGCAGGTAGTTGCTGTCCAGCTGGTCGCGGTAGAACTGCCAGAACGGATGGCCCTGGACGATCGTCAGCGCCGAGTTCCCCGCCCTGCGGTAGCCGGTGACCGGATCGTGCGACGCCTGAATGGCGAACCCGTGCGGGGAGTCCAGCACGTCCTGCGGGTCCCGCAGATGATTGATGACGTTGTCGCCGTCGACGTACAGGCCGCCGAAGCGATCCAAGTGCAGGCGGCTGATGTCGCTGGCCGCGCCGAAGCCGAGCTTGGAGTTCTTGTGCATCTCCGTGGCGAAGTGCGGTTGCAACGACATGGGTGTTTCGCGGTTGAACACCTCGCCGACGTTGACCAGCACGGTGTGCGGCAGGCCCCGCGCCCACGAGACCATCTCGCGCACCCCGGCCAGCGGATCCTCCTGCCCCGCCGGTGGCGGCGGTTCGTTCAGCACCCGCTCGATCTGGTGCCGGGGGATGTCGGTGAGCAGCACCGACATCATCCGGGAGCCGTGCGGTGCGGTGCCGAACTTCCGTGCCGCGGCACCGAAGTTCGCCATGAACTGGCTGCGCGCGGCACCGTCCTCGCGCAGCGCGCCACCGAACCACTGGGCGAACCGGATCAGCGGGATCGACCGCTTCTCCGGAAGCTTGCTCAGGTCGAACTCTTCGAAGCCATCCCAGTGCTCGATCTCGTCTTCCGGCCATTCCGATTCCAGCACCCCGATGCCGTCGTCGTTGCGCAGGTTCGCCGGATCCATCTCGTCCCGGCTCGGTTCCCGCCCCCGGAGCAGGTCCATGTTCCGCAGGTAGCCGATGTTCTGGTCCGGGGTCAGGGCGGTCAGCTCCTCCCCCCTGCCCCGCAACGCCTCCAGCGGTTCCGGGGCCTGTCGCAGGTTGAGCAGGTCCGGGCCCAGCAGCTCGGGTCCCGTCGAATCGGACGCCGGCCTGCCGGTGTAGGCCTCCAGCGCGTCCAGCACGTCGGGGACGGTGACCTGCCCGGCCGGTGGCGCGCCCGCCTTGATCCCGGTCACCTCCGAAGACTCGTCGAGCGCGGCACCGTCACCCGGCGGCTCACTGCCCGGAAGCGCCTTGGCGGTGGGCAGGAACCACACCCGCAACCCGTGATCGGCGGGCGGATCGATGAACCGGCCCGTCTGACCACTCAGGAAACGAGCCCGCCCGTCCTCGGGGCTCACGTGCGCGTTGAACACGTCCGCGAGCCCGCCGCTCGCCTCCTGGACGAGCACGTAACCGTGCGCGTTCGCGCCCTCAGACTCAAGCTGCTCACGAATCGCGTCAAACCCGGACTTCCGGAACCGGGACCCCTCCGACCGCTCCAACTCGGCCACATCCCGGGGCCCACTCGGACCCGCCCGATGCACCACCCCACTCGCCAACGTACTGCGCGTCGCCACCGCCGACGGAAGACAATTCGTCCGGAAACCCTCATCCGGACTCCGCTCGTAGTTCTCCCGGTTCACCCCGCCCACCGGCGCGTACGGCCCGTCCAGCCTCCGCCCCGAACCCAGCACACCCGGCAACGCTGCGGCCCGCATCCCGCCGGACTCCGAAGTGGACTCGCGTTCGGTGTAGGACGGCGGACGACTGGTGGAGTACTGAGGCGCGATCTCCCAGTCCCCCCACGTCTCCTCGGTGTGCGCGTTCTGCTGGTCCGTGGCCCAGTCCTGGTCGTGCCAGTGGAACAGCGGGTCGAAGCCCGCGATCTCGTCATCACCGTGCAGCAGCGATCCGGCGATCTGGCGCGCACGGCCCTGCGCGCGCCGGGCACGTAGCCGGTGTTCCTCACGCCGACCGGATCGAATGCCTCGCTCGTTCGCCTTCGCCTGCTCGTCCGCGGCCTCCTGGAGGGGTTGCGCGACGATCGCCACCATCTGCTGGTAGTAGCGTTGTGCCCGCTCGCCGCCCAGCCTCGACCGCTCCGCCAGCTGTTCGGGCGTCCGCAGGTCGAGGAACCTGCGCGCCGCCTCCAACGTCGCGTCGGTAACAGGGCGCTGCTTACCGGTCAGCAGCGGTCGCGGGCCCTTCGCCGGGTTGTCCAGGACGTCTTCGAAGGCCGCCACCGCACGTTCGAACCCGTCGCGATCGACCGCGGCCATCCGCGAGAGGGCTTCATCCCACCCGGCCGCGAAGCCGCTGTCCTGGCCGGCACGGCCGTCCACGTTCTCGTCCCCGACCTGTGCCAGCTGCGCGTCAAGCCGGACGTCGGCGCTGTCCTCCCACACCTTCCGCAACCGGGCTTCGCTCGGGTACACCTTCACCTCGCCGTCGATCAGCTCGGCGGCGAGGTGATCGACCAGGCCCGCGCGTACCTTCCGCTGTGCGTCACCGCGCACCGCGAGATCCGGCCCCAGCAGGAGATTCGCATAGCCACGCGCGGTTTCCCGCGCGTTCGTCGTCGCGGCGGCGAGCAGCTGACTCGCCCGCGTGAGCGTGCCGTCCCGCTTGTCGAGGAACCAGGCGGCCCGCGCCTCGGCCTCGTCGTGGACGGCCGGTTCCGCGAGCCGTTCACCCAACGACGCACCGAACCGCTCCGGCTCCGCGCCCTGTGCACGAAGGTGCGCGACCATGGCCTGGATCGCGCGCTGCCGGAGCCGTCGCGGCTCGCGGGCGCCCGGGTCCGGACCGGCGCGCGACTCCGGCAGACGGCCGAGATACCTTTCCGCGGTTTCCCGTTCGGTGTCGGTGTGGGCCGCGGTTTCCTGCTCGGGCGTCATCAGTCCGTCCAGGAACTCGTCGGCCCTGCTCACCACTCCTTCGACGGACCCCGGAATCATCCGTTTCACCGCCGAGTGCGGAGACGACCCGAAGTTCACCCGCTGGACGCCGTCGGCGTTGAACCAGCCGGCCAGCAGCCCCAGCAGGTGCTGGTGACGCTCCCGCACCACGAACGCGTTGTCCGTGGTGAGTTCCTCGGCGAAGGCCGCGATCAGCCGCTGGTAGGTCGCCACGCGCCGCGCACCGGCTGCACCGGTGCCCGGGTCGTGCAGCGGGCCGAGCACGGTACGGGCGCGACGGCGATGTGCGTCATCGGCGCTCCTGCCCCGCTTCCCGGCTTCGAGACTGTCCAAAAGGGACGCGGGCTCGTCGTGGTCCCGAAGCTGCTCGAACTCGCGGCGGAGGGACGGCACGTCCAGGCCCGGGTCCACGGCCGCCGCCGCGATCATCCGCTCCCACAACCGGTCCAGCTCTTCTTCGCGCGCGGAGTCGTTCTCGGGCCTGGGCCCCGGGCGCTGCCCGAACGCCGCCGTCGCGGACCGCCGGGCGGAGGCGGCTTCCGCCGTGCCGCTCGCGAAGAAGCGTTCGCCGTCGCGCATCGCCACGTGCAGTTTCGCTTCGAAAGCGGCCTGCTTGCTCCGTCCGCCCGCCTCGACGACCCGGCGCGCGCGCTCGCCGGGATTCCCCACCGCGAAGTCGACCCGGCGAGTGCCGTCACCGTTGATCCGCTTTTCGAGCCGGGAGAGCAGACCGTCGTCGGCCCGCAGTTCGTCCAGCTGCTTCCGGGCGTCCGTCTGCTTTTTGCCCTTGTGGTGTTCCTGGTCGGCTTCGAGACGCGCCATCAGCCCGGCCAGCCGGTCGTACAGCATCGCGTTCGCCGGGTCGAATCCGTGGCCGGGTTCCCGGAGCGGCCCGAGCTGGGCCAGGCTCCTCCCCAGCATCGCGCGCTGCTTGCCTTCCGCCAGCGCGACATCGGCCGCGCGCGCACGCTCGATGTGCTCCAGCAGCCGCGCGATGTCACCGAACTCGTCCGACGCGGAGAGCCGTTCGCTCACCCCGGGGAAGCCGAGGTCCAGCCTCGCGTTCCTGCGCAGTTCGAAGAACCTGTTCCTGATCTCGGCGGCCAGCTTGGCGTTCGCCCGGAACTGCGCGTCACGGCTGGACTTCTGGACCCGGTTGCCGAGCGCTTCGGCCAGGTCGTCGAACACGGCGCGTTCGCGTTCGTCGAGCGGCACACCGCCGAGGTAGAGCATGCGGTAACCGGCCGCGCGCCATTGCTCCGACATCGCCCGCGCCGCGGCTTCACCGACCTCCGGCGTGAAGCTCTTCGCGTTCCTGCGGGTCTCCAGCTCTTCGGCGGTCTTCCGCAGGTCGCCGAGCCAGCGATCGTCGGTCCTCAGCTTCTCGACCTGCTCGTCGCTCAGGTGCCACAGATTCGCCTTCTCGTACTGCTTCTGCAGCTTCTCCCGCGACGACCTCGTGCTGTCCCATGCCCTGCGCACCGCGGCCCAGTCGTCGCGGCCGGACTTCGTGGCGGCCAGCGCCCTCGCCACTTCGTCGGTCAACCGCTGGTGTGCCGCCGCGAGCTCACCGGTCGCGCCGGCGGGAACCGGCCCGGCCAGCAGCCGTGCCCACGCACCGGCGTGCTCCCGTACCAGGCTGGGACGCTCGGGGCCCCGCGCGTCCGGGGAAGCCGCGCTCGGCCGCGATCCTCCCCCGGTCAGGGTCGCCAGCGCGTCACGCATTCCGCCCCGGAAGCTCGAACCAGGGCCCCGCTCCCGCAGCTCGCCGAACAGGTCCGCGTCTCTCGGCAGTGCCCGCGAAGACGACGACTCCGACCCGAGCTTGAAGCCCGCTTTCAGCTTGCCCATCAGGCGATCCCGGCGCCTCGGGGCGTCGGGAGCGACCAGCCCCCCGGAATCCTCCGGCCGCACACGCGAGGCCTGGCTCCAGGCCACGAACGTGCCACCCTCGGTCACCACCGGCCGACCCACCCCGTCCGTGGCCACCCGCTTCGTCGGCACGTACATCTCGCCGCGCTGACCGAGTTCCCGCAACTTCCCGGTGAACTCCTGGAGATAGGACGTGTCCGGGGTCGCGCAGCTGAACAGGATCAACGGCCGGGAACCGTCCTGGCCCGCGTTCCGCATCCCCTGCCAGACGCGTTCGGCCGTCTCCGCGGCGTTCCCCTTCTTGTGGAAGTCCGTCAGCAGCGCACTGCTCGGCCAGATCCGGGCCACATGCTCCCTCGCGCCGGTCTCCGGGTTGACGCGCCAATGCCCCTGCAGACCGCCCGTCCGCACCTGCTCGGCCAGCTTGTCGGACGCCGCCAGGTCACCCAGCTTGCTCGGGTAGGCGATCGCCTTGACCTCTCCGTTGCCATACCGGTAGACACGCTCCCCCGCGGACGAAGGCTGGTGGGACTCCGCCACCGAAGACGCCTCGGGGCGGCCGCCGAGCCCGAAGCCCCGCAGCGTCAGCTGCTCTCCCAGGTTGTTCTGCCGGTGTTCCGGTATCGCCTCGCGCACCTGCCTGGCCTCGTCGTCCCTGCCGTCGAGTTCGAGGGCCGACGCGTAGCCGTCCCGCATCGCGTCTTCGAAGCCGACGTAGGTGTCGTAGAGGCTGCGCAGCGTCTCGTTCGTCGAGCCCTGCAAGCGGAACTCGAAAACCCACAGGGGCGGGTCGTGCCGCGGTACGTCGTGCTCGTCCGGATTGGTGTCGAAGTCCGGCAGGGTGGTCTGGATCCGCATGGACGTCTTCTGGTCCACCTGGTGGACGGGGTTCTTGGCGAACGCGGAATCCAGGTACTCGCCTATCGAGTGCCCGTTCGCCCGTTCACCCATCGTGGGTGCCGGGATGGAGCTTTGCAGCAGGTCACCCGTCGGCTCGCCCGGCCGCATCCTGCTGCGGAACTCGGCGGCGAACTGCCTGGCCAGGTCACCGCGATGCTCGTCGAGGTAGTTCTGCACCGCCGCGCTCTGGCGCGCCCTTGCCTGGTGCAGGTCGGTCCTGGAGCCGAGCGCGGAGTAGTTCTTCGCCAGCCCGCTACTGCCCGCCGCTCGCTCCGCGATCGCCGCGAACTGGGTGTAGGCGATCGCGACGAACGCCTTGAGCGAGGCCCGGTCCGCGGGCGAAAGCGTGTTGTCCTCCCCCGCGGCCTCGTGCGCCACTCCTTCGCCGATGCGCACGGCGTCGTCGAGGTGCTCCTTGGCCGCGCCGGCGATCCCCTCGTGGCGCATGGTGGCACGCAGGTAGTCGAGCACCTTCGGCAATCCGGCGGTCGGCACCCCGCCCGAGTAGTGCACGTAAAGCTTGGGGTTTTCGTGTCCTTCGTACTTCTGCAGCTGGAGTTCGGCGTAGTCGGGGTCCACCCGGTAACCCCTGTCCCGGGGGAAGACGTTCTCCAGCCGGGCCTTGTGCTTGGCCTCGACGAGCCGGGTCAAGATGTCGTGCAGCCGGGTGAAGACCTCGGTGACGGACGGGCGCCCCGCGTCGCCGGGCAGGATCGCGAACGGCTTGATCACCACCTCCAGCACGGTCCGGTCGTGGAGACCCTTGTCCACCACAATGGACAGTTCCGGGGTCTCGACGATGGTCCCCACCGAACGCACATCCGGGAAACCCTTCGGCAGCAACACGCCGAAGCTGTGCAGTTCGCTCTCGAGCCCCCCAGCCCCGCCGGGCAGGCCGGGCTTCAGCCCGGCTTCGTTCCAGGCCACCTCGACACCCAGCCGCTGCGCGTTCGGCATCGGCCGCCCCAGTTCCCGCCACTGCTCGTATGCTTCACGCGCATCGTCGGTGGTGACGGGTTTCGGCGCGTAGCCGAGGTTCCGCATCTCGGACCGGATGGACTCGATCTGGTACCCGGCCAGCGCCGCGGGCGGCTCCTCCCGGCCGGACGGCCGCGCAGCGGGCCTGCCGCCCATGTCACGACGCTCGCGGGGGCCGCGCAACCGCAGCGGCCCGAAGACCTCCTCGTCCGCGGACCTCGTCCGCGGCGCGGACGACGACGTGCTGACCTCGCGCGGCGCGCGCGCCGGGGAGCCGGAACTCGTGGCCTTGGCCGTAGCTTCGCTCTTCTTGCCGACGTTCGCGGCGGGCGGTGCGTTGGGCCGGGCGCTGGTCAGCCGCTTCGTGCCGTCCGGCTTCGCTTCGGTCCGCATGTCGAGCTGCTGGCCGGGCTGACCGGTCTCGGACAGCAACGCGGACAGCTTGGCGGCGTTGGCGGCCTTCGTGTTGTCGGGTGTGTTGTCGCGTACCGCCGGGGCCGAGGACTTGGCCGCGTCCTGACCGGCCGGAGAGGAGGTGTTCGGCGGCAGGAGGTTGTGCCACAGGGCGTGCGAGGCCGCGTCGTAGGCCGGATCGTGGGTGCCCGGGTTGTTCGGCCCGTCCGCGTTCAGCCAGTGCTCGTAGGCCGCGCGGGCCTGCTCGATCGTGGCGGGACCGTTCTTCGTCACATGCCCGGGGTCGGAGATCGACGCGATCTCGTCGAGCTGACGGCGGATCCGCTCCAGGTGCTCCGGCTCGCCTGCACTCGGCCAGCTCGTGCCGTCCTCGCCGAGCACAGGCCGCCGCGACTCGTCCGACCGGCGCCCGGAATCCCGTTCGTCACGCGAGACGTCTTGGCTGCGTTCATCGTCGCGCGAGGCGCCCTCGCCTCGCCCATCACCACGCGAAACGTCCGCGCCACGCTCGTCGTCCTGCGACTGCTCTTCTTCGTCGCGGCCCGTCTCGGACCCGTCCTGGCCCCGCCGGGAATCCTCACCCGTCCGGCCCGGGGTGTCGTCCTTCTGCTGTGTGGACGATCCGGCGTGGTCGGAGGTCTTCGCGTCGCCGGAGGTGTTCTCACCGGTCGCGTCCTCGTCGACCGGAGCCGGGGTGTCCAGCAGGCCGTTCTTCTCGAGGTAGTCCGCCGCGTTGAAGGCCTGGTCGGCGGTGTCGCCGAGGTGCCCGTCCGCGCCGCGCCAGTGCCCGTAGGCCGCGCGGGCCTGCTCGATCGTGGCGGGACCGCGCGACGCCGCCTGCGCGGAATGGCGGAACGCCATGACCTTGTCGATCTCGCGGCGGATCCGGTCCAGGTGCTCCGGAGTGGCCACCCTCGGCCAGTCCGCGCGGTCCTCGCTCTGCTCGGAACGCCACGATTCGTCCCGTCCCGCACGCTTCCGCCCGTCGTGCGAGACGTCCTCGCCACGCTTCTCCGCATCGCGATCGCCGCGCTCGTCGCTCCCTGCCTTGACCTTGTCCTGGCCACGCTGGGCATTGTCGCCCTTCGAGGCCAGAGCTTCGTTCTTCGAGCCGTGACCTTCGCCGGTGCGGTCGGCGGTCTTGTCGTCCGTGTCGGAGTCACTGCCCTCGTGGGCGGGCGGGGTCTGGAGCAGCCTGCCCGCGGTGAACCGGAAGTCGGTGTCCTTGCCGAGCTGCTCGAAGAGGCCGCGCAGTTCTTCCTTGGCCGATTCGAGCGCCTCGCGCCCCGCGTTCGTGGGGTCCTTCCGGAACTCGTCGAGCCTGTTGGCGTGCTTGACGATGCTGACCTGCGTATCGGCCGCGGCCGACTTACGCACGACATCGTCCCCGGGCATGATGTAGACCGAGACACTGCCGTCGTCGCCACTGCGCTGAGTCCGGTAGAACGCCTGCTTGTCCACCGCGGAGTGCAGATCGGAAGGCTCCATCACGATCACGTGCAGGCCGCCGTCGACCTTGGTCTTGATGTCCGAGCCACGCCCGGCGATGTCGCTGGCGAGGAGAACACTCTTCTTGTCGCCCGCCTTTTCGATCTCCTTTTCGAAATTCTCGTAGCGCTTCTTCCCCTGGTCCAGCTGCCAGTCCGCATCGATGACCTTGTGGTCGACGGACTTTCCGTCGACCGGATTGTTCTTCATGTAGTCGGAGAACATCTCCAGCTTCGCGTTGTCATGCGAAATAAGCAGGATCGGCCTCGGGTTCTCGCCGTTCTGTATGGCATGGATCTCGTCATTGATACGTTTGAACTTGTCCTGCAGATCGGAGGCGATGTGCACGGTGGTGTTCTCGTGCATGCGGTCCTCGTAGTAGGACGCGATGTTGTTCACCACCTCGGAAAGCTTGATCCTCCCGAGCAGTGACCCCATGCCTTCCACGGTCCCGGACGCCCCGGTGGCCTTCACGTAGCCGGAGAAAAGGTCCTCGGCGACAAGTGTCTTGCTGTTCGCCTCGCCCGAATCGGCGCGGATCGGCAGGTTGTGCTCCGCCTCGATGGCCTGCGCCACCCCGTTGTTCCAGCGGCTTTCGTTCCCGGTCCTCGGGTCGATCATGACCTCGCCGGTGCCCTTGTTGATGATCCCGATGCGGCGCTTCCGCTTTTGGATCACGAAGTCCGACTTCAGCTTCCAGTCCCCGAGCTTCGCACCGGCGGCGTTGTTGATGCGGTGCTCCTCGTGCTCGAGAAGCGGCCGGTCCAGCAGCTTCTCGAGCTTCGCTCGCCCTTCCGGGGTGAGGGCGGATCGTCCGGGCTCCTCGCCCGCCCGGTGACCGAAGTCCTCTTTGGACAGCAGGGCGTCCGGCCGGCTTCCGGTGTCCAGGTGCTGATCGAGGATGCCCTTGGCCCACAGGACCATCCCCCTGGTCCCCGCGTCGGCCTTCTTGTTCCCCGTCAAGGACAGGATCCACTGAGGCGGCGAGAGGACCACGGAGTCGACCTCGTCCAGCAGCAGTCTCATCCGCGTCGAGTGATCATGCGCCTGACCGGCCAACCTGCCGACCTGCTTGCCGTCCTCGAACCCGCCCGTCTTGAGCAGATGGAAGGCGGCCTCGTCCTTGGAACCGATGTAGATCGTCGGTTTCCCCTTGACCGCCACCGGCGGCGGCTTGTCGGAATTGATCCAGTGCAGGTCGATGTCCAGGTTCTTGAGGACCCTCTGGTGGGTTTTGAAATCGCGGTCCGCGAGAAAGCTGTTGCTGGTGAGGAGGTGCACCCCGTCGACATCCGGTTTGACCGCTTCCAGGATGGCGGCGAGCAGGAAGACCAGCGTCTTGCCTTCGCCGGCCTTCATGTTGATGTGGCCCCTGCTCAGCTGATCGATCGCTTCCACCTGGGTCCAGCGCCCCCAGATGCCAGCGTCCTTGTCGCCACCGTGGAACTTCTCGCTGCTGTCCTTGCGCGCCGCCTCGTAGGCCGCCGCGAACCGCTCGTCCGGATCGGCCGAGCGCTGCATCTCCTGGAGCTGCTCCCAGGACTTGTTGTTGAGCCGCTGCTCCGGGTCGGGATGGGTGTACCGGTCGGCGAGATCGTGCATCTTCCGGGCCGTCTCGTGCCGCATGTTCGCGGCCGCCAGCCAGGCCTCGAAATCGACCTTCGACCCGATGTCCGACAGAAGTTCGTACTTACCGTCCGGACGAAGGACATAGTTTTCGGAGCCGTCCTTGCTCCGGTACTGCACCACCTCGTCCTTGGTGCCGGAGCCGCGATGCTTTTCCAGGACGTACTCGGACCCGGCAGACAGCTTCTTGGTCGCCCCGCCGACAAGCTCAATATCCTTCGACAGGTACAGCTTCCGGACGACCATTTCCTTGCCAGGGCGCTCTCGCAGGCGCGACCACGCGCCGCCCGGCTCACGGCTCCCGTCGGACCTGGGGTTTCCGTCCTCGTCGAGCCTGGGGTTTCCGTCCTCGTCGAGCCTGGGTTTTCCGTTCTCGTCGAGCCTGGGGTTTCCGCCCGGCGCACGGTCGTAGCTCGTCCCGTCGGGCAGCTCGATGAGCCGGGGCTCACCGTTGGCCCGGAGCTTGATCTTCGTGCCGGGGGGCAGGTCGACGGCGAACGGCCTGCCCGCCCTGTCCTCGCCGTGGCGGAACCGCCCACCCTGCTCGGTGACGTACCGGCCGCTGTCGTCCGGCTTCCAGGACAGCTCCCCGATGGTCCGCGAATGCGAACCCCCGCCGAGGCCACCGGGGTCATGCGAAACGCCCGGCCGGTCCGGCACCCGGGTGTGGTCGACATCGGCCATCACCGGCACCACGCCGCCCGGATGCTCCTGCCTGTCGTGCGCATCGGGCTGGTCACCGCGGCCACGGTGCTTCGAGTCCGCCGCGCCGTCCGCGCGTGCCCCCGGGGTGCGCGGACCGTCGCTGCTCAGCTCCGGCCCGCCGGGCCGCCGTGCAGGTGCCTCCGGCCCACCGGACGGTCGCTGCCCGTGCCTGCCCGCTTCCCCGCTCTCCGTGGACGGTCGCGCCGGCCCCTGCTTGGAGTTCCCCGCGTCGGAAGCCGGACCGGTGTCCCGGGTCCTCGGCTGTTCTCCCTTGGCACCCGGCTTGTCCGGCGTGGCCGCGTCGCCCGGCCGGTCCGGCAACGGCTTCTCCGGCAACGGCTTGTCGGAGAGCGGCTTCTCGGCCGCCGGCCTGTCCGACAGTGCCCTCTCCGGCAAAGGCTTGTCCGGCAAGGGTTTCTCGGGCAGCGGCTTCTCCGGCAGCGGCTTCTCGGGCAAGGGCTTCTCGGGCAGTGGCTTCTCGGGCAGTGGCTTGTCCGAAAGCGACTTGTCCGACCGCGATCCCTGGTCGTTGGTACGGACGTCGCGACGGGACTCCGGACCATCCGAACTCACCGACTTGCGCGTGTCCTCGCCCGGCTTCGAGCCGGCCCCCTCGTCCTTGCCCCGCCGGATGTCCGCGTCGGACGACAGATCGGGCCGGTCCGTGCGCGGCGAACGAGCGGGATCCGGCGGCGGCCCGGAGGAAGAGGACCGCGAGTCGCGGGAACCGGCCTCGGCCGTGGCGGTCTGCCGCGTCTCGGGCTGCGCGTGCGTGCTCGACTGCGGCCCACGCCCGACCGTGTCCGGCTGCTTGCCGGCGGACGTCTCGACGCGTGGTCCCTCCGAGCTGGTGTTCGGCTTCGACGAGCCCGGCTGCGGCCCACCGGACCGGGACTGGTTGTTCGGTCCCGATTCCGACGGGTTCGGCCGCTGGTTCGACTGCGGATCCCGCGGCGGCGGGGTGCCCGAGTCGCCCTGCGTGGTCACCCGGTGCTCGGTCTGACCGTTCGAGCCGGTGCCCTTGATGAAGTCGGTGGTCGCCTTGGATCCGTTCGACCCGGGCGAATCCGACGACGTCCTGATCTGGTCGGCGGGCTTGGCGGCAGACCCCTCGGAGCCGCCACGGTGTCCTTCGGAACCGGTGACGACGGACTGCTGCTTGTTCTCGGAGAACATGGTGCCCAGCGAGGAGTCCCCGGTCTTGATTTCGTTGTGTACCAAGCCGTTGTCGGACGAGCCCTCGCTTATGGAGGTACGACGGCTCGACGAATCGCTGTGGGACGAGTCATCACTGAAGGTGGAATCGCGACGGCCCGACGACCCGCTGCTGGAGGAGTCCTCGCTAGAGGTGGAACCACGACGGCTCGACGAGTCCTTTTCGGACACACCGTCACCGGAAGAACCACGACCATCCGAGGATTCCTTACCGGAAGCACCATCACCGGAAGAACCACGACTGCCCGACGAATCCTTACCAGATACACCGTCACCGGAAGAACCACGGCTGTTCGACGAATCCTTACCGGAAACACCATCGCCGGAGGAGCCCCGGCTGTCCGACGAACCGCCGCTCTTGGCGACCTCGCCCGGCGCCCCTCCTGTGCCGCGCTCACCGATGGTGCCGAGCTTGTCCAGCTTCGACCCCAGCCCGCTACCGAGCTTGTCCAGGAGGTTGTGACCCCCGGCATCCAGCTTCGCCGACCACCCCTTGCTCGTGTGGTAGGGCCCGGCGGCGCCGAGCATCCCGGCCCAGAGTTCCCCGTGCCCGCCGGTCGCCTTGTTCACCAGCCAGTTGACCGGAACGGTCATGGCGACCTGCGCGACGACGTACCCGCCTTGCCAAAGAAGCGAATTTTCGGGCCCCGCCTTCCCGGAGCCACCCTTTTCCCCGGGACCCGTCTTCTCCCCAGGTCCCGCCTTCTCGCCGGGTCCGGTCTTCTCGCCAGGCCCCGTCTTCTCCCCAGGACCGGTCTTCTCCCCAGGGCCCGTCTTCTCGCCAGGCCCGGCCTTTTCCCCAGGCCCGGCCTTTTCCCCGGGCCCGGTCTTCTCACCAGGCCCAGTCTTTTCCCCAGACCCCGCCTTCTCGCCGGGCCCAGTCTTCTCTCCAGGACCGGTCTTCTCCCCAGGACCCGCCTTCTCGCCGGGGCCAGTTTTCTCGGTGATCGGGGGCTTCTCGTTGAGCGTCGACTTCCCGCCAGGACCGCCCTTCTCCCCGAGTCCGCCCTTCCCTCCGCCGGACCCCTTCCCGCCGCCGCCCCCGCGCCAGTTGAGGCCGCCCGCGAGCCCCTTCCCGACGCCACGCACCGCACCGAACCCGGCGCCACCGATCGCACCGCCGATGGCGGAGTTCTTCAGCGAGTCAAGATCCCAATCGTCCCGCTGCCCGGCAAGCTTCTCGATTCCCTGGATACTGACATCGAGAAACTCCATGAACGCGGCATTGCCCACCGCGTACTTGGCTGCCGAAATGATGACGTTCTTCAGCACCGACAGCAGAATCTGCCCCAGGGTCGCCCTGGCCCCCGCGATGGCGGCGGGCGCGAGCCAGGCGGTGAAAATCGTCCAGAGCAGCGCCATGATCATCAGGAAGAACATGATGGCCATGATGATCAGCATGGCCTTGCCCTTCCGGATATCACCACCTGTGTTCCGGCAGGTACTCGAGTACTTGTGCGCCCTTTCCGCGGTCTCCTCGAGAGCTTTGATCTGGCTCTTGAGCCATTCCGTGTCCGCATCTGCGGTCTTGCCACGCATCGCACCGGGAATCCGGGGCAGCAACGCTTTGAGGTCGGCGACTCGACCATCAAGGTCATTGGCGAATGTCTTCCAGGCGTCCGCCATCGCCCACATGGCGTTTTCATCACCTTCGGGCCAGGTCATGCCACAGGTGACCTTGAAAAACTTCTGCAGGTCCGGCGGCAACTGGGTACCACCGCCACCGGAGTTCGTACCGCTGCCGTAGCCGCCAAGGCGCCCACCACCACTGCTGACAACCATTTTGTTTTTCACCTCCTTTCCATGGCTGCACAGTGTTTGCCTGGCGCGCCGAATCACTACCTACGCTGCCCGCCGCCGGGTACCGAACGGCCGGTTCGCTTGATCAGGTCATCATGCGAAGGTCACTGCAGATCCATCTTCTTGGCCGTCTCACGGTCGACCGAGGCGAAGTTCCTCGCGTTCTTCTTGCCGATTTCGGCGGACTTGTCCAGGTTTTCCTCGACACCGCCGAGCGCCACGACGTCCGCACGCGCACCGTCGTCCGGCCCCTCGCCAAGGTACTTTTTCGCGAACGCCTTACCGATGTCGTCGGTGCCCCACGCACCGTCGTGTTCCAGGAGCACGTCGGCCAGGGTCTGGAAGCTGCTACCGATCCCGTGCCCGATGCTCTGGAGGTCGGTCATGATCCCGTCGTACGCCGCCTCGTCGAGGTAGAACTCGTCAGCCATGCTCGCGAGCCTCCCGCTTCTGGTTCGCCGGCTTCGGCGGTTCGATGTCGAGACCGAACCCGCTCAGGGTTTCGAGCATCGGCCCCATCATCGAGTTGATCATCTCATCCGGCCGGACCTTCCCGGAGATCAGCCCGTCCAGGTCCAGCCCGGGAATGGCCGGGGTCCCCATCAGCTCCGACATCTTCTGCTGGGACTCCGCGCGGCCCTTCCGCAGGGTTTCGATGATGACGCTGGCCAGCTGGGCGGGCGGCATCTCGCGGTACTTCGAGGGGTTGAAGGTCAGCTCGGTCAGCTCACCCCGCCCGTCGAACGTCATCTCGAGCGACTGGTCCTTGGCGCGGATGGTCGTGCTCGCCTCGTCCCAGTGCTTGCCGAGTTCGGCGAGCTTCTCCTTCTCCTCCTCCAGCTTCGCCCACGCCTGGTCGACGGCCTGGTCGGTGTCCATGGAGTGCCAGTCGGTCATCGCTGCTTCCCTCGTTCCGTGAGCCGGTCCAGTTCGGCGAACTTCTCGGCGAGCTTCGCCTTCGCCTCGCCTTCGGCGAATTCGGTGCTCTCGTGCTGGTTTTGCTCGCGGCGGCCCAGCGTCCCGGACGCGCTGCTCCCCGACGGCCAGGCGTCCGGCCTCGGCTCGGCGGGCATCGCCGCCATCCGGCTGTTCTGCTGCCCGCCCTGGCCGCCCATGCCGGCCATCCCGCCCATCATCATCGGCGACATCGGCATACCGCCGGGCTGCGACGTCATCGGATCGGCGGGATTGTGGCCCGGCTTCGACGCCGGCGCGTGCGCCGCCGGGGCGGCGGACGCGTCGAGCCCCTGGAACGTGCTCGTGTCCCCGCTGCCCGGCGTGAACATCCCGCGATCCTCCGGTTTGAACGCCCCGGACGCGGACCCGCTGCCACCGCCGCCGCCCGCGCCGAAGGACGCCGACTGCGTGACCGGCGGGGCCTGCTGCCCGTCCGTCGCGTTGAACTGGACCGACTTGACCTGCCCCGGCGACGGCACGTGGCCGGTCACCGGCGGCGGCTGGGTGGTGACCGGCGGGGGCTGGGTGGTGACCGTCACGGGCTCCCCGGTCGAGGTGACGACCTTGGTCTCCTCGACCGGCACCGTCCTGACCGGTACCGGCGGCGCGCCCTTCGGCGAGTCCGTCGTCGTCTGCACATGGTCGGTCTTCTTGATCTCGACCGGGTGCGTCTCGGTGCCCGCCGGGCCGTCCGTGATCTTCTGCACCACCGGATCCTTCTCGATCCGCTTGGCCTTCACCGTTGCCGGCTTCTTCTCGTGCTTCGCCTTCTTCTTGTCCGGGCGGTGTTCCTTCTCCGGGCGGCCGTGGCGCTGTCCCGGATCCGGTTTGCCCAGCACCGGAGGCAGAAACTCGGGCTGCTCGCTGTCCGGCATCGCGGGACCGGGACCGCCCCCCAGCGGCATGACGAACGGCACCTGACCCGGCTGCGTGATGATCGGCTTCAGCGCTTCCGCGGGCCCCTGCTCCGGACCGGCCGTCCGCCACGGCTGCTGGACATGCGTCACGAACCCGTCGGTGTGCCGCTCCGGCCGGTGCGACTTCCAGTGCACCACGCCGTCCTGACCACCCTGGCCGTCCCGGCCGCCCCCGCCGTCGTGGGAACGGCCGAACGGGCCGCCAGGTGAGAGCAGCAAGGCGTTCGTGACCAGCGGGAGGTCGTTGCCCCCGTGCCCGCCGTTGTTCCCGTTGCCGCCGTGGCCGTTCCCCTGCCCGTTCGGATCGCCCTGCCCGCTCGGACTGCCGTTCCCGCCGCCGATCCGGGTGTCCTTATAGGACAGAGCGGGCAACTGGTTGCCGACGTCCCAGTAGGCGGTCCGCAGGTCGAGCAGGATCTGCCTGGCCGAGTCGCCGTGCACACGCGCGTTCTGCTCGGGCGAGGGCGCACCGGGAGCGGGCGGCTTGCTGTCGTCCTCGGTCTTGCGGCCCTGCAGGTCCCGCATCCGCCGCTGGTGGGCGGCGAGCGTGTCACCCGCGGCGCGGAGCACCGAGCCGTAGCCGGGGGTGTTCATGGTCTGCAGTGCCCCGGTGACCTTGCCGGTCACCTCCTTGGCGAGCGCGTCGAAGTCGTCCGCGCCGCCGCCGGTCCACGCGCCCCGCACGATGTTCAGCTGACGCCGGACCTGCTCGACCGCGTCCTGCAGCCGGGCCGAGGCCCGCTCGAAGGCCTCGGCACGCTGGTAGAAGACCTCGGGGCTGACCTCGTTCACCAGCTGCGCGAGCTGTTCGAAGGTGAGTTGCTTCAGCACCGGGTCGTCGGGGACCGGTGGCGGGTTGCCGGGAGCACCGTCGGCCATGACCTACTTCTTCCTGCCCAGTACCGCTTCGTCCTGGCCGTCCGGGTCGTCGGTCCAGGCGTTCTTGTCGGCCTGCAGCCAGATCTGCGGTTCGCGCTGGTTGTTCTGCTGGCCGCCACCGCCCATGCCGCCCATGCCGCCGCCCATCGGCATACCGCCCATCGGCATCCCCTGCTGCTGGGGGTTGACGGGCTGGCCCCCGCCCGTGACCGCCGCGTTCACGGTGTTCGGCACCCTGGCCCCGGTGTTGCCCGGCTGGGTGTAACCACGCTGGGTGGCGACGTCGGTGTCGAACTGGGCGCGCTGTCCACCCGGTCCCTCCGAACTGGTCGAGAAGTTCCCGCCGCCACCACCGCCGGTGCCGCCACTGCCGCTGCTGCCACCACTGCCGCCGGAGAGGAAGTCCTTCATCTTGCCGCTGGCGTCGAACTTCGGCACGTCGTGCGTCGTGCCGTCGATCGGAGTGGTGCCGACCCCGTCGATGGACTTGCCGACCGCGTCCCTCGCGTCCTCCAGCGCTTTCCTGGTGGCCGGGTCCGCGTCCTTCATCGCGTCGTCGAACGCCTTGTACGCGGCGCTCTTCGAGTCGTCGAGCAGCTGCTTGTCGTGCCCGTCGCCGGGCGTCCGCAGGTCGTTGACCTTCGGCGGATCCGGCAGGACGTCGTCGATCGCCTTCTTCGCCTCTTCCAGGGCGTGCTTGGCGTCCGGGTCGGTGGTGTTCTTGATCAGCTCGTCGAGGGCCTTGTCCGCCGCGGGCTGCGCGTCGTTCGTGGAGAAACCCTTGACGTTCCCCGGGTCGACCGCCTTGGCGACGGCTTCCTTCGCCTTCTCCAGCGCGTCGTGGACCGCGGGCTTGTCCTTGTTCGCGTCCTCGATCTTGTCGATCGCGTCCATCGACTTGTGCTTGAGGTCGCCGAACGGCCCGTCGTGCTTGGCCTGTGCCTCGTCGAACGACTTGTCGACGGCCTTCTTCGCGTCCTCCAGCGCCGCCTTGGTCTTCGGGTCGGCGTCCTTCATCGCGTCGTCGAGGGCCTTGTCGGCCGCTTCCTTCGCGTGCTTCAGGCCGTCCTCGCCCGGCTTGACGTCGTTGATGGCGTCGCCGACGGCCTTCTTGGCCTTCTCCAGCGCGTCCTTGACCGCGGGGTCCTTCTGGTGGTCCTTGACGTCGTCGATGGACTTGAGGGCCTTGTCCTTGGCGTCGCCGAGTTCCTTGCCGTTCTTGGGATCGAGGTCGCCGATGGCCTTGTCGACGGCCTTCTCCGCCTTGTCGAGGGCCTCCTGCGCCTTGGGGTCGTCCTTGTACTTGTCCTTGACCCCGTCGATCGCGTCCTTGGCGGCCTTCTTGGCGTCTTCGAGCGCCTTGTTCTTGCCGTTCTCGCCAGGGCCGCCGGTGACCGGGATGTTGCCCTTGCCGCTCTTGTCGCCGCTCTTGTCACCGGCGCCGATGTCGCCGATGGCGTCCTGCGCGGCCTTCTTCGCCTTGTCCAGCGCGTCCTTGGTGGCCTGGCTGTCGCCCGGGTTCTTGATGCCGTCGATCGCCTTGCCCGCGGCGTCCTTCGCCTTGTCCTTCAGCGCCTGGTCGTCACCGCCACCGCCGATGCTGCCGCCAGGGCCACCGCCGGTGCTGCCAGGGCCACCGCCGGTGCTGCCAGGGCCACCGCCGGTGTTGCCGCCCGTACCACCGCCGACGCCGTCGATCGCGTCCTGCGCGGCCTTCTTCGCCTTGTCCAGCGCGGCCTTCGTCTCCGGGCTGTCGCCCGGGCTCTTGACACCGTCGATCGCCTTGCCGACGGCGTCCTTCATCTTGTCCTTCAGTCCCTGGTCGCCACCGGAACCGCCGCCGCCCTTGCTGCCACCGCCGCCGCTGTCGCCCCCGCCGAGGTCCAGCTTCTTGTTGTTGCCCGATCCCCCGCCCGAGCCGCCGCCCGAGCCACCGGAATCTTCGTCCTTGTCTTTGTCCTTGTCTTTGTCCTTATCTTTGTCTTTGTCCTTGTCGTGATCCTTGTCTTTGTCCTTGTCCTTGTCTTTGTCTTTATCTTTGTCTTTATCTTTGTCCTTATCCTTGTCTTTGTCCTTGTCCTTGTCCTTGTCACCACCGCCCGCGGGGACCGGATCGTAGTCGTAGCCACCGGAGGGCTCGATGGTGGACATGTTCCGGCCGCAGATGCGGTACTGCTCGCCCACGTTGGCGAAGCTGACCTTCAGCTTCTCGATCAGCTCGGATTCCTGCTTGTCCTTGAGCTTGTCGATCGCCTTCTTCGTTTCCGCGACGATCGCGTCCAGGTCCGATCCGTCGGTGGCGAGTTCAGCCGCCTTGTAGGCGGCGTTCCGGATATCGCCCTGAGATATCTCGAAGTCCTTCTCCGCCTGCGCGACCGTGTCCCACCAATGGTCGTAGAACCAGCGGATCGTGTGGCCGATGTTGCCGATCGACTTGTGGAACGAGTCGGCGGCCACGCGGTCGTGCAGCGACCTGCTCTTCGAGAGCAGACCTTTCGCCCAGTCGTTGAAGGCGGTCGCGGACTCGCCCTTCATCATGTCGGCGACGTCTTTGATCTTCTTCTCGAACGCGTTGTTCACGTCGTCGAGCCGGGTCATGGCCTTGATGACCGCGGCCTCGAACTCGTACCACGGGCGGTCGCGGTACATGTCGTCGAGCAGACCGCCGGTGTAGGCGATCAGCTTGGCCAGCGAGTCGTAGCTCCCGTAGTTGAAAGCCGGCGGGCCTTCGTCGTACTGGCCAAGGCCCCATCCCTTATTGTCAGCCATCTTTCCCTATCCTTGTCGACAGTCCGGAGCAACCTTGGCCATCAGCAGTACGATCGATCACTAAGCCGCGAAGAGACCTGTTAGTTGATTTTCGGGCCTGAGCCAGACGGCTTGGGCGTCGGCTTTTCTTCCTTGTCTTCGTCCTTGGGCGGTGGGTCCTTGTGCTCGTCCTTGGGAGGCGGATCCTTGTGCTCGTCCCCGCCGCCACCACCGGTCACAATTTTTTTTGTTCACCACCTGCCGGGTCGAACGCGTTGTTGACGTTCTGGGCGTAGCCGTCGCCAGGGTTCCGGTTGTCGCCGGAGTGGTTCCCCTCGGCCTTTTCCCGGTCCGTGTTCCAGGTCTTCATCTTGTCTTCGGACGTCTTCTTGCTGTCGTCGAAGATCTTCTTGACGTCCTTCGCGTTGCCCTCGTCGACCTGGTCGAACTTCTCCGCGATGGCGTACAGCGCGTCCGACATCTCGGCGAACGTCGTCTTGAGGTGCGCGGCGTGCGCGACGATGGCGTTGCGCCGGTCGTCCAGGATCCGCTCGACCCAGACCCCCAGGTTGAAGCTTCCCGCGTTCGGCCACCGATGGACCAGATCGTCGAACGGCGCCATGTCCGTTTCGATGAGGTCCTTGAACTCCTTCGCCTTGTCCCTCAGCTTTTTGTCGTACTCGGTGTTACCCATGACGTCCCCCTCACACCTGGCTCAACGCGGCGAGGTCGTCACGCACCCGGGTGCGCAGGTCGGCGACCACGGCATTGATCTTCGCGGCGGCCCCGTCGTCGATGGACTGGATCTCGGTCGCGATCTTCGTCAGCGCCCTGTCCATCTCGTCGAGCGCGGTCTTCAGCTGGTCCGCGTGCGCGACAACGCCGCGACGCCGGTCGTCGACGATCGCGTCGAGCTGCGTGGCGAGGTCGAAGTTCCCCAGCTTGGGCCAGTCCGCCCGCAACGCGGTGAAGGCGGACATGTCGTCCATGATCCGCCCGAGGGCGGTGGCCGACGCCTTGACGACGTCGGTGTCGAGCTTCGTGTTGCTGCTCATGTCATCACTCCACAGTGGTTGACGGGCCGGAACAGACAGGTGTGGTGTGCCGGAATCGTCTACTGATTCCGGCACACCACATCTGGCTCAGTGGGCGAGGCTCTTTTTGCCCTGGGCGTCCGTCTCCTGCATGGTCGTGGCGCCCGTGTGGGCGGCGTTTTTCAGCGCGGCCAAGGTGGCCATGTATTGCTTCATGTCGTTGTCGAGGTCAGTGGACAGCGAGTCGTAGGCGTCGGCCGTGTCGCCGTGCCAGTCCGCCATGACCGCGTGCACCTGTTTACGCTGCTCGTCGAGCGTCGTGTCGATGAACTCGGCGATCTTCGTCAGTGAAGTAAATGCCTCGTCGAGCTTCTGGTAGTCATACTTGATAGCGTCGGACATAAGTGATCCCTTTCAGTGACCGATCGGAAGACTGAGCCGAGCCCGGCTCACGCGCCAAGGAAGTTCGCGGTGCCGATCGGAATGTTGTTGATCTTCTGCACGGCCGCCATGTCGGCCTCGCTCTGGTCGCTGGCCGCCTTCCGGATGTTGGTCACCATCTCGGTCATGTGCTGGAGCACGGAGAAGTCGACCGCCTTGGCCCAGTTCTCGCCCTGCTCCGCGAGCGCGCGCGTCATCGCACTGTTGCTGTGCGCCTTGGCGTCTTCGAGAGTACTGAGGACCCGCTTGAGCTGGCCGGAGATGTCGTCCCGCTTCCCCTCGTGCATCTTCGCCTGCGACTCGACCTGAGTAGGGTCAATCGTTGTGTCCTTGGGCACCTGTCCTCCTAGAGATATCCGGTACAAGCCTGCAAATCTCACGTTAGGTTTCGCCGGGGCCAAGCACGTCGCCCTACGACCGAAACCGGCGAAGGGGCGTAACTCCCCCCGTGAACGTCCGGTCAGGACTGGACACGCAGCGCGCCTTCCACACTGAGCAGCGGTCCCGAGGGCAACAGGGACAGCAGTTCCGCCGGCATCCGCACCGGGTTCTGCCCCGAATAACCGAGCGCACCCGCCACGTCACCGTTCGCCAGCGGATACTTTGTGCCCGTCTCGGTGACCAGGTAGACGGCGCCGGGCGGCGCGCCCGGCACCTGCTGCGCGGCGACCAGCATGCCGCCGCCCGCGGGGATCACCACCCGGTCCGCCGTGGTGCCCACCGCGTGCGCGCTCACCGGGATCCCCTTCGTCGCGCTGACCGAAGTGGCCAGCAGGCCGGCGCTGACCTGCTGGCCGCCGGGGCCCAGCGGCGAGAAGTTCGCGCAGGCCATGGCGTCCGGTGGCGGGGACACGATGCGCGGCGGTTCCGGCGGCAGCCCGCCGACCAGGTCGGGCCCCGAGGTCGAGGCGGGCACCCCGGACAACGCCCCCGGCCCGGCCGGGATGGCTTCCACCGGCGAGCCCCGGTACGCGGCCCTGATCGACGGCGAGGCCATCAGCAGCGCCGCGTTGGTCGGGCTCAGCGTCGCGACCCCGTCGGCGCGGACGAGATAGAGCTGGCTGGTGCCGATCGCCGGATTGCGCACCTGGTAGACCTGCCCGACCACGCTGGCGTGTCCGTCGATCGACGGGCCCTGCGAGCCGACCTGGTCCGGCACCGACGCCGCGACGTCCGGCCCGGCGGGCAGCGCGTTCATCCACGCCGGGGTGACCGTGACCGGGGCGACCCCGCCGTAGAGCGCCTCGATCTCGGACCTGCCCGGGATCCGGTGCCGTTTTCCGCGCCAGATCAGGAAGTTCGTCCCGTCCGGGGTCCGCGCCAGCAGCGCCTCCCGGTCGTCGAGGGTCCGCTGGAGCGGATGTCCGAGCACGAGGCTGACGGTCGGCGGCTGGCCCTGCGGACCGTTGCCGGGCGGCTGCGCGCACACCGTCCACGGTCCGTTGTCGAGGGCGGTGGGCAGCGCGTCCGGCGCGCCGACGATGCCGATCGGCTGCCCGACCGGCGTACCGTCCAGTGACTTCTGGGCCACCGAGACCACCTGGCCGCTGCCGGACTTCCCGGCCGCCAGCCGCGCCGAGGAGTAGTTCAGCACCGGCCGCAGCTGGTCGTCGAGATAGATGTAGCGCGCGCCGGTCGTCTCGTTCATCACGATCGCCCCCGGCTGGCGCCAGGAGGTGTTGCCGCCGGGCACGAAAACCCCGTAAATGCCGAAAATCCCCATCACGATCGCGCCGACGACGATCCCGAGGAAGACACCGGTGTTGAGCCGTTTGTTCGGTGGTTGCAGCACATCGGGCTTGCCGTGCACGACGGCGGCCACGAGCCTGCCCACCACGAAGAAGTAGGCCTGTACCTGATCCCGCCGCGACTGCATCTCAGCCCGCCAATCCGCGCATCCAGGCGTACACGCCCAGCACCTGCAACAGAATCGGGACGACGGCGATGGCGGTGATCGACTCGAAGATCTCCACCGCGCGGCCCCAGTACGGCCGCAGCCGCTTGCCCGGCAGCGTCCGGCTCGCGAGCAACAGGAGCGCACCGGCGACGAACACCGGCGCGAGGATCGTGAGCAGCCGCGAGGCGTCGGTCTGCTCGCCCGCCAGGTGCCACACGTTCGCCACCAGGCCGGCGGCGGCGGGCGTGATGATCGCCCATCGCTGCACCACGCTCGCCGGATGCCGGGTGCGCAGGAGCAGCAGGAGCGTGACCACCAGCGACAGCACCATCTCCCAGGTGTTGCCACCGGAGACCAGGAGCGGCAACAGCACGGTGAGCGCGGCGCCGAGCCCGGTGTGCAGTGCCGTCGAATAGCCGACGGTCACCGCGCCCCGGTCCACGATCAGCTTGGCGGGCACCGGATCGATGTCCTCGGACAGCTCGTCCTTGTCGCCGGGCAGCATCGGCAGCGTCAGCCCGGACAGCCGGAACGCCGTCGCGGGCAGGAAGACGCCGATGATCAGGCCCGCCGCGATGCCGAGGCCCGCCGCCTGCGGCAGGCTCACCTCGGCGGCCGAGGCGATGACCCCGGTCAGCGCCAGCTCCAGCACGAACGTGATGGCACCGGCGAACAGCAACGCCGAATCGGCGACGAGGAACGCCCCGAGTCCCAGTACCAGCAACGCGACGGCGAGCCCGACGGTCGCCTGGACCGCCGCCGGGGCCAGCGGCGCCAGCACCCGCACGAGCAGCCCGCCACCGAGCCCGCCGTAGCAGGCCGCGGCGCCGGCCACGATGGTCGCGGCGCAGGCGTCCGCGGCCCCGCGCGCGATCAGCCCGCTCGCCGGCAGCAGCAGTACCGCGAGCGTCAACGCGACCGCGGCCTGTGCGCCCACCGCGCCCACGCCGGGCAGCACCAGCAGCCCGAGCAGGAACGCGCACCCGGCGCCGATCCGGAACATCCAGCGGCTGTGCCGGGGTTCCCAGGTGCCGCGATGGTCGCGTACCTGCTCGCCGACACCGGCGACGAGGTCGTCGAAGTCGATCGGCGCCAGCTGGTCGGCCCGGGGTCGCAAGTAGACGGTCTCGCCGTCGAGCAGGTTGAGCTCGGCGAGCGTCCGGTCCTCGTCCAGCGGCCGTTCGCCGACCCGCTGCGCGACCCAGCCCTCGTGGTCGGCGCCCTGTTCGATCCATTCGGCACCGAACTGGGGCAGCACCGCGGGCAGCAGATCGGTCAGCGTCGCCTCGGTGGGCAGGGCCACCTCGGTGACCTGCTTCCCGAGAACGAACCGTAGCCTCGCCGACGTTGTTGTGCGATGCTGTGTCTGCTCTTCCATCTGGTTGTCAGGTCCTTCCTGCCAGGGATCTCAGACCGTGAACCAGCCCGGAACCTACCTCCGCGCGGCGTCCGTTTCGCCGTTCCAAGCCCGGTCGGCGCGGAAAAGGGGAAGTCCACTCACGAGGGAGAGCGACCTTTGAGCACGGTGCTGTTCGCACGCCGGGCGCGGCGGCCGAAACCGGCCGTGCCCACCGAGGAGATCGAGGTCCAGCCGCCGCCCGCGGTGCCGGAGGACACCGGCGGCGGGATCAGCTCGGTGCTGATGTACGCCCCGATGGGGCTGGGCTCGCTGGCCATGGTGATGATGTTCGTCCGCCCCGGCTCGGGGATGATGTCCTACATCGGCGGCGGCATGATGCTGCTGTCGGTGGTGGGGATGCTCATCGTGCAGCTCGTGCGTTCCTCGGTGACGCACAAGCAGAAGCTGCACGGGCACCGGCGTGACTACATCCGCTACCTGACCCAGCTGCGTGAACGCGTCCGCAACGCGCTGACCGCGCAGCAGCGCGCCGCGCGGTGGATCCACCCCGACCCGCGCGCGCTGTGGTCGCTGGCGCTGGGCTACCGGCTGTGGGAACGCCGGGCCTCGCAGGACGACTTCGGCGAGATCCGCATCGGCCTCGGCACGCAGCGCTCGGCGCTCAAGCTGCTCCCGCCGGACACCAAGCCGATCGAGGACCTCGAACCGCTGGCCGCGCACGCGCTGCGCCGCTTCCTGCGCGCCTACTCCAGCCTCCCGAACGCCCCCATCGCGGTGTACCTGCGGGGGTTCGGGCAGATCCAGTTCAGCGGGGACGACGGCGCCGTGACCGGCCTGGTCCGCGCGATGCTCGGCCAGCTCGCCACCGCGCACGGCCCGGCCGAGGTCCGCATCGCGCTGTGCGCAGGCCCCGACCGGGTCGAGCGCTGGAGCTGGCTGAAGTGGTTGCCGCACAACCAGGATCCGGAAAGCCGGGACGCGGCGGGCGCGCGGCGGCTGGTCGCCGAAACCGTCACCGAGGCCGAACTGCTGCTCGGCGGGCCCGCCTTCACCGGGCGGCCCCGGTTCGAGGCGGACACGCCGATCACCGCGTCGGAACCGTTCGTCGTGCTCCTCGTCGACGGCGTGAGCATCCCCGCCGACCACCGCGCCGCCGAGGAGGGCTACCGCAACACGGTGGTGCTCGACATCTCCGGTGCCCTGCCGTGGCAGCAGCGACCGGGGGTGCTGTTCCTCGACGTCGACGCCGAGCAGGTCAGCACGGTGTCGTTCGACCGGCTCGGCAGGCAGCACACCAAACCGCTCTGCACGCCCGACGCGCTGAGCGCGACCGGCGCCGCCGCGCTCGCGCGCACGATGGCGAAGTACCGCATCGGCGAGGTGTCCGAGGACGAGGAGCCCACGGCCGCCGACTACGAGCTGGCCGGGCTGCTCGGCGTCGGCGACGTCGCGCACTTCGAGCCGACGCGCTACCGCAGGGAACGGATGACCGCCAAGCGGCGGCTGCGGGTGCCGATCGGCATCGCCGCCAACGGGGCCCCGCTGGAACTGGACATCAAGGAGGCCGCCGAGGACGGGATGGGCCCGCACGGGCTGTGCGTGGGCGCCACCGGGTCCGGGAAGAGCGAGCTGCTCCGCACGCTGGTGCTCGCGCTGGCCACCACGCACTCCTCGGAGGACCTCAACTTCGTCCTCGTCGACTTCAAGGGTGGCGCGGCGTTCCTCGGCTTCGACCAGCTCCCGCACACCTCGGCGGTGATCACCAACCTCGCCGAGGAACTCGAACTGGTCGACCGCATGCAGGACGCGCTGGAGGGCGAGCTGAACCGGCGCCAGGAGTACCTGCGCGCCGCGGGCAACTACGCGTCCCGCCGGGACTACGAGGCCGCGCGCGCCCAGGGCGTTCCGCTGGAGCCGATGCCCGCGCTGTTCATCGTGGTCGACGAGTTCTCCGAGATGCTTTCCAGCAAACCGGAATTCATCGACACCTTCGCCATGATCGGCAGGCTGGGCCGCAGTCTCGGGGTGCACCTACTGCTGGCCTCGCAGCGGCTCGACGAGGGCCGCATCCACAAGGTGGAAACCCACCTGTCCTACCGGATCGGCCTGCGTACCTTCTCCGCGATGGAAAGCCGCAGCGTGATCGGCGTCCCGGACGCCTACGAGCTGCCGAACAGCCCCGGCAACGGGTACCTGCGCCCGGACACGCAGACGCTCATCCGGTTCAAGGGCGCCTACTCGTCCTCGCCGTACCGGGCCAAGCGCCGCGTCGCCACGACCGAGTCGGTCGACCAGCACGTCGTCCCGTTCGGCATGGGGTACGTCGAGCCGCCCACCACACCGGAGCCGGAACCCGAGCCGGAACCCGCCGACGAGCAGGAAAGCATCGAGACGGTGCTCGACGTGCTCATCACGCGGCTGCGCGACGTCGGCCCGCGCGCCCACCAGGTGTGGCTGCCGCCGCTCAAGCAACCGGCCACTTTGGACCAGCTGCTGCCCCCGCTGGTGGATCACCCGGAACTCGGGCCGCGTCCGGTCGGCGACCTGCAGACCGCGTCGCTGACCGTCCCAGTCGGCCTGATCGACCTGCCCGCGCAACAGCGGCGCGAACTGCTGATCGCCGATCTGTCCGGCAGCAAGGGGAACGCGGCCGTCGTCGGCGGCCCGCAGAGCGGGAAGAGCACGCTGCTGCGGACCCTGATCGCGGCGCTCGCGGTGACCCACACCGCGGCCGAGGTGCAGTTCTACTGCCTCGACTTCGGTGGCACGCTCACCGCGCTGGCGAAGCTCCCGCACGTCGGCAGCATCGCCAACCGGCTCGACCGCGACCGGGTCACCCGGACCGTGCTCGAAGTGACCAACCTGCTGGCGCGGCGCGAGGCGCTGTTCGCCGAGCACAACATCGACTCGATGGCCACCTACCGGCGGGCGCGGCGGTCGGGCAAGTACACCGACCTCGATCCCTACGGTGACGTGTTCCTGGTGGTCGACGGCTGGTACACGATCCGCCAGGACTTCGACGACATCGAGGACAACTTCACCGAGATCGCCGCCAGGGGCCTGAGTTTCGGCATCCACCTGGTGGTCGCGACCAACCGGTGGTCGGAGATGCGCCCGTGGCTGCGGGACGTGGTCGGCACCCGGTTCGAGCTCAAGCTCGGCGACCCGGTCGACTCGGAGATCAACAGCCGGTTCGCCGCGACCGTGCCGTCGATCCCGGGCCGGGGCATCACCCCGGACCGGCTGCACTTCCTCGCCGCGCTGCCGCGTATCGACGGCTCGCCGACCACCGACGACCTCGCCGACGCGACCGTCGAGCTCGCCGAGGCGCTGGACCTGCCCGGCGCGCCGGCCGCCCCGAAGGTCCGGCTGCTCCCGCACCAGATCACCGCGCGGGAACTGCCCGGCCCGAAGTCGCCGGGGCCGGCGGCGGAGATGCGGGTCCCGCTCGGCATCGACGACGTCGAGCTAGCCCCGCTGTGGCACGACTTCGACAGCAGCCCGCACCTGCTGATCTACGGCGACGCCGAAAGCGGGAAGACCAACCTGCTGCGGCACATCGCCCGCTCGGTCGTGGCCCACCACAGCAACGACGAGGCCCGGATCATGTTCGGCGACTTCCGCCGCGAACTGCACGACTCGGTCCCCGCCGAGTACCAGCTCGAATACGCCGTCGGCGCGGACGCGCTGGCGAAGTCCATCGCGGGCGCGGCCTCGGTGATCAAGGAACGCCTGCCGGGGCCGGACATCCCGCCGAGCAGGCTGCCGCTGCGGGACTGGTGGACCGGCGGGCGGCTCTACATCATCATCGACGACTTCGAGCTGGCCGAAGGCGCGGCCCC
The DNA here is from genome assembly GCF_039541975.1 of Amycolatopsis samaneae. Lineage (NCBI taxonomy): Bacteria > Bacillati > Actinomycetota > Actinomycetes > Pseudonocardiales > Pseudonocardiaceae > Amycolatopsis > Amycolatopsis samaneae. The sequence continues at coordinate 168,587 of NZ_BAABHG010000004.1, forward strand.
GCTGGACTCGCTGATCCCGGTGCTGCCCCAGTCCGCGGACATCGGGGTGCACATCATCGTCGCCCGCAGCACCTCCAGCGGGAGCCGGTCGATGATGAACCAGGCGATCCGGCGGATGTGGGAACTGGGCACGCCCGCGTTCCTGATGTCCTGCCCCAAGTCCGAGGGCTCGTTCCTCGGCAACCTCAAGCCCCGCGTCCTGCCGCCGGGCCGGGCCCAGTTCGTCAACCGCCGCCGCGCGGTCCGGCTGGTGCAGACCCCGCTGGTGGAGGGCTTCGTCAAACCGGAGCAGCCGGACTGAGCTTCTCCCGACAGTCCGGATTCCCGGTCCGTGGGGGCCTCCTTGAGGGACCTAGAGTCCCTCAAGGAGGCCCCCACGGACCACAACGCCTCCCGCCCCGCCTGACCACACGGCCCTTAGTGCTGAAGGACGCCTTCGGTGCGCTCAGTGCACTGAAGGCGTCCTTCAGCGCGGCCAACGCACTGAAAGCGTCCTTCAGCTCCCGTGCGCAAAGTGGGCCCGTCCGGAGAGGACGGGCCCACTTTTGGTGGTACGGAAGGCTTTACTTCTCCGGTTCCGGAGCGGAGACCTGGAGGACGCGGGCGGGGCGCCAGCCACGGCGGCGGCCGGACCGGTAGAGCCGGGTCAGCAGCACCGCGGCCAGCGCCACGCAGCCCGCGCCGATCACCCCCACCACGGCCAGCACCGGCCCGAGCTCGTCGCGCGGTGTCGCGCCGACGCCGCGGGCGTCGGGCGGGACGACGGCGGCGGGCTGCCCGGCGGCCCCCTCTTCGGGGAGCACGGCCGTCACCGCCGCCATCGGGTTCACCGTGCCCCAGCCCAGCGCCGGATCCGGCAGCTGCGCGGCCGGATGCGCGGCGGTGGTGAGCAGCCGGTGCTTGACCTGCGCGGCGCTCAGCGTCGGGCGGTAGGCACGCACGAGCGCGGCGGCCCCGGCGACGAACGGGGCGGAGTAGCTCGTGCCCTGACCCTGCCAGTGCCCGGGACCACCCGGCCCGAGCCCGAGCACGTTGACCCCGGGCGCCACCAGTGACACGAACGGCCCGGTCTGGGAGAACTCGGCGTGCTGGCCAGCCTCGTCCACCGCGCCGACCGCGATCACCGACGGGTAGGCCGCCGGATAGGTCACCGGGTCGCCCTTCTTCGCGCTGTTGGCGGCCGAGGCGACGAGCACGACGTCATGGCTCGCGGCGTAGTCGACCGCGGCGGCGAGCTGCGCGTTCTGCTCGGCGGTACTGGCCGAAACGTTGATCACCCGCGCGCCGCCGTCGACCGCGGCCCTGATCCCGAGCGCCATGCCCTCCGGCGTCAGCGCGCCTTCCTTCTTCGGATCGTCCGTGGTCGCGCAACGGACCGGCAGGATCTGCACCCCGGGCGCCATCCCGGCGTACCCGGTGCCGTTGACCGGGGCGGCGGCGATGATGCCCGCCACGAAGGTGCCGTGCCCGTAACAGTCGTTGTCGGCGGGGCCCCGGTCCGGTTTGGTCGTGTCGATCCCGCGCAGCACGGTGCCGCCCCGCAACTGCGGCACCGAACCGTCGACGCCGGTGTCGACCACAGCCACCGTGACCCCCGCGCCGTTGGTCAGCGGCCAGACCCGCTCCGGCGCGAGCTGACGCTGTGCCCACGGCACCGAGGGATCGGTGATCCGGGGCGGGGACAGGCATTCCACCTGCTTGTCCGATTTCCCCGACGGCGGCGGCGCCCCGGACGAGCCCGGTGGCAGCGCCGGCGAGGACGGCGGCGCGGCCGGGGACGTCGGTGCCGCGTACGCGGGCGTGCCCATGGCGAGCACGCCGACGGCGACCAGCACCGCGGCCTTCACCGTGGACCGCGCGGAACTGTTCACGACGCCACCGCGACGGGCTTGCCCTCGCCCGCGGCCTCGTCCCGCCAGAGCACCATCGAGGTGGTGAGCCGGGCGATCGTGTCCGGGTCCTCGACGAGCCGCAACGCGGCGCTGCGCCGTCCTTCAAGCACGCTGTCGAGTTTCGCCAGCACCGCGCGGTCGCGGTCGTCGAGGTCGGCCGACTCCAGCTTCTCCCCTGGCGCCAGCTCACGGAACAGGACCGCGACCTTCGGCGCGGACAGCGCGTCCGGATCGTCCTCTGGTTCCTCCTGCTCGTCGTCCGGCACGGACCGGATGGCCAGCGTCTTGAACCGGGCGCCCGCGGTGAACACCGCTTCGCCGACCGGACGGCTCAGCATCAGTTCCGAGGTGCGGCGCGCGGAAGCGGGCCAGATCAGCACGTCGAGGTCGGCGCCGGGCACGGTGACGTCGAGATCCATGCTGGCGGCGAGGAAACCCGGCTCGGTGAGCACGGTGCCGGGATCGCCCCGGTGTTCGAGCGACTCGGACACCCTGCCCTGGCGCAGCACCGCGCGCCGATGCGTGGGCAGCCGTCGCAGGCCCGACATCAGGCAGGGGATGTGCCCGTCCAGCACCGCGCCCTCGCCGGTGCGCAGCGCGCCGTTGACCAGGTTCGCGGCCCCCTCGCCCCGGCTGAGGTACAGGCAGACCGCGACGTAGTCGGCCTTGCCCGCGGGCGAGTCCTCCGCGCGCATCGACGGCCAGGTGGCCAGCGCCGCGTTCACCGTGGCGAGCGCGATGCCGAAGTCCTCCCCCGCGGCCGCGACGAACCGGTTCTGCTCGCCGGTGGTGCTGTCCCGCGCCGGCACCTCGACCGGCCGGATCGCCGGGGACGACGACGGCGGGCCGGGTTCCCGGTCGACCGGCGGCGCGGGCGGCTCCTCGACGGGCGGAGCCGGCGGGCTCGCGGGCGGCGCCACCTCGGCGTCGGCCGCCGCCTCCGGCTCGGCGTGGACCGCTTCGGTACGCAGGGTCGCTTCTTCCGGCTCCTCGCGGAACTCTTCGCGCGGCGGTGTGGGCGGTGCCGGCGGCGGGGGCGGCGGGGGCTTCGGCGCACCGGCCACAGTGGACGTCGGCAGCCCACTGGACACAGTGGACACCGGCGCGCCCGAGCTGGTCATGATCGACGGCGGCGCGGCCGCGGCGGGCCGGGCCGGGGGTGGCGGGCTCGCGGGCGGCGGGCTCCCCCCACCCGGCCCGGACGGCGGCATCGGGCCAGACCCCGGCACTGGTGGCGTGCCCGGAACCGGACCGACGAAGGCACCCGGCACGGCGGGCACCAGCGCATTCGCCGCCATCCAGTCCGTACCTGCCCGCACGGGCACGAAATCCCCCTGCCCCGGCGGAATCGCACCGTCCATTGCGGACGGTGCGACCGGCGGCGCCTGCGCGGCCGGGACCGAGGGCAGCATCTCGGCGGGAACCACCGGCACCACCGGCTCGGCCGGAACACCGGGGATCGCGGGAGTCAGCGCGCCACCGGGCGGCGCACGGAACGGCCGGGCGCCACCCACCTGCCCGGCACCGTCCATTGCGGACGGCGGGGAGACCGGTGGCACCGGCACCACCGGACCGGCGGGCGGCATGGGCCGGACACCCGCCGCCCAGCCCGTACCGGACGACGCACCCGGCGCGGCCGGGGCCGAAGGCAGCATCTCGGCGGGAACCACCGGCACCACCGGCACCGCCGGAACGCCGGGAATCGCCGGGGTCAGCGCACCGCCGGACGGCGCGGGGAACGGCCCGGCAACGTCCGCTCCGCCAGCCACCTGACCGGCGCGATCCATTTCGGACAGTCGCGAGACCGGTGGCGTCGTCCGGGCCGGGGCGTCGGGAAAAGCCGGGACGGTGGGAAGCATCGGGTGGGCACTCGCCACCGCCTGGTCCGGGCCGGAGGGGGCCATCCGCGGCGGCAGCGCGCCGTCCGATCCCGACGGCGCGGGCCCCGTACCACCCGGCGTGGGCGGGCGGAACGCCGGAACACCCTGCGGCGGAACGGATTTCCGGTCCGCCGCGCGGTGGTCGAGCGCGTGCGCGGCCTCGCCGTCGGGGACGCCGGCCATCCGGACCCGCACCGCCGCCCGCTCCTCGTCCGGGAGCGCGGCGAGCAGCTGCTCCGCCGCGGCCAGCACCGGCAGGCCGAGCGGCGCCCCGGCGGCGCCCAGTGTCAGTGTCCAGTGTGCCGGGTCGAACGGCGCCGCCTCCGCGTCCGGATCGGGATCGCCGTCCTCGGCACGCAGCACCAGCCCGGCGGGCACGACGTCGGCGAGCACCGGCACGCCGTCTTCCCCGGTGAACCGGTAGGAGCGCTGCCCTGCCCGCTCCCAGCCGGGCGGGGGTTGCGTGACGGCGAGCACCTGCTGGTCCCCGCCGCTCGCGGACTGCCGCAGCACGATCGGGAAGGGCTGGAACCGCCCGCCCGGCACGACGGTCGTGCCGCCGAGCTGCGGTCCGGCGCTGAACACGATATCCCGCGAGAGGCGCAGCGCCAGCTCGATCTGCCAGGTGTGCTTCGCGGCCTCCGGTGTCGCGGGGACCACCATCACCGGGTGCGGCGGGAATCCTTCGAGCAGCGCGGCGACCTCGGCCACGGTCGGGACCGTGACGATGATCTTGGGGAACCGCTGGTTGACCGCGATGTCGAAGGCGATGTCGACGGCGGTGGTCCCGTCCGCCGCCGCGGGACGGACCAGCAGGCCGCAGGGCACCGGCACGGCCACGACGCCGTCGAGGGTGACCGGGCTGGCCGGCGCCCACGACTCCCAGTCCGGCACCGGGATCCGGGCCCCCTCGAAGCTCACCGTCCGGTCCGGGTGGAACCGGTGCCAGCCGGTGCCGCCCGCGCCGTGGCCCGCGTACAGCGCGGCACCCGGCATCGCCGCGATCCCGCCGTCGGGCGCGACGATCTCGACGCCGAGTTCCCCGGCGAGGCGCTGGGCCGCCTCGGTGTCCGCGGCGAGGCCGCCGACACCGAGCCACAACGTCTCGACACCGGTCAGGCGCTCGCGCAGGAGACCGGGCAGCGCGGACACCAGTGACGGCACCCGGTGCGCACCGGGGGTGGCCAGCACGAGCAGCTCACCGTCGGACAGCGGTGCCGCGCCGATGCGCGGCTGCTCGAGTCCCGCCTCGTCACGGTGCCGGACGAGCACGTGCCGCTCGCGCGACTCGTGCTCCTCGACGACCAAGAGGCCGGGGTCTTGCTGATCCATCGTCTCTCCTCCTCCGCACGGCTCACCTCGTCGGCATGGCTCACCTCATCGAGAGCAGGTCGTCCTCGGTCAGCAGGGTGAGGTCCGCGGTGTCGGCGGTGGCGGCCGCGGCGAGCCGGGAGGCCTGCCGGTCGGTCATCCGCTCGAACACCCGCCGCGCGGTACGCCCGTTGCCGAACGTGCCGTCCTTCGGGATCTCTTCGAAATACTTCAGCAGTGCCGCGCTCGCGCTCTCGGTGAGGCGGTAGTCGTGCTTGCTGCACTGCGCGCGCACGATCGTCACCAGCTCGTCCGCCGTGTAGTTGGCGAACTCGATGGTGCGGCTGAACCGGGATTCCATCCCGGGGTTGGCGGAGAGGAACTCGTTCATCTCCTTGGAATAGCCCGCCGCGATCACGACGACGTCGTCGCGGTGGTCCTCCATCAGCTTCACCAGCGTGTCGATCGCCTCGCGGCCGAAGTCGGGGCCGGTGCCGCCCCCGCCGGAGCTGAGCGCGTAGGCCTCGTCGATGAAGAGCACGCCACCGAGCGCGGTGTTGAACACCTCGGTGGTCTTGATCGCGGTGCCACCGATGATCTGGGCGACCATGTCGGCCCGCGCCACCTCGACGAGGTGCCCCTCGCGCAGCACGCCGAGCTGCGCGAGGATCTGGCCGTACAGCCGGGCGATGGTGGTCTTGCCGGTACCGGGCGCCCCGGCGAAGACCAGGTGCCGCGCCATCGGCGGAGCGGACAGCCCCGCGTCGATCCGCCGCTTCGCCATCTTGTTCAGGTTGACCAGCGACGTCACTTCGCTCTTCACCCCGGCCAGCCCGACCAGCCCCTGGAGCTCCTCCAGCGGATCGGTGCCGGGCGCCGGGCGCCTCGGCCCGGCGCCGGCGGGCGCGGCGGGCGGGGTGGCCCCGGCGGAGGCGGCGGTGCCGTACGCGTCGTTCGCGAGGTTGCCGCCGCTGATCAGCTCCAGCACCTCGATCGCCTTGCTCGGCCGCAGCTGCCGGACACCGCTGCCGTGGTTGTCCCGGACCGTGCAGCCCTTCACCGAGACCGATTCCCCGGTCTCCAGCAGGATCCCGTCGGCGGAACCGCCGGAGAACTCGGAGTCGAGCACGCTGCCGGACGCGCCCTCGGCGAACGTGCAGCCCGCGCCCTTGCTTTCCTGGACCCGGCAGCGCGTCATCGACAGGTCCGCGCCCGCGCCCGCGTGCACCCCCTCGGCGCCCGAGCGGAGCAGCTGGCTGTCGGACAGCGAGAGCGCCGCGCCGACCACCCGGACCCCGGCGTCGGCGAGGTCGCGGGTGTTCAGCCCGCTCACCGACGGCCGCGCCGCGCCCGACACGGACAGGCCCACCCCGGCCCCGCCGTCGATCTCGATGTTCTCCAGCCTGCCGCGGGCACCGCCGTCCACCTCGATGGCCGCGCCGTCGCAGCCCCGCACCTGGAGCCTGCGGAAGAACGGGTCGGAGCCGTCGTCGATCCGGACACCGGAGGAGGTGCACCCGGAGACGGAGACCTGGGCGAACTCCGGCAGGCTCCGTTCGGTCACCCCGATCCCGATACCGTCCACATCGGACACTTCGCAGCCGCTGACGGAACCGGAAGCCCGCCCGGCGAAGTGCAGGCCACGCCCCCTGGTCCCGCGGACCCGGCAGCCGCGCAGCGCCGGCGCGCAGCCCTCGGCGACGAAGACCCCCTCGGCACCCGCGCCGTCGACCGCGCAGTCCTCCAGCATCACCTGCTCCGAGGTGGCCAGGTAGAAGCCGATCGCGGCCGTGTCGCGCACGCCGAGCCTGGTCGCGGTCAGCGCGGCCTGCTGCTCCACCGCGATCGCGGGCTTGCCCGATCCGGTCACCACGGTGTCCTCGACGGTGAGCCTGCCCTGGCCGTTGAGGCAGATCCCGTTGGCCGCGGCGGGACCCACCGTGCTGGACCGCACCAGCAGCGTGCCCTGCTCGGCCACCACGACGGCCGAGGTACCCAGATCGGCCAGCTTGCAGTTGTCGAGCACGCCACCCTCGGGCGAGGTGACCACGACCCCGGCGCCGGCGCCGTTGCGCACCTCGCTGGAGCGCATGAGCAGGGTGCCGCGGTCGCGGACGAAGACCGAGGTCCAGCTCGACGCCTCGACCACGCACTCGGTGACGCTGAGCTGGCCGCTCATCACGAGCACCGCCGGGCTGTCCGCGTCGGCGGCGACCACGGTGACGCCGGACAGCGCCGCCGAATCCGCCTGCAACGACACGGTGACGCCGGTGGCCGCGACGATCCAGACCGTGCCCGGCCCGTCCTCCGCGGTGATGGTGACCGGCTTGGTCAGCACCAGGTTCTCGGTGTAGCGCCCCGGACCGACCACGATCACCGCCCCGTCGTGCGCGCGGTCGATCGCCTCGCCGATCGTGCGGTGCCCCTGCCCCGGTGTCTGGGTGACCGCGATGACGTTACTGCTCACAACTCCTCCATAGTCCCGGCCTCACGCGCCGAGCGGTTGCGGCCGCCCGCCGAGATCGGACGTGGCCAGCCCGTGCCGCGTCCGGCACCCGGCCTTGGCGAACAACCTCGTCAGGTGTTTCGCCACGGTCTTCTCACTCATCCGCACCGCGTGCGCGATCTGCCGGTTCGTCCGGCCGAGGCGGATCAGCTCGATGATCCGCAGTTCGGTTTCCGACAGGTCCTCGTCGCGGTCGCGTTGTTCCTGGACGACGCCGCCGCTGCCCTGGAACACCCGCTTGACCCGCGCGGTCAGCCGTGCCGCGCCGATCGACTGCGCGATCTCGAACGCCTCGGCCAGCCACGGCGCCGGTTCCGCGGTGGTGCTGCCGACCAGCTGGCAGGCCAGCGAAAGCTCGAACCGGTTGCCGCCGCCCCGGACGAGGCGCTCGGCCGTTCGCGCCCTGGCGCCGTCGCCGGTGACCAGGCCCTTCACATACGACACCGTTTCCCGCGCTTCGGGACTGTCGTCGCGCGCGTACGTCCGCTCGGTTTCGGCCAGCACCCGGCGCGCCCGCATGACCTCGCCCGACTCCATCGCGATCGCCGCCATCCGGCGCAGCAGCCGCGCGGTGCCGGGGCCGCCCGCGGCCCGCTCGCCCGCGCTCAGTGCCCCCGCGCTGTTCCCGGTCTGGTGCAGCCAGCCGGCCACCACCCAGGACCACAGCGCCGGGAAGGCGCAGTCCGCGGCGGGCACGGAGTCCAGCCAGGCCGCCGCGCGCTGGTCCTCGCCGCGCCACGAGCACATCTCCGCGGCGTGCAGGCGGGCGCTCTGCCGGGCGAGCGTGTCCGCGTGGGGGTCGAGCTCCAGCTCCCGCGCCGCGCTCAGCGCCGCCGTCCAGTCGCCGTCGGCGTACCCGGCGAGCACCCGGTGGTAGGCGGCGAGCGGCCCGTCGGCCGGGGTGCCGAAGTCCGCGCCGAGCACCGAGGCGAGCACCGGGACCAGGTCGCGCAGGGCGAAGGCGTGTTCGACGCCGACGGTCCGGCGCTCGATCGTCGGCAGGGCGAGCGAGCTCCGCAGCGGCGCGAAGGCCGTTTCGACCTCGCCGATGGTGAGGTCGCCGGCACCGGCGAACCACCGGTCGCAGAACTCGAGCGCGGCGGGCACCCGCCCGTCCCGCGTCACCGCGGCGCGGACGGACGCGGGGACCGGGCGTCCCGAGTGGAGCGCGGCCAGCGCGGCCGCCGCCGCGAGGTCGGCGGGATCCAGTTCCCCGGCGGGGACCTCGCCGACGAACCGCGCCAGCCGCGCGTAGTCCGCCGTACGGACGAAGCGGCGCACCAGCTCGACCGCCGCGCGGGACCGGTCCTCGCCGTCCTCGGTGTGCCACCAGGCCGCGTACCACCTGGCCGTGTCCGGTGCGCCGTCGCGCAGTCCCGCGGCCACCTCCGGGCGCCGCGGCACCGCCGTGCCCGCCGCCGCGAGGTGCCGGGCGAGCACGTGCGGCCGCGCGCCGTCCGCGTCGAGCAGTTCCCCCGCGACGGCCTCGTGCAGCGGCGCACTCCCGTGCTCCGCCACGGCGGCGCCCAGCGCGGGACAGCGGACGCTCAGCCGTCCCTCGCCGTCGGCATCGAGCACCCCGGCCCGGACCAGCCGGTCGGCCGCCCTGCCGTACTCGGCCGTCGACCGGCCGGTGGCGGCGGCCAGCAGCGGGATCTCGTCCACCCCGAAGGCGGTGTCCCCGGCCAGCCGCACCAGATCGCGGCCGAGGTCACCGCAGCGCTCCAGCGCGACGAGCAGCGGATGCTCCGGCGACAGCGCGACCGGCGTCCCCGGATCGCGCAGGCACACGTGACCGTGCACCGTGACCAGCCGCCCCCGGCGGCGCAGATCGGCCACTGTGGACACCACGGTGCCGGGATTCCCGTACAACGCGCCGAGACCCTCGCGCACCGCGCGCCGGAGCCCGTCGTCGACCGGCAGCCCCACGGCCTGCCGGAGCACGCCGTCGGCGTCCTCGGCGGACAGCGCGCCGAGCTCGATCGTCAGGTCGGCCACCTCGCCGAGGCCGGTGTCGTCGGCGCACGCGGCGAACACCGGGCAGCCCGCGTGCCGGGCCGCGGCGAGGCCGATGGCGGGCTGGGCGAGACCGTCGGCGTCGTCGACGAGCACGGCGGCCGGGCCCAGCCTGCGGAACACCGTGCCCAGCGCGTTGACCAGCCGCGAGCGCTCCCAGGCGGACTCGTACCCGGCGGGGACGCACAGCCGGCTCAGCGCGTCGATCGCCTCGGTCAGCCGCGCGCGGCCACCGAGGTCCTCGAATCGCTCACGGATCGCGTCGAGGACGATCCGGACACCGAACCGGTCCCACTCCGGGTGCCGCGCCGCACCGGACAGTTCGAGGACGAAAACCCCGCGCCGCGCCAGTTCGGCACCCGCCCGCGCGAGCACGGCGCCGCGGCCGCTGCCCGGCTCGCCGCGCAGCACGACCAGGCCCCGGCTCTCCGCCGCCGCCCCGAGCGCGGCCAGTTCGGCCTGCCTGCCCACGAGCCCCGCGCGCTGCCGTCCCATCCCGATGTTCCTCCCGCTGCCCAAGGCTGCTCTTCACCGGTCCGCCCCGGTCCACAGCGGACCGGGGCGTTCCGTGGACCAAGCATCCCGACACTCACTTCATGCCTTCTCTACGCGATCTCTATCCGCGGCTGACCAGGTCACCGACAGCGCGCCGCCCTCCCGCATCGCGGCCGACAGCTCGATCCGGGACCGGTAGCCGGTCCGCGCGAACAATCGGCTGAGCCGGTTCTCCACACTCTTCTCACTGACGCGCAGGGCCATCGCGAGTTGCCTGTTGGTGAGTCCGTCGGCGACGAGGACGGCCAGCAGGTGCTCGCTTTCGGCGGCCGTGCGCGTGCGGCCGGGTACGACGATCGCGTGCTCCCGCATGAGATTGCGCAGCCACGAACGGTATAGCAGGGCGTCGATCGCGTCGAGGTGTTCGTACGCCGCGCTCAGCAGCCCGGGATCGGCGGCCCCGTGCCGGACCAGTTTTTCCGACACCGTGGCGATTTCGAAGGGCTGCCCGCGCCGTCGCGCCAGGTCGAGACACTCCTCCGCGCGCGCGGGGTCACCGTCCACAAGAGACCCGACGAGCGCGGCGTGCAGTCTGACGCGGGAGGTCGGCATCGTACGGGCGAGGTCCTCGATCGCGCCGAGGCACCGCTTCGCCTCGTCGTGATCACCCGCCTGTAACGCCAGGTCGGCGAGTTCGGCCCAGCACAGGTCGGTGCCGACGGCGAGGCCCCGCTCGGCCGCGGTCCGCTCGCAGTCGAGGAGTTTCGCCCGCGCCGCCTCGCTTTCCCCGAGCGCCCGCTGGATCTGCGCGTCGGCGATGTCGAGCAGATGGCCCAGCCGAGGGCCCGCCTCCCGCGCGGCGGTCAGCGTTTCCCGTGCCGCGCTCAGCTTTCCCTGCGCCACCAGCATCGCGATGATCGTCTGCTGCATCGCCGAGTACCCGATGTGGTAGCCGCGGTGCGCCCCGCCCGTCCTGGCCCGCCTGGCCAGATCGACGGCGAGGTCGGCCTCGCCCCGCATCGCGGCGAGCGTAGCGCGGTCGCACAACGGCGTCCCGCCGGGCTCCTGACCGGCCAGCAGCTCGCCCGCGCGCTCGGCGTCGCCGAGGACCAGCAGCGCCGCCGCCCGCGAGGTCACCAGCTCGGCGCGGTGCCTGCGCACGGCCCTCGGCCCGGCGCCCTCCGGCGCGGGAAAGTCGCGTTCGGACAGCTTCTCGACCAGGTCACCATGGCCGGTCCACAGCGCGGCGTGCGCTTCGAGCAGCGACCCGTGCAGCACGGTCGTGGCGCTCCCGGTTCGCCAGCGCTCCCCGCTCTCCCCGAGCACGGCACGCACCTCGCCCCAGCGGTCCAGCATGCCCAGCGCCAGTGCCCTGGTCACCGGGCGCTGGCTGGGGTCCTCCCGCCAGCCGCGCCAGGATTCGGCGATCTTGCCGAGGAATTCGTCGTCCCCGGTGCTCTTGAGCGCCCGCACCGCGATCACCTGGAGTTCCTGTGCCACGTCCGGCGCGAGCTGATCGGCGAAGCCGGTCAGCAGCACCTGGGCGCCGCGAAGACTGCCCTCGTGGTAGCCGCGGGCGTGGCAGATCTCGGTGTGCGCGAGCAGCGCCGTCACCCGCCGCGCCGGGGTCTCCGCGAGCTCGATCGCCGCGCCGAGCCAGCGGGAGGCCCGCCACGGCAGCCGGTCACCGACCTCCGCCGCCCGCTCCAGCAGCGTGTCGAAGGCGAGATCGGGATCGATCAGCCGCCCGGCGTCGGCCACGAGATCGGTGAAGTAGTCCCGATCCGCGCAGTGTGCCTCGCCCGCCCACACCGCGGTGACCGCCCTGGCGGCGAGCTGTCTGCGGGCGAAGGGGCCCATGGCGGCGGTGAGCGCGATGGCCAGTACCGGCACCGGCACGCGCCACGAGTGCCCGTGGCGGCCCCGGTGCAGGACGCCCTCCCGGCGCAGGTCGTCCAGCAGCGCCACGGCCTCGGGCTCGCTCGTTTCGAGGGCCTCGGCGACCAGCCGCGGCACCGCCGCGCCGAGCGGTGCGAGCACACAGGCCGCGGTCGCCGCCGCGGCGGCCTTCGGGTGCAGGCCGCGGGCGAAGCGGGGGAACTCGTTGTCCGGTGGGCAGTCCACCGGCCGTGCCAGCGGCGCGAGGTAGGCCCGGTCGCCTGCCTGCCGCACGGCCCCGTTGTGCCGCAGCACGTCGATCGCGTCGTGGACCGCCGCCGGGATCCCCCGGGACAGCTCACCGATCCTGGCGACCAGTTCGGCGTCGGGCCTGACCCGCGTCACCGCCGCGAAGGTCCGGCCGGTCTCGCTCGCCGACATCGGCCGCAGCCGGACCGGGGACACCAGCCCGGCACCACGCAGGTCACGCAGCCAGCCGAGGTGTTCGGCGGGCAGCGGGGTGCGGATCGCGCAGACGCACACCGCGCCGGTGCCGGACAGCCGGTGCGCCAGCGCGCCGAGCACGGCGCGGGAGTCCTCGTCGATCCACTGCGCGTCGTCGACCAGCAGCACGGCCTCCCGGCCCCCGCGCAGCAACGCGGTGGCCGCCGCGGCGGCGGCCCGTCGCGCGATCTCCGGCTCCCGGTGCGCGCCGGCCACCGGGCCGAGCGGCGCCGGGCCCGGCTCGGCGCCGGGCAACCGGACCGGGACGACGTCGCCGTCGCGGGTGAAGCGGATCGCCGACACCCGCGCGCCGTGCCGGGACAGCGTTTCCCCGATCCTGCCCAGCGTCGTGGTACGCCCGATCCCGGCGGGACCGGTGACCGGCACGAGCGGCCGGCCCGAGGCGAGAGCGGTGAGTACGGCGTCCACGCCCGTATCATGCTGTTCGCACGGCCACCGGAGCGCGCGCTGAGCGGGGATCGATGACTTTCGGCGCGTGAGGGGTGCCCAAACTACTTGCCCCGGGTCCCGGGCGGACCACTGAGCTAAGTGGTTCGTTCCCCTCCGTTCATTCAGTAGTAACATCGCTCAATGGAGCTGAGGCAGGTCGAGCACTTCCTCGCCGTGGCGCGGTGCGGCAGCTTCACCGCCGCCGCGCGGGAGGTGCACGTCGTCCAGTCCGCGCTGAGCGCGTCGGTCCGCAAGCTCGAAGCCGAGCTGGGCACACCGCTGTTCGAGCGCACCACCCGCCGGGTGGCGCTGACCGCGGCGGGCGAGGCGCTGCTGCCGCGGGCGCACCGGATCGTCGCCGACGTCGTCGCGGCGCGGGGCGAGGTCGCGGCGGTGGCCGGGCTCGCCCGCGGCCGGGTGTCGATCGGCACCATCCAGACGCTGACCGTGGTGGACCTGCCCGCCCGGCTCGGCGAGTTCCGGGTGCGCTACCCCGGCGTCCGCATCCACGTGCGGGAAAGCCTCGTCCCCCTGCTGGCGACGGCGGTCGTCCACGGTGAACTCGATCTGTCCTTTCTGGCCGGCGACGAGCCACTGCCGGAGGGCCTGCACGGGTTCGCGCGGTGGAGCCAGGCACTGGTACTGCTGTGCCATCCCGGCCACCGGCTGGCCCGGCGGCGCCGCGTCCGGCTCGCCGAGCTGGACGACGAGCCGTTCGTCGAGTTCAGCGGCAGCGGCCTGCAGGAGATGATCGCCCGCGAGCTCGCCGAGGCGAACATCCGGCACAACCGGGTGTGCGAGGCCACCCACATGCCGCTGCTGGTCGACCTCGTCGCGGCCGGCCTCGGCGTCACCGTCGTCCCCCAGCCGGTCGCCGAACGCTCCGGCCTGCCGTTCGCCCGTTTCGAACCGGCGCTCGGCCGGGCCATCCACCTCGCGGGCCGGGGCCAGGAGCTGACCAATCCCGCCGCCAGGGCCCTGCTGAGTCACCTGCTGTCCTGACCCCCGCGCCCCGTCTACAATGGACATTCAGGGCCGCGATGCCCCACCCCGGTTGCCCGATCGGTTCCCGATCCCGGCCCGAACGGGCAACAACCTTCCCGTGCCGTTCCCCCGACCAGCGGTTTCCCCCGGCCGTGTGCCACCCTCCGGCCCATCTTGTCCGTTCCTGTCCACCCGGCCGACTTTCCGTCGTCGTAGCCTGACGGCACACTTCTCCCCCGGAGACGCGATGCCGCTCGCGTCCCGACGGCTGCTTCGGCAGGACGGAGACATCGTTGACACCGCCATCGACACCCCGGACCAGTGATGCCCGCAGAGGATGACGAGCTCAGGGTCGCCCTCCTCGGCCCGGTGACCGCGCACCGGGCCGGTGCCGAACTCCCGCTCGGCCCGCCCCGGCAGCGCGCCGTGTTCGCCGTGCTCGCCCAGCGCGCGGGCAGGCCGGTGCCCCGTGCCGAGCTGCTGTCCGCGATCTGGGGCGCCGAGCCGCCCGCCAGTGCGACCGGCAACATCCACACCTACGTCTCCGGGCTGCGGCGCGCGCTCGAACCGCGGCGCGGCCGCTGGGCCGCGGGCGAACTGCTCACCAGCACGCCCGCCGGGTACACCCTGAACGTCGACGGCGACCACGTCGACGTCACCCGGTTCGAGCGGCTGATCCGGCAGGCACGCGGCGAGGACACGCCGGAGGCCACGACCGGGCTCCTGGACGAGGCGCTGGCGCTGTGGCGCGGCGAACCGCTGTCCGGACTGCCCGGCCCGTTCGCCGAGCAGGAACGCGCTCGCCTCGGCGAACTGCGCGTCACCGCGCACGAGCTGCGCGCCGAAGCCCTGCTCGACCTGGACGGCCACAACGAACTCGTGCCCGGCCTGCTCGCACTGGTGCACGAAAACCCGCTGCGCGAACGGCTCAGCGAGCTGCTCATGCTCGCGCTCTACCGCGACGGGCAGCACGCCAAGGCGCTCGACGTCTTCCGGGACGTGCGGGCACGGCTGCGCGCGGACCTCGGCGTCGAGCCCGGCCCCGGCCTGCGCGAGCTGCACTCCCGAATCCTGACCCAGGACCCCGGTCTCGAACCGCGCCGGAGCGAGCCCGCGCCCGCGCCGGTGCCCACGCACGAACCGCTGCTCGCCCTGCCCGCGCAGATCGCGCGGCGGCGGCAGGCCGCGGCGAACGCCACCTTCGTCGGCCGGGAAGCGGAACTGGCCCTGCTGCGCGGGCTCGTCGACGACGTCCGCGACGGCCGGGGCGGGATGGCCTGGGTCGAGGGCGGGTTCGGGATCGGCAAGTCGGAACTGCTCGTCACCGCGCTGGCCGACGCGCCGGAGCGCGGCTGCCAGCTCGGCTGGGCGATCGCCGACGAGCTGTCCGGCCGGATCCCGTTACAGGTCATGCTGGGCTGTCTCGGTGTCGACAAGGAGACCGGCGACCCGGCGCCGCGGTTCGGCCTGTTCGACCAGCGCGACGGCGAGGACCGCGACCCGGCGCTCGCCACGGTCGGGCGGCTGCTGGCGCTGATCGACGAGTTGTGCGCGCGGGGCCCGCTGGTGCTGGTGGTCGACGACATGCAGTGGGCCGACGAGGCCAGCGTCCTGCTGTGGCACCGGCTCACCGCCGCGACCCGGCAACTGCCCCTGCTGCTGATCGCCGCGGCGCGCCCGATCCCGCGCACCCCGCAGCTCGTCCGGCTGCGCCAGGCGGTGGAGAGCCGGGGCGGCACGATCGCCGACCTGGCCCCGCTCACCGACGAGCAAACCCTGGAACTGGAAAAACGGCTGCTGGGCGCGGAACCCGGCCCGGAACTGCGGGACCTGGTCGAGCGCACCACCGGAAATCCGCTCTACATCACCGAACTCACCGGCACCCTGATCCGTGAGCACGCGCTGCGCACCGAGTCCGGGATCACCGATCTCGCCGACAGCAGCACCTACACCGCGCCGCGCGGCCTGATCGACACGATCCGCCGGAACCTGGACGTGCTCTCGGCCGAGACCCGGGAAGCCCTGCGCTGGGCGGCGTTGCTCGGCACGGAGTTCACCGTCACCGACATCGCCGCGGTGACCGGGAAACGGCCGACGGAGCTGTTCGCGGCGTTCGAGGAGTCCGTCGCGGCCACCGTGATCGTCGACTCCGACACCCACCTCGCGTTCCGGCATCCCTTGCTGCGCCAGGCCTTCTACGACGGCATCCCGGCGGGCGCGCGGGCCGCGCTGCACCGACAGGCCGCCGAGGCACTGTCCACAGTGGGCGCCTCGGTGACCCGCGTCGCCGAACAGGTCGCCGCGACGCCGGTGACCGACCCCTGGGTGCTGCAATGGCTGGTCGACCACGGCACCACGGTCGCGAACCGGGCGCCGCTGCTGGCCGCGGAACTGCTCGGCCGCGCGCTGGAGGCCTGCCCGCTGCGCGATCCCCGGCGCGAGGTCCTCGCCCACGCCCTCGTCAAGGTGCTGTTCCGGCTGGAACGCCGTCCGGAGGAGGAGGCGCGGACCGCGCTCGCGATCGCCACCGATCCCTACCGCGCGGCGGAAATGCGCCAGCTGCTCGCCGCGATGCGCTATCGGCGCGGCGACGTCGAGGGCGCGGTCCGCACCGTCGAGAACGCCGTCGACGATCCGGAAGTCCCGGAGATCTGGCGACAGCGGCACCGGCATCTGCTCGCCAACTTCCGGCGCGGCGGGCTCGACGACCTCGACGCGGCCGAGAACGCCGCGCGCCAGGCGCTGGCAGCCGCGGACGGCGACGCCTACCTCACCGCGCACGCACTCCAGACCCTGTGGCTGACCTCTTCGGTACGACGGCACCACGACACCGCGCTCAAGCACATCGACAACGCGCTCGACGTCGCCGGGCGCGGCGGTGACCTCGCCGAGCTCGAACTCGACCTGCTCGACAACCGGCTGTTCACGTTGCAGAACATGGACCTGCTGCCCGAAGCCGACGAAACGCTGCGGCGTGCCAGGCGGATCGCGATCAGCCACGCCTTCGGCAACGAACTACAGGTCCCCGCCGCGGTGCACAACTACTGGACCGGGCACTGGAACGAAGCGCTCGTCGAACTCGACACGGTCACCGAGGACGGCCCCGCGATCACCTTCCTCGGCCTGCGCGAACCGCCGGCGGCGGCGTTGCTGCTGCACGGCGTCGCGGCGTACATCGCGGCGCGGCGCGGCGACCGGGTCCAGGCGGCGGCGCACCTCGAAGCCGTCGAGGAGTTCGCGGCGGCGACCAGTTCGGAGCGGGAGAGCATCGACTTCCTGCTCGTCGCGCATTCGCTGACGCTCGAACAGCGCGACCGGCCGGCCGAGGCGCTCGAAATCCTCGAACCGTTGCTCACGCCGGAATTCTCCCCGATGATGCTGCGGCACCAGTGGCTGCCGATGATCGTCCGGCTCGCCGTGGACCTCGGCGCGACCGAGCATGCCGAGCGGGCCATGCGGATCTGCGCGGAGGAAGCCGCGAAGGAACGACCCGCCGCGCGGGCGGCGGCCGCGGCGCAGTGGTGCCGCGGTCTCGTCGACGAGGACCCGGCGCCGGTGCTGGCCGCCGTCGACCACTACCGCCGGGTCGGCCGGGTGGTCGAACTGGGCACCGCGCTGGAGGACGCCGCGGTGCTGCTCGCCCGGCGCGGCGACACCGAGGCGGCGCGGACCGCGTTCGCGGAAAGTTCCGCGCGGTACGCGGACCTGTCCGCGAACTGGGATCTCGAACGCGCCACGGCCCGGCTGGCCGCACTGGGTATCCGCCGGGACACCGCCGCGCCACGGGTCCCCGCTCCTCGTGGCTGGGAATCCCTTTCCCCGGTGGAAATCTCCATCGCGCGGCTGGTCGCCGCCGGGCACTCCAACCCCGCGATCGCCGAGCATCTCGACCTGCCGCGCCGTACCGTGCAGGCACACGTCGCCCGGTTGCTCGGCAAACTCGGGACCACCTCGCGGGATCGTGTCGCCGCGGAGATCGGGGCGCTGGGCAGGCCGGGGGCCGGTACCCGGCACGCGCTTTCCGGGTGAGCACTTCCTGGGTGAGCACTTTTTGGGTGAGCACTTGCCGCACGCTTTTTTCTCCTCCCGGAGAAAATGGTGCGTACGCTCCTCCCCGCTACTGGGAAAAGAGGTCCTTTCCGGACCCGGTAAGTCCGGAAAGGACGGTCAGGCCAGTGCCCCGGACCGGATCGCGTAGGCCACCACGTGGGTCCGGTTGGTGAGCCCGAGCCGCTGCATCGCACCACGCAACACGTTCTTGACCGTCCCTTCCGAACAGGACAGCTTCGTCGCGATCTCGTCGGTGCGGAACCCGTCCGCCACCAGGCGGATCGTGTCCAGCTCACGCAGGCCGAGCCCGGACAGGGTCAGCCCGTTCGGTTCGAGGACGTCGCGGCGAAGGCCGTCGAGCTGCCGCAGCAACGCCGACTGCAGACCGCGCGGCAGCATCGAATGTCCTTTCACCGCACCGACCACGGTCATGGCGAGCCGGCCGGCGGTGCAGTGCGCGCCGGGCAGGATGCTCACCACCCCGCACTGCACGGCGAACAGGGTGTCCCGTTCGTCGAACCGGTCGGTGACCACCACACACCGCGGGCCGGGTGCGGTGGCACTGGTGGCGCGCAACCGGCGGACACCGTCCAGCTGGGCGGCCCCCACGGTGTGCTCGGCGATGACGAGCACGTCCGCGCTCGCCCGTTCTCCTTCGGTCAGGATGTCGATCTGCTCGGCTGAGCGCAGCATCGCGGCGATGCCCGCGCGCTTGACCGGGTCGGGCGCCTGGATCAGAACTCGGATGGGTTTCACGGCGGTCCCTCACACTCGCTGGATCCCTGCTGTGGATACAGACTGACGGAGTGGTCTTCATTCCTCCTATAGACGCCCGCCACACCATGAAGGTTCGGTAGATCGCCGCGACTTTTGACCGCTCATTTGAGCAGTCACCCGAAAAAGACGTCCTGACCAGGTGGTTCTATCGCGACAGGAGCGCCAGTTCGGCGAGCGCCCGTTCGCGCCGGTCGCGCGCGGCCGGTCCCCGGGAAAGCTCCACGGCCAGTACGAGACACTCCCTGGCCTCTTCCGCGACACCTTCGGCTCGCCAGGCCCGGCCTTCACGAAGCGCGCAGTCCGCCTCCACGGAGTCGAACCCGCCTTCCCACGCCTGCCATCGGGCGGTGCGGTAGGTCTCCGCGGCCGCCCGCCAGTCGCGGATTTCCCCGAACGCGTCACCGATGCCGCGCAGGGTCACCGCCCGCAGCATCCGGCGGATCTCGGGATTCGCCGCGTCCGCGTACCGCTCGGCGTCGGCGAGGACGGCGCGGTGGATGGCCAGTGCCTCCGTGTGCCGTCCGACCGCCCGCAGCGCGTGCGCGTAGGTGTTGCGGATCGAGCACTGCCCGGACCAGAACGACAGCTCACCGCCGAGCGCCCAGCCCTGCTCCGCGTAGGTGAAGGCTTCGTCGGGCCGTTCGAGGCACAACAGCGCGGACACCAGATAGGCGTTCGCCCACGCCTGCTCGACGCGTTCGTCCACCCGGATCGCGATGTCCAGTGCGCGACGGTGCGCCCTCACCGCGGCTTCGTGGTCGGCGAAACAGACTTCACAGGCCCAGCCGACGAAGTTGAGCAACTTCGCCTCGGTGGCCGCGTCGCCGATCGCCTCCGCCGCCGCCGCGCCGAGCGAGAAGATCTCCCGCCACGGGCGCTGGTTGCTCCGGCCGTCGGAGTACCAGTGCATCGCCGAGGCGAGTTCGCTGACCTCGGCGTGCCTGCCCTTCCGCGCCGCGACGCGCTGGGCGGCCACCCAGTTACCGCCTTCGCTGTCGAGCCACCGGGCGGCCTCGGCCCGTGAGGCGAACTGCCCGGTCTCCAGTACCTCCGGGAAGAACAGCCGCGCCGCCCGCGCCGCCTTGTCGAGCAGGTAGCCGAGCACGGTGTCCGCCGCGCCCGCGTCCTCCTCCGCCTCGAACCGTTCCCCGGCGAAGAGCCGGATCAGGTCGTGGAACTGGTAACGCCCCGGTTCGGCGGTGGCCTGCACCATGCTCGCGTCGACGAGTTCGTCGAGATGCTCGCGGACGTCGGCGGCGGCCGCCCCGGACACCACCCCGGCGAGTTCGAGGCCGAAGTCCGCGCCGGGCACGGTGGCCAGCCGCCGGAACAGCAGCCGCGCCCCGGCCGACACCCCGCGATAGGACAGGTCGAACGCCGGGCGCAGCCGCAGGTCGCCCGCCGAGAGCGCGCGCAGCCGGGTGTGCTCGTCCCGCAGCAGCTCGACCAGGTGCGCGAGCGACCACCGCGGCCGGGTGGCGAGCCGGTTGCCCGCGATCCGCACCGCGAGCGGCAGGTTCCCGCACAGCTCGACGAGTTCCCGTGCCGCCGCGGGCTCGGCGCGGATCCGGTCCTCGCCGAGGATCGCGGCGAGCAGCGCGGTCGCGGCCCCGTCGGTCAGCGGGTCCAGCCCGACCCAGCGGGCGCCGACCAGCCCGGCCAGCGTGCGGCGGCAGGTGATCAGGGTCAGGCAGCCGGGACCGGTGGCGAGCAACGGCCGGACCTGCGCCTCGTCGGAGGCGTTGTCCAGCAGCAGCAACACCTTCTTGCCCTCGAGCAGCATCCGCAGCAGCGCGGACTGCTCCGCCTCGGTGCCCGGCACCTGGCCGGGGCCGACGTCGAGCGCGCGCAGCAGCCGGTCCAGCGCGGCCCGCGCGCTCAGCGGTTCCTCGTCCATCCCGCGCAGGTCGACCGAGAAACAGCCATCCGGGAAGTCCGGGCGCAACCGGTCGGCCGCGGCCACCGCGAGCGCGGTCTTCCCGACCCCCGCCTGCCCGACGACCGCGACCACCCCGCCGCCACCGGCCACCTCGCCGGACAACAACGCCAGCTCGCGTTCCCGGCCGCACAGATCGGCGATCGGGGTCGGCAGCGCGCAGGCACCCGCGACCTGCGCGATCCGCGAGGGACTCCGGCGCCGTCCCTTCCTGGCGACGGTCAGGAAGAACTCGCGATCGCCCTCGGTCAGGCCGAGCGCGTCCGCGAGCACCTCGGCGGACCGCTGCTGGGCGGCCCGCGCGCGGCCCCGCTCCAGCTCACGCAGGGCGCGGACGCTGAGGCCGGACGCACTGGCCAGCCGCTCCTGTGTCCAGCCGGCCGCCCGCCGGTGTTCGAGCAGGAGCTTGCCGAACACCGAGCGCGTTTCGTCTGATTCGTCCACCGGATTCACCGCCGTCCATTCAACCGGCAGGTTTCCGATCGGGGAAAGCTGCCCCCTCGCCGTCCTTGTTCGCCCCTAGGCCGAACGAGTTACCTAGCCCCATGTCGACAACCACGCCCCCGGTGGTCAGGCACACCATCCCGGCGCAGGAACGCAGGCAGATCAGGGTCGCGGTGTGCGCCGCGGACCATCTCGTCCGGGCCGGGCTGCGCGGTGTGCTCGGTGGCAGGCCGGGCATCGAACTGAAGGACGAACCGGCGGCGGCCGACGTCGTGGTCGCGATCGCCGGGGCCGATCTCCGCCGGCTCCCGGCCACCCGCGCCCGGCTGGTCCTGATCGCCGACCAGCCGAAACAACCGGAACTGTGGACCGCGGTCGAGCACGGCCTCGCGGTCCTCGTGCCCCGGGCCGAGGCGACACCCGAGCGGCTGCTGCGCGCGGTCGCCGACGCGCACGCCGGCCGGGGCGATCTGCCCGCCGACCAGCTCGGCGCGCTGCTGCGCGGGCTCTCGCGGCTGCACGAGGAGATACTGGCGCCGCGCGAGCTCACGCTCAGCGGGCTCTCCCCCCGGGAGGCCGACGTGCTCCGGCTGCTCGCCGACGGCCTCGACACCGCGGAGATCGCGCGGCAGGTGGCGTACTCCGAGCGGACCGTGAAGAACATCCTGCACGGGCTGCTCACCCGCTTCGGCCTGCGCAACCGCACCCATGTCGTCGCCCACGCGCTCCGTGAAGGTCTCATCTGAAAACGCTCAGATGAGCGGTTTCAGATGACCCCGGCCCGCATCGCGTACGCCACCGCGTGCGGCCGGTTCCGCAGCCGCAGCCGGTCGGTGATGGCGTAGATGATGTTCTTCACCGTGCGCTCCGAATAGGACAGTTCGGCCGCGATCTCGTTGGTGTCCAGGCCGTCGGCCATCAGGCGCAGCACGTCGATCTCCCGTGGCGAAAGGCTCGCGCCGGTCAGCCCGCCGGGGGCGAGCACCTCCCGGTACAACCGCTCGGTGTGCTCGACCAGCGTGCCGAGCAGGTTCGAGGGCAGGTTCGCCCCGCCGGAGGCCGCGGCGCGGACGCTGTCGGGCAGCCGTTCGTCGGTCACCGCGGCGCGCGGGAGCACGGCCACCACGCGGCATTCCACCGCCACCGGCAGTTCGCTCTCCTTGACCTGCCCGACCACCAGCACGATCGGCTTGCCCACCTCGGCCGCGACCTCGCGCAGCGCGGCCACCGCGTCGGCCGAAAGGCGCTCGAACGCCGCCACGACGACGTCGGCCTCGTCGCGGCGCTGGTTCCCGACCACGCTCATGTCCGTGTGCGACTCGAGGCAGTTGACCATCCCGGCCGTCGTGATGGGGTCCAGTGCACACACCATCACCCGAACACGTTCCATGTGTTCCTCCGTCTCCGGTTCGAGGTGGGGAAAGTATGGGGGGCCAGACTTCACGTCATCTCTAGGCGTAGGAGAAGCGGTGAAGGCCGGATTTCCCGACGTCCACTGTGGAGAAAGGTGCGAAACGGCGCATACGGCAGGCGACCGCGTGGTCACCCCGCTTCCCCGGCCAAGGGAAACCGGGTAGGACTGCTGGCCGGAACGGGCAAGAACCGCCCGGATCCGCGGGTTCCGGTGGCAGGATCGGAAGCCATGGACGGCGACAACGCGGCCCGGCGGGAAGTGCTCTGGGATCGCTGCGGGGAAAGCGTTATCGGGATCTTCACCCCGCACCAGGCACAGGTGCTGCGCGAGCGCCTCGCGGACTATCGGCGGCGCGTCGAACGCGCGCTCGAAAGCCTGCACGACGACGCGGTGATTTCGGCGCTGCTGACGACCGAAACCGACCGACTCCGGGTCAAGCTCGAACTGACACTGGCCCGGATCGCGTTCTTCCTGCACGACCTGCCCGACCACGGCGGCGTGGTCGAACTGCACGACTACCCGCACCGCATGGAGTGGATCTGGATGCTGCAGGAACTGCGCATCGCCGCCGCCTCCGCGGCCGAGGGCGGGCCGCGGCCGTTGGCCGAACCCGGCGCCGAGTGCGCCGAATTCGTCGAATGGTCCTTCACCGTCATCGCGGGCATGATCGCGGTGAGCGAGCAGGAGCCGCCACCCGAGCTGCCGGAGCCCGAGCGGGACCCCTGGCCCGGCGGCGAAGCGGACGTCATCGTGGTCCGGCGGCACCCCGGCGACCCGGTGGCCTGACCGGGGCGAGGCGGCCCGCGAGCCCGGCCCGGAACCGCCCGGCGGCCGTGGAGCCGCGATGAAGGCGACGTGAAGCCCGCTCACGCAAGCTGTTCCCGCGCACGAAACGTCGTCGTCAGCTGCGAGGTGGCCCATGGAGCGGATCCGAGTGCTCGTCCAGACGTCCGACCCGATCACCAGGCTGGGCCTGACCGAGCTGCTGCGTGCCACGTCCGTGCTCGACCTCGACGGAGACGGCGAGGTCGACGTCGTCCTGCTGGCCGAGGACCGGATCGGCAAGGGCCAGCTCGGCGCGCTCTGGCGGGCCCGGCGGTCGCCGGACGGGCGGGGCCCGCGCGGTGTGCTCGTCACGCGGCACTTCGATCCGGGGGACATCCTGGTCGCCGTGCAGTACGGCGTGCTCGGCGTGCTGCCCGCGGCGCACGTTTCGGCGGAGCGGCTCGTGTCGGTGCTCGTCGGGGTGACCCAGGGCCGGGCCTATCTGCCGCGCCATCTGCAGGCGGCGTTCCTCGACCAGCTGCACCACCTGCGGTGCGACCGGCTGGCGCCGAGGGGGCTGACCTTCGGCGACTTCGACGCGCGGGAGCTGGACGTGCTCAACCTGCTCGCCGAGGGTTTCCGCACCGACGAGATCGCGGCGAAACTCGCGTATTCCGAGGGCACCGTCAAGAGTGTCCTCTATGGACTGGTGACCCGGCTCGGGCTGCGCAACCGCACCCACGCGGTCGCGTACGCGATCCGGACCGGCGCGCTGCGCGCCGAGGCCTGCCCGGAGCTGGGCAGGCCCGCCGCCACCAGCTAGATCACGCCCGCGCGCATCGCGTAGGCCACCGCGTGCGGCCGGTTGCGCAGCTGGATCCGCGTGGTGAGCGCGTAGATGATGTTCTTGACGGTGCGCTCGGAGTAGCCGAGTTCCTTGCCGATCTCCTGGGTGTCCAGCCCGTCGGCCATCAGCCGCAGCACGTGGATCTCGCGGGTGGACAGGCCTGAGGCGGTCATCCCCCTGCTCTCCAGCACCTCGCGGTGCAGCCGCTCGGTCTGCTCCAGCAGGTGCCCGAGCAGGTCCGCGGGCAGGTCCGCGCCGCCCGCCGCCGCCGAAACGACACAGCGGGCGAGCTTGTCGTCGCAGGCACCGGCCCGCGACACGATCGCCACCACCCGGCACTCCAGGGCGGGCAGCAGATCGGCCTCCTTGATCTCGTTGGTGACCAGCACGATGGGCGCTCCCGCCTCGGCCGCCGCGACGCGCAGCAGGCGCATCGCCTCGGGCGAGAGCCGTTCGACGGCGACGACGGTGACGTCGACCGGGCCGACGCCCTCGCCGTCGAGCACGGAGATCCGCGGCCGGGGCCGCAGACTGGCCTTGATCCCGCTCGCGGTGATGGGATCCGACGCGTACACCTTTACCCTGATCAGCTCCATGCACCCAGCATCGAGGTTGGGCCTTCACGAACTCTCTACACGATCTCCACGGCGACTCGTGCTTCGAGTCTTCCCTGGTCAATGCCCTACCGTGACAAGCAGCCCGCGCCATGCGGTGGTCATGCGCCCCAATGTGGCGTTCGGTGCGTCCAACGCACCGAACGCCACATTCGCTGCGTCCAACGCACCCAATGCCACATTGGGGCGCTCGACCCCGCGAGTTCCCGGCACAGGAGTTCGGCGTCCCTCGGCGCGCCCCTGGCACAGCCACCGGAGGCGAGGATTTCGGTGCTGGGAAGAGTCCTTCGCAGCAAAGCAATGATCGTTCGGGCAGGATGCCGGGGACGTTCGGGCAGGGCGGTAGCCGGTCGTACCCAGCCGGTGAATGTTCGACATAATCCGGCTGACCCGTTCGAGATGAGGAGCCGCATGACCCGCACACGCGTGTTCGTCCCGGTCCTCGCGCTCACGGCCGCGACGGCTCTGCTCGCGAGTTCCTGCAGTTCGCCCAGCGAGGAAAAGGTCACGCTCTCGGTGGCCACGTTCGGCGATTTCGGCTACGAGCCGCTGTTCAAGCAGTACGAAAAGGACCATCCGAACATCAAGATCCAGAACCGGGTGGCAGCCTTCGACGCGCACAACCAGCAGCTGCTCACCCAGCTGGCGAGCGGGCACGGCGCCGCCGACATCGAAGCCGTCGACGAGCAGTACCTCCCGCAGCTGCGGCAGTCGGCGGACAAGTTCGTCGACCTCGCGAGCATGGGCGCGCAGCAGCTGAGCTCCCAGTGGGCCCCGTGGAAGTGGGACCAGGGCCTGCTCAAGGGTGGCGGGGTGCTCGGCCTCGGCACCGACATGGGCGGCCTGGCGATGTGCTACCGGCCCGAGCTGCTGGCGAAGGCGGGCCTGCCGACCGACCGGGAGCAGGTCGCGAAGCTCTGGCCGACCTGGGAAAAGTACGCCGAGGTCGCGGACCGGTTCACCGCGGCGAACACCGGCGCCAAGTTCGCCGACTCGGCGGGCACCATCTACACCGCGATGATCAACCAGGCCCCGGAGAACTACTTCGCCCGCGCGGACGACGCGTTCATCGGTGACAGGAACCCGAACCTGAAGCACGCCTTCGAGGTCGCGGGCGCCATCGGGGCCAAGGGCCAGACCGCGGGCGTGACCCCGTTCAGCCAGGAGTGGAACGTGGCGATCAAGCAGGCCTCGTTCGCCACGATCGCCTGCCCCGCCTGGCAGCTCAAGCAGATCACCGAGGCGGGCGGCGCGGAGAACAAGGGCAAGTGGGACGTCACCACGGTGCCCGGCGGCAGCGGCAACAACGGCGGGTCCTTCCTCACCGTGCCGAAGCAGGGCAAGCACCCCAAGGAGGCCTACGACCTCGCCGTCTGGCTCACCGCGCCCGCGCAGCAGAAGCAGCTGTTCCTCTCGGCGGGCATCCTGCCGAGCGAGCCCGCCGTCTACCACGACCCCGAAGTGCTGAACAAGACCGACGAATACTTCAGCAACGCGCCGACCGGCAAGATCTTCGCCAGCTCGGCCGACGACCTGCGGCCCAACTACCGGGGGACGCGTGACCGCGACGTGGCCCCGGAGTTCGGCCGGGCGCTCGGCCGGGTGGAAAGCCGTAAGCAGGGCGCCGAAGAGGCGTGGGGACAAGCGGTGCAGGGCGCGCGCAACGTGCTCAAGTAGCCTTCGCGATGATGCGGGCACCGGCTTCCGAGGATCTGGGACAGCGCACCCCGGCACCACCCGCCGCACGCCCCCGCGCACCGAGGGGCGTGCGGCTGCGCCGGGGTGCGCCGCTGCTGTTCGTGCTGCCGTTCCTGGTGATCCTCGTCGTCTTCGGTGTCCTGCCGCTGGTGTTCCTGGCGTGGATCTCGCTGCACGACTGGCATCTGGTGAACGGCGACAACGGCTTCGTCGGGCTCGGCAACTACGTCGCCCTGCTGGGCGACCCGAACTTCTACAACGCGCTCTGGAACACCGTCACGATCTTCCTCGAGGCCTCGGTGCCGCAGGTACTGCTGGCGCTCGGCATCGCCGCGCTGCTCAACCGGCCGCTGCGCGGCGGACGGCTCTGGCGGACCGGGATCCTGCTGCCCAACGTCGTCTCGGTGGTCGCCGTCGCGCTGGTGTTCGGCCAGCTGTTCGGCCACCACTACGGCATCGTGAACTGGCTGCTCGGCCAGGTCGGGATCGCCCCGATCGCCTGGCAGTCCTCGTTCTGGTCCTCGCACCTGGCGATCGCGGTGATGGTGATCTGGCGGTGGACCGGCTACAACGCGCTGATCTACCTGGCGGCGATGCAGGCGGTGCCGAAGGAGCTCTACGAGGCCGCGGCGCTGGACGGCGCGGGCCGCTGGCGGACGTTCTGGTCGATCACCGTGCCCGGCATCCGGCCGACGATCCTGTTCACCGTGCTCACCTCGACCGTCGGCGGTCTCCAGCTGTTCACCGAGCCGCAGCTGTTCGACTCCTCCGGCGTGGCCGGGACCGGCGGGGACAGCCGCCAGTTCCAGACCATCGTGATGTACCTGTACGAAAAGGGCATGGGCACTCTCGACGCCGGGTACTCCGCCGCGATCTCCTGGATCGTGTTCGTGCTGTGCGTGGTCTTCGCGCTGGTCAACGTCGGCCTGGTCCGCAAGCTCGTCCGGGCGGCGTGAGGATCATGGACGCCACCACCGCGCGACGCTGGCGCACGCTGCCCGTCTACTTCGCACTCGTCCTGGTGACCGTCGCGTCGGTCTTCCCGCTGTACTGGTCGTTCGTGATCTCCACGAGTGACAACTCGGTGATCGGGGACCGCACGCCCGCGCTGCTGCCCGGCGGCCACCTGCTGGACAACCTCGCCGCGGTGTTCGACGCGGTCGACTTCTGGGCCGCCATCCGGAACTCGCTGATCGTGGCGTGCACGGTGGCGGTGTCCAACGTGGTGCTGGCCAGTCTCGCCGGGTTCGCCTTCGCCCGGCTGCGCTTTCCCGGCCGCAACTCGCTGTTCCTCGTGGTGGTCGGCTCGATGATGGTGCCTGCCCAGCTCGGCGTGATCCCGCTGTACATCCTGGTCGGCGAGCTCGGCTGGGAGAGCAAGCTCCAGGCGGTCATCGTGCCCGGCCTGGTCAGCGCGTTCAGCGTGTTCTGGATGCGGCAGTCCTGCGAGGAGTCGGTGCCCGCCGAGCTCGTCGACGCCGCGCGCGCCGACGGCTGCTCGCTACTGCGGGTCTACTGGCATGTCGCGCTGCCCGCGCTGCGCCCGCAGGCCGCCGTGCTCGGGATGCTGTCGTTCATGGCGGCGTGGAACGACTTTTTCTGGCCGTTGATCGTGCTCGACCCGAACGAGACGCCTACCGTGCAGGTCGTGCTTTCCCAATTGGCCAGCGGTCGCTTCACGAATTACTCCCTCATGCTCACCGGGGCGACGCTGGGCGCGCTTCCAGTGATAACACTGTTCCTGCTGCTGTCGCGGCAGGTGATCAACGGCATGATCGGAGGAAGGTTCCATGCTTGACGGGACGCCAGACAACGGGGGTGACTCGGCGTCACAACTCACCTTCCCGCGCCGGTTCCTGTGGGGTGCCTCCACGGCGTCCTACCAGGTCGAGGGCGGGGCCACCGAGGGCGGGCGCGGTCCGTCGATCTGGGACGTGTTCTCCGGTCTGCCGGGCAAGATCCACGGCGACGCCACCGGGGAGGTCGCCTGCGACCAGTTCCACCGGTACCCCGAGGACGTCACGATCATGGCGGACCTCGGGCTGCCCGCCTACCGGTTCTCGGTGTCCTGGTCGCGGGTCATGCCGGACGGGAAAACGGTGTCCCAGCGGGGACTCGACCACTACCGCCGTCTCGTCGACGAGCTGCGCGGGCGGAACATCGAACCGGTGCTGACGCTGTATCACTGGGACCTGCCGCAGGCGCTGGAGGACGAGGGCGGCTGGCTCTCCCGCGAGACTGCCGACCACTTCGCCGAGTACGCGACCACGGTGCACACCGCGCTCAGCGACCGGGTCGGCCAGTGGACCACGATCAACGAGCCGTTCTGCGCCGCGTTCCTCGGCTACGGCAGCGGCATCCACGCGCCGGGGCACACCGACTACGCCTCCGCGCTGATCGCCGCGCACCACCTGCTGCTCGCGCACGGGCGCGCGACGCGGGCGCTGCGCGCGCAGGCCACGCCCGGCCAGGAGTTCTCGCTGGCGCTCAACTTCTCCCCCGCGCTCGCCGACGGGCACGGCCCCGAGCACACCGAGGCGGCGCGGAAGTTCGACGGCATCCACAACCGGTTCTTCCTCGACCCGGTGCTGGGCAAGGGATATCCGGAGGACGTGCTCGCCGACGTCGCGCACATCGGCGGCCTCGAACCGGCCATCAAGGACGGCGACCTCGAAACGATCGCGGCGCCGGTGGACTGGCTCGGCGTGAACTACTACGCGCCGACCAGGGTCGAGCCCCTCGACGATCCGCTCGCGCCGAGCAACTGCCCGCTGCCGGGCCTGCGCGGCATGAACGTGCTGCCCCCACGCGGACGGCTGACCTCCTTCGGCTGGGAGCAGACGCCCGCCTCGCTGACCGAACTGCTGCGCTGGCTGAACTGGCACACCGGCGGCCTGCCGCTGATCGTCGCGGAGAACGGCGCCGCGTTCGACGACATCGTCGACGCGGACGACCGGATCCACGACCCGGACCGGATCACCTACCTCGCCGAGCACCTGCGCGCGGTGCACGCGGCGATCGACGGCGGCGCCGACGTGCGCGGCTATCTGGTGTGGTCGCTGCTGGACAACTTCGAGTGGTCGATGGGCTACTCGAAGCGGTTCGGCATCGTGCACGTCGACTTCGAGACGCAGCGGCGCCGGCTCAAGGACAGCGCGCTGTTCTACCGCGACGTGATCGCGCGCAACGCGGTCCCGGCCGGTACCTGAGCGGGCCCGATCGCCGCGATCTCCACGGCGACCCGGTCCCGCGACGCGGTGCCGAGCTTGCCGAGGAGACGGGCGACGTGCGCCTGCACCGTGCGGCGCGGCAGGCCGAGCCGCACGGCGATGGACGGGTTCGAGTGCCCGGCGGCGACCAGCCGCGCGATGTCGATCTCCACCGGCGAAAGCGCTTCCCAGCCGCGACGGGACCGCGGCTGGGGCGCGGACAGGTCCCGGTGGACACCCAGCGCGGCCAGGCGCTTGGTGGCGCGTTCCAGGTCCCACGCCGCGGAGAGGTCGGCGTAGCGGTCCGCGCTCTCGGCGAAGGCCGCCCGGGCCGCTTCCCGGTCGCCGCGCCAGGCCAGCAGCACCGCGAGATCCTCCAGCGCGGTGCCCAGCTCGACCACCCGGCCGACCCGGCGGTAGTGGTCGACGGCGGCCAGCACCGGCGCCGGGTCCTCGTCGACGAGACCGCGGCACCACTGCGCCGCGGCCGCCGCCCGCGCGCCGGGACGTTCCCGCGACGCTTCTTCCTCGCAGATCCACATCGCCCGCCGCACCTGGTCGTGCGCGCCGGCGTCGAGCGCGAGCCGGACCACCAGCGGCAGCCACTGGTGCCGCAGCATCATCGGCGAGAACTGCGGGTTGAGCAGCGGTTCCAGCGCCTGCAACGCCCGTTCGCCCTCGCCGCGCTGCTCGAACATCACCGCCTGCGCGATCAGCAGGAAGTCGATGTTCTCCCGCTCCGCGCTGGTCGCCGGCGCGTACTCCTCGACGGCGTTGAGATGGCCGGTCGCCTGGATCCGGTCGCCGCGCCTGCCCGCGATGTACGCGGCGACGCCGTGCATCAGCAACGCCGCCGCCGGTGACTCGCGCAGGCCGTAGAAGGTGATCGCCGGGCCGTCCTCGGTCACCGAGTCCAGCTCGGCGAGCGCCTCGTTCCACCGCCCGGCCCAGTAGTTGTGCACCGCGGCCGGGACCTGCAGCTCGTTGCCGAGCGACTGGTCGAGCGCGACCCGGCGGGCCAGCCGCAGGGTGTCGTCCGCCGCGGGCAGCCGATCCATGTTCTGCAACGTGAACAGCCGGTTGTCGAGCAGGTCGAGTTCGAGCTCGGCGAGGTCCCCGACGTCCTCGACCACCTCGATCGCCCGGTCGATGTGCGCCAGCGCCGCGCCGTGGTCACGCCGGACCGAGGAGACCAGCCACAGGGTCTGCTGGGCGTGCGCGGTGAGGTAGGCGTCGCCGTCCGCGACGGCCAGCGCCCGGTGCCCGGCCTCCTCCGCGGCGTCGAGGTCGTCGAGGCCGCCGCGCCGGAAGTTGGCGAGCAGGTGCCGGTGCCGCTGCCGCCACAGCTCCGGGGCGTCCGGATCGTCGAGCACCGAGGCGACGATCCGGGTCGCGCCGTCGATGTCGCCGCGGCGGTAGCGGAGCACGGCCAGCAGGTGGTGCATCTCCGCCGCGCGGTGCGGATCGGTGGCGATCGCGAGCGCGGCCCGCGCCTCGTCCTCGGGGTGCCGGTCCAGCCGGAACAGCACGCGCACCAGTGTCGCGGCGAGCACCTCGCGCCGGGGATCGCGCAAGGGGCAGGCCTCCAGCGCGCGGGAAAGCAGCTCCGCGGCCAGCAGCGGCGCCCGGGTGGCGACGTCCGCGCCGTGGTCGACCAGCCACTGCAGCACCCACGGGTCCGGGATGGGCGCGGCGACGACCTGCTCGGCGACCCGGGTCACCGAAGCGCCCACTGTGGACAGTGCCTCGGCGGCCTGTCGGTGCAGCGCGGCCCGCGCCCCCGCCGGGATCCCGTCGTAGAAAGCCTGGCGCAGCAAGGGATGCCGGAACGCGAGATGGGTGTCGGAGTCGACGATCACGGTGGCCGCGACGGACTCCTCGAACGCCGCCACCAGGTCCGAGGGCCGCCGGTCCACGACCGCCGCGATGTCGGTCACGGTGAACTCGGACCCCAGCACCGCCGCCCAGCGCAGCATCTCCCGCGTCTCGGCCGAGAGCACGTCCAGGTTCCGGCGGATCGTGTCGACCAGGCCACGCGGCGCGGTGTAGCTGTCGCTGTCGGCCAGGTCCGCGACACCGGACACGGTGTGCAGCACGTCCTCGCGCACCAGCGTCCCGGTGAGTTCGGTGATGTAGAGCGGATTCCCGGTGGTCCGTTCCACGAGGTCCCGCAGCTGGGGCCCCGGTTCCGCGCCCAGCAGGCGTTTCTCCAGTTCGACGCTCTCCTCGCCGGTGAGCGGGACCAGGTCCAGGACGGTCCCGCCCCTGGCCTCGATCGCCTGACGCAGCCGCACCACCTGGGCGCTGCGCGGCACCGGGCGCGCCGCCGCGATCAGCAGCAGCGGCAGCTGCCGGGTCGCCGCGGTCAACCGGTGCCACAGCAGCACACTGGCCTCGTCGGCCCACTGCATGTCGTCGACCACCAGCACCAGCGGGCCCCGCGCGCACAACTCGTCGACCCACGCCAGCAGCCGCCCGACCGTGGCCGAGGCCGGATCGGGCTCGCCCCACGCGCCGCGCCGCTCCTGGAACAGCGCGGGTGAGGGGGTGTCGATGCCGAGGCAGCTCAGCATGACCTGCAACGGGATCCGGCCGGACAGCTCGTCGGCCAGCACCCAGCCGAGCTGGCAGCCGCGGTCCGGCGCGTCGGCCAGCGCCCGCGCGAGCAGCTCCGACTTGCCGATCCCGAACTCGCCCTCGATCCACGCCGCGCCGCCCCGGCCGTCCCGGACGTCGTCGACCAGCCCGCGCAGCCGGGCCAGCTCCGTTTCCCTGCCGACGAACACGCCGTCCGCGCCCGCCTCGCACCGCCGGACGACCTGCGCGGGCAGCACGAGCAGCCGCTCCGGCACCGCCGGGGGCGCCGGGGTTCCGGCCTGCTCGTCGGTCAGCCCGGGGTCCTGGCTGAGCAGCCGGGCGTGCAGCCGCTGGAGACCGGGACCCGGTTCGGTGCCGAGCTCGGCGACCAGCGTCGCCCGCACGTCCCGGAACACCTCCAGTGCCTCGGCGTGCTGGCCGTTGCGGTGCAGGGCGAGCATCTGGAGTTCCCGAAGCCGCTCGCGCAGCGGGTACTCGTGCGCGAGCGCGCCCAGTTCCGCGGCGAGCCCCGCGCTCTCGCCCAGTTCCAGCAGCGCCTCGGCCCGCAGTTCGTACGCGGTGAGCCGGAGTTCGCCCAGCCGGCTCCGTTCCCGGTCGGCGTAGGGACCGGGCAGGCCGGAGAGCGGATCGCCGTGCCACAGGGCGAGCGCCTCGTCGAGGACCGCGACCGCCTCCGCCGGGGCGATCGGCGCCCGGCCGCCGCGGGCCTCGCCGATCAGCCGCTCGAACTCCAGCGCGTCGACCGACCCGGGCGCGATCCGCAGCGTGTAGCCGCTCGGCCCGCTGGTCAGCAGCTCGGCCGAGCCCCACCGGTCCCGGTCGGGTTCGAGCGCGCGCCGCAGGCCGGAGACGTAGGTGTGCACGCTGCCGGTGACGCTCGCGGGCGGCTGCTCGCCCCACACCGCCGACACCAGCTCGTCGCGGCTGACCAGCCGGCCCGCCCGGAGGGCGAGCACGGCGAACACCGCGCGCTGCCGGGCGGGGCCGAGCGACAGCGCGGTCTCCCCGCGTGCCACGTGCACCGGGCCGAGCACCCCGACGCGCAGGCCGTCACCGCTGGTCGGCATCGTCCGTCCCCGTCACCTGTGGTCTGGCCTCACACTGTCCGAAATCACGCTGTCCGACTTTGTGCTGTCTTGTTGTGTGCTGTCCTGTCCGCTCAGCGATCGTATCCTTTCGCGCAATCGCCGGACGTTCCACTCCGCACCGATCACGTGGTAACGCTCGACCGCCTCGTCGAAGGCCATCGCCGCCTCGTCGTCCCGGCCGTGCTTGGCCAGCAGGCACGCGAGGTCCGCGGTGGCGTGCGCGGCCAGCAGGTCCAGCCCGCCGATCGCGTCACACCGGGCCGCGGCGTCCCGCACCCGGTCGGGCACCTCGTCGACGAGCCCGAAGCAGTACTCGCGCAGCATCTCCTGCTCGGGGGCGAGCTGCTTGCCCTTGTGCGTGCCGACGAGCAGCCGCACCCGGTCCCGCCGCGCGCGGTCGTCGTGCCAGACGGCGAGCCCGGCCAGCCGCGGCAGCCACCGCGTCCAGGGGAACAACCGGCTCGCGATCGGGGAGAACACGTCGATGGCCTCGCGAGCCCGCCCGGCTCGCTCGGCCAGCATCGACCGCGCCATGAGCAGCGTCGCCACGAAGCTGGGGTTCTCCTCGCCGACGGCGGGGTCGGACGCGAGCCGCTCGTACTCCTCCGCGACCTCCCAGTCGTCCCGGTGCGCGGCGAGGATCGCGACGAACGCGTAGACCACTCCCGCGCCGTGACGCAGCACGTACGACGGTCTCGCCGGGTCATCGGTGCGCAGCGCCTCCACCTCGGCCGTCGCCCTCGTCCAGTCCCCCGCCCAGTACAGCTGCCCCGCGTTCACCCGGTGGGCCTCGGCGGGCAGGGCCCGGTACGGGGCCATCCGCCAGGTGGCGGAGACGTCGAGGAAGTCCGGGGGGCCGAACTCGGCGGCGGACTCGTCGTCGAGGAGCCGGAACCCGGCGATGCCCGGCGCCACGGTGTCCGGCGAGGAATGCGCCCAGCCGACCGCGTGGGCGGGCACCCGCGTGTGCGGCTCGTCGGACAGCCTCGCGAGCAGCCGCTCGTGCCGCACGAGCCACCGCTGCGGGATCCGGTCGTCGGCGAGCGCGTCGGTCACCTGCCGCAGCGCCTCGTCGATCTGGTTCCGCCGGTAACCGACGTAACCGAGTATCCAGCGCATCTCGGCGGCCAGCTCGGGATCGGCCGTCCTGGCCAGCACCGAACCGGCCTCCGGGCCGGGGTCGCGGCCCAGCCAGAGCTCCAGCCTGGCGAGCATCGCGGTGAGCGTTTCCTGTACTTCGGGGGCCAGCGAGCCGAGCCCGAGCAGCGGCCGCAGCAGCTCGACGGCGAGTTCGGGGCGTTCCTCCGCGACCGCGCCGACGTGGCCGGTCAGCCACTCCTCGCCCCAGGGGATCGTCGCGGGCGACGCCGCGGCGAGCTGTTCGGCGACCCGCACCGCGGGCGCGCCGGAGGCGATCAGTGTCTCGGCGATCTGCTGGTGCAGCGCGACCCGCATCGCCCCCGGTGTCCGCTCGTACAGCGCGGTCCGCACCAGCGGATGCCGGAACCACAGCGCGTCCCCCGCCGCGTCGAGCACGCCCGCGTCCCGCGCCTCCTCGATCCGTTCGGCCAGCTGGGCCGGGGGCTGCCCGGTCGTGACGGCGAGTTCCCCGAGGGTGAACCCGCTCCCGAGCACCGCCGCCCGTTGGAGTACCGCGCGCGTCGGCGCGGACAGGAAGGTGAGGTAGTCGGTGACCCATGCCGCGAGCCGCCGGGCCGGAGACGTACCCGTCTCCGCGAATCCGGCGACGATTTCCCTGATGTAGCAAGGGTTTCCGGCGGCGGCGTCGACCACCTCCCGCTGCCGCGCGGACAGCGGGGCTTCGCTGAGCCGCCGGGCGAACCGGTACGCGTCGGCTCCGGGGAGCGGGCCGAGACGCAGCGTCCGGCCCCGTGCGCCCGCCCGTCGCCACAGCCGCGCGCGCGGTTCGGCGCGCGGGATCGGCCTGCTCGCGGTGACCAGCAGCAGCGGCAGCCGCTCGGCGAGCCCGGCCAGCCGCTCCCAGACCGCCACGGTCTCCTCGTCGGCCCACTGGAAGTCGTCGGCGACGAGGATGAGCGGGCCCTCGCCGCACAGCCGGGTCACCACCTCGGGCACCTCGTCGGCGGTGAGCCCGGCCGGGCCGCCCTCCTCGCTGAGGCAGTCGTTGACCAGCCGCAGCGGGATGTGGCTGTCCAGTTCGTGCGCCGCGGCCCAGCGCAGCCGCGCCGTCGCGGGCAGCGGGCCGCCCAGCGCCTCGGCGAGCAGCGCCGACTTCCCGATCCCCGGCTCGCCCTCGATCCACACCGTGTCCCCGTGCCCGGCCACCACCTCGGCGACCGCGGTCCGGAGCAGCTCCAGCTCGCGTTCCCGGCCGACGTGGAAGTCCGGTCGTTCCGGCCGCCAGACCGGAAACGCCGTCGTGGCCGGGAATTCCGCGGCCGGACGCGCGCCGAGCAGCCGCTCGTGCAGCCGGCGCAGCTCCGGCCCCGGCTCGATCCCCGACGCTTCGACCAGGTTCGCGCGGGTGGTCTCGAACACGTCGAGCGCCTCGGCGGTCCGGCCGCCTTCGGCCAGCGCGCGCATGAGCAGCGCGGGTGGTTTCTCCCGCAACGGGTGTTCGCGGCACAGCGCGCCGAGTTCGTCGACGAGCTCCGCGTGCCGCCCGAGTTCGAGCAGGGTCTCCGCCCTGCTCTCCACGACGGTCAGCCGCAGTTCCGCCAGCCGGGCCCGCTGGGCCCGCGCGAAGGGCCCCGGCACCCCGGAGAGCACCTCGCCGGTCCACAACGCCAGTGCCGCGTCGAGGTCGGCCACCGCTTCGCGGGGTTCGCCCGCGGCCCGCCGCCGGACCGCGTCCGCCCGCAACGCGTCGAACCGGTGCACGTCGACACCGTCGCGGCCGACCCGCAGCGTGTAGCCCGACCCCGTCGAGGCGAGCAGACCGCCGCCGGAGCGGGGCGCCTGCCCGGGGTCGACGGCCCGGCGCAGCCCCGAAACGTAGGTGTAGATGCTGCCGCTCGCGCTGGTCGGCGGCTCGTCGCCCCACAGCGCGTCGACGAGTTCGTGCCGGGAAACCGTGTCACCGGCGGAAAAGGCGAGCACCGCGAACACCGCGCGGCGGTGCGCCGAGCCGAGGTCGATTTCGGTGCCGTCGCGCCAGGCCCGTACCGAGCCGAGAACCTGTACCCGCAGCTCGGTTCCCGCGTCAGCCATCCTTGTCCCCGTCGTACCGGAATACAGTGCGGCGCCCGGGTCTGCCGATGCCGGGGCGAAGGTCCACCGGGGCACACTACCGGCACCATTGAGGCAATGTCGTGGCGCGGGAGGCGTATTCCCGGTTACGCCGGGAAACGGGCAAATCGAACCGAACACTTCCACGAAGTGTCTCGGTCCGGGAATCGCCGGGCGGCTATCCGTCCGCGCCGGGGTCCTCCGGCGGATGGGTGCCGTGCGTGTTGAGCCAGGCCGGCCACGGCCCGAGCCGCCCGGCGACCGCGGCCGCGCGGTCAGGGTCGGCGGCGAAGACCGAGGCGCCCCGGCGATGCGGGGCGGCGAGCGCACGGCCGACCGCGTCGTCGAGGTCGTGGTAGGCGATCACCGGCAGCACCGGGCCGAACTGGTCCTCGTCCACGACGCGGACGCCGTCGGTGACGTCGGTGAGGATCGTCGGCGCGTAGAAGTACCCGGGATACTCCAGCTGCCGCCCGCCCGCCGTGACGACGGCCCGGTTGGCCACGGCGTCCGCGACGAGCCCGGCGACGTGGTCGAACCGCGGCCGGGTGCCGAGCGGCCCGAGTTCGGTGCCGGGCAGGGCGGGATCCCCGGTCTTCGCCGCGCGGGCGAGTTCGGTGAGCGCCTCGACGAACGGCTTCCGGCGGGACTCCGGGACGTACACCCGCTTCGGCCCGGCATACACCTGCCCGCTGTTGCGGAACGCCGCCGCGAAGACCTCCGCCGCCGCACCGCCGGGGTCCACGTCGTCGAGCACGAGCACCGGGTCGTTGCCGCTCAGGTCGAGGGACAGCGGCCTCGGCTCGACCGCCGAGGCCACCTTCCGGCCGACCCGGACCGAGCCGGTGAACGCGACCGCGCGCACGAGCGGATGCGCGACGAGCCGCGCGCCGAGCGGGTCACTGCCGGACACGACGTTGAGCACACCCGGCGGCAGCACGGCGCGCAGCAGTTCACCGGCCAGCAGCGCGGAAAGCGGGGCGTCCGGCGAAGGCTTCCACACGCAGGTGTTCCCGGCCCGCAGCGCGGGGGCGATCCGCGCGAACGCGATGCTCAGCGGGAAGCTCCCCGGCGTGACGACCGCGATCGCGCCCGGCACCTCCTGCCCGGCCGGGTTTTCCGCGTGGTGGCGGGCATAGCGCGCCGCGACGGTGACCTCGCGCAGCGCGTCGCCGAGTGGTTTTCCCTGCTCCGCGGTGAGTGTGCCGGCGAGTTCGTCCGCCGAGGCGGTGAGCGTGTCCGCGACCGCCGCCAGCGCCGCGCGGCGCGCGTCCTCGTCGGCGGCCCACTCCGAACGGGACGCCCGGTCGGCCGCGATGACGGCGGCGTGGAGCGACGCGGGCGTGGTTTCCGGTGCCATCGCGAACACCCGGCCGGTCGCCGGGTCGATGACGCCGAACTCCCCGCCCGCCGCGCCCGCCGCGCCGTCGACCGTGCTCGTCAGCTCGGCGGCGAGCCCGAGCGGGGACACCGTGCGCTCGCCCATCGTCTGCCCTCCCCGGTTCCGGGCCCCACCGTAGTCCCCCGGCCGCCGGGGGTTCCGGGGGTCGGGACGGACCGGCGCGGTTGCGCGGTCCACCCCGGTCGGCCAGCCTGACCGCATCATGACTGAGATCTCCGGACGCGCCGCCACGCCGCGGCGCGGGACACGGCTGCGCGCCGTGCCCAGGGTGTTCGCCGTCGCGCTGGGCCTGCTGGCCGCGCTCTGTGTCCTCGCCGCACTAAACGCCGCCGTCGGCCGCGGTGTCGAGCCGGTGCGGGAGTTCATCGACGACGCGGTCTTCCCCGCGCCGGCGAACATCGCCTACGGCCTGTTCCTCGCGGTGCTGGCGGGCGCGATCTCGCGACGCAAGCGCGCGGCGCGGGCCATCATGATCGCCCTGCTGCTGGTCCAGGCCGCGTTCACCGCGCTGGCGATCGTGCTGTTCACCGTCGGGCCGGTGGAGGAGCAGGTCGACGAGGACGGCGACCCGCTGGAGCTGACGGGCTGGGACACCTGGGCGCTGTGGCAGTCGTTCGTGCTCGCGGTGCTCGGCGTCGCCGTGCTGGTCGCCGCGCGGCGGGAGTTCTACGGCCGGACGAGGAAGGCCGCGCTGCGCAAGGCGATCCTGCTGTTCGCGGGCCTGCTCGGGGTGTCGATCCTGCTCGGCGGCCTGCTGGTCCAGCTGTTCCCCGGTTCGCTGCGGTCGAGCGCCGACCGGTGGAGCTGGGCGGTCGAGAAGGTCATCGGCGGCGCGATCCGGCTGGACATCACCCGCGTGGGCCACGCGCCGGGCTGGGTGGCGGTCACCGTGTCGTTGTTCGGGGCGGTGTCGATGTTCGCCGCGCTGCTGTGGACACTGCGCTCGCAGCGGACGGCGTCGATGCTCACCACCGGGGACGAGGTGGCGATCCGCGGTCTGCTCGCGGCACACGGCGAACGCGACTCGCTGGGCTACTTCGCCACCCGCCGGGACAAGGCGGCGGTGTTCGCGCCGTCCGGGGAGGCGGCGATCACCTACCGGGTGGTGGCCGGGGTCTGCCTCGCCAGCGGTGACCCGATCGGCGCGCCCGAGGCGTGGGACGGCGCGATCGCGCGCTGGCTGGCGATGTGCGCGGAGTTCACCTGGAGCCCGGCGGTGATGGGCGCGGGCGAGCAGGCCGCCGAGGCCTACGTGCGCGCCGGGCTGAAGGCGATCGAACTCGGTGACGAGGCGATCCTCGACGTCGCGGGTTTCGGCCTGGCCGGGCCGGAAATGCGGCCGGTGCGCCAGGCCGTCACCCGGGTCGAACGCGCCGGGTACACCGCGCGCGTCCGGCGGCACGCCGACATCCCGCCCGCGCAGCTGACCGCCGCGACGAAGCTGGCCGAACGCTGGCGGGACACCGAAACCGAGCGCGGGTTCTCCATGGCGCTCGGGCGGATGAACGACCTCGTCGACGGGCGGTGCGTACTGGTCGAGGCGGTGGACGCGGCCGGGGACGTGCGCGCGCTGCTGTCGTTCGTGCCGTGGGGCGCCGGCGGGCTGTCGCTGGATCTCATGCGCCGGGACCGGAACGCGGACAACGGGCTGATGGAGTTCATGGTCGCCGCGCTCGCCGCGGGCGCGCCCGCGCTGGGCGTGCGGCGGATCTCGCTCAACTTCGCGGTGTTCCGCGCGGTGTTCGAGGAGGGCGCCCGGATCGGCGCCGGACCGGTCCTGCGGGTCTGGCGACGGCTGCTGCTGTTCTTCTCCCGCTGGTGGCAGCTGGAGTCGCTGTACCGGTCGAACGTCAAGTACCGGCCGCACTGGGAGCCCCGGTTCCTGATCTTCGGCGATCGCCGCGACCTGGCCAGGGTCGGGCTCGCCTCGGCCATCGCGGAGGGCTTCCTCGGCCGCGGCACCACCGCCCCCGGCCGCGCCGGGCGCCCGGCACTGCTGACGGCGATCGAAAAGGCCGAGGCGGCCGCGCGGGAGGTGGCCGAGCACGCCGCCCCGGTCCCCGAGCAGACCCGCCTCCGGCTGGAGAAGCTCGCCGAACTCCGTGCCCGCGGTGTCGACCCGTACCCGGTCGGCGTGCCGAGGGACACCACCCTCGGCGCGGTGGCCGGGCGGTTCCCCGGCCTCGCGCCCGACACCCGCACCGGCGAGCGTGTCGCCGTCACGGGCCGGGTCGTCCTGCTGCGTGACCACGGCAAGCTGGGCTTCGCGACGCTGCGGGACTGGTCCGGTGACCTCCAGGTGATGCTCACCGAACCCGAAACCGGCGCGGACACCCTCCGCGCGTGGCGGGCCGACGTCGACATCGGCGACCTCGTCGCCGTCCAGGGCGAGGTGATCACCACCCGGCGCGGCGAGCTGTCCGTGCTCGCCGCGCACTGGGAGCTGGCCGCGAAGTGCCTGCACCCGCTGCCGGACAAGCGCGCCGGGCTCACCGATCCCGAGGCCAGGGTGCGCCGCCGTTATCTGGACCTGGTGGTGCGCCCCGAATCCCGTGCGCTGCTGCGGGCCCGCGGCGCGGCGGTGCAGGCGCTGCGCACGACGTTGCTCCGGCGGGACTACCTCGAAGTCGAGACCCCGATGCTGCAACCGGTGCACGGCGGCGCCAACGCCCGCCCGTTCCGGACCCACATCAACGCCTACGACATGGAGCTCTACCTCCGTATCGCGCCCGAGCTGTACCTGAAACGGCTGTGCGTCGGCGGGGTCGAGCGGGTCTTCGAACTCGGCCGCACCTTCCGCAACGAAGGCGTGTCCTACAAGCACAATCCCGAGTTCACCATGCTGGAGGCCTACGAGGCGTACGCCGACTACGACGTCATGCGGGCCCGCTGCCAGGAGCTGATCAAGGCCGCCGCGCTCGCCGCGCACGGACGCGAGGCCGCGCTGGGCAAGGACGAGGGCGAAGCGGACCTCGACCTGAGCGGCGACTGGCCGGTGGTCCCGGTCAACGAAGCCGTTTCCCGGGCGCTCGGCGAAGAGATCACCACGGAGACGCCGGAATCCCGGCTGCGGGAACTGTGTGACGCCAAGGGGATCCCACACAATCCACAGTGGACACGCGGTGCGGTGGTGCTCGAACTCTACGAACGGCTCGTGGAGGAACAGACCACCGGGCCGGTGTTCTACACCGACTTCCCCGCCGAGGTCTCCCCGCTGACCCGGCCGCACCGCGCCGATCCGGCGCTGGCCGAACGCTGGGACCTGGTCATCCGGGGCACCGAGATCGCCACTGCCTACTCCGAGCTGGTCGACCCGGTCGAACAGCGGCGACGGCTGGTCGCCCAGTCCCTGCTCGCCGCGGGCGGGGACCCCGAGGCGATGGAGGTCGACGAGGACTTCCTCACCGCGCTCGAATACGCGATGCCGCCATCGGGCGGGCTCGGCATGGGCGTCGACCGGCTGGTCATGCTGCTGACCGGGACCACCATCCGCGACACGCTCGCCTTCCCGCTGGTCCGCCAGGAATGACCGGGCGGACCGGCGGGGGCGGTCAGTCGGTGCCGGACTCCATCGCGGCGCGGTCCAGCGGTCCCTCGTTGCCGACCTGGCCGCGCGAGGCGATCACGTCGGCGCCGCCCTCGGGCATCGCGCCGATCAGCCCGGTCGAGGCCGCCTGCGCGGCGCCGATCAGGGTCGGGTGCGAGCTGCCGACCATGCCGAGCCCGGCGTACTGCTCCAGCTTCGCGCGGGAGTCGGCGATGTCGAGGTTGCGCATGGTCAGCTGGCCGATCCGGTCGACCGGGCCGAACGCGGAGTCCTCGGTACGCTCCATCGACAGCTTGTCCGGGTGGTAGCTGAAGGCCGGGCCGGTGGTGTCCAGAATGGAGTAGTCCTCGCCGCGCCGCAGCCGCAGCGTCACCTCGCCGGTGACCGCGGTGCCGACCCAGCGCTGCAGCGACTCGCGCAGCATCATCGCCTGCGGGTCCAGCCAGCGGCCCTCGTACATCAGCCTGCCCAGCCGCCGTCCCTCGTTGTGGTAGCTGGAGAGGGTGTCCTCGTTGTGGATCGCGTTGACCAGCCGCTCGTAGGCCACGTGCAGCAGTGCCATCCCCGGCGCCTCGTAGATACCGCGGCTCTTGGCCTCGATGATCCGGTTCTCGATCTGGTCGGACATGCCAAGGCCGTGCCGACCGCCGACCGCGTTGGCCGCCAGCACCAGGTCGACCGCGGTCTCGAACTCCTCACCGTTGATCGACACCGGGCGGCCCTGCGCGAAGCCGATGGTGACGTCCTCGGTGGCGATCTCGACCTCGGGGTCCCAGAACCGGACACCCATGATCGGCTCGACCAGCTCGATGCCGGTGTCGAGGTGCTCCAGCGCCTTCGCCTCGTGCGTGGCGCCCCAGATGTTCGCGTCGGTCGAATACGCTTTCTCGGTGCTGTCCCGATAGGGCAGGTCGTGCGCGAGCAGCCACTCGGACATCTCCTTGCGGCCACCGAGCTCGCTGACGAAGTCCGCGTCCAGCCACGGCTTGTAGATCCGCAGCGACGGGTTCGCCAGCAGGCCGTAGCGGTAAAACCGCTCGATGTCGTTGCCCTTGAAGGTCGAACCGTCGCCCCAGATCTGGACGTCGTCCTCCAGCATCGCCCGCACGAGCAGGGTGCCGGTGACCGCGCGGCCGAGCGGCGTGGTGTTGAAGTAACCGCGACCGCCGGACCGGATGTGGAAGGCACCGCAGGCCAGTGCCGCGAGCCCCTCCTCCACCAGCGCCGCGCGGCAGTCGACCAGCCGCGCCACCTCGGCGCCGTAGGCCGTGGCGCGCCCGGGGACCGAGGCGATGTCGGGATCGTCGTACTGGCCGATGTCGGCGGTGTAGGTGCAGGGAACCGCACCCTTGTCGCGCATCCACGCGACCGCTACCGAGGTGTCGAGACCGCCGGAGAAGGCGATCCCGACGCGTTCGCCGACCGGGAGGGAGGTGAGCACTTTGGACACGAGTGGAAGTATATACATAGCCATGCATGACCATGCAACCCGGGTGCGGCGTCGCGGTCCGTGAATGCCACATTGAGGGACTCTGAGTCCCTCAATGTGGCATTCACGGATGGTCAGGGGCCGGGATCCGCGGCCCGGTACTCCCGGGGCGAGGCGCCCAGCAGCCGGAGGAACATCGTGGAGAACGCCGCCGGGCTCTCGTAGCCGAGCGCGGCGGCGATGTCGGCGATCGGCCGCCCCTCGGCCAGCGGCGGCAGCGCGTGCAGCACGCAGGCCCGCTGCCGCCAGCGGGTGAAGCTCATCCCGGTCTCGGCGTGGAAGAGCCGGTTCAGGGTGCGCTCGGACACGTGCAGCCGGGCCGCCCAGCGCGCGGGCGGATCGTGC
This sequence comes from Amycolatopsis samaneae, assembly GCF_039541975.1. NCBI lineage: Bacteria > Bacillati > Actinomycetota > Actinomycetes > Pseudonocardiales > Pseudonocardiaceae > Amycolatopsis > Amycolatopsis samaneae. Next base: position 211,936 of record NZ_BAABHG010000004.1, read on the forward strand.
ACGTCCGGTGCCGTCAGGAAGGACTCGCACAGCGCGCGCAGCCGCTCGTCGCGCGGAAGAGGGAGGTCGAGCGGCAGCGGGGCGAGCCCGTTCAGCTCGTGCAGGAGCAGGGCCATCAGCGCCGCGTCCCGGCCGCGGCGCGGATAGCGCGGCTCGACCTCGACGGCGGCGAGCACCAGCTCCCGCAGCAGGGGCGAGACGTCGACGACCCGGGGACGTCGCGGGAACCACGGCACCGCGCCCGGTTCGATGTAGAGGCTCCGCGTGCCGCCGCTCATCATGGTGACCTGGTGCTCGGTGCCCGGCGGGATCAGCACCGCCCGGTGCGCCGGGACCACCCAGCTGCCGTCGACCGTCTCGGCACGCATGAAACCTTGGGCGCTGTAGAGAAACTGGGCCCGCCGGTGCCGGTGCCAGGCCACCACGTGATCGGGCGCGTAGTCCGTCCTGATCGCCAGTACGGCGCGGTCGATGTCGTCGACCTCGTCGATCAGCACGTTACGCACCCTGCCGAGGATACGGTGTCCGGTACGCGAAAGAACCTGGCGATCTTTCGATTGCCCGCCGGGGCCGCGCGCTCGTACGGTCACCGGAGTGCTCACCTCGATCCTGATCCTGCTCGCCTTCGGCTGCCTGAGCGGTTTCACCACCGTCCTGTTCGGATTCGGCGGCGGGTTCGTCACCGTCCCCGTCGTGTACGGGATCGCGCAGGCGCGGTCCGGCGGGGACGCGATGCACGTCGCCGTCGCCACCTCGACCGCGGTCATGGTGGTCAACTCCGCGACCGCCACCTTCGCCCAGCTCCGGTCCGGACGGCTGCGCAGGGAGTACGTGTGGCCGCTGATCGCCTTCATCGGAGCCGGTGCCGTGCTCGGCTCGCTGGCCGCGACCATGGCCGACGACGCGGTACTGCGCTTCCTGTTCGTCGCCTACCTCGCACTGACCATTGTGGACAGTGTGCTCCGGAAGGGCTTTCTCCGGCCCGGCGCCACGGACCGGCCCCGGACGCTCGGGAGGGTGACCGCCACCGCGGGCGGCGTCGGCATCGGCGCGGTGGCGAGCTTCCTCGGCGTCGGCGGCAGCGTCCTGACCGTCCCCCTGTTGCGGCGCAAGGGTCTCCCGATGGCCGACGCGGCCGCGATGGCCAACCCGCTGAGCCTCCCGGTAGCCGTGCTCGGCACCGCCGTCTACGCCTTCGCCGCCACCGCGTCCGGCCCTGCCCCCGCCGGGCGGATCGGCTACGTCGATCTCGTCGCGGGCGCCGCGCTGCTCGCCGGTTCACTGCCCACCATCGCGGTCGCGCGGCGGGTGCTCGACCGGCTGCCCGACCGCGTGCACGCGATCACCTACGTCTGCCTGCTCGCCGCCGCCCTGCTCGCCGTCCTCCTCCGCTGACGAAACGGCGAACTCGCGTACCCAGAGGGTCGGCCCGCGAGCCGACCGTCTGGGTACGCGAGCCGACGTTCCAGGTACACGAGCCGACCGTCCGGGTACGTGTGAAGCAGGCCTAACGGCGGCGTTAAGAAACCGTCGATGGACTCTCGGCGGAGCGCGAGGCAGATTGAGCCCTACCCAGCGTCACCGTTTCGGGAGCTTCCTCACCCGGATGGCCGCCGGGTTGGTCCAGGTCAGCGCCCGACCTCCCGTCCGGGTCGCCCGGCACGCGTACAGGAGGCCCCACGGTGAAAGCACTGGTGAAGGACAAGGCGGAGCCCGGCCTGTGGCTGCGCGACGTGCCCGAACCGGCCGTCGGCCCCGGCGAGGTCCTCGTCCGGGTCCTGCGGACCGGGATCTGCGGCACCGATCTGCACATCCGCAGCTGGGACGGCTGGGCCCAGCAGGCGGTCCGCACCCCGCTGGTCGTCGGGCACGAGTTCGTCGGCGACGTCGTCGAGGTCGGCCGCGACGTCACCGAGATCGCCGTCGGTGACCGGGTCAGCGGCGAGGGCCACCTCGTCTGCGGCAAATGCCGCAACTGCCTGGCCGGGCGGCGGCACCTGTGCCGCGCCACCGTCGGGCTCGGCGTCGGCCGGGACGGCGCCTTCGCCGAGTACCTCGCGCTCCCCGCGTCGAACGTGTGGGTGCACCGCGTCGAGGTCGACGTGGACGTCGCGGCGATCTTCGACCCGTTCGGCAACGCGGTGCACACCGCGCTGTCGTTCCCGCTGGTCGGCGAGGACGTGCTGATCACCGGCGCGGGCCCGATCGGGCTGATGGCCGCGGCCGTCGCCAAGCACGCGGGCGCCCGGCACGTGGTCGTGACCGACGTGAACGAACAGCGGCTCGCGCTGGCCCGCAAGGTCGGCGCCACGGTCGCGCTCAACGTCGCGCACACCTCCATCGAGGACGCGCAGCGCGAACTCGGCCTGCGCGAGGGCTTCGACGTCGGGCTGGAGATGTCCGGCAACCCCGAGGCGCTGCGCGGCATGATCGCCAACCTGACCCACGGCGGAAAGATCGCGATGCTCGGCCTGCCGTCGCAGGAGTTCGCCGTCGACTGGGCCAGGATCGTCATGTCGATGATCACCATCAAGGGCATCTACGGCCGGGAAATGTTCGAAACCTGGTACGCGATGTCGGTACTGCTGGAAGGCGGGCTCGACCTCGCCCCGGTGATCACCGGCCGGTACAGCCATCTCGACTTCGAGGCGGCCTTCGACGACGCGGCGCGCGGCCACGGCGGCAAGGTCATCCTCGACTGGGCCGCCTGACCCGCACCGCCAGCCACCGCCCACCCGCGACCTCCCAAGGAATCCAGCATGTTCGACTCCGTCCGCGAAGACCTGAAGGCCACCCTCGACGAGATCACCGCCGCGGGCCTGCACAAGCCCGAGCGAGTCATCGGCACGCCCCAGTCGGCGACCGTCGAGGTCACCGCGGGCGGCCGCCCCGGCGCCGTGCTGAACTTCTGCGCCAACAACTACCTCGGTCTCGCCGATCACCCTGAGGTCATCGCCGCCGGCCACGCCGCGCTCGACCGCTGGGGCTACGGCATGGCGTCCGTGCGGTTCATCTGCGGCACCCAGGAAGTCCACAAGGAACTGGAAAAGCGGCTTTCGGCCTTCCTCGGCCAGGAGGACACGATCCTCTACTCGTCGTGCTTCGACGCCAACGGCGGCGTCTTCGAAACGCTGCTCGGCGCCGAGGACGCCGTCATCTCCGACGCGCTGAACCACGCGTCGATCATCGACGGGATCCGGCTGTCCAAGGCCTCGCGGTACCGCTACGCCAACCGCGACATGAACGACCTCGAACAGCAGCTCAAGGAGGCGACGGCGGCCGGGGCACGGCGCAAGCTCGTCGTCACCGACGGCGTGTTCTCCATGGACGGCTACGTCGCGCCGCTGCGGGAGATCTGCGACCTCGCCGACCGCTACGACGCGATGGTCATGGTCGACGACTCGCACGCGGTCGGCTTCGTCGGCCCCGGCGGCCGTGGCACGCCCGAGCTGCATGGCGTCATGGACCGCGTCGACATCATCACCGGCACCCTCGGCAAGGCGCTCGGCGGCGCGTCCGGCGGCTACGTCGCCGCGCGCGCCGAGATCGTCGCGCTGCTGCGCCAGCGGTCCCGCCCGTACCTGTTCTCGAACAGCCTCGCCCCGGTGATCGCCGCGGCCTCGCTCACCGTGCTCGACCTGCTGGAGTCCGCGAACGACCTGCGCGAGCGCCTCGCCGCGAACACCGCGCGGTTCCGCTCCGGCATGACCGAGGCGGGCTTCGACATCCTGCCCGGCGACCACGCCATCGTGCCGGTGATGATCGGCGACGCGGGTGAGGCGGGCAGGCTGGCCGAACTGCTGCTGGAGCGCGGCGTCTACGTCATCGGCTTCTCCTACCCCGTGGTGCCGCAGGGCAAGGCCCGCATCCGCGTCCAGCTCTCGGCCGCGCACTCGGCCGAGGACATCGACCGCGCGATCGCCGCGTTCGCCGAGGCCAGGAAGGCCCTGGCAGGATAGCCGGGTGATCGAAGCCCGACGGCTCCAGGCGCTGCAGGCCGTGGCGGACCACCACACGGTGACCGCCGCGGCGGCGGCCCTGTACCTGACCCCCTCCGCCGTGTCCCAGCAGATCGCCGCGCTGGAACAGGAAACGGGGCACAAGGTCCTGGAACGGGACCGGCGTGGCATGCGGCTGACCCCGGTCGGGGAAATCCTGCTCCGGCACGCGCACGTCGTGCTCGCCGAACTGGAGCGCGCCAAGGCGGAGGTCGCCGCGTACACCTCGGGCGAGGCGGGCGAGGTCACCGTCGCGTCGTTCGCCACCGGGATCGCCGTCGTGCTGGCCCCGGCCATCACCGCGCTCGGCGCGAGCGCGCCCGGCATCCGCGTCCGGGTCCGCGACGCGGAGGGCGACGAAAGCCTGCCCATGGTGCTGTCCGGCCGCGCCGACATCGCCGTCGCGGTCGAGTACCGGGGCGCGCCCAGCGCCGACGACCGGCTGCTGCGGGTCCCGCTCTACAACGAGCCGTTCGACGCCGTGCTCCCCCGGCAGCACCGGTTCGCCGACGCGGAGACCGTCCCGGTCGCCGCGCTCGCCGACGATCCGTGGATCGGCCCGTACCCCGGGAACCCCTGTCACGACGTGATGGTGCTGGCCTGCGAGTACGCCGGTTTCGAGCCCCGCCTCGAACACTCCTCCGACGACTTCCGTGCCGTGGTCACCCTCGCCGCGGCCGGGGCGGGCGTGACGCTCGTGCCCCGCTCGGCGCTGCGTGACATGGACCTGTCCCGGGTGGCGGTCCGGCCGGTCGACGACGTCGTCGCGACCCGACGGGTGTTCGCCGCCGTGCGGTGCGGCACCGAGGAGCACCCGCTGCTGCGTCCCGTCCTCGACGCCCTGCGCACCGCCGCCACCGCGCCCGCCGCCGTCGGCTGAGTTCACCGTCCGTGAAGGTCCGTGGGGGCCTCCTTGAGGGACTCTAGGTCCCTCAAGGAGGCCCCCACGGACCGTGCGCTACCGATCACTCGACAGCGTTCCAGAAAGCGCTTCCTCGCTCCGTCCCGGCTTCCTGTTTGGACACTGAAGTCTGTCCGGTTGTCAGCCAAAGATCGGACGAATGCCTCTTTGCGTGGGTCGGCGGACAGGCCAAGATCACCCCCATGAAGCTGAGATCGGCTGTCAGACACACCCTGGTCCTCGGCCTGCTGGCCGTGCTCGGAACCACCGTGACGAGCACCGCCACCGCCACTGCGGATCCCGCCTCCCCACCGAATTCCCAGGTCGATGCCACCGGACGACCCCGGAGCGGCTGGGAAGCCATCGGACCGAACAGCATCGGCGGCATGCTGGGCGTGACCACCTCGCCCACCAGGCTCGCCATGATGGAGCCCGCCCCGCCCATGCTGTGGTTGTCCGATGACCGCGGCGCCTCGTGGAGCGCACGGCGCGAGCTGCCCCAGGACACCGTCATCCAGGCCTTCGTCGTCAACCCCACCGACGACAACCGGATGCTGGCCATCGGCACCAAGCAGGAGGGCCGGGGCGACCAGTGGCGCGGCAAGCTGCTCGCCACCACCGACCGCGGCCGGAGCTGGCAGACGCTGCAGGAGTGGTGGCCGGAGGGCGCGTTCCAGCTCGCCGCCGACCCGAGCGGCCGCACCATCGCGGTCATGCAGATGAACGGCGTCAGCATCAGCACCGACGGCGGCGCGAGCTGGCGTGTCGTGCCGAGGACCTGGCCGCGCGAGGGAATCGCCGCGCCGCTCGGCGACCAGCGCATGACCATGGTCGGCGACGACCTCTACTTCACCACGGTCCACCCGGAGTACTCGCTGTGGGCCGTTCGCGGGATCCACGCCGCGGAGCCGAAGGCCGAGCGGGTCTACCGGGCCGAGGACGAGGTCAACCAGGTGGCCTCCGACGGGCGGCAGCTCGTGGTCACCGTCGGCGCCGAACTGCGTGGTTCGGCCGACGGCGGCAAGACCTGGACCGTGCTGCGCCGCGACCCGGCCGGGCAACGGCTGCGCGAACCGCGCTTCGTCAACGGCAGGCTCTACACCGCCACCTACCAGGACCTCGACGTCAGCACCGACGGCGGCAGGACGTGGGCCCGCAAGCCGGTCCCCTCGCCCGGTGAGGGCGTGACCGACATCGCCGATCTCCCCGCCGGCGCGGGGAAACCGGCGGCCACCCTGATTTCCGCGCTGTACCGCGGTGTCTACACCGACAAGGGCAAGGCGGGCTACGAGCAGATCGGCGTGCCCGGCGAGTCGATGCGCGAGCTGGTGACGACCGGGAGCTTCTGGCAGCCGCAGAGCCTGGTCGCGGCCGGGATGCAGGAGATATACAACACCCCGCTCCCGCGCGGGCGGATCACTCCCTCGACCCGGGTCTGGCAGTCGCACCCCGGCGACCGGCTGCACGAAAACGCGTTCCTGTCCGTGTCTCCGAACCGGCCGGACGTGGTCTGGCAGGTCACCAAGAACGGGTTCAACACCGACGTGCTGCGCAGCGGCGACGGCGGCCGGACCTGGCAGCTGGTCAACCACGGACTGGAGGGCGCCCCGCAGGCGTTCCTGGTGAACCCGGCGGATCCGGACCAGATGCTGATCTCGGCCTTCTCCATGTTCGGGTACGTCACCTATCGCAGCGAGGACGCCGGGAAGCACTGGGAGCGCACCGACGCCCCCGGTTTCCTTACCCTGGCAGGGGATTCGTGGAACCGGAACCGGATCTGGGGCGGTGGCACGGACGGTCTGCACCGGTCCGACGACGGCGGCAAGACGTGGACCCAGGTGTCGGACGAGCCGACCACCTCCCTCGCGGTGAGCCGCTGGGGCGAGGGCCGCGTGCTCGCGGGCGGGGCCGGACTGCGGCTGTCCACCGACAACGGCCGGACCTTCCGCCCGGTGCACGAGGGCGCCGGGAACCCCCGGGAGTTCACCCGGATCCTGGCGCACCCGTTCGACCCCCGGGTGTGGTTCGCGAGCCGGATCGGCGAAGACGGCGTCGGCGTGCTGCGCAGCACCGACTTCGGCCGCACCTGGTCGCCGCTGCCCGGCGCGATGCCTGACTCGCGCGTGGTGTCGCTGGCGATCAGCGCGGACGGCGGGCAGCTGTTCGCCGGCACCTCGCAGTCCGGCGCGTACCGCCTGACGCTTTACTGACCGGCTGACCGGCTGACCGGCTGACCGGCTGACCGCGAGGCCGCGGGCGAACCGCCCGCGGCCTCGCGGTCCCTGAGTAGCATCCCCGGCGTGCACGAAGACGCCGAAGCCGCGGCGACCCGGCTCACCGGCCGCGCGGTAACCCGCACCCGGCACCTGTCCGCTTCACTCACCGAAGCCGAGCTGGACGGCGGCCTCGTCGTGGTGGTGAAGCGCGGGCACGCGCGCGACGCCGTCGCGGCGGAGGCGGCCGGGCTGCGCTGGCTCGCCGAACCCGGTGTCGTGCCCGTCCCGGTGGTCCGGGGTGGCGACGCGCACTGGCTCGTCCTCGACCGGGTCACCGCCGGGAGCCCCGGCCCCGCCGCCGCGGAGGACCTCGGCCGCGGCCTCGCCGCGCTGCACGCCGCGGGAGCGCCCGCGTTCGGCGCCGCCCCGCCCAGCGCGCCCGCCGAGGCGTGGATCGGGCTCGCCCCGATGTCCACCACGACAGGAACCGCTTGGCGTGCCTGGTATGCCGAGCAGCGCGTGCTCCCCTACCTGCGCCGCGCGGTCGACGACGGCGTGCTCGACCACACCGAAGCCGCCGTCGTCGAGCGAGCCTGCGCGCACCTGCCGGACTCGGCCGAGCCGCCCGCCCGGCTGCACGGCGATCTGTGGAACGGCAACGTGCTCTGGGGCACCGACGGCCGCGCCTGGCTGATCGACCCGGCCGCGCATGGCGGTCACCGGGAAACCGATCTGGCCATGCTCGGGCTGTTCGGCTGCCCGCACCTGGACCGGCTGCTCCGCGCCTACGACGAGGCCGCCCCGCTCGCCGAGGGCTGGGCCGAGCGGATCGGCGCGCACCAGCTGTTCCCGCTGCTGGTCCACACTGTCCTTTTCGGACGGTCATACGCCGGGCAGGCGATCGCGGCGGCACGCACGGTTCGCTGAGCGGGCCCCGTCCCTTCCGGACGGACGGCGAGTGGATGAAGCGCGAGTGAACGTTGCCCGGTGGGTCCCGATCCATTGGGTGAAGTGAGCTGATCTTGCTCTCGGTCGTCGGTAGCGTCGGAGGAGTCGCCGGCCGAACGAGGAGGACACGGGTGCCTGACCGGCTCTCGGTGGACATCAGGTATCTCCGGCGGCTGAGCCAGGAGTTCCGGACCGCCGCGGACGAACTGCGGGCGAAGATCCAGCGGTTCCGGGAACAGACCGAAAACACCCACGGCGCCTACGGTGAGACACCGAACGCCGCGCAGGCCGAACGCGAGTACCGGCACACCGTCCAGCAGACACTCGACCATCTCGAAAAGATGCACCAGGACCTCGTGCACAACGCGGAAGCCCTGGAGAAACAGGCGAAGGTCTTTCAGGACACCGACACGGCGAACGCCGACTCGGTGACTTCCGTCCTGCGGGCGGAGTTCTGATGACACAGGACGCGCTGGCGAAGGTCGGCCTCCCGAACCCGGGCGGCGATCCGTCGGCCCTGCACCACAACGCGCTGGGCTGGGCGGAGATCTCGGCCTTCCTGACCGAGCACAGTGCCCGCCTCACCGAGCTCACCGCGGCGGGCACCCGGAACTGGGAGGGCGAGTCCGCGAAGGCCTTCGCCGAACGCGGGGCGGCCCTCGCCCGGAACGCCGCCGCGGCCGCGGAGACCACCGCCGCGGTGGCCGCCAAACAGCAGCAGCACGCGAAAACGCACGAAATGGTCAAACAGATCATCATCGAACTGTGCGTCCAGATCGCCGTCATGCTGGCGTTCTACGCCGCGGCGGCCCTGTTCCCGCCGCTGCTGGCCTGGGCGCAGGCGTGGCTGGCCTACCTGATCGCCACCGGGGTCCGGGTGCTGCGCCTGTTCGCCCAGGCGCTGAACATGCTGGTGCGCTTCCTGGTCCAGGCCAGGGCGTGGGTCAACTCCGTCGCGGAGCTGACGTGGAAGACCTCGAAGTTCGGCCTCGGCTACGGCCGCATGATCACCGAAGGCGTCCGCGACATCGCCATCGACCTCACCGCGAACCTGGTGGCAGCCGGTGTCCAGCACAAGAAGATCGACCCGGCGCGGCTGTTCATCAGCGCCGGGATCAGCGGCGGCATCGGCGGGCTCGTCGGCGGGCTGGAGAAAACCGGTTTCAAGAAGGCCGTGGACGCGGGTGGCAACGTCAGGCGCGGCGCGGACGGCCTGCCCGAGTTCGTCCCGCTCAGCAAGCAGGCCCAGAACCTGGTGAAGAAGATCGGCCCCCGGCCGAGGCCCGCGCCCGCCCCGCCACCGCCCACCCAGTCGGCCGAAGTCCTCGCCAACGCCAAGCACGCGTACGAGAACGCACGGAACCTCGGCCTCAAGGGCACTCCCGGCGAGAACCTCCGGCTCGCCGAAAACCTCGCCACGACGCGAAACCACCACAACGGCGCCCTGACCAGGCAGGCCGAAGCGAACGCGGAGATCCGGCGGCTCGGTGACGACGTGTGGACGCGCGAACAAACCGTGCGGGCCTACCGGAACGCGGTGGATCAGGCCGATCTCCGGGTGCGGTCGGCCGAGACGAGGTTGGGCCTGTACCGGGCGTCCGGGAACCGGACCTGGGTGGACGAGGCCGTCCGCGACGCGGCGGACGCCAGGGCGGAGTTCACCGCGGCGAGCGGCGGCCTGCGTACCGCCGAGAACGCGTTGAGCGGGTCTCGGCGAGACCTCGCCCACGCGGAGCGGAACCTGGCGCGCGCGAACGACGACGTCACCTCGGCCGAGACGGCGCACCGGCTCGCACGGGATCGGGCGAACGCCTGGATCAGGCGCGACGCCACCCGCGACGTCGCGCGGAACCACACCACCTTCGGTGAGAAGTTCCGGTTCGTGCGGCGGAACAACGAGTATCAGGACTCCTTCGGCAGCCCCAAGAAGTGGCAGGAGATCGTCTTCTACGACATGCCCAAGGACGCGGTCAAGGGTGCCGCGAACGGTGCCGCCAAATCCGCCACCGAGGTCGCCAGGGGCAACGGCGACAGCGGCGACATCTGGAAGGGCGCGCTGCTCGGCGGCGCGACGGGAGCGGTACGCGGCGGGGTGAACTCGCTGGGGAACAACCGGCTCTTCCCCGCCGGCGGTATCGAGGAAACGCTGTGGAAGACCGGGAGCAAGACCATGGACGACTACGTGCGCGGCAGGATCAAGGACGCCACCTACGGTCAGGCGCACTGACTACGATCACCCCGCGAATTCGCGGACGATCTCGTCGGCGACCCACCGCACGATGCCCTCGGGATAGGGTGACGGCAGCCCGAGGACGAGGTGACCGAAGCCCGCGTCGAGCGCTTCCCCGATCGCGTCGCGAGTGGCTCCGGGCCGGTCGTAGGAGACGGGCAGGTGGATCGAGCGGGTGATCGAGGCGGGGTCCCGGCCGATCTCGGCGCAGTAGCGGTCCAGCAACGCGCTGCGCCTGCCGGCGTCGTCGATGTCGCCACCGGGGATGTTCCACAGGTCGGCGTGCTCGGCGACCACGCGCAACGTCGAGGCCGCCCGCCCGCCGATCATGATCGGCGGATGGGGGCGCTGGACGGGTTGGGGGCTGCCGAACGCGCCGGTGAGCCGGACATGTTCGCCGTCGAAGTCGAACGGTTCCTCCTCCGTCCACAAGCGACGGATCACCGCGCACGCCTCGGCGAGCGCCCCCACCGCGTGCGCGGCGTCGTGAAAGGGCAGGCCGTGCGCGTCGTACTCGCGCCTGGCCAGCGGATGGCCGGGCCGTGAACCGGCGCCGATACCGAAGTCGAGCCGCCCGCCGGACACGATGTCGACGGTCGTGGCGATCTTGGCCAGCATCGCGGGCGGCCGGAACCGGTTGCTGGTCACCAGGATCCCGAGCCGCAGCCGCTCGGTGTGCGCCGCGAGGGCCGAAAGCAGCGTCCAGCCCTCGAAAACCGGCCCGGCGGGGTCACCGCCGATGGGCATGAGGTGATCGAACAGCCAGGCGTGCCCGATCTCCGGGATCGCGTCGGCCTCCCGCCAGACCCGCAGGATGTCCTCGTAGCCGACCTGCATCGGCGCGGTCATGACCCCGAAACGTGGCTGTGTCACGGAACCGTCGCTCCCTTCCGGAGCTCGCGAACAAACGGAACGTTGCTCCGCCCAATATACGGAGCAACGTTCCGTTTGACAACCCACGAGGGTCCGCGACGGAGTCAGCCCTCCTCAGGCGACTTCTCGGCAGGCGCCTTGGCGAGCAAGGACTTCCTGCGCCCGTAGGCGAAGTAGATCACCAGCCCGACCGCGAACCAGATCCCGAACCGCAGCCAGGTGTGCGGGTCGAGGAAGGTGACCAGCCACAGCGAGAAGGCGATCCCGATGATCGGCACGAACGGCATGCCGGGGCACTTGAAGCCACGCGGCAGGTCCGGCCGCCGGTAGCGCAGGACGATCACCGAGACGCAGACGAGCACGAACGCGAGCAGGATGCCGATGTTGGTCAGCTCGGCGGCTTCCCCGATCGGCAGCAGTCCGGCGATCACCGCGGACGCGCCCCCGAGCAGCCAGGTCATCCGGGTGGGAACCTGGCGACGCGGATGCGTCTTGGCGAACCACTTCGGCAACAGGCCGTCGCGGCTCATGGAGAAGCCGACCCGGGAAGCACCCATCAGGAAGGTGAACAGCACCGTCAGGATCCCCAGAATCGCGCCGATCGCGATCACCGCGCCGAGGAGCGGCAGCCCGACGGAAGCGAACGCACTGGAGAAAGCGCTCTCCGAGTTGATGTCCGAGTACTTCACCATGCCGGTCAGCACCAGGCACGCCAGTACGTAGAGCACCATCGAGATCGCGAGCGAGTACAGGATCGCCTTCGGCATGTGTTTCTGCGAATCCTTCGACTCCTCCGCCGCCGTGCTCATAGCGTCGTAGCCGAACACCGCGAAGAAGACCGTCGCCGCGCCGGTGAACGCGCCGGACATCCCGAAGGGGAAGAACGGGTTGTAGTTGCCGGACTTGATGTGGAAGGCGCCGACGACGATCACCACGAGCACCACGCCGACCTTGAGGTAGACCAGCGCGGTCTCGAACCGCGCCGCGTTCTGCATACCCCGGTTGAGAATCCACGCGATGAGCAGGCACAACAGCACCGCGAACAGGTTGATCTTGTACGACCCCGCCGCGACACCCGCCGGTTCGGTGCCCGGCGCGCCCATCATCCACTGTGGCAGTCCGATGTGGAGGAACCCGAGCAGGTCGTTGAAATAGCCGGAGATGCCGATCGCGACGACGGCGACGATGGCGGTGTACTCCAGCAGGAGATCCCAGCCGATCGCCCAGCCGACGACCTCGCCGAGCACGGCGTAGCCGTAGGTGTAGGCGGAGCCCGCCTTGGGGATCAGCCCCGCGAATTCGGCGTACGAGAAGGCGGCCGCGGCGCTCGCGATACCGGCGATGAGGAAGGAGATCAGGACGGCCGGTCCCGCTTTTCCGTTCGCCACGGCGCCTGCCAGCGAAAAGATTCCGGCGCCGATGATGCCGCCGACGCCGATGGCCGTGAGCTGCCGCAGGCCGAGCGCGGGTTTCAGTGCCTGTTGTCCTCCTTCCGAAGTCCCGATCTGCTCGATGGGTTTGCGGCGGAACACCGAACCCGGCTTCGAGCCTCGGGGCGTCGTGGTGGTGGCCATGTTCTGCTTCCTCACTGCGCTCCATTGCGCGTCATAGTTAGCCCGAACAGTCGTCGGAAAGGTAGGGATCGCAACGCAGGCACCGTTGTCCACCGCATCCGTCGCAGGTCGACAGGACCCGCCCACATGGACAGTGGTGATCCGCGAACCGCAGGCGCGGCAACGCTTCGGCGACGATCCGCTCGGCCGCTTCGGCGATCGCGCCGGTCGCACCGGCACGACCCGGTGTGCCCGAACCGTCACCGTTCAGTAATGGCTGCATTGCCCCGCCTCGCTGGTGTGCGCTGCTTTGCCGAGAACCTTAGGAAGCGCCGACCTGTCGCATCCGGTCCATCTGGCCACTGTTCGCGCGGTAGCATTGTCCGATCGCACACTGATGGAGGGTGATGGATCGCCACGCAGCCCGGCCAGGGACCGCGAGTCTTCGCCAGCTGCTGGTGGCGCTCGGCACGCCGCTCGCCGATCTGGTCGCCGCACCGGACGGCCTCGACGTCGAGGTCAACGACGTCGTCATTCTCGACCCGGACGACAAACCCGACTCCTACGCCGGCGATCTCGTGCTGGTCATCGGTTCGCGTGGCCGGGCCGCCGCCCGGCTGGTCCGGGCCGCCGCCCGCCGGGGAGCTTCCGTGGTGGCCGTGAAGGTGCCGAGCGCCGACGCGATCGACGATCTGCGGGCGGCCGCCGGCGAGGCCCGCGTCGCCGTGCTCGCGGTCCGGCCCGAAGTGCGCTGGGACCAGCTGGACTCGCTCGCGCGCAGCGCGGTGGCCGACGCCAAGGCCACGTCACTGGCCGACACCGACGACTCCGACGACCTGTTCTCCTTGGCACAGACCATCGCCGCGCTCACCGGCGGCAGCGTGAGCATCGAGGACAGCGCGAACCGCGTGCTGGCCTACTCACGCTCGGACGACGACGTCGACGAACTACGCAGACTGTCCATTCTGGGCCGTGAGGGGCCCGCCGCCTACCTCGCGATGTTGCGCGAGTGGGGTGTCTTCGACCGGCTGAGCGCCGGGGACGACGTCGTGCACGTCGACGAACGGCCGGAACTGGGAGTCCGCCGCCGGATCGCGGTCGGCATCCGCGCCGACGCCGAACTGCTCGGCTCGATCTGGGTCCAGGAGGGCACCACCACACTCACCGAGCAGTCCGACGGCGCGCTGCTCGGCGCCGCCAGGGTCGCCGCCCTGCACCTGGTACGCCGGCGGACCGGCATCGCCACCGAGGCGCGGTTCCACGACGACCTCCTGAACGGCATGCTCGAAAACCGCATCGACGCGCCCACGGTGGCGGCCCACATCGGCGCCGACGCCACGAAACCCGCCGTGGTCCTCGTGTTCGCCGAATACAGTGCCGAGCCGACGTCCGAATCCGACCGGCCCGCCCGTGAGCTCCGCAGCGCCGCCATCACCAATCTCATCGCCGTGCACGCCGCCGCCTATCGCCGGACCGCGCTGGCGACCACGATCGGCTCCCGGGTGTACGTGCTGCTGCCCGATCTGCCCGCCGACGGCGGCGACACCCTCGCACTCGGGCTGGCAAGGGAAATCATCGCCGCCGCGGGCAAACGCCTCCGCCGCACCGTTCGCGCGGCCGTCGGCTCCATTGTGGACGGTCTGGGCTCGGTCGCCGAATCACGCCACGGCGCCGACCGGGTCATGAACGTCATGGCGCACAAGACCATCGACGTGGCGACCATGTCCGAGGTCCGGTCCGAGGTCCTGGTCTCCGAAACCCTCACCATGATCGCCGAGAATCCCCATCTCCGGGACCCGAGGGTGACCATGCTCGTGGCCCACGACCGGGAACACGGCTCCGAGCTCGTCCCCTCCGTCGTCGCCTACCTGGACCTGCTCGGCGACATCCGCACCGCCGCGCGGCGTCTGCACATTCATTCCAACACCCTGCGCCAGCGGCTCAAGCGGGCCACCGCGATCAGCGGCCTGGATCTCACGGACTCCCACCAGTCCCTGTTCACCCATCTTCAGCTCCTGCTCGCGACGAGCCCGCGGTCCCCGGAATCCGGCCGCCCCTCCTGACGCTTCAGGCGGCGCGGCGCCGCCGGGACGGATCGAGCAGCGACGGCGGGGTGTCGAGCTTCTCGTGCGCCGCCAGGTCGACACCGGGGGCGACGATCCTGTCGATCTCGTCGAGGACGTCGGCGGGGAGCACGGTGTCCGCCGCGGCGAGCTGCGTCCGCAGGTGTTCCTGCGTACGGGGACCGATCAGCGCGCTGGTCACGGCGGGATGCGCGGTGACGAACCCGAGCGCGAGCTGGATCATCGTCAGCCCGGCGCCGTCGGCGAGGACGGCCAGCCGTTCGACCGCGTCGAGCCGGGCACGGTTGGCGGGGATGGTGGTGTCGAAGCGCTGCGGCATGAACTTCGCGCGGTTGGTGGTGACCTCGCGCCCTTCGCGGACCGCGCCCGAGAGCCAGCCCGAAGCCAGCGGGCTCCACACCAGCACCCCGAGCCCGTACTGCTCGGTCACCGGCAGCACGTGGGTCTCGACGCCACGTTGCAGTATCGAGTAGCTGGGCTGCTCGGTGACGTACCGGCCGAGGTGGTGTTCGCGAGCGGCCCACTGGGCCTGCACGATGCGGTACGCGGGGAAGGTCGACGAGCCGAAGTAGCGGATCTTCCCGGCACGCCGCAGGTCGGTCAGCGCGGACAGCGTCTCCTCGTCGCCGGTCTCCGGGTCCCAGCGGTGGAGCTGGTAGAGATCGACGTGGTCGACGCCGAGCCGCCGCAGGCTGTTGTCCAGCTCGGTGACCAGCCAGCGACGCGAGCCGCCGCGGTGGTTGCGCTCCTCGCCCATGGGCATCCCGGCCTTCGTGGCGAGCACGACGTCGTCGCGGCGACCGGCGATGGCCTTGCCGACCAGTTCCTCCGACTCGCCGTCGCTGTACATGTCGGCGGTGTCGACGAGGTTGATCCCGCCGTCGAGCGCGGCGTCGACCATGGCGGTGACCTCCTCCTGGGAGGTACCCCCGATCCGGCCGAAGTTCATCGCGCCCAGCGCGAGGGAGCTGACCCGGACACCGGTGTGCCCCAAGATGCGGTACTGCATGGCCGTTGGCCTCCATGACATCGCAAATAAACGGAACGTTGCTCCGAAAACTATACGGAGCACTGTTCCGCTTGGCAACCGAGGCTGCGACCCTATCCCCCGATACCGCGCTCGACGGCGTCGAACGCCCGCTCCACCCGCCGGACATGCGATTCGGCCAGTTCCCCGAGGTCGTCTCCGGCGAGACGACGCCGGACCGTCTCGACGGCGACCGTCCGGTACGCGGCCACGAGCAGGGCGGCGGCCAGCCCGCCGTCACCGGAGAACCTCGCGTCCGCGTCGAGTTCGGCGGCCAGCTCGGCCTCGATCTCGTACCCGAACACGCGGAGCCGCGCGATCAACGCGGGCGAAGCGGCGACGGTCCGCATGATCGGCTCGATGTCCCCGCCCAGCCCGGAAAGCACGTGCCGCTCCCGCGCCAGCGCGAGCACGGCCCAGCGAAGCGCCTCGACGACCCCGACGTCGTCCGCCCGCTCGCGGACCGCGGCCCGGACCACCTCGACGGCGCCAGGGAGCCGGTCGAGCAGCAGGTCCTCCTTCCGCTCGAAGTGCGCGAACACCGTCACCTTGGACACCCCGGCGGCCGCGGCGACCTCGGCGATCGTGACGTCGTCGAAGCCACGCTCCAGGAACAGCTCACTCGCGACGGCGGCGATGCGCTCCCGTGTCTTCGTCCCGCCCCGATCTCCTCGATTGGGCATGTGGCAGCCCCTTCCCTCCGCGTGCTAGCTTTACTCGGTAAACTTACTCGGTAAATCTACCGAGTAAGGTCTTCCGACAAGAGTAAGGGGTACGCCATGCGGCGAACCGAAGTGATCGTGGCCGGAGCCGGGCCCACCGGGCTGTTGCTCGCCGGTGAACTGGCGATCCAGGGTGTGCGGGTGACCGTCCTGGAACGTCTCCACGAGCCGGACGCGACCATCAAGTCCGGCTCGATCAACGTCGCCAGCGCCGAGATCCTCGACCGCCGCGGCCTGCTGCCCGCGGCCGAGGAGGCGCACCGGCGCCGCTTCGCGGCCGTCAAGGCGCTGACCAGCGGCCAGGCGGACCGCACGGTGCGCGAGCTGGTGGGCGCGGGTGCGCGGGAGGCCCGGCGGTTCCCGGTGATGGGGCACTTCGCGGGAATGCTGTTCCGGAACGACCTGGTCGACCAGGACGACCCGGTGCTGGCCGCGCACACGGCGGTGGCGAACGGCGTCGCGGTGCCGCAGTACGAGCTCGAAGTGCTGCTCGCGGAGCACTGCGCCCGGCACGACGTGGAAATCCGCCGCGGCGTCGAGGTCCACGGGGTCCGCGGCACGACCGGGGACCGCACCGACGACGCCGAAGTCGTCGTCGAGACCAGCGCGGGCGAGTTCGCCGCGGACTGGGTCGTCGCGGCCGACGGCGGGCGGAGCGTGCTCCGCAAGCAGCTCGGCGTCGAGTTCGTCGGCACCGCCCCGGAACTGGTGGGCTACCAGGCGATCGCCGACTTCGACGATCCCGGCGAGCTGCGCCGGGGCTGGACGTGGACGCCGGGCGGGGTCTACGCCTACGGGCCGATCCCCGGCCGCATCCTCGTCGCGCGGTTCGGGCCGCAGCCCGAGGACCGCGACGCGCCCGTCACCGTCGGCGAACTGCAGGACGCGGTGCGCGAGGTCACCGGTGTCCCGGTGACCATCACGGGTGTGCGGGGCCGGGTGACCCGCTGGTCGGACAACGCGCGTATGGCGAAGTCCTACCGGCACGGCCGGGTGCTCTTCGCGGGCGACGCCGCGCACGTGCACTCGCCGTTCAGCGCGCAGGGCCTGAACCTCGGTTTCGGCGACGCGGTGAACCTCGGCTGGAAGCTGGCCGCGACCATCCGGGGCTGGGCACCGGCGGGCCTGCTCGACACCTACGAAACCGAACGTCAGCGGACCGCCGCGTGGGTACTGGACTGGACGCGGGCGCAGGTCGCCCTGCTGCGTGGCGACGAGCGCACCGCGCAACTGCGGAAGGTCGTCGGGGACGTGCTGTGCACCGTGCCGGGCGCGACCAACCGCATGCTCGCGCTCTCCTCCGGGATCATGCAGCACTACGACGTCTCCGAGGACGCCGACGGCCCGGTCGGATCGATCGCCGGGGACGTCGAACTCGCCTCCGGGAAGCGGCTCGCCGACCACGCCCACGACGGCCGCTTCGTGCTCGTCGACCGTTCGCCGGACGGCCGTTTCGCCGAAGCGGCGCGGGAACTGGGACATCGGATCGCCCACGTCCCGGATCCTGCCTCCGACACGTCGCTGCCGAGCCTGCTGGTACGTCCGGACGGGATCATCGTCTGGGCGGACGCGGGGCCTTCCGGTGACGCCCGGCGAAAGCTGCTCGACACCGCGATCGAACGCTGGGCGGGTACCCGATGAGCGACGTCAGCCGGTGACGCCCAGCGCCCGCATCCGGCTGTACAGCGTGGTACGGCTGATGCCAAGGCGCGCGGCCGCGTGCACCTTGTTGCCCGCGGTACCCCGCAGCGCCGCCACGATGGCGGCGCGTTCGGCTCGCTCGCGTCCGCCCATCCTGGCCGTTCTCGGCGCGACGCGGTACTCCGGGGGCAGATCGGACACCACGACGTCGCCGGTGCCGCGCCGCGCGGTCACCCGCCGCAGCACCACTTCCAGTTCGCGGAGGTTCGCCGGCCACGGCTGCGCGGCCAGCGCCTCGACCACGCTCGGGGTGAACCGCGGCGGGGAGTCCGGCCGGATCGTGGCGAGAAGTTCCTTGATCAGCAAGGGAAGTTCGTCGACCCTGGCACGCAGCGCGGGGAGTTCGAGACCGGCGCGGCAGGTCGCGGCCAGCACCGCCGTGGCGGCACCCGCGCGGGCCCCGGCCGGTCCGGTGAGGACGGTCGGGCGGGGCCCGCGCGCCTCGACCGTCTTCGCCAGCAGCGCGCGCAGGCGCTCGGGCAGCAACTGGATCTCCTCGACCACGAGGACGTCGTCGCCCGCCGCGTACTCCGCCAGCCGCCGGGCCCACGCCCGCTCGCCGAGCGCGGGCAGGTCGGTCGCGTCGAGCACCCGGCTCGCCCGGCCGCCGGCGACCACCCGCGCCGCCCAGGTCCGCCCCGATCCCGGTTCCCCGCCGATCAGCACCGGGCCGTCGACCTCGCGGAGCGCGTTCAGCTCACGCCGGAGGTCGGACTCGTACGAGACCGCCGCGGATTCGGTGTGCGACAACGGTTCCAGGTGCAGCACGGTGCCGTTCGCGCCGGGGACGCGCTCGGCGAAGACCGCCACCTCGGCGCCCGAGTTCAGCACCATCCGCCGGGTCCAGCGGTCCCTGGCGAGCCCGTCCATCGCGAGGGCGCGCAGCGTCCCGTGATCGGCCGCGTCCAGCAGGTCCGCCGCGGCCTTGTTGGTCAGCACCACCTCGTCGCCGAAGACCACCACGGGCCGCGCGCGCTGGTGCGCCGCGGCCTGGAACGCGTGCAGCAGCCGGCGTTCGGACAGCCGGGCGCCCTCCAGCAGCCGCAGTTCGATGTCCTGGACCGCGCGGACCAGGAACGGCGCCAGCATCGGGTTGGCGTCCCTGGTGATCCCGGTGATGTCGAGGACGCCTTCGAGACGGCGGGTGACCGGATGGAAGATCGGATGGCCGTAGCAGCTGAACGCCCGCAACGATTCGACGTAGTGCTCGTCGCCGTGCACCACCATGCCACGCCGCACCTCGAGCGGGGTGCCGAGCCCGTTCGTGCCCGCCGACTCCTCCGCGAACCCCTTGCCCGGCACCGCGCCGACGCCGTCGAGCGCGCGTTCCACGAGCGGGGCGTCACACCAGCGGTCGACGATCCGGGCGTCGCCGTTCCCGAGCAGGGTGCAGAACCGCGTGCCGCGCAGCTGCCCCGCCATCTCGTCCAGCACCGGCCGGGCGGCGACCAGCAGCCTGCTGGCCCGGTCGATCTCCGTCACCGCCAGTTCGTCCAGCGCCGTGTCCGGCTCGACACCGCCGAGTCGCGCGCGGCGCCACGACAGCTCGATCTCGGCGCGCGGCGAGCTCGCTCCCCCTGGCAGGCACTCGGGCACGTCCACGCCATCTCCTCGCTGTCGCCCCATCGCGACCGCGGGTCAGGGTAATAACACCGGGCGCCGTTCGGGGAGGTCACGGCAGAGGGAGTACTCGATTCACTCGAACGAGTCACAGGTTCGATGCATTCGCGTATCCGATACGGTACTGTATCGAAAATGGAGACCGGTAAGCGCGTGACGAAGCGGCGGGCCGAGACCCGGCAGCGCCTGCTGGAGGCCGCGCTGGCCGTGTTCGCCGAGGAGGGCTTCGGCCGGTCCACCGTCGAGCAGGTGTGCGATCGCGCCGGGTACACGCGTGGCGCGTTCTACTCCAACTTCGCCTCGCTGGACGAGCTGTTCCTGGCCATGTGGGAGCGGCGGTCGGCGGAACTGGTCACCGGGATGCGGACGACGTTCGACGGGCTCGCGGACACCGAACTGGCGGACGTCCGGTCCGTGGTCGAGCGGCTGCTCCCGGCCATCCCGCTCGACGACGTCTGGTACCGCGTGAGCGCCGAGTTCACCGCGCACGCCCTGCGCAACCCGGGCCTGCGCCGCGTGCTGACCGCCCGCGAGGAGACGATCGCCGACGCGGCGGTCCCGTACCTGGTGGCGCTGCTCGGCCGGATCGGGCGCGCCGTCCCGGATCCGGCGGCGCTGGGCCAGGCCCTGATCGCCGTCCACGACGGCACCGCGACCCAGTGCCTGCTGGAACCGGACAACCCGACCGTGTGGCACCGCCGGACGGACCTCGCCGTCCGGGTGGTGACGGCCTACAGCACCGAAACCGGAGGAAAGCCATGAGTTTCGAACCCGACGTCATCGTGGTCGGCGCGGGGCTGGCCGGGCTCGTCGCGACCCGCGAACTGGTCGAAGCGGGCCGCCGCGTGCTGATCGTCGAGCAGGAGAACCGCGCGAACCTCGGCGGCCAGGCGTTCTGGTCACTGGGTGGTCTGTTCTTTGTGGACAGTCCGGAGCAGCGACGCCTCGGGATCAAGGACTCCTACGAGCTGGCGCTACAGGACTGGCTGGACTCGGCCGGATTCGACCGCGAGCGCGAGGATCACTGGGCACGGCAGTGGGCGCGGGCCTACGTCCGGTTCGCCGCCACGGAGAAACGCGGCTACCTGCACGACCTCGGGCTGCGGCTGACCCCCTTGGTCGGCTGGGCCGAACGCGGCGGCAGCGCCGACGGCCACGGCAACTCGGTACCGCGGTTCCACCTCACCTGGGGCACCGGTCCCGAGGTGGTCCGGGTGTTCGCCGAACCGGTGCTCGAGGGTGAGCGGCGCGGCCTGGTGCGGTTCGCGTTCCGGCACCAGGTCGACGAGCTGATCACCGACGGCGAGGCGGTGACCGGCGTGCGCGGCACCGTGCTGGCGCCGACGGATCTCCCGCGTGGCAAGGCTTCCCCACGCGAGGCCGTCGGCGAGTTCGAGTTCCGCGCGCGGGCGGTGCTCGTGGCCTCCGGCGGCATCGGCCACAACCACGACCTCATCCGGCGCAACTGGCCCGCCGAACGGCTGGGTCCCTGCCCCGCCACCATGATCTCCGGCGTACCGGCCCATGTGGACGGTCGGATGATCGCGATCACCGAGGCCGCGGGCGGCGCCGTCGTCAACCGCGACCGGATGTGGCACTACACCGAAGGCGTGCACAACTGGGACCCGATCTGGCCGGACCACGCCATCCGGATCATTCCCGGCCCGTCGTCGCTGTGGTTCGACGCGCGCGGGCGGCGGCTGCCCGCGCCGAACTTCCCCGGATTCGACACCAACGCGACGATGAAGGCCGTCCTCGCCACCGGGCACGACTACTCCTGGTACGTGCTCACGCAGACGATCCTGGAGAAGGAGTTCATGCTGTCGGGGTCGGAACAGAACCCGGACATCACCGGCAAGGACGTCAAACGAGTGCTGGCCGGGCGTGTCGGCAAGGGCGCGCCGGGGCCGGTCGACGCGTTCAAGCGGCACGGCGTGGACTTCGTCGTCGCGGATTCCCTTCCCGGACTCGTGGCCGGGATGAACAAACTCTCTCGAGGCCCGGTGCTGGACGCCGCCGAGCTGGAACGCCAGATCGTCGCGCGCGATCGTGAAGTCGGCAACGCGTACTCGAAGGACCTGCAGCTGATGGCCGTCGGCAACGCGCGCCGCTACGTCGGGGACCGGGTCGCCCGGGTCGCGAAACCGCACCGTCTGCTCGATCCCGCGCACGGCCCGCTGATCGCGGTGCGGCTGAACGTGCTCACCCGCAAGACGCTCGGCGGGGTGCAGACCGACCTCGACTCCCAGGTACGCCGGCCGGACGGGGCCCCGGTGCCCGGGCTGTACGCCGCCGGTGAGGTCGCCGGGTTCGGCGGAGGCGGCGTACACGGCTACAACGCGCTGGAAGGCACGTTCCTCGGCGGCTGCGTCTTCTCCGGCCGGGCCGCCGGGCGCGCGCTGGCCGGAAAGAGGTGAAGGACACCGGCAGGTTGGAGCGGCCACCGATCTGTGCCAGGGTATGGGGTATCGCGATGTCATCACCGCCATCACCCGGATGACAAGGCAGCACGTCATACCGAACGGGGGATGGGATCGGACGCAGGACATGCATCCCACCAAGATGGTCGCGACGCCGCTGACGGCGTTGCTGGACAATGTGCTCGCCGGGGTGAGACGTGACGTACCCGGCGAAATCGGCACCGCGGTCAGCATCGCCCACCCGGCGTCCCGCCTCGGCGGCGGCAGGCTGCGGGTGCTGACCGCGACGGGTGTCGGGCAGGTCCTCACCCCGATCACCACCGGGCACCTGTGGGGCCCGTCGTTGCTGGTCGCCGCCGGTGAGGAACCCGTCATCTCCGCCGACCTGTGGCACGACCTCCGCTGGCCGCACCTGACCCCGGACACCGTGTGCGCCCAGGCCCCCACCGAATACCACGACGCGATCTCCCGGGTCCGCGGCGTGGCGGCGGTGCCGGGTGTCTGGGACGACAACGGCGTCGTCGTGCTCTCGGTCTACCTGGAAAGCGCGGCCGACGAGCACACCCTCGGCGTGCTTGCCCGGCACGAACGCCTGGTGGCCAGCGCGGTCACGGTCGCCGACATCGCCAGCCGCAGCGTCGAGGACGCCGAACGGGTCCTCGACGCACTGGCCTCGCGGGCCATCATCGAACAGGCCAAGGGCGCGCTCATGACGTTGCTGCGCTGTGCCGCGGACGAGGCGTGGGCCGTGCTGCGGCGAGCCAGCCAGCAGTTCAACGTCAAGCTGCGCGAACTGGCGCTCGCGCTGGTCGAGCACATCGGCCAGGCACCGGCCGAGCAGCCCGGCGACACCGAACGCCACGTCGTCGCGAGCCCGGAGGCACGCCACGCCGCCACCCTGGTGTGGCAGGCACTGAGCGGTCCATCCCGCGCGCTGCCCGTCACGCAGGAGGAGCGCTCCCACGCCGCGCAGCGCGACGTCGAGTTCTCCTGAAGCAAAAATCCTTACCGCACAAGGCTTCCGGAGCCGTGTGTACCGGACCGGGGTAGGGACGGCTCCACCACCGGCCGACCGGGCAGCACCACTGAGTTTTCCCGACCGCGACCCTAGAGTCGCCGCCATGACCAGGAATTCAACGTTCCCTCGGCGCTTTCGCCGTGCTGGCGCGGCTTTCACCGCCGGCGCGGTTCTCGTCGGCACGCTCGCCGCCTGCGCATCGCCTGCCGCTCAATCGCCCGCCGCTCCGTCGCCGACATCGGTGCCGGTGACGACGGCTTCGCCACCCACCGATCCCACGGTGCGGAAGGTCACCAACCACGGCCACGAGCTCGCGTTCCACGTCACGCCCGGCCGGCTGCCCGCGATCGTGCTCGACGCCGGTGGTGGCGCCGACTCCTCCTACTGGAAGGACCTGGTACCCCGGCTGGCCAGGGACACCGGTTCGGAGATCATCACCTATGACCGCGCCGGTACGGGAGCCAGCGACGAGGTTCCCGGACCGTGGAAGGTGCAGGACGCGGTGTCGGATCTGGAAGCCGGTCTCACACAGTTGGGCGCCACCAAGGATGTCATGCTGGTGTCGCACTCTCTCGCCGGTGAGATCGCCACCTACTTCGCGAACAGGAATCCGCGGTGGGTCACCGGCGCGGTGCTGGTCGACGCCAGCCTGCCCACCTTCTACACCGACGGTGAAGTGGCCAGGATCGAGGCCGTGAACGCCAAGCAGATCGAGGAGCTGAAGAAGCAGCCCTCCACGAAGCAGAACCGCCAACTGCTCGCGGTGGCCGAAGGCTACGGCGACCTGCATCGCGCCTATCACAAGATCTCCTGGCCGGAAAGCGTACCGGCAACGGTGATCGTGTCGGCGAAGACGCCCTTCGACACCCCGGACGACGCCCAGGCCTGGCGCGACGCCCAGGCGCGGTTCGCCGCGTCCGCCCCGAACCGCGAACTCGCCGTCGCCGGAAACAGTTCACACGAGATCCCGGTCGACCGCCCGGACGTCGTGCTCAAGGCAGTCGTCGACATGGCGAAGAAACTCGGCTGAAAGCCGGAGAATCCGCAGATAGTCCTGTGTCGCAAGGAAAATCCGGGGCAGAGAGGTTCACCCGATCGATAGCACATGTGTTCGATCGGGCGGCGTAGGGTGGAGGTATGGCAGGCCAGTGCAGTACCTCCGCATCGCGCACCGAGTGGTGGCGCGAGGATGCCGACTGCCTGCTGTCCGAACTCGTCCGCACCGAACGCGCACAGCGACGTTTGGCGGCGCGGCAAGGGGAAATCCTGGCCGAACTGGAACGACGGGGTGTTCGGGAGGTCACGGGGTATGGGAGTCTGGCGCGGTTGTTGTGTGAAACCCTGCACCTTCCGTTCTCCGAAGCGAAAACGCGTGCGGCACGGGCGGTGGCGTTGAACGGCACCCAGGATCTGACGACCGGCGAGCAACCGCCGATCGCGCCCGCGACCGCGCTCGCGGCGGTGGAGGGTGCGGTCGGGGCGGCACAGATCGACAAGATCCTCAGTGTTCTCGGGAAACTCCCGAAGACGCTGCCGGTGGATGAGCGGGAGCAGGCTGAGAAGATCCTCGCCGAACTGGCCCGTGCGGCTGGGCCTAGGGAGATCGACAAGGCCGGAGCCCGGTTGCTGGCCCAGCTCGATCCGGACGGGCCGGAGCCGAAGAACCCGGACCCGGAACCCTTCCGGCCCGAGTTCTCCATCGCCCCACACCGCGACGGCGGGCACCAGATCAAAGCCCGCGTCGACGACGAAACCTCCGCACGCCTCCAGGCAATGCTCAATCCCCTGGCGAAACCCCGCCCCGCCACCGAAGCCGAAGGCCGCGACACCCGCTCACCCTGGGAACGACGCGGGCACGCCTTCTCCGAACTGGTGCGGATGTGGGCCGAGCTTCCGGAGTTGCCGACGCAGGCCGGGGAAGCCACCCACATCGTGGTCACCGTCGGGCTGGAGGAACTACGCACCGGCATCGGACAGGCCACCCTCGACCCCCACGGCGAGATCACCGCCGCCCAAGCCCGACAGCTGGCCTGCGACGCCAAAATCATCCCCATGGTGCTGGGCAGCCACAGTGAACCTCTTGATGTCGGACGCGCCCACCGACTCGCCACCCCCGCCATCCGCCGCGCCCTCATCCACCGCGACCGCGGATGTGCGTTCCCGGGCTGCGAAGCACCCGCCTCCCAATGCACCGCGCACCACATCGTCTACTGGGCACACCACGGCGAGACCAAAGTGGACAATACCGTGCTCCTATGTTCCATACACCACAAGGTCATCCACCGATCCGAATGGGAAGTCCGCATCGCCAACGACGGACTCCCCGAATTCCTGCCACCCGCCTGGCTCGACCCCACCCGCACGCCTCGACGCAACACCATCCACCGAACCTGAGCCCACGGGTCCACCCGCGAACCGCCGAACGCCCGCGTCCGGCGCCGCTAGGGAAGCGGCGTCATGCGGTCGGGCATGTGCGCGCACAGGTCGTTGCCCAGCGCACGCAGATCCTGTTCCCGCAGATACGTTCCGGCACAGGCGTCGGCCAGCACCGCGCACGGCCCGGAGTCCTCGGCGTGTTCGGTGAACGGCACGACCGCGACGTCACCGGCCACCGACCGGACCTGCCCCGCCCGGATCGCGGTGATCAGATCACCGGCCTGCGCGTAACTCAGCCGGACCGACCGCCGTGGCACCCCGTATGCGGGCACCAGCAACCGCAGACCACCTGCCGTGCGCCGTACATCTATCCGCGCGGACATCAAGATTCCTTCCCCGACAAGGACTTCCAAACGTCTACAATCGCCTGGCCGCGCGGACAGCTCAACCTTGCCACGGCCACAATCACCCAGTAGCCCGGCCGACACCACACCAAGAACGGGCACAGCGGATATTCCGGACAGTCGCCGATGACTGTCCGTCACCAATTGTCAAAGATCAGTAAAGTGTGCACGGGCGACCACGAGAACGCAAGGATCTGGGCAACCCATTCGGCCTGGTGAGGTGGTGTACTGTGCGCCCCACCGACAAGTGGCCAGTTGCTTCTCCGTCATCTTCGCCGTGCTGATCGAATTCAGGAGGAACAGGCGGTGCGGCTGCCTGATCCCGAACACTCGTACGCGGTACTCATCGGCGCGAGCACCTATGCGTCGGATGAGTTGCCCGACGTGCCCGCCGTTCGCAACAACCTCGCGGGATTGGCCGCCGCGCTGACCGACCCGGGCCGGGGCGGCCTGCGGCGAGAGCACTGCGTCACCCTGGGCGATCCGACGACCGTTCGCGAAACCTACCGCGTCCTGCGCGCACACGCCGAACGCGCCGAGGACACCTTCGTCGTCTACTTCGCGGGCCACGGCCTGACCGGGCCGAAGCATCACGAGCTGTACCTGGCACTGAGCGATACCGGCCTCGACGAACTCCCGGTCAGCGCGCTGTCCTTCGAGTTGATCCGGAGTGTCTTCAACGACTGCCCCGCCAGCAACCGGGTACTGATCCTGGACTGCTGCTTCAGTGGCCGTGCCGTGCGGGACTTCATGGCGAAGCCGGAGGAGATGTTCCTCGGCCAGGTCGAGATCGCCGGCACCTACACCCTGGCCTCGGTACCGGCCAACGCGTTGGCACTCGCGCCGCCGGACGAGACGTACACCCTGTTCACCGGTGAACTGATTCGCCTACTCGACGAAGGCGTACGAGGCGGGCCGGAACTCCTGACACTCGGCGAAATCTACCGCGGCCTTCGGAAGACCATGTCCGGTCGCGGCCTGCCACTCCCCGAGCAGCGTGGCACCGGAACCGCCGACTTCCTCGCGCTCACCCGCAATCCCGCACACGGCAACCCACCGGCTCCAGCACGAAAAGAATCCACCACGGAAGGTTCCGGCACCGGCAATCGGCTGACAGGAACGGCGATCGCCATCATCTCGTGCGCCGCGGTGGCCGTGGCCGCGATCACGATCATCGCCCTGCGGCTCGTCCCGCAGGCCCAGCCGACCTCCGGCGCACCGAACCCGGCCGCCACCACACCGCACCCGACCTACGCGCCCTCGAACTCCCCGGCCACAACGGCTCCCACCGTGTCTTCGACTTCCGCACCCGGCACCTCGCGAACACCGGCCTCGGTGCCACCCGGCCCCAGGGAGCTGGCCCAGGAAGCCGCATTGAAGTGGATGAAAGCGTTTGTGACACATCCCCTCGGCATAAGCAACGAGAAATGGCTCGAAGGTTTACGTCCCTACACCGCGGAAAGCTACCTTCCCACTTTGGCCACCATCAACCCCGACAACATCTCCGACAACGAGGTGATCGGGTCCCCGGTGTTCAAGAGTTCCCACACCGCCGGAATGCTCTTCGAGGCGAAAACCGATCGAGACGTGATACTGCTCTTCATGGTCAAGACGGACGCGGGATGGCAGGTCGCACAGCACGACCTCGCCTGACGGACACCGGGGAAAGGCTATTCGGTGACTTCGGCCAGTACCTCGTGCATGAAGCCGACCAGCCAGTGCTGTGCCGGGCTGCGCGCGTGCCCGTGCCGGGCGTAGAGCGCGACCTGCGCGGATTCGATGTCCAGCGGCAGTTCCAGCAGCCGCACCCGGTGCTCGGCGGCGAACACCAGCGCCACGTTGCGCGGCACGATCGCGACCAGCTCGCCCTGCTGCACCAGATAGGGCAGCGTGGCGAAGCGGGTCACCTCCAGGACCACCCGGTCGAGCAGGCCGTAGGCCTCCAGCGCCTTGCGCGGCCCCTCCTGGCCCGCCGGGCCGAACACCGTGACGTGCCGTTCGGCGGCCAGCGCGATCCTGGTCACCCGGCCGCCGCGTAGCCGGGGGTGGTCCTCGGCGACCATGCCGAGGTAGCCCTCGGTGAACAGCGGGACCCGCGCCACCCGCTGGGAACTCAGCAGCGGCGTGGCGATGAAGGCGTCGATCTCGCCGCGGCCCAGCTGGTCGACGACGTTGACCACGTCCAGCGGCCGCACCGTCAGCGTCACGCCCGGCGCCCGCTCCGGCAGCGCCGCCATCAGCCGCGGCAGCAGCGACACCTCGCCGAGGTCGGACAGGCACAGGGTGAAGGCGGTGTGCGCGGTGGCGGGGTCGAATTGCCGGGACCCGCTCACCGCGGCCTCGATGCCGGTCAGCGCGGCGTGCAGCGGTTCGTACAGCTCGCGGGCGGTGGTGGTCGGCATCAGGCCGTTCTTCGTGCGGCGGAACAGCTCGTCACCGAACCGGCGGCGGAGTTTCTGCAGGCTGTAGCTGATCGTCGGCTGGGTGAGATGCATGGACTCCGCGGTGGCGGTAACACTGCGGGTCTCGTAGAGCAGCACGAACGTCCGCACGAGGTTCAGGTCGAACTGCTGCATTATCGATCCCATCGATATCGGTGGTCGTGAACATTTATTGGAACACAGTCCGGGCAGACTCTAGGTTCTGTCGGACAGCGCCAGAGGAGGACTCCGCCCCATGCCCACCGCACGCCGGATCGCCCACGAGTTCCTGGAGCGTCGTGGCCTGACCACGATCTTCGGCAATCCCGGCTCCAACGAGCTCCCGTTCCTCGCCGATCTGCCCGGCGCCTTCCGCTACGTGCTCGGCCTGCACGAGGGCGTCGTCGTCGGGATGGCCGACGGCTACGCCCAGGCGACCGGCCGCCCCGTGCTGGTCAACCTGCACGCCGCCGCCGGTTCGGGCAACGCGATGGGCGCGCTGACCAACGCGGTCTACTCCCGCTCCCCGCTGGTGCTGACCGCCGGTCAGCAGGTCCGTCCCGCGATGGGCATGGAGGCGATGCTCTCCAACGTCGACGCCACGCAGCTGATGCGCCCGCTGGCGGGCTGGGCCGGCGAGCCCAGCTGCGCCGCCGACGTGCCACGTTCGCTGGCGCAGGCGGTGTTCGAGGCCGAGCTGCGGCGCTGCCCCACCTACCTGTCGGTGCCCTACGACGACTGGGACACCGAACTCGACGCGAACGCGTCCGCGACGCTCGACCGCGAGGTCCGGCGTGGGCTGGTGCCGGCGGCGGACCAGCTGGACGCGCTGGTCGAGCAGGTCGGGGCGGCCCGCAACCCGGCGCTCGTGCTCGGCGGCGATCTCGACTCCGCCGGGCTGTTCGACCGCGCGGTCGCGCTCGCTGAGCACCTCGAAGCGCCGACCTGGGTGGCCCCGTCGCCGTTCCGGCTGCCGTTCCCGAACCGTCACCGGCTCTTCCGCGGCGTCCTCCCGGCCGGGATCGCCTCGATCTCCTCCGCGCTGGAGGGACACGACCTGGTCCTGGTGCTCGGCGCGCCGGTGTTCCGCTACCACCAGTACGTGCCGGGGCGGTACCTGCCCGAGGGCACCAGGCTGGTGCAGGTCACCGACGACGCCGGTGCCGCGGCCCGCGCCCCGATGGGTGAGGCGCTGGTCGCCGACCCCGGCGTGGTGCTCGAAGCGCTGCTGGCCAGGACCGGCTCCCGCGCGGTGGAGGCCGGGGCGCGCTTCGTCCCGAACCCCGAACCGCTGCGGGGCGAGGACAAGCTGCACCCGGAGCAGGTGTTCGCCACGCTGCGCGAGACCCAGCCCGCCGACACCAGCTACGTCGTCGAGTCGACCTCCACCAACTCGGCCTGGTGGCGGCAGATGGACCTGCGCCACGGCAGCTCGTACTTCTTCCCCGCCTCCGGCGGCCTCGGGTTCGGCCTGCCCGCCGCAGTCGGCGTGGCGATGGGCCGCCCGGACCGGCCGGTGGTCGGCGTGGTCGGCGACGGCTCGGCGAACTACGGCATCACCGCGCTGTGGACCGCGGCCCACTACCGCGTGCCGGTCACGTTCGTCATCCTGCGCAACGGGGCCTACGGCGCGCTGCAGTGGTTCGGCACGCTGCTGGGCACCGAGGACGTGCCGGGCACCGAGATCCCCGGGCTCGACTTCGCCCGCATCGCCGAGGGCTACGGCGTCCCCGCCACCACGGTCACCGACCTCGACGACCTGCACATCCAGCTGAAGGCCGCCACCGACGGCCCCCGGCTGATCCAGGTCGACACCCAACTCACCACACCGGAGTGATGATGTCCTTGCTCGACAACGAAATCTGGTCGGAAAAGCTCTACATCGACGGCTGGACCGCCGGGTCCGGCGGCACCTACCCGGTGACCGAGCGCGCCACCGGGAAGCAGCTCGCCGCCGTCGGCAACGCCACTCCCGAGGACGTCGCCCGCGCGGCGGCGCGCGCCGCCGAGGCGCAGAAGGACTGGGCCGCGCGCAAGCCCGCCGAACGCGCCGCCGTGCTGCGCAGGGCCGGTGAGCTGTGGGAACGCCACGCCGAGGAGGTCCAGGACTGGCTTGTCCGCGAGGCGGGTTCGGTGCGGGCCAAGGCCGCGCTGGAAACCGAGATGGCCGCCGGGATCTGCTTCGAGGCGTCCGCACTGCCGACCCACCCGCGAGGCGAGGTGCTCAGCACCGCCGAACCGCGCTGGTCGTTCGCGCGCCGCCTGCCGGTCGGCGTCGTCTCGGTGATCGCGCCGTTCAACTTCCCGCTGATCCTGTCCATCCGCTCGGTCGCGCCCGCGCTGGCGCTGGGCAACGCGGTGCTGCTCAAGCCGGACCTGCGCACCGCGGTCTGCGGCGGCGTGTCGCTGGTCCGCGTGTTCGAGGAGGCCGGGCTGCCGCCGGGGCTGCTGCAGCTGCTGCCCGGTGACGCCGCCGTCGGCGCCGCGGTGGTCGACGCGCCCGAGGTGTCGGTGGTCTCGTTCACCGGCTCCACCGCCGCCGGGCGGAAGGTCGGCGAGGCCGCGGCGCGCGCGCTCAAGCGCGTCCACCTGGAGCTGGGCGGCAACAACGCCCTCGTGGTGCTGCCCGGCGCCGACGTCGCGGCGGCCGCGTCCGCCGGTGCGTTCGGCTCGTTCCTGCACCAGGGCCAGATCTGCATGACCACCGGACGCCACCTGGTGCACGAGTCCCTTGTGGACGAATACGTGGCGGCGCTGGCGGAGAAGGCCCGCGCGCTCCCGGTCGGTGACCCCGCGACCGGTGAGGTCGCGCTCGGCCCGATCATCGACGACCGGCAGCTCGCGCACATCGACCGCGTCGTCACCGACGCCGTCGCGGCGGGCGCCACGGTGGAGGCGGGCGGCAAGGCCGACGGGCCGTACTACCCGCCCACCGTCCTCAGTGGACTCGACGCGGAGAACCCCGCCTGGCGCGAGGAGATCTTCGGCCCGGTCGCCCCGGTCATCGCCTACCGCGACCTCGACGAGGCCGCCCGCGTCGTCAACGACTCGGAGTACGGGCTGTCGGTCGGCATCCTCGGCGACGTCGGGACCGCGATGAAGCTGGCCGATCTGGTGCACTCCGGCAAGGTGCACATCAACGAGCAGACCGTCGGGGACGAGCCGACGGCGCCCTTCGGCGGCTGGAAGGACTCGGGCAACGGCTCCCGCTTCGGTGGCGCGCAGGCGAACATCGAGGCGTTCACCGAGACCCAGTGGCTCACCGTCCGCTCCGACATCGCCGGCTACCCGTTCTAGTCCCCCTGCTTCAGCCCCCTGTTTCACGAACTGTGCAAGGAGCACGGCAATGACGACGTCACCCCGCCGATCCATGTGGACGGCGGTGCTCTGCTGGCTGACTGTCCTGCTCGAGGGCTACGACCTGGTCGCGCTCGGCGCGACGATCCCGACCCTGCTGAAGACCCATCACCTCGGCTTCACCGCCGCCGGGGCGACACTGGTCGCCACGGTCTCGCTGGTCGGGGTCGCGGTCGGCGCCGCCTGCGTCGGCCCGATCACCGACCGGTTCGGGCGACGCGGGATGCTGATCGGCTCGGTCCTGCTGTTCTCGGTGTTCACCCTGCTGACGCCGCTCGCGCCGAGCGTCGCGGTGTTCGCCGTGCTCCGGTTCGTCGCGGGCCTCGGCCTCGGCGCGTGCATGCCGGTCGCGCTGACCACGATGTCGGAGAACCTGCCGGAGCGGCGCCGTGCCAGCGCGAGCACGATCACCATGACCGGCTACCACGTCGGCGCGGTGCTCACCTCGGTGCTCGCGCTCTCGGCGGGCACGGACAACTGGCACCTGCTGTTCTACGGCGGCGGTGTCGTCGGCCTGCTCGTGGTGCCGATCATGTGGTGGAAGCTGCCGGAGTCCGCGGCGTTCCTCGCCGCCAAGGAGCAGCCCGCCGCCGAGAAGATCGGCCTGCGTGACCTGCTCGGCGCCCGCTACCGTCGCACCAGCCTGCTGGTCTGGACCGGTTCGTTCATGGGCCTGCTGCTGGTCTACGGCCTCAACACCTGGCTGCCGCAGCTGATGCGCACCGCGGGCTACCCGATCTCGACCTCGGTCACCCTGCTGCTGGTGCTCAACGCGGGCGGTGTCATCGGCCTGCTGGTGGCGGGCGCGGTCGCCGACCGGTTCGGCATCAAGCCCGTCGCGGTGATCTGGTTCGGGGCGGGCGCGGTGCTGCTGGCCGCGCTCAGCATGCGCATCGACAGCAGCGTGCTGCTCAACCTGATCGTGCTGCTCACCGGGGTGTTCGTGTTCTCCGCCCAGGTGCTGATCTTCGGATACGTGGCGAAGACGTTCCCCGCCAACGCGCGGGGCACCGCGCTGGGCCTGACCTCCGCGGTGGGCAGGCTCGGCTCGATCCTCGGCCCGTTCGTCACCGGCGCGCTGGTCACCGCGGGGATCGCCTACCCGTGGGGTTTCTGGTTCTTCGCGGCGGTGGCGCTGCTCGGCCTGCTCGCGATGGCGTTCGTCGCCGGACGCGCCCGCACCACCGGTACGCCCGCCGTCGAGGAGCAACCCCTCGGCGCGTGAGTGGCCAGGGCCACCCGGCCGCCCGCGCCGAAGGGTGCGGGCGGCCGGTTTGTGTCAGGGTGGGGCCGTGATCGCGAAGAATCGTTCACCGCTGCTGTCCTGGACGGGCATCGTCCCCGTGCTCGCCCTCGTCGTGCTGGCCGTGGCCTGGGGCCGTGACCTCGGCGTCTTCCCGGTGGTGCTCGTCGCCATCGTGCTCGGCGCGACCGTGCTCGCCGCCGTGCACCACGCCGAGGTGGTGGCCCACCGGGTGGGTGAACCTCTCGGGTCGCTCGTCCTCGCGGTCGCGGTCACGATCATCGAGGTCGCGCTGATCGTCACGCTGATGATCTCCGGCGGGCCGGACACGGCGACGCTGGCGCGCGACACGGTGTTCGCCGCGGTGATGATCACCGCGAACGGCATCGTCGGCCTCTCCCTGCTGCTGGGCGCGCTGCGCTACGACGTCACGCTGTTCAACTCCGAGGGCACCGGCGCCGCGCTGGCGACGGTGGCGACGCTGGCCACCCTGAGCATGGTGCTGCCGACGTTCACCACCAGCCATCCCGGGCCCGAGTTCTCCCCCGCGCAGCTCACCTTCGCCGCGCTCGCCTCGCTGGCGCTGTACGCGATGTTCGTGTTCACCCAGACCGTGCGGCACCGTGACTTCTTCCTCCCGGTCACCGAGGACGGCGTGGTCGAGGAGGAGGAACACGCCTCGCCGCCGAGCAAGAAGGCGACCGTGTTCAGCCTGGTGCTCCTGCTGATCGCGCTGATCGCCGTCGTCGGGCTGGCGAAGGTCGAGTCCCCCGCCATCGAGGCCGGGGTGCGGGCCGCCGGGTTCCCGCCGTCCTTCGTCGGCGTGGTGATCGCGATGCTCGTGCTGCTCCCGGAAACGCTCGCCGCCTCGCGGGCCGCGCTGCGGGAACGGGTCCAGATCAGCCTCAACCTCGGCTACGGCTCGGCGATGGCGAGCATCGGGCTGACCATCCCGGCGATCGCGCTCGCGTCGGTCTGGCTGAAGGGCCCGCTGGAGCTGGGCCTCGGCCCCACGCAGATGGTGCTGCTCGGGCTCACCGTGCTGGTCAGTGTGCTGACGGTGGTGCCGGGCCGGGCGACCCGCCTGCAGGGCGGGGTGCACCTGGTGCTGATGGCGGCGTTCCTGTTCCTCGCCATCAACCCCTGACCGTCCACACCGGACCCATCGGGCTCACCGGGGCGCGCCGGCGTTGGCGCGGACCTCGTCGAGGTAGGCCGAGATCGCGTCCCGGTTGCGCAGCAGGAAGTTCGCGCGTTCGGTCATCCGGTCGCGCTCGTGTTCCAGCAGCGCGAGCATCTCCGGGGTCGCGTCGCGGAAGTGGATGACCCGGGGCTTGTCGAGGCAGGGCAGGATCTGTTTGATGATCCGGGTGGGCAGCCCGGCGTCGAGCAGCCCCCTGACCTGGCCGACGCGGTCCACAGAGGACTCGTCGTAGGACCGGTAGCCGTTCTCGCACCGCTGCGAGACGATCAGGCCCTGTTCCTCGTAGTAGCGGAGCAGCCGGCGGGAGGTGCCGGTCCGCTCCGAGAGCTCTCCGATGCGCATGTGCTCGACCTCACGCCAGCCGGGTTGACCCTCACATTTGTGTGAGGGTTCGAGCATACGTCCATGAGCCAACGCACGAGTCCCACCGCTCCCCGGGATACGACCGGGAAGCTGCCCTACACCGCGCTGCTCGCGCTGACCACCGCCGCCTTCGTCACCGTGCTGACCGAGGCGCTGCCCGCGGGTGTGCTGCCCGCGATGAGCGCCGGTCTGCGCGTCGGCGAATCCGCCGCCGGGCAGACCGTGACGGTCTACGCGGCCGGGACCGCGCTCACCGCGATCCCGCTCGCCGCGGTCACCGCGGGCTGGCGCCGCAAGCGTCTGCTGCTGGCCGGGGTCGCGGGTTTCGCCGTCGCCAACACGGTCACCGCGCTCTCGACGAACTTCCCGCTGACCATGGCCGCCCGGTTCCTCGCCGGGGTCGCCGCGGGCGTGGTGTGGGCACTGCTGGCCGGGTACGCCCGCCGGATGGCGCCGGAACACCTGCGGGGCAAGGCGATCGCGGTCGTGATGGCCGGGATCCCGCTCGCGCTTTCGCTGGGTGTCCCGGCGGGGACCTTCCTCGGCGGGCTGCTCGGCTGGCAGGTCACCTTCGGGGTGATGTCGGTGCTGGCGGTGGTCCTCGTCGGCTGGATCCTCGCGGCGGTGCCGGACCACCCGGGACAGGCCCGCGGCGACCGGGCCCCGGTGCTGCGGACGCTGACCGTGCCCGGGGTGGCGCCGGTCCTGTTCGTGACGCTGACCTTCGTGCTGGCGCACACCATCCTCTACACCTATCTCGCCACCTTCCTCGACCGGCTCGGCATGGGCGGCTCCGTCGACGTGGTGCTGCTGGTGTTCGGTGTCGCGTCGATGGTGAGCATCGGCGTCGTGGGCGCGCGGATCGACCGGCACCTGCGGGCACTGCTCGTCGCGGGCACCCTCCTGGTCGCCGTGGCGGCCGCGATCCTGGCCGTGCGCGGCGGAAATCCCGTGCTCGTCCACCTCGCGGCCGCGCTGTGGGGACTCGGCTGGGGCGGCGTCCCGACGCTGCTGCAGACCGCCGCCGGAAACGCGGGCGGCGAGGCGGCCGATCTCGCGCAGGCCATGCTCGTCACGCTGTGGAACGCGGCCATGGCGGGCGGCGGTGTCGTCGGCGGGCTCCTGCTCGACGGGTTCGGGCCCCGGTCCTTTCCCTGGAGCGTCCTGGTGCTCCTGGTGCCGACGTTCGCCGTGGTCCTCGCCGCGCGCGGGCACGGCTTCCCCGGCCGTCGTGCCTCATGACGTCGCCAGGCTCGGCTCGGTCAGCCGGGTGGCCAGCGCGGTCACCGCTTCGCGGGCCGCGGCGAGCGATTCTGCCGCCAGGCCCTGGAAACCGGCCAGGGTGGGGATGTCCCCGGCCCTGGTCAGCTCGGCGGCGACGAAGTGCAGGTGCTCCTCGGCCACCCCGAGCCGCCGGAAGTACGCGCGCAGATAAGGGGTCTGGAAGTCGAGACCTTCGAGCGGCGCCCCCGGCCCGTAGCCGCCGCCCCGCGCCATGACCACCACGACCCTGGTGTCGCGTAGCAGGCTTTCCCCGGTGTCCGGATCGGTGAACAGTCCGGGAAAACTGACCCGGTCGATCCACGCCTTGAGCGCGGCCGGTATCGCGAGGTTGTACATCGGGACGCCGAACAGCAGGACGTCGGCGGCCAGCACCTCCGCGATCAGCGAACGGGTCAGCGCCCATTCCCGTTCCTCGGCGGCGTCCCCGATCAGCGCCTCCACCCGGGACGCCGGTACGACGCCGTGCCGCTCCACCCGGGTACCGAGCGCGACGTAGGCGGGCCCCACCAGCGGCACCGGGTCGGCGGACAGATCGCGGTGGCGGTACCCGGCCGCGCCGTGCGCGCTCCGCCAGATGTCGGCGAACGACCCGGTCAGGCCCCTGCTGACGGAGCCGCGGTCGGCGCTGGAATCGAGGTGCAGCAGGGACGGCCCCGGCTGCCGGGTTAGGCTTTCGCTCATCGGTTTTCTCCTCGCGCTCCGGCTGTGTTCTCCACTCACCCGAATCGACGGAGCACGGGGGAAAAAGGTGACCATGAACGACCAGAACGCGCTGAGCACCCGGTTCGAGGCGCATCGTGACCACCTGCGGGCGGTCGCGTACCGGATGCTGGGCTCCTCGGGCGAGGCGGAGGACGCCGTGCAGGAGACGTGGCTGCGCGCGTCCCGGGCCGACCTCGGCGAGGTCGGGAACCTGGCGGCGTGGCTGCGGACCGTGCTGTCCCGGGTCTGCCTCGACCTGCTGCGTTCCCGCCGGGCGCGCCGGGAGGACCCGGTCGGCGAGATCCCCGAGATACCCGGGGACGAACGGGACCCCGGCACCGAGGCGGTGCGGGCGGAGTCGGTGGGGCGGGCGCTGCTCGTGGTCCTCGACACCCTGGGGCCCGCCGAACGGGTCGCGTTCGTGCTGCACGACCTGTTCGCCGTGCCGTTCGAGCAGATCGGCCCGATCGTCGGGCGGACCACGGTCACCACGAAGAAACTCGCCAGCCGCGCGCGGCACAAGGTCAAGGGTGTCCCGGCGGTCCCCGCCGCCGACTTCGCCCGGCACCGGAAGGTCGTCGAGGCCTTCCTCGCCGCCGCGCGCGGCGGCGACCTGGACGCGCTGCTGACCGTGCTCGCCCCCGACGTCGTGCGCCGCGCCGATCCCGCCACGCTCCCGCCGGGCGTCCCGGCCGAGGTCCGCGGCGCGCGGGCCGTCGCCGAGGAGACCATCGTGCTGCGCCGGAACTCCCGGGTGGCGGAACCGGCGCTGGTCGACGGTTCGGTGGGGCTCGTCGTCGCGCCGTACGGGCGGCTGGTGCTCGCCCTCGTCATCACGGTGTCCGGCGACCGGATCGCCGGCTACGAGGTCATCGCCGATCCGGCGCGGCTGCGCTGTCTCGATCTGTCCCTTGTGGACGATCCGGTCCCGGTGGGTACGCCGCTCAGCAGGTGAAGTCGACCAGGTCGAAGGACTCGTAGTGGTCGGCGGTGTAGTAGTCCTCCTGTGCCCGCTCCCCGGTGACGATCCGCCGCGCGCCCCGGGTGTCACTGCCCGGGGTTTCGACGGTGTACTCGTGGTAGTAGCCCGAGGGCCGCGACGGCAGGACGCCCTCGCGGTTCGAGAAGACGGTGCCGTCCTGCGGGTAGGGGAAGGGGCCGTCCGAGGCGATCAGGTCCAGGGTCTCGTGGGCCTCGTCGGGCAGGTCCGAGGTACAGATACTGCCGACCGAAGCGACCGAGACGGCCGGAGCGAGAGGGGCTGGCGCGGCGGCCGCGACGGTCGTGGAACCGAGCAGCAGGGCCGAGCCGACGGTGATGAGCGCACTGACGCGGGCGAACCGGCGAAGTGAAATCATGCCCCGAGTATCGCCACCGGCGCGGGGCGGCGAGAACCCCGCGACGGCGCACTTCACCGGATGGCCATGTCCCGTCGTCACTTTCCCACCCGTTTGTTGTGACCCGAGTCACTTTTCCACGTCACGAGAACCCGGGCCGGTGTCCGCGTCGACTTACCCGATGTTCCCGCGCACTCCGCGGGGAGCACCGAGTGTCCGAAAAGGACACACAGGAAGGGAGATCGCCATGGGGAACCGGAAGAGCGTTCGCACGCTGGTCGGCATCACCGCTTCGGCGGGCCTGGTCGCGGCCGCGGCCGCGGGGATCGTCGGACTGAGCAGCGCGTCGGCGAGCACGGAAAACACCGGGCAGCCGAACGCCGCGAGCGTCCAGAAGCAGCAGCCGCCGAAGGGCGCGCGGGCCGTGGTCGAGGTGAGCCCGAACCCCACCGCGAAGCGCGGTGAAGAGGTGACCATCACCGGCAACTGCGGTGGCGGCACCGGCCTCAAGCAGATCATCGGCAACTCCCCGGCGAACCCGGCGCTGGAGAACATCCGGATCCTGAACGCCGACCCGAAGGGGTTCCTCGCGAAGGCGAACGTCGCCCAGCACATCGGGAACGGCGTCGGCCCGGTCCTGGTCGACTGCGGCGGCGAAGCCGGCGTGACCCTGCTGGTCACCCACGTCTGAGGGTGACCATGCCGTGAAGGCCTCCTTGCCAGCGCTCAACGCTGCGAAGGGGGCCTTCACGGCGTTACGCCGCGCTACGCTCGCCGGACACGAAGAGCGACGTCTCGCACAGTGAAAGAATGGTCCGAACCAATTACCGCGCAAGGCTATCTCCCCACCCGATAGGGGTATAACATCGGCGGATGGCGGAGCTCGAACTGCGTCATCTTCGTGCGGTACGCGCTGTCGCGGAGGCCGGCAGCGTGAGCAGGGCGGCGACCCTGCTCGGCGTCAGCCAGCCCGCGTTGACCGCGCAGCTCAAACGAATCGAACGCATTCTCGGCGGACAGCTGTTCGAACGGGGGTCGCAGGGCACCAAGCCGACCGACCTCGGCAAGTTCGTGCTCAACCGGGCCGAGGCGCTGCTGGCGGACCTGCAGGCGCTCGTCGTCACGGCGAAGGAACGCGGGCAGGCGGACGGGCGCTCGGTGCTGCGGGTCGGCAGCATCCCGCTGACCATGCTCGGCGGGTTCGTCGAGCACCTGCACCTGCGCGCCACCGAGCTCGACGTGCAGACCTGGGTGGAGCCATCCGCGCCGGTACTGCTGAAACTGCTGGCCACGCATCGGGTCGACGTCGCGTTGCTGGAACGTTTCGACGGCATCGAGCCGTACCACCTCGCCGGGCTGACCGTGCGGACACTGGGCACCGAGCCGATCTTCGCCGGGGTGGCCGACGGGCACCCGGCGGTCAAGGACGACGTCATCGACCTCGCCGATCTCGCGGACGAGGAGTGGGTGCTGCCGCCGCCGCACGAGAACGGCGTGCGGATGCGACTGCTGGCGGCCTGCGAGGCCGCGGGTTTCACACCGAAGATCCGGCACTACACCACGGACGCGATCACCGCGCGCACGCTGATCAAGGCGGGCTGCGTGGTCATGGCGTCGGCGTCGTTCCGGCCCAGCGGCGGGGTCTCGGCCTACCCGCTGCGCGGTGATCCGGTACTCGCCGACATGTTGTTCGCCATGCGCGCCAACGACGTCCTGCTGAACTCGATGGACGAACTGTTCCGGTGCGCCGCGCTGGCCTACCGGCACGTCGTCGACAACAACCCGCACTATCGGCGCTGGTGGGACAGTCATCCCGAGGCGCATCGGGAGGTCGACGCCGCCCTGAGCGACGTCACCGAAAGTGAGATCGTCTACCCATAACGTGCGTGTTATCCCCGATGGGATTACCCCCGTTCGAGCCATTCGGCCGATGCTTCGCATGGTCCTCGTTCCCGAATCCGGCCCCCGCGGTCGGGCCGAAAGGAGCAACCATGCCCAGCACGAGTGCGCCGCCCCGCGGCGCGCGGAGATCAACGGCGAGCCGCCTGCGGCGGGCCGCCGTGTTCGCGGCGGGCGCCCTGGCGGTGGGTGTGCTCACCCCCGCCACCGTCGCTTCGGCCGCCCCCGCCGGACCCACCGCGAGCAAGCAGCTGAACATCAGCCAGCAGGTCCAGGAGCAGGATCAGTGGTGCTGGGCCGGCAGCGGGCTCACCATCGCCCAGTACCTGCAGAAGGACCAGGGCTACAGCCAGACCGACTTCTGCTCGGTCGCGCGCGGCGGCCAGCCCGGCGAGTACTGCCCCAACGAAGCGGGCTACCTGGAGTGGGTCCAGACGGCGTTCCAGGCGCTCGGCATCAACGGCGGGCGAATCGGCGGAGCGCTCAGCTTCGCGCAGGTCCAACAGTCGATCGACGGTAACTCGCCGATCGAGACCGGCATCTACTGGACCGCCGGCGGCGGCCACGCGCAGGTGATCTACGGCTACGACAGCTCGACCCAGGCGCTGTCCTACGGCGACCCGTGGCCGTCCAGCCCGCGCTACAGCCAGATGCGGCACCAGTCCTACCGGTCGAACGGTCAGTTCCGCTGGGCCGAATCTCTCTACGGGGAGAAGTGATGGCGATGAACAAGACGACACGACTGCTCACCGGCTCGGCTGTCGCCGGTTTCGCACTGCTGCTGGGCACCGCCACGGCAAGCGCTTCCCCGGAGCCTGACGCCGTCGGCCAGGCCGCCACCACCCCACAGGCGACCGACTTCATCGCCCATTTCTTCGTCGACGCCGACCGCCACGCGGCGGGCCAGCCGTCGTCGATGATGAGCAAGGCCGAGGAAAACGCCGCCGCGGCGGCGAAAGCGCCTCAGATCGTCGGCACGCCGCTCACGGTGAACACGCTCAACCCGGCATTCGTCACCGGGGGCTCCTCCGACGTCGCGACGTTCGGCTACTACGCCGTGCACGCCCGGTCGGCCAGCGGCCAGGACGCTTCGGTCTGGCTGACCCGTCAGGGCGAGGGCTGGGAAGCCAGCAATATCACCACAGGAACCGAAGAGATCACCTATCCCGCGCAGGCGGGCGGCGATACGGTCTTCACGGAACCCCAGATCAACGCCTGGTACCGGGTGCACGAAGGCCGCGTCGTCGGACTGAACGACGTCGCGAAGCGCGTGGTCGGCCCGTCGGGCGCGACGCTGGCGGAGTACCAGCGGACCGTGCACGGCAAGTACGCCGACAAGATGCCCGGCTCGGACTATGTCCGCAAGGGCAGGCTGGGCGGCTTCGATCAGGCCCCGGCGGTCAAACCCGCCGAGGCGCAGTCGCCGGTTTCCGGTGGCACGGCCACGGAGTGGATCCTCGGATCCGGCTTCGCCGCCGTCGCCGGGCTGGCCGGTGTGTTCGTGGTTCGGCGTCGGCGCGCGGGCCGTACGCACTGAACCAGGGTGGAGTCCGCGGGTGGGCCTCTTTCGCCGAAAAATGAGCGCCCCCCGGACACCGCCTGCATGTCGCGGAGGTGCCTGCTGGTCCGCGGGCACCTCCGCGATTTCTCTTGTCCGGCACGTGATCCACCCCATCCCGAGGTTGACCTCCAGCGAACTGGAGCTTTTAGCGTCGACCGCATGACGACGACGGTTGCGGACCAGGCCGGGGGCACGTGGCGGGATCTGCTGAGCAGGCGCCACCTCGGCACGATCGTGGTACTGGCCGGGGGCGTGGCCCTCTACGCCACCAACATCTATCTCACCGCGAGCATGCTGCCCACGATCGTGGCGGACATCGGCGGCGAACGGTTCTACGCCTGGAGCACCACGGTCTTCCTGGTGGCTTCGGTGTCCTCCTCGGTGGTGGTCGGCCGGACCGTCGCGCGCTTCGGGGCCCGCGGTTCGTACGTGCTCGCGCTGGCCTTCTTCGTCGCCGGGTCCGTGCTGTGCGCCGTCTCGCCCACCATGGCGGTGCTGCTGGCGGGCCGCGCGGTGCAGGGCGTCGGCGGCGGCATGCTGTCCGGGCTCGGGTACGCGCTGATCCGGTCCAGCCTGCCCGAACGGCTGTGGGCACGCGCTTCCGCGCTGATCTCCGCGATGTGGGGCGTCGGCACGCTGGCCGGGCCCGCGCTCGGCGGGCTGTTCGGGCAGCTGCGGCTGTGGCAGGTGGCGTTCGTCGCCCTCGCCGCCGCGGCGCTCGGGCTCGCCGTCCTCGTCCCGAAGGCACTGCCGCGTGCACGTCCGGAAGGGACGGTCATGCCGACGCCGCTGGTGTCGATGCTGCTGCTGTCGGCGGCGGTGCTCCTGGTGAGTGTCGCCGGAGTGGCGGAACAGCACACCGTGCGCATCGTTTTCCTTGTCGTGGCGGCGATTCTGGTCGTCGGGTTCGTCGCGCGGGAACGCCGCGCCGAGGCCAGGGTGCTGCCGCGCTCGACCTTCGAGCACGCGGCGCCGACGAAGTGGATCTACCTGTTCATCGTCGTGCTGTCGATCGGTTCGACGGCGGAGGCGTTCGTACCGCTGTTCGGGCAGCGGCTCGCCGGGCTGGCACCGGTGGCCGCCGGATTCCTCGGCGCGGTGCTCGCGGCGGGCTGGACGATCGGCGAGATCCCGGCGGCCAACGCGGTCCGCGCGAGCGCGATCCGGCGGATCCTGCTCGCCGCGCCGCTGCTGCTCGGCGGCGGCCTTGCGGTGCTGGCCCTCACCCAGCGGGCCGACGCCGGGGCGGGCACGGTCGTCGTGTGGGTCCTCGGCCTGCTGGTGGCGGGCAGCGGGATCGGGATCGCGTGGCCGCACCTGGCGACCAAGGCGATGGGTGTCGAATCCGGCGGCGCGGAGGCGGACCGCGCGTCCGCGGCCATCAACACCGTCCAGCTCGTCTCCAACGCGTTCGGCTCGGCACTGGCGGGGCTGCTGGTGAATCTCGGCGGCGACGCGGACACCGGTTCGGCGCGGTGGATGTTCGGCGGCGTGGCGGTGCTCGTGCTGGTGGGCGCGCTGGTCAGCCGGCCACTGACCCGGCGGGCCTGATCCCCTTTCGGCCGCTTCGCACGGATCGCCGGGTTCCTGGGGGTATCACCGCATCCGCGACCAATGGCCGTGGCAGGGACACGCCTGGCGAGGTACTAATCCGGCGGGAGCGCACCGTGACACCGCCGAGCTGGAGGAACACCGAATGTCTGCTGGGTTCAGCCGAGACCGAGGTCCGCACCGCGTACGGAGGGCGCTCGCCCTCGCCGCGGGCACGGCCGTCGCGGTCGCCCTGTGCGGGGCGGGCACGGCGGGCGCCGCACCCTCCGGGGACCACGCGAGTGCCAAGCACCACAGTTTCAGCGAAGCGGCGAAACTGCTCGGCGCCACGAAGAACGCCGACGAGCGCGCCGCGCTGACCGACCGGGCCATCGCCGCCGCCGGCA
This sequence comes from Amycolatopsis samaneae, assembly GCF_039541975.1. Classification (NCBI taxonomy): domain Bacteria; kingdom Bacillati; phylum Actinomycetota; class Actinomycetes; order Pseudonocardiales; family Pseudonocardiaceae; genus Amycolatopsis; species Amycolatopsis samaneae. Next base: position 255,334 of record NZ_BAABHG010000004.1, read on the forward strand.
ACAACCTGCAAACCGCGTACCACACGAAACCTTTGTACGACAAGGGAATCGACGGTACCGGCACGGCGCTGGCGACGATCGTCTCCTACGGCGACAAGAACATCAAGGCCTACATCGACAGCTATTCGCGCTCGCACGGCCTGCCGCCCGCGGACGTGGAGATCCTCGAACCGGCGGGCCCGGTGCCCTCGTGCGACGACCCCGGCGTGCCCGCCGACTGCGCCAGCTGGGGCGGCGAGACCGACCTCGACGTCGCGATGTTCCACACGCTCGCGCCCAAGGCGAAGATCCTCGTCGTGGCCACCCCGACCTCGGAAACCCAGGGCATCGACGGGTTCCCCGACATGATGAAGGCCATCGACTACCTCGCCGACCACAAGTCGGCCAACGTCATCTCGATGAGCCTCGGCACGCCGGAAGACGACTTCGACAGCTCGCAGCAGCTGCACGATCTCGACGCGCACTTCAAGAAGGCGACCGACGCCGGGATCACCATCACCGCCTCCAGCGGTGACGACGGCTCGACCGGCAAGAAGAAGGACGGCAGCGCGTGGGGCAAGCAGGTGGTGAGCTTCCCCGCCGCCAGCTCCTACGTCACCGCGGTGGGCGGCACCGTGCTGCACCTCAACCCCGACGGCACCCGGACCCGGCCGGACGACCTGTGGTCGCGGTCGGGCGGCGGTGTCTCGCACGAGTACGGCGTGCCCGACTGGCAGAAGGAGGTCGGCAAGGTGACCAAGGCCAAGGGCCGGTCGCTGCCGGACATCTCGCTGCTGGGCACGTCGGGCACCTCGCAGTCCTCGCCGTTGTTCGCCGCGGTGGTCGACCTCGCCTCGCAGCAGGCCGGTAAGGGGCTCGGGTTCATCAACCCGGCGCTGTACCGGCTCGGCTCCGGCGGCACGGCGTCCGGCATCGTGGACGTGACCAGCGGGAACAACGCCTACAACGGCGTTCCCGGATTCTCCGCGGGCAAGGGCTTCGACATCGTGTCCGGCTGGGGCACCGTCGACGCCGCCAAGTTCGTCCCCGCCCTGCTCAAGCACCTCCGCTGACGCGGCTGTCCGTGAATGCCACATTGAGGGACTCAGAGTCCCTCAATGTGGCATTCACGGAACTCTACGCCGCGGCGCCGAACCAGCGGGTCAGCGCCTCGCGCAGGCCGTCCGTCTCCTGTGGACGGTCGGCCGCCCAGGCGACGTAGCCGTCCGGCCGGACGAGCACCGCCGCGACCGGAGTGTCCGAAGTGGACTCCGACACCACGTCGACGCGGTCCGCCCAGCCCGCCGCGGCCGCGGCGAACTCCACACCACCGGTGAAGTCGACCAGCACCGGGCGCGCCGCGCGCAGGAGTTCGGTGACCCGGCGGGAACCGACGGCGAGTTCCGGGACCATCCGGCCGGACAACGGATGCGCGTCCCCGATGTCGTACCGGACCTCGGAACCCGCCATCAGATGCGCGATGTACCCGGAGTTCTCCGGCTTCCGCATCAGTTCCCCGAACAGCTGCCGGAGCGCGGTGACGCCGGGTCCCGGCGCGATGAGCGCGCTCTGCGCGAGCGAGTGCGTCATGACGCGCTCCCCGACCGGATGGCGTTCGCTCTGGTACGTGTCGAGCAGGCCCTCGGGTGCCCGGCCGCGCAGGTGCGCCGCGAGTTTCCAGCCCAGGTTCGCCACGTCCTGCATGCCGAGGTTGAGCCCGGGGCCGCCCATCCCGGAATGCACGTGCGCCGCGTCGCCGACGAGGAAGACGTTGCCCGCGCGGTAGTTCTCCGCCTGCCGGGTGTTCTGGACGGTCACCCGGCGCAGCGCGTGCGGGCCGGGACCCGTCGGCGCCTCGAACGCCAGGTCGACGCCGAGCACCCGGCGAACGCTGTCCCGGAGCTCGTCCAGCGTCAGGGGTGTGCCGTCCGGAATCGGCTCACCGGCGAGTTCGCCGGTCGCGATCACCGGCTTGCCCGGCTGGAGCTCCGCGAAGACGAAGGTGCCGCGTTCCAACCGGTTGAAGCCGAAACCGAGCGGCCCGAAGCCCGGTACGTCGATTCCGCCGTTCGGCGTCCGCCGCGCGTCCGGCATGCTGACCGCCGCCATCCGCGTGACGCCGCTGGTGTCGGTGGTCCCCGGGAACGCGATGCCGGTCCGCTTGCGCACCAGGCTCTTCCCGCCGTCCGCGCCGACCAGGAACCGGGTACGCACCTCGTATTCGCCGCGCGGGCCCGTCACGGTGAGGGTCACGCCGTTCTCGTCCTGGCCGAATCCGGTCAGCTCGTGGCCCCGCCGGACGTCCACGCCGAGGCCGAGCGCGCGCTTGTCCAGCAGGCGCACGAGTTTCGGCTGCGGGATGGGCAACAGGTGGACCGGGTTGTCCACCACCTCGGCGAACGAGAGGGTCATCCCGCCGAAGAAGAACGCCGGGGCGGGGTGTGGCGGACCGGCCCTGCCGCTGATCTCCTCGTACAGCCCGCGCTGATCGAGGAAACGCACGACCTGGCCGACCATCCCGTTCGCCTTGGGCTCGTCGCTGGGCTCGGGCAGCCGCTCCAGCACGACCGGACGGATCCCGGCCAGCGCGAGTTCCGCAGCGAGCATGAGCCCGTTCGGGCCCGCGCCGGAGATGACCACTTCGGCGTTTTCGGGCATGACAGTGTTTTCGGGCATGACAAACAAACCCCCTGTTTCCGTGTCCATTACCTGGAAAGGTCAGGCGGAGGGGTCGGGCAACCCGGCGGCGATCTGTTCCAGCGCGCGCCGGAGCAGGCCGACGATGGGCACCGGTGGCTCGGCGTTCAGGTACACCTCGGACGCCGCCTGCCAGGCGGACCCGATCGCGGCCACCACCAGCCGCGGATACAGGTCCTTCGCCGGGTCGGTGCCGGTGCGCTCGGCGATCAGGGTGATCAGCTCGCCGTCCGCGCCGAGCACCGCCTTCTGGAGCGTGGCCGCCATCTCCGGCGCGCCGAGCAGCTCGCGCACCGCGGCCAGCTGGGCCGGGCTCGGCACGCCGCCCTCCCCGCCGTCGTCCTCGAGCGGTTTGGTGCACGCCACCGTGATCGCCGTCCACAACGGCTCGTCGGCGGGCCTCGACCGGAGTATCCTGACGCTGCGTTTCATCCGCTCGATCTGCCGGTAGGCCAGCGCTTCGTACTTGCTCGCGAAGTAGTTGTTGAACGTCCGGATCGACACCCCGGCCCGCGCCGCGATGTCCTCGCGCCGGATATTCTCCAGCCCACGCTCGAAAACCAGGTCCAGCGTCGCGTCACTCAGCGCCTTGCGGGTCTGTAGCTTCTTGCGCTCCCGCAGGCCCGGCACCCCGTCCTCCGCCATGCCCCCGACGGTACACACAAACTTGCCCACCGAGCAACTTTTCTCGGTGGGCAAGTTTTATCGGGTTCTGGCTCGCCGGGGTCATGCGGGCACCACGGGAGCGGAGACGCGCTCAGCTCAGGTGGTGGACCTCCTGCAGGCCGTAGACCGGGGTCGGGATGCCCTCGCTGCGTGCCTTGAGCTGCAACGCCAGGTACAGCGAGTAGTGCCGCGACTGGTGCAGGTTCCCGCCGTGGAACCACAGCCCGTCCTGCCGGGTCGGCTTCCACATGTTCCGCTGCTCACCCTCCCACGGCCCGGGGTCCTTCGTGGTGCCCGAGCCGAGGCCCCAGCACTTCCCGACCTTGTCCGCGACGTCCTGGCCGATCAGGTCGGCGGCCCAGCCGTTCATCGAGCCGTAGCCGGTGGCGTAGACGACGAGGTCCGCGGGCAGCTCGGTGCCGTCCTCCAGCACCACCGCGTGTTCGGTCAGCTCCCGCACGCCGCCGTGGGCCAGGTTGATGTCACCGTTCGCCACGAGCTCCGCCGCGCCGACGTCGATGTAGTAGCCGGAGCCGCGGCGCAGGTACTTCATGAACAGGCCGGAGCCGTCGTCACCCCAGTCGTGCCGGAAGCCCGCCTTCTCCAGCCGGTCGTAGAAGTCCGCGTCGCGCTCGGCGATCGCCCGGTACACCGGGATCTGGAACTCGGGCATGATCCGGTAGGGCAGCGAGGCGAAGGTGAGGTCCGCCTTCTGCGTGGTCACCCCGGCGGCCACCGCGCGCTGCGAATAGAGGTCCCCGAGCCCCAGCTCCATCAGCGAATCGGACTTCACCACATGCGTCGAGGACCGCTGCACCATGGTGACGTCCGCGCCCGCCTCCCACAGCGCGCCGCAGATGTCGTGCGCGGAGTTGTTGGAGCCGATCACCACCGCGCGTTTGCCCGCGTAGGCCTCCGGCCCCGGATGCGCGCTCGAATGGTGCTGGTCGCCGGCGAACCGGTCCTGCCCCGCGAAGGTGGGCAGGTTCGGCTTGCCGGACATCCCGGTGGCGAGCACGAGTTGCTGGGGGCGCAGGGTGACGCGCTCGCCCGCGCGGTCCACCTCGACCGTCCATTCCTTTGTGGACTCGTCGTAGGATGCGGACAGGCAGGTGGCCGACGTCCAGTACGGGATCTCCATCACCCGGGTGTACATCTCCAGCCAGTCCCCGATCTTGTCCTTCGGCGCGAAGACCGGCCAGGTGTCCGGGAAGGGCAGGTACGGCAGGTGGTCGTACCACACCGGGTCGTGCAGGCAGAGCGTCTTGTAGCGGTTGCGCCACGAGTCGCCCGCGCGGGGACTGCGTTCGAGCACCAGCGCGGGCACCCCGAGCTGACGCATCCGCGCGCCGAGTGCGATGCCGCCCTGTCCCCCGCCGACCACGACGACGTAGGGCTGCCGGGTGTAGCCGAGTTCGGCCTCCTCCGCCTCGCGCTGGTCCGTCCAGGTGCGCCGGTCCGGGTCCGCGCCGTGCGCGGCGCCCTTCGGCCGGTTGAACCCGCGCGGCTCCTCGTGCCCCTTCAGCTCGTGCATCGTGGTGAGGAACGTCCAGGCGCCCTCGTCCTTGAGCCGCAGATGACCGAGTCCGCGACCGGCCGCGGTCTCGAACTCGATCCACGCCGAGGTCACCCCGCCGTCCTCCTCGGGCGGTTCGGTGGTCCGGAATCCGGCCGGATCGATGCTCTCCAGCTGCGCGGTCAACATCGCGGCCACGCCCTCGCGGCCCTCGACCGTCTTGATGTTCCAGGTGAACGCGATCAGATCCCGCCAGAAGCTGTCGACGGCGAACATCCCGGTGGCCCTCGGCACGTCCCGCGCGGCCAGCGCGGCCTCGAACTCGCCGAGCCAGGTGTCGACCCGTTCCTGCGGTGTCAGCCTGCTTTCCACGGTCGCGGTCATCGCACTCCCTTTCGCCTCGTGTGACCCACAGCACAGCGAACGGCGAGCAGAGCGGCAAGGGTTGCGGCGCATTGCACGGCCCGGGCCTATGGCGCTCGTCATGCACCCGGAGTTATGGTCCAAGGCACCCCAGCGACGGAGCCGGTGATCGTGAGCGTCTTCCCAGCGATCGAGCAGGGTATGGACCTGCCGACCTACGCGCGCGCTCTGACCAGGACCTACGACGCCGTCCTCGGCGGTGCCCGGCCCGCGCTGCGGCCGAGGGAGCTCGTCGCCCGGTCATGGCGGCGCGTGCTCGCGCTGGGGCTCGACCCCGACGGGCGCAACGGCCGCGCCCCGCTGCCCTTCGACGAGGTCGAGCGGCTGCGCCGGGAGTCCCCGCTGCGGTTCGTCATCGACGAGATCAAACGGCTGATCTCCTCGGTCGCGGACGCCTCGCAGTTCCTGCTCGTGGTCACCGACGGCGACGGCGTCATCCTGTGGCGGGAGGGCGCGGCGAGCACGCGGCTGCGCGCGGACCGCCTCGGCTTCGTCGACGGCGTGGTGTGGACCGAGGCGGCGGTGGGCACCAACGCCATCGGCACCGCGATCGCGGAGGCGGCGCCGGTCCAGCTGTTCTCCGCCGAGCACTTCGAGCAGCCACAGCATCCCTGGTACTGCACGGCGGCGCCGATCCACGACCCGCGCACCGGCGAGCTGCTCGGCGTCGTCGACGTCAGTGGTCCGGCACTGACCCTGCATCCCACCATCGGCGCGCTCATCGAGACCGCGGTCCGCCTCGCCGAGCTGATGCTGTGGCGGCATCACCAGCACGAGCTGGAACAGCTGCGCACCGCGGCCGCGCCGTGGCTGGCCGGGGTGAACGGGCCGCTGCTGCTGGTGGACGAGCACGGCTGGGTGGCGCACAGCGCGGGCATCGCGGCCAGGGACCGGGTCACACGGCCGCGGGGCGACCGCGCGATCACCGTGCCTGGTCTCGGGCTGTGCCTGCCCGAACCCGTCGCGGGCGGCTGGCTGGTCCGGCCGAACAGCACCGACACCGCGGTGCGGCTACTGCTCGACCTGTCCGGGCCGCCGCGCATCGAGGTGAGCGGGAGCGGGACGCCGTGGCGCAGCCCGCTGACCGTCCGGCACGCCGAGATCCTCCTGCTGCTGCACCACGCCGGTCCGGCCGGGCTGACCGCGGCGGCGCTGAGCAGGGCACTCTACGGCGACGCCGACCACGTGATCACCGCGCGGGCCGAGGTGTCCCGGCTGCGCAAGCTCCTCGGCACGGTGGTCGACACCCGCCCGTACCGGGTGGCGAGCGGTGTCGACCTGCGGCTGGACCTCGGCGACGCCGGGCGGCCCGCCGACTGCCCGTTCGTCCGGGACTCGACGGCGCCCGGCGTGCGCGCCATGGCGGTCAGGGGATTTCGGGCGCCGGGCCCAGCGCGTTGAGGGCGGTCACGATCGACCGTTCCTCGTAGGCGAAATGGGCCTCCAGCTCGGCGGCCAGCCGGTCGAGTTCCTCGCGCAACCGGACCGGATCGCTCTCGCCGGGGACGTACTCCTCGACGAGCACGCGGATCCGTTCCTGCGCGCGGGCGACCACCACGTGCTCCGCAGCGAGCTTCTCCAGCACCGGCGCGAGCGAGGGGAACCGGGCGGCCAGCATCGGGAACGCGCCCGCGTCCTCACCGTGGTGATGCTGTTTCAGCGCCCCGCAGAAGCTCAGGCAGTGCGCACGCAGTTCCCGGCCGAGATCGGCGGTCCTGATGAGCGCCTCACCTTCGCCCGCCCGGCGGCGCAGCTCGGCGAGTTCGGCGCGCAGCCAGTCGTGCGCCTCGACGACGAAGTCCCCCATGCCACGCACCCGGTCGGCGCCCCCGTCCACGCGGTGCAGCGTGACCACCGGGATCGGCCGCGTGGTTTTCGCCTGGTACTCCCCGAAACCCGGCTCGATCGCGACCACCTCGGCGAACAGCGCGTCGCGCGCGGGCCCGGCCGGGATCGCGGCGATCGCCTCGAACGTCTCGGTGCCGGTCTCCACGGTCACCATCGCGTTCTTCCGGATGTTGTGGTACCAGGCGGGATTCCGGGGCGCGCCCATCGCGGAGGCGACGATCACCTTCTGCCCCTTGACGTCCACATAGGACAACGGGACGGTGCGGGGCAGCCCGCTGCGTGCCCCGGTGGTGGTCACCAGCGCCAGCGAGGCCTCGTCGCCGAACATCGCGACCTTCCCGGCGTTGGCGCGGAATTCGGCGATGACCCGGCGCTGGAAGGCGCCGACGTCGAAGTGCTCGTACTGTTCCTCGGTCATGAAGTCCTTTTCGGATCGATGAAAGATCGCAGGAGGGACACCCGGGAACGGACACGGAAAAGCCCCGCGGCCGACACGCGCGAAGGAACGGCGGACACGGGAAATACCCGTGCCGTTCACCAGGGTGACTGTGCGGCGTTCGCCGCAAAGAAGACCGCTACCTCCATGCGTAGGCCCATACGGGGCGCGGGAAAAAGCTAGCACGGGCTTCGCCGGGCCCGCAAACCCGTTCGCGTCCGGGGTGCGCGCGATGCCATGATCGAGAGGCCATGACCTCATCCGATCTCGTGCGGCGCCTGCTCCGCCACGTGCTGCCCGGCGAACCGCCGATCCGCCGCGTCGACGAGGGCGGCGACCACGACACCTGGTGGGTCGGTACCGGCCACGTGCTGCGCCTGGCGCGCGACCCGGCCGGATCCGCGGGGCAGCGCCGGGAAATCGCGCTGCGCGAAGCGATCCGCCCGTACCTCACGGTCGCCGTGCCGCGCAGCGTCGCCGTCGGCGAGTGGGCCCCTGGGCTCGGTTTCACGCTCGACACAAGGCTTTCCGGGGTGTCGGCGGAACGTCAGTCGGTTTCCCCGGCCGGGGAACGGGATCTGGCGGACCTGCTGACCGGCCTGCGCGCGGTTCCCTTGGCCACACTCGACCTTCCGGCGGCACCGGCGCGTTCCCTGCCCGCCCTCGTCGACGAGGCGGCGCACGCGGCGGCCCGGCTCGGCGGGGACCACGCCGCGCTCGCGCACCGGCTCACCGGGCCCGTTCCCGCGGCGGGCCCGGCGACAGTGCTGCACCACGACCTCAAAGGCGAACACCTCCTGGTGACCGGGTCGGGCCGGATCGGCGGCGTTCTCGATTGGACGGACGCGGTCCTGGGCGATCCGGCCGAGGACATCGCCGGGCTCGTCATCTCCGTGGGCGCGAACGCGGCCCTGCGCGTGGCACGGCTCGCGGGGGACGCGACGGGACCGCGGGCACTGCTGCTGGCCCGCTGCGACACCCTGATCCGGCTCGCGGACCGCGTCCACGGCAGCGACGACAGCCCCCTGCCGTTGCTGCGCGCGCAACTGGCCCGTGCCTGGGAAACCGTGCCGGAGGACCAAGGCGGGTAAGGAAACCGGGTGGGCGAACGAGGTTTCGCACGTAGTGCGAAACCTGCCGGAGGTTCGCGACTTTCGTGGGTGGAGCGGTATTTCGTGAAACCGTAACCTGGTCGTCGCGCGCTTTTTCGCTTGTCCGCACCGGTGTGTCATCGCTCGAATCCCCAGAGGACGGAGATGACCATGTCCACAGCACGTATCCGCAGGCGGACCAGACGAGGGATCGTCGTCTGTGCCGCCGCGGGACTCGTCACCGGCGTGGTGCTCGCCGCACCCGGCCCGGCCGCGGCGAGTTCCCTCGACGCCCGCGGCGCCACCGCGCTGTCCGCCAAGGTCACGACCGCACTCGGTGACCGGACCGTCGGTTCGTACTACGACAGCGCGAGTTCGCGGCTGTTCGTCACCGTCACCGACGCCGCCGGTGCCGACCAGGTCCGCGCGGCGGGCGCGGTGCCGAAGTTCGTCGACTACCGCGCCTCGGAGCTGGCCGCCGTGACGGGCGAACTCGACCGCTCGGCCCGGATCCCCGGCACGGCGTGGCGCGTCGACCCTCGCTCCGGGCACGTCCTGGTGACCGCCGACTCGACGGTGGCCGGTGCCGACCTGGCGAAGCTGACCGGCGTGGTCGACGGCTTCGGGGCCAAGGCCCAGCTGAAGCGGACCGCGGGCAAGCTGCGGCCGCTGATCAGCGGCGGCGACGCGATCTGGGGCCAGGGCCTGCGGTGCTCACTGGGCTTCAACGTGCACGACAGCAGCGGCAACCCCGCGCTGCTGACCGCGGGGCACTGCGGCGTGGCGACCAACGACTGGTGGGCCGACCAGGGCAACTCCCAGCACATCGCCCGCACCCAGGACGCCAGCTTCCCCGGCCACGACTACTCGTGGGCCTCCTACGAGTCCGGCGTCGACACGCCGAGCTCGGTCAACGACGGTACGCAGATCACCGGCGCCGGCGAGGCCACCGTGGGTGAGAACGTGACCCGCAGCGGTTCCACCACCGGGGTCCACTCCGGTTCGGTCACCGCGCTGAACGCCACGGTGAACTACGAGGAGGGCACCGTCACCGGCCTCATCGACACCACCGTCTGCGCCGAACCCGGCGACAGCGGCGGCTCGCTGTACGACAACTCCACCGCACTCGGCCTCACCTCCGGGGGCAGCGGTGACTGCAACTCGGGCGGCGAGACGTTCTTCCAGCCGGTCCCGGCGGCGCTTTCCGCCTACGGGCTGACCCTGCCCTGACGGAATACGTAGCGTTTCTCCGTAGATCTACCGATGAGGTTCCGCCGCCGGGCGGGCACGCTGCATGACGTGAAAAACGCGGAGCGTGTCCACGACCGAGGCGTCGACCACGGTGGCGCGGTGCTGCCGCCCACCGTGGTCGACGCGCTGCGGGCCCAGGCGGGCACGCTGGCCCGCGCCATCGTCGAGGGCGTCCGGCGATCGGTCCCCGAGTACTCAAACGTCCTCGACGGGCCGCTCGGGAGGGTGTTCACCGCCGCGGTCGAAACCCTGCTGGTCCGCTGCCTCGACGCGCGCACCCGGCCGGGCGCCGGCAAGGAGTCGGCCGAGTTGCTGCGCGACCTCGGCCGAGCCGAGTTCGCCCGCGGTCACTCGCCGCGGGCGTTGCGGGCCGCCTGTCAGGTCGGCGGCCAGATCGCCTGGCGCTGTCTTTCCGACCATGCCCGGCACCAGGGCCTGAGCGCCGAAACCCTGTCCCGCTGCGCGGAGACGATCTCGCTGCACGTGCGCATGCTGTCCACCTGGGCCGAGGAGGGGCACGCCACGGCCGAGGCCGCCGCGACCACTCCCCGGATCCGGCTGCTCCGCCTGGCGGTGACCGCGCCGCCGGTCGGCGGGCCGGACCTCGCCGAGGCCGCCGCGGCGGCGGGCTGGCCACTGCCCGAGCGGGTCACCGTGGTCGCGCTCCAGCCACCGGCGGACGCGGATTCCTTGTCCCCCAACGCTTTCGGCGAGTCGGTACTCGCCGACCTCGACGCGCCCGAGCCCGCGCTGCTGATGGCCGAGGACCGGCTCGACACCGCCGAACTCGTCGCCGCGCTGCCCGGCTGGCGGATCGCCGTCGCTCCCCCGGCGGCCCCCCGCGCGGTGGCCGCGGCCTACCGGGCCGCCCGGCGGGCCCTCGACCTCGCCGGCCGCGGGCTGCTCCCCGCGCAGCCGCTCATCGACTGCGCGGACCACCTCCGCACGCTGCTGCTCCTCGCCGACGACGCGCTGCTCGGCCGGCTCGCCGAGCGGCACCTCGCCCCGCTGGACGGGCTCGGCGAGCGGGAACGCACCGCGCGGCTGGTGACACTGGCCGCGTGGCTCGCGGCCAGGGGGAACCTCGCCGAGGCGGCCCGGCGGCTCGGCGTCCACCCGCAGACGCTGCGGCACCGCGTCACGAAGCTCGACGGCCCGCTCACCGCCGCCCTCTCCCGGCCAGGGGACCGGTTCGAGCTGGAGATCGCGGTCCGCGCCGAGCTGCTCCGGCTGGGCAAGGCGTCATGAACGGCGGGAGACCACCCAGACGGCGATCTGGGCGCGGCTGGTGAACCCCAGTTTGGTCAGGATGTGATCGACGTGGGTCTCGGCGGTGCGGCGGGCAATCACCAGCTTCTCGGCGATTTCGCGGTTCGTCATGCCTTCCGCCACCAGCTCGGCGACCTGGCTCTCCCGTTTGGTGAGCACCGCGGTCCCCTCGGGCCGGGTTTCCTCCGGCGGCCCGGTGTCGAGCACGTAGGCCACCGCCTCGTCCACCGACAGCGCGGTCCCGCGCAGGAACTCCTGCGCCGCGTCTTCGAGCCCGAGTTCCGCGGTCACCAGCTGGATGTCGCGCTGCATCGGCTCCTCGAACGCCGCGTAGGTGTTCAGCGAGGCCCCGACCGACCGCCAGATCTCCGCGGCGGCGCCGAACATCCTGGCCGCCGGGCGCGGCTGCCCGGTGTGCGCGGCGCAGCCCGCCATGACGGTCAGCGCGAAGGCGACGAGCGTCCGGTCGCCGCCTGGCTGCAGGCGCAGCAGCTCCAGCCCCGCCGCGGCCGAGGCCGCCATGTCCCCGTGCAGGTACTCGGCGGCGCTGAGCGACCACAGCGCCCAGCACCGCCAGGACACCTCACCGCGTGCGGCGTAGCGCTCGACGCACTCCGTCAGCACGCGACGGCCCTGGTCCCGGGCGCCGGTCAGGCTCACCGCGAGGCCGTGGTTGTAGGTCGACCACAGTTCCGCGGCCTCGTCGCCCTGTTCGCGGAACCGCGCCGCGGCGGCGCCGAACAACGCCGCCGCGCACTCGCTCCGGTTGTCGATCAGCAGGGAGTAGGCGCGGACGTGGTCGACGTAGGCGAGCGCCTTCGCGTCCCCGGTGCGTCCGGCGATCTCGGCGGCCCTGGTCAGCGCGTCCTCGAACGCGTCGCGGTCGACCTGGATCAGCGCGAGGAAGGCGTACATCCACAGCGCCGCCGCCCGTCCCGGCGCGTCCGGCGGCGCGACGTCGAGGAGCTTGCCCAGCCACATCCGGCCTTCGGTGTTGAGGCTGCGGACCCAGAACTCCTTGATCTCGTACACCATCCGCAGTCCGGCGACCGCCTCCTCGGCGTCTCCAGCGCAGAAGTCCAGCGCGGCCCGCAGGTTGGCGTGCTCCTGCCGGAGCCGGGCGACCCAGGCGACCTGCTCGCCGCCGAACCAGCCCGCCGCGAACCGCCCGGTCAGCTCCAGGCACCAGTCGCGGTGCCGTCGCCGCCACCGCGCGAGGTCGTCCTCCGCGCGCAGCCGGTCCTCGCCGTACTGCCGGACGGTCTGGAGCATCCGGTACCGCGCGACGCCCCGCTCCTCCTCGCGCAGCAGCAGGGACTTGTCGATCAGCCCGTCGATCACGTCGAGTACCGCGGCCCGGTCCAGCCCGTCCCCCGAACACACGTCCTCGGCCGCGTCGAGGTCGAAACTCCCGGAGAACACCGACGCCCGCGACCAGAACAGCCGCTCCCGCTCGGTGCACAGCTCGTGGCTCCAGTCGATCAGCGCCCGCAGGGTCTCGTGCCTGCTCGGGCCGCCCTTGAAACCCCTGGTCAGCAACGTGAACCGGTGATCGAGCCGATCGGCGAGCTGCCGCACCGACAGCGACCGCAGCCGGACCGCGGCCAGCTCGATCGCCAGCGGCAGGCCGTCCAGCGCCCGGCACAGCCGGGCCAGGTCCTCCGCGTTGTCCGGGGTGACCGCGAACGAGGGCACCACCGCCGTCGCGCGGTCCGCGAACAACCGGAGCGCGTCGTACCGTTCGGCTTCCACCGGCTCCCCGGCGGGCGGGACGGCCAGCGGCGGCACCGGCAGCACCCGTTCCCCCTCGACACCGAGCGACTGCCTGCTCGTGGCCAGCACCACCACGTCCGGGCAGGATCGCAGCAGCGCGTCGGCCAGCCTGCCGCACGCCTCGACCAGATGCTCGCAGTTGTCCAGCACCAGCAGCAACCGCCGGTCGCGCAGCTGGTCCACCACCAGGTCGACGGGCGGACCGGCGGACCGGTCGCCGAGGCCCAGCCGGTCGGCGACCATGCTGACCAGCAGCTGCGGCTCGCCCAGTTCGGCGAGCCCGACGAACACCACGCCGTCGGGGAACGACCCGCGCGCGCCCGCGGCCACCCGCTGGGCCAACCGGGTCTTGCCCACCCCGCCCGGCCCGGTGAGGGTGACCAGCGACGCCGCCCCGAGCAGCCGCGCCGCCTCGGCGAGCTCGGCATGGCGGCCCACGTACGTGGTCACCTCCACCAGCGGGGAATCGTTTGCCCCAGGTTCGTCTCCAGCACGCAGCACGTGTCCCATCACCACCCAGCCGCTAGGCAGAGGATCATTCTGGTCCAACTGGACCACCCCCGCCCGGGTTACTCCGTTTTCACCACATCGAGTGGATCGCTGTGATGTGCGGCACTGTGCTGTGAAGGACCCCTACCTGCGCTGACCCGTCGCGGATAGGCGTGGTCGAGCGCCCCAATGTGGCATTGGGTGCGCTCAACGCACCGAACGCCACATTGGGGCGCATGGGCCGCACACCTTCCCGACATTGAGGTTTCCCCTGTGAAGGCCCCCTTACCGGAGCTCAGCGCCGGTAAGGGGGCCTTCACGGCATTGGGGAGGCCGTCAGGACCGCCGCCGGGCGACGACGGGGCGTTGCCGGGCAGCGGCGCTCTCCAGCGCGCCGGTCAGGTGAGCCGCGATGACCTCGACGTTCGGCGGGTCGAGCACGGACAGGTGATGCCCGGGGACAGTGACCACCTCCAGGTCACCGCACACCGCGTCCCAGCCGCGCGCCGGGTCGGTCCGGTCGAACCGCGGATCCCGCAGCCCGCCGGGCACCGGCTCGGCGGCGCTGTAGAACACCGTCCGGCCCGGATACGCCGACGGCCGGTAGCGCTCCAGCAGCCGCGCGTCGAGGAACGAGCTCCGCTGGTGCGCCAGGATCGCGCCGCTCACCCGGGAGTCGATGACCCCGGCGGCGAGGATCGTCTCGATGAGCAGGTCCGCCTGACCCTCGTCGTCGAGCCGGGCCAGCTCGGCGTAGGGCAGATCGACCGGACGCCCGTAGCTGGTCCGCAGGAACTCGCCGAACCGCTCGAACCTGCGCTCCAGTTCGTCCACTTCGGACAGTCCGGTTTCCGGGGGCAGCGGCAAGATCGGATCGACCATGGCCAGCAGCTCGACCCGTTCGCCCGCCGCGGTCAGCCGCTGCGCCGCCTCGAAGGCCAGGAACCCGCCGAACGACCAGCCCGCGAGCCGGTACGGGCCGAACGGCTGCACGCTGCGCAACCTCGGCAGATAGGCCTCGACGCGGTCCTCCACGGTGCCGGTTCCGTCGACACGGTCGAAGCCGTACGCGGGCACGTCGCCCGGCAGCAGGTCCACGAGCTGGCGGAACACCGCGGTGTCCCCGCCGCCGGGGTGGAAGAAGAACACCGGCGCTTCGGTGCCACCCTCGCGCAGGACCCGGACCGGGCCGGTCTGTGCGAGGGCGTCCCGCACGAGGTCGGCCATCAGCTCCGGTGTCGGCCGCTCGAACAGCTCCGCGCGGTCCAGCGGGCGCCCGGTGCGCTCGCTCAACAGCTCGGTGACCCGCTCGGCCGCGGCGGCGTCCCCGCCGAAGCCCTGCGTGACCCCGACCGGCTCGCCCAGTACCTCCGCCCACACGGACACGACGAGCCGCTCCGCCGCGTCGCGCGGGGGCACCCGCACCGGCGCGTGCCGCCGCTGCTCGGGCAGCGCCGCGCCCGCGACGCCGAGTTCGCCGAACAGCCATTCCCGCAGGTCGGCCAGCGTCGCGCCGCGCAGCAGCAACGACACCGGTGGCACGGCCCCGAAGTCGTGCTGGAGACCGTTGCCGATGCGGACCGCGAGCAGGGAGTCGACGCCGAGGCCGGTGAGCGGCACGTCGTCGGCCAGCCCGCCGGGTTCCATGCCCATCACCGACGCGATCCGCGCCCGCAGTTGCTCCCCGGCGAGTGCCCGGATCTCGGCGGGCGCACGATCCCGCACGGCATCGAGGCCCGGCCAGCCCGTCGACGGTGCCGGCGCGGCGGCGTGCCCGGCGAGCAGCTCACCGAAGAACGGCACCGTGACCAGGTCGGGGAACGCCGCGGCGAGCCGGGCGGCGTTCAGCCGCAGCGCGCCGAAAGCGCCGCCGCCGGTGGAGAGGACCTCCTCGATCAGCCCGAGCCCCTCGTCCGGGCCGATCGGGGTCAGCCAGGGCACCTCCAGTCCGGCGGCGGCGCCGACCTCGGCCCAGGTCCCCCAGTTGATCGTGGCCCCTGGGAGGCCACGCGCGCGTCGCGCGGCGACGACGGCGTCCAGATAGGCGTTCGCGGAGGCGTACGCCGGCTGCCCCGGCAGACCGTGCAGCGCGGCCGCCGAGGAGAACCCGAGCCACCAGTCCAGCCCGGAGTCCACAGTGGCCTCGTGCAGCCGCCAGGCGCCGAACGCCTTGGGCAGCCAGGACTTTCGCAGTGTACCATCGTCCACAAGCGACACCGTGCGATCGTCGAAGACGGCGGCCGCGTGCACCACACCGCGGACGACGGCGTCCTGGCCCGCCGCCGCGAGCAGGCGTTCGGCGACCCCGGGTTCGGCGACGTCCCCGAGCACGACCTCGATCCGGGTGCCCGCCGCGGTCAGCTCCTCGATCACCGCCCGCGCCGCCGGTCCCGGCGCCGACCGTCCATTGAGGACAATCTTGGCGGCGCCGCGCGCGGCCAGCCGCGCGGCGAGCGTCAGGCCAAGCCCGCCGAGCCCGCCGGTGACCACGTAGCCACCGTCCGGGCGCACCACGGGTTCGGCCGCGGTGGACAGCGAAGCCGGTGCGAGCCGCGCGACGTACCGCTGCTCGCCGCGCCAGGCCACCTCGTCCTCGTTCGCCTGTCCGGCGAGCTCGGCGAGCAGCGCTTCGGCGGTGTCGACATCGAGCCAGGTCGCGCACAGGGCCGGGTGCTCGAACGCGGCGACCCGCACCAGCCCGCGCACCGCGGCGAGGCCGGGCCTGCCGGGCTCCCCCGGTTCGACCGCGGCCGCCGACGAGGTCACCAGCCACAGCCGGGGTGTCTCGCCGGAGCCGGCGAGGGCACGGATGGCCTCGACCGCCTCGCCGATCGCCCGCAGCCCGGCCTCCGGCGTCTCGGCGGCCTCGTCGTCCAGCAGCACGACGAGGTGATCCGCGCCCGCGCCCTCGGCGACGCCCTCCACCTGGCTCGCCTCGATGCCCGCCTCGGTGAGGACGCGCATCACCTCGTCCGCCCGCGCGCCGCCGCCGAGCAGCGCCACCGGGCCGCTCGGCCACCGCTCGACACGCTCGGCAGGACGCCACTCGTGGGCAAGGAGACTTTCCTTCAACGGCACGGACTTCCGCGACAGCCGCCGCGCGAACACGTCGGCGATCTCCAGCACGACGTGCCCGTCGGCGTCCAGCAGCCGCAGCCCGCCGAGCACGCCACCGGCGCCCGGCTCCGGCGCGTCCACCGACACCTGGCCGGTCACCGCGGCGCGTGGGTCGCCGAAGACCCGCACCCGGCCGAACTCCATCGGCAGGTACGCGTCCCCGGACTCCACAGTGGACAGTGCGGCGGCGAAGGTCTGCAACCCGGCGTCGAGCACCACCGGGTGCACGAAGAACCCGGCCGAGGGCACGCCGTCGGGTGCCGCCACGGTCGCGGTCGCGCACCACTCGCCGGTGCTGACGTCGAGCACCCCGTTGAAGGCGGGCCCGTAGTCGACGCCGAGCGAGCGCAGCCGGTGATACAGCTCGGCGGGCGCCAGCGGCGTTTCCGGCTCGCATCCGGGTTCCGGGGCGGGCCCGGCCTCGGCGGCTTCGGCCACGGTCACGCCGCAGTGCAGGATCCAGCCGTCCTCGCCGCGGGTGTGCACGGCCAGCCGCCCGTCGGCGGCGGTGAACGTCGTGGTGACCCGCGTGTGCGCGGTGAGCGGCAACGGCGCGTGCAGGGTGAGGCCCCGCAGTTCCAGCAGCTCCGGCGGGCGCCCGAGCGCGGTCGACGCCGCGGTGTAGGCCATCTCGACGTAGCAGGCGCCGGCCAGGATCGCGGTGCCGTCGACGCGGTGATCGGCCAGCCACGGCCGGTGCTCGGTGCCGAGATCCGCCTGCCACAGGTGGGTGTCGGCGTCGGGCAGTTCGACGTGCACGCCGAGCAGCGGGTGGGTGCCCGCCACCTCCGGCCGGGCGAGTTTCGGCGCCCAGTGCTCGCGGTGCTGCCACGGCGTGGTCGGCGGGTCGAGCAGCCGTCCCGCGGTCCGCGGCCGCCGGTCGCCCGCCGCGAGCGCGGCGCCGAGGTTGAGGTGGAACTGGCGGCGTTCGTCCTCGTCCCGGCGCAGCGTGCCGAGCACCGTCACTGGGCGCTCGCCCGCGGTTTCCGCGATCGCATGCCGCAGCACCGGATGCGGCGAGATCTCGACGAACGTGCCGAAGCCGTCGCCGATCGCCTGCTCGATCGCCTGGGTGAACCGGACCGGGTTGCGCGCGTTGGCCGTCCAGTAGTCCGCGTCGAAGCGCGGCTCGCCCGATTCGACGGCCGTGCGGTACACCGGGACCGCCGGTTCGCGGGCGACGACACCGGCGAGCGCGGCACCGAGTTCCGGGAGCACCGGGGCGATGATCCGGGAGTGGCTGGCGACGTCGACGTTGACCGCCTTGGCCAGCAGCCCGCGCCGCCCGACCGTTTCGACGAGCGACGCGATCTGGTCCGGGGCACCGGAAACGACCGTCTGGCCCGGCGCGTTGTACACCGCGAGGTCGACGTCCGGGTAGTAGCGCAGGAGGTCGGCGACCTCCTCGGCGGGCAGTTCCAGCAGGGCCATCGCGCCCTCGCCCGCGGTGGTGGCCAGCAGCCTGGACCGGCGCACCGCGACGCGCGCGCCGTCGGCGAGGGAGATCGCCCCGGCCACGACCGCGGCGGCGACCTCGCCGACCGAATGCCCGATCACCGCGGCGGGTTCGGCGCCGTAATGCCGCCACAGCCCGGCGAGCGCGACCTGGATCCCGAACAGCACCGGTTGCAGTTCGGCGAATCCGACCGGTTCGACGCCGGATTCCAGCACGCCCCGGATCGACCGGCCCTCGGCCCGCATCGCCACGTCGACCTCGTCGATCGCGGCGGCGAACGCGGGCTCGTCGGCCAGCAGCCGCCGTCCCATGCCCGCCCACTGCGACCCCTGCCCGGAGAACACCCAGACCGGGCCCGCCTGCTCGGCCCGTCCGGCGGCGACGCCGGGCACGGTGACGCCCGCGACGAACGCGCGCAGGCCGGACACCAGCTCGTCGTGATCGCCCGCCGTCACCACGACGCGGTGCCGTCCGCCCGCGCGACGCGCGAGCGAATGCTCCACATCGGACAGTGGCAGCCGCCCGGAGTCGCTCAGCCAGTCGGCCAGCCGCCCGGCCGCCACGCGCAGGCGCTCCGGGGACGGCGCGGCGAGCAGGTACTGCCCCGGCCGCCCGGACGCCGGTTCCTCGTGCGGCACCACGGGTGCCTGCTCGGCGACGACGTGCGCGTTGGTGCCGCCGAAGCCGAACCCGGAGATCCCGGCGCGCGCGACGCGACCCTGTCCCGGCCACGGCTGCTGCTCGGCGACCACCGACAGCCGCAGGTCCTCGAACGGGATGTGCGGGTTCGGCTCGGTGAAGTGCAGGCTCGCCGGGATGCGGCGGTTCGCCAGCGCCAGCACGACCTTGATCAGGCCGGCGATCCCGGCGGCGGCTTCGAGGTGGCCGAGGTTCGACTTGACCGAACCGAGCAGCAGCGGCCGGTCGGCCGGGCGTCCCTCGCCGAGCACCGCGCCGAGCGCGCCCGCCTCGATCGGGTCCCCGAGCAGGGTCCCGGTGCCGTGCGCCTCCACGTAGTCCACTTCGGACGGTTCGATCCCCGAGGCGGCGCAGGCGGCACGCAGCAGCGCCTGCTGGGCGGCCGGGTTCGGGGCGGTGAGGCCGTTGGAGCGGCCGTCGGAGTTCACCGCCGAACCACGCAGCACCGCCAGCACGCGGTCGCCGTCGCGCTGGGCCCTGCTCAGCGGCTTGAGCACCACCACACCGGCGCCCTCGGCCCGCGCGATGCCGTCGGCGGAGGCGTCGAACGGCTTGCACAGCCCGTCGGCGGAGGTGATCCCCATCTGGTCGAAGTTGGCGGTGACCCCGGGGCTGAGCAGCAGGTTCGCCCCGGCCGCGAGCGCGACCTCGCTTTCGCCCGCGCGCAGGCTCTGGATCGCCAGGTGCACCGCGACCAGCGAGGACGAGCACGCGCTGTCGACCGCGACGCTCGGGCCACGCAGGTCGAGCACGTAGGAGAGCCGGTTCGCCGCGATGCTCAGCGCGGAACCGGTGCCGCTCCAGGCGTCGATCCGGCTGACGTCGCCGAAGGTGAGCTGGCCGTATTCGTTGCCGCTGATCCCGACGAAGACCCCGGCCGGGCTGCCGCGCAGGCGTTCCGGCGCGATCCCGGCGTGTTCCAGAGCCTCCCAGGCGACCTCCAGCAGCAGCCGCTGCTGCGGGTCCATGGCGCTCGCCTCACGCGGGGTGATGCCGAAGAACTCGGCGTCGAACGCGGAAACCGAGTCGAGGAAGCCGCCCCAGCGGGTGGTGCGGGCCAGTGCCTCGGCCTGCTCCGGCGAGTCGTGGCCGAACTGCTCCCACCGGCCGTCCGGGACCTTCGAGATCGCGCTTTCCGCGGCCATCAGCAGCCGCCACAGCTCGTCGGGCCCGCGCACGCCGCCGGGCAGGCGGCAGCCGACGCCGATCACCGCGATCGGCTCGGCGGCGTCCGGACGCCGGTCCTCGCCCGCCGACGCGCTCGACGAGATCGACGTCTCGCCCTCGGTCCCCGGCACCAGCGCGGCGGCCAGCGCGGTGATCGTGGGGTGCTGCCACAGCAGCTGCGTCGGCAGCTCCCGGTCCAGTTCGTCCTCCAGCTCCCCGACGAGCGCGACCGCGTCACGCGAGGTCAGGCCGTATTCCCGCAGCGGGCGGTCGGCGTCCACTTCGGACACCGGAAGGCCGCAGATCCCGGCGAGCCGTTCCGCCAGCCAACGGCGCAGCTGTGCTCTGGTCACGCGATTTCTCCCTTCAGGTAACGGGCACGGGTGGCCGAGCGGGCGATCTTGCCGCTCGAGGTACGCAGCACGGTGCCCGGCCGGACGAGGACGAACCCGTGCAGCCGCAGGTCGTGGTGCTTGGCGACGGCCGCGCGCACCGCGCGTTCGACCTCGCCCGCGTCGAGTTCCCCGGCGGCCACGTGGTTCGAGTACTCGGCGACCACCACCGGGGCCTCGCGGCCCTCGTGGGTCACGCTGAACACCGCGAGCCGGTCGCGCCGCAGCACCGGGTGCGCCTCCTGCGCGGTGGCCTCGATGTCCTGCGGGTAGTGGTTCTTGCCGTCGATGATGATCAGGTCCTTGAGCCGCCCGGTGATGTACAGCTCGCCGTCGACGTACACGCCGAGATCGCCGGTCCGCAGCCAGCCCGTCTCCGGGTCCGCGCCCTTCAGGCGCCCGTCGAAGGTCTCCGCGGAGCGTTCCGGCTGCCGCCAGTAGCCGTCCGCGACGTTCGCGCCGTGGATCCAGATCTCCCCGACCGCGCCGTCGTCCCTCGGCGCCCCGGTGGCCGGGTCGGCGATCCGCACCCGCTGGCCGAACGGCACCCCGGCGGAGACGAGGCGGAGCGCGCGGTCGTCGTCCTCGGCGACCGGGACCGCCCGTCCCGCACCGAGTTCGGCGCGGTCCAGGACGAGCACTCGCGGCGGGCGCGGCGGTGTGGTGCTGACGAACACCGTCGCCTCGGCGAGCCCGTAGGAGGGGCGGTGGGCCTCGGCGCGGAAGCCGAGCGGACCGGCGGCGGCCAGGAACCCCGCGATGGTCTCCGCGCGGACCGGTTCGCTGCCGTTGATCGCCGAGCGCACACCCGACAGGTCGAGTTCCGCCGCACCGTCGCTTTTGGACAGTTTCGCGGCGGTGTACTCGAAGGCGAAGTTGGGCGCGGCGGTGATCACGTCCGGACGTCCGCTCATCAGCTTCAGCCAGCGCACCGGGCGCCGGGTGAACGCGAACGGCGTGGTGAAGACCGAGTGCGCGCCGGTGTGCGCGGGCAGCGCGACGAGCTGGATCAGGCCCATGTCGTGGAAGAACGGCAACCAGCCCGCGCAGGTGCTGTCCTCGCCGACGCCGAAGGCCGCCACCACCTGGCGGACGTTCGTGGCCAGCGCCCGGTGGGTGATCACCGCGCCCGCCGGGCGCCGGGTCGAGCCCGAGGTGTACTGGAGGTAGGCGGGCCGGTCCGGTTCGACGGCGACCGGCTCGAACCCGTCGGCGAGCGCGTCGTCCACAGTGTCCACTGCCAGCAGTTGTTTGGGCCGGGGCACCGGATGCCCGTTCATCAGTGCCTCGATGTCGGCCAGCGCCGAGGCGGAGGTGAGCCAGACCTCGGGGTCGCTGTCGGCCAGCGCGCCGACGAGCCGTTCCCCGTGCGCGCTCACCTCGGGCGCGAACAGCGGCACCGCGATCACGCCCGCGTACAGCGCGCCGAAGAAGCCGGCGACGTAGTCCAGGTTCTGGGGGCACAGCACGGCGACCCGCTCGCCGGGCTTGGTGACCTGGCTCAGCCGCGCGGCGACGGCGCGGGCGCGCCGGTCCAGCTCCGCCCAGCTCAGCGTCGTCGCCACGCCGTCCCGGTCGTCGCGGTAGTCGACGAAGGTGAAGGCGGGCCGGTCGGAGTCCCGGCGCGCGGCCAGTGTGGCGGTCAGTGGGCTGAAACCGGCCACGAAATCGATTTCCTGGTTGGACATGACGCTCCCACCTCGATCGTTCTTCGAATCCGTCCGGCACGGGCCGGACGGGCGGGCTTTTCTGACGTGAAAGCGGCGAACCGAGCGCGGCGGTCCCGACTACACGCCGATCGGCTCACTGCCTGGGTGCAAGCGACGTTGCAAGGCGGCTCGGACGCTACCGTCCGCACTTTTGCCTACGCAAGAGCGTGACCATTGTGAGCCCAGCCACCCGAACCGGGAAATGCGTCTCCCGCAGCGGAGAACGCGGGATTCACGACGACGGCGGCCGCTTTTTCACAGTTTTCACAGTCGCATCATCCGGGATACCGGCACATTCACTTTTGACGAAAACCGAACGCGATTTCTTCACGGCCCCGGCGAACGCAACGCGTCCACCAGGAACGGCCAGGACCGGTCGAGTTCCCGTTGCCACGACGGCCAATCATGCGTCCCGGCACCGAAACTCGTCGTCGCGGGCCAGCTCAGCGCGGCCAGCCTGCGCGCGAGATCGTGACTCGCCGGGCCGACGATCCGCTCCAGCAGCCGGTCCCCCGGTGCGGGCGGATCACCGCGCACCCGGTTCCCGTCGCCGGCCGCGAGGTAGACCGGGGTGCCGAGGAGCCCGTCGGCGAGATGGTAGGGATCGTTGCGCAGCCAGCGATCCCGGCTGCTCCAGCGGCCGCCCCACATCGCTGCCATCCGCTCGCCGACGGTACGCAGATAGCGCCGGAGCAGCAGCGGCGTGCCGAGCCGGGTGGTGTGCACCATGCCGCTGTAGGAGGCCGCGGCCGCGAACAGGCCGGGATTCCCCGCCGCGTAGACGAGCGCGCCGTACCCGCCCATCGACACCCCGGCGACCGCGCGCACGTCGCCGCCGCGATACCGGCGCTCGACGAGATTTCTCAGCTCCACCAGGTGGAATCGTGGCCAGTCCGGGATCGTGCCGAACTGGTCTGGCGCGCGCCAGCGCGTGTAGAAGCCCGCCCGGCCGCCGTCGGGCAGCACGACGAGCACGTCGTCCTCGCGGGCCCGCCGCGCGAGGTCGGTGTGTTCCAGCCAGCATTCCGGACCGTCGTCACCGCCGTGCAGCACATAGAGCACCGGCCAGGTCCGGCGCGATTCCGGCGACCAGTCACGCGGGGTCAGCAATAGCGCGGAAGTGGTCCGGCCGAGCGCATGCGAACGAAGCCGGAGGTCGATCCGGTTCGGTGCCGGCGATGTTTCTTCGGTTACCTCGGCTTCATCGTCGGTATACATTTTCTCCGGTCTTCGGTGTTTGCCCGCAAAGCACACCCGGCTATCGTGGTAACCAGGCGGGAACGAAAACGGATCGAACCCGCGTTTCCACTTCTTCGGCCCCGCATCAGGTGGGCAGGGAAGGTCGTTTCATGACATATTCGGACTCCTTTCGGAAATCGGCGCCCGCCCGGCGGCCGGGCTGGACGCTGCTGGCGGTTTCGCTCGGCGGCGCGATGGTCGGCCTCGACGGGACGGCGCTCACCATCGCCGGGCCCGAGATCGGCCGGTCGACCGGCGCCTCGCTGTCCGGGCTGCAGTGGATCACCACCGCGTACCTGCTGGCGCTGGCACTGGCGCTGTTCCCCGCCGGGCGGCTCGCCGACCGGTTCGGCAGGCGGGCGGTGTTCCTCGCCGGGGTCGCCGGGTTCGGCGTTGTCTCGGTACTCATCGCGCTCACCTCGACCGCGGCCACGCTGATCGCGCTCCGCGCGCTACAGGGCGTCTGCGGGGCGATGTTGCAGCCCGCGGCGCTCGCGCTGCTGCGGATGGCCTTCCCGCCGCACCGGCTGGAACTGGCGCTCGGCGTCTGGGGCGGCGCGTCCGCGGCCTCGATCGCCGCGGGCCCGATCGTGGCCGGGCTGCTGGTGCGCTGGGCGGGCTGGCAGGCGGTGTTTCTGGTCAACGCGCCGATCGCGGTACTCACCACGCTGCTGACGCTGGCGACCGTGGCGGAGTCGCGCGCGGACGCGGGCCGCGCGCGGGCCGCGGACCTGCTGCGCGCGCCCGGGGTCGCCGTCGGTGCCGCGCTCACGGTGCTGAGCTACTTCTCATTGTTCGGTCTCCTGTTCTTCCTGACGCTGTACCTGCAGAACGTGCGCGGCCTCGGCCCGGTGGACGCCGGGCTCTGGCTGCTGCCGGTGACCGTGGTGGTCGTGCTCAGCGCGCCGCTGGGCGGGGCGCTGACCGCGCGGTTCGGCCCGCGCCGCCCGGCGATCTGGGGATTCGTGCTGGTCGCGGTCGGCATGCTCGGCTTCACCCTGCTCGACGTGGACACCGGCTGGACCGACGCGCTGCCCGCGTCGCTGGTGCTCGGCCTCGGCACCGGCGTCGCGCTGATCGCCTCGACACAGGTGATCGTCGCGGGGGCGCCGCTCGCGCTGACCGGGCTGGCCTCCGCACTGCAGCAGGTGGCGACCCAGCTCGGCGGAGTGGCCGGGATCGTCGTGCTCGGCGCGGTGATGTCATGGCGTGCCAAGGCCGTCCTCCCCGACGAAGCGGTCACCCAGGGGCTCGTGCCGCCCGGCGCCGACCCTGGCAAGGCGCATCTCGCCTTCCTCTCCGGGTTCGCCGCGACGGCGGCGGTCGCGTCCGTGGTCGTCATCGCCGGTGCGGTGGTCGCGGTCCGGATCCGCTCAGGCCGCGCCGTGCCGGAGCCTGCCGGGCCACCAGACCTTGCGTCCGATGTGGACGGTGAGGGCGGGGACCAGCAGTGACCGCACGAGCAGGGTGTCGAGCAGGACACCGAAGGCGACCAGGAACGCGATCTGGGCCATGAACAGGATCGGCAGCACCGACAGCGCGGCGAAGGTCGCGGCGAGCACCACCCCCGCCGAGGTGATCACGCCGCCGGTGACGGTGAGCGCCTCGAGCGTGCCCGCCCGGGTGCCGTCGGTGAACGCCTCTTCGCGGACACGGGTCATCAGGAAGATGTTGTAGTCGATCCCCAGTGCCACCAGGAAGACGAACGCGTAGAGCGGCACGGACGGATCCGAGCCGGGGAAGTCCAGCACGTGGTTGAACACGAGCGCGCCGACACCCAGCGTCGCGGCGAAGGAGAGCACGACCGTCGCGATGAGCATGAGCGGCGCCAGCAGCGAACGCAGCAGCAGGGCCAGCACACCGAAGATGACCAGCAGCACGATCGGGATGATCACCCCGCGGTCCCGTTCGGCGGCGGCGCGGATCTCCTGCTGGATGGCCGTCTGCCCGCCGACCTTCGCCTCCGCGCCGGGCACCGCGCGCACCGCCTCCCGCACGGTGTCCACTGTGGACATCGCGGCAGTGGAGTCCGCCGGATCGTGCAGGGTCGCGTCGATCGCGACCAGCCCGTCGAGCACCTTCGGTTTCCCGGTCGCGGGGTCGAGGCTCACCCGCGCGCCGCCGTCCACCCCCGGTACCTCGCCGACCGCCCTGGCGACCCGCTCTGCCGTCTCCTCCCGTGCCACAACCACCACCGGATCGCCCGCCCCGCCGGGGAAGTGCGCGGCGAGGGCCTCCTGCCCGGTGACCGCCTCGACCCTGGTGAGGAACACGTCGGCCTGGTTCACTCCCTCGGACTTGAGCGTCGGCGCGAACGCCGCGAGCGCGGCGAGCACGATCGCGGTCGCCGCCCACACCCACCGGTAGCGGCGCCCGACCAGCGCCCCGACCCTGGCCCACAGGCCGTGCCGGGCACCGGCCGCGGCGCCGACCGGCCAGAAGGCGGCCCGGCCCAGCAGGGCGAGCACCGCGGGCAGGAAGGTCAGCGACACCAGCAACGAGGCCGCGATGCCGATCGCGGCCACCGGGCCGAGCCCCCGGTTCGAGGTCAGCTCGCTGAACAGCATGCAGAGCAGGCCGAGCACGACCGTGCCCGCGGAGGCCACAATGGACTCCGCGGAAGTACGCAGTGCCACCGAAATCGCGGTCCGCGCGTCGCCCCGGCGCGCCAGCTCCTCCCGATAGCGCGCCACCAGCAGGAGCGCGTAGTCGGTCGACGCGCCGAAGACGAGGATGAACAGGATTCCCTGGGTCTGCCCGTTGAGGGTCACCACCCCGTGTTCGGCCAGCGGGTGGACCACCGCCGACGCGGCGATCAGCGCGAGCCCGGCGCCGGCCAGCACGACGATCGGCAGCAGCGGGCTGCGGTAGACCAGCACGAGAATCGCCACCACCGCGAGCGCGGTGATGACCAGCAGCTTCCCGTCGATCCCGCCGAACACCTCGCTCAGGTCGGCGGTGAACCCGCCCGGCCCGGTGATCGCGGCCGACAGGCCAAGCGGCGTCGTGGCGTGGACGAGATCGCGCATCTCCCGGACGGTCTTCCCGGTGGCGTAACCGTCCACAGCGGACACCGGGACGACGAGTTGGACGGCCTTCCCGTCCTCAGAGTCCACCGGGGGGCCGACCGGTCCGGCGAGCCCGCCGAGTTTCCCGATCTCCGCGGCCGAGCGGGTGATCGCGGCCCGGTCGGCCCCGGTGATCCCGGTGTCCCTGCTGTAGACGACCAGCGCGGGCTGGATCTTGCCGCCCGCGAAACGCTCCTGCAGGTGCGCGACCTCGGTCGCCTCCGCGCCCGCGGGCAGGAACGACGCGCCGTCGTTCGTCTGCACCTCGGACAGCTTCCCCGGGAAACTCCCGCCGAGCACCCCGAAGGCCAGCCACGCGAGCACCACGAGCGCGGGCCACACCCAGCGCCGCCGGGCCCGCGCGGGCCCGGCGCCGGTCTCGTTCTCGTTCGCCAGCCGCAGAGTCATGGGAACCTCGGATGCGTGGTAAGAATGGGACGCCCGTACAGGCGCACAGCTCACCAGGCGCGTGCGGCGGCAAGCAACCAGCCAGCACCCCGTGACCGGGGAGTTCCCGCCGCCCGGACCGGTACGGGAGTACCGATCCCGCTCATCGGTGCACCCCGTTCACCGCGCCCTTCCAGGCCTTTCACCGCAGGTCACGCGGAGTGTGAAACTGTGAACAGCACGTGCTGTGGCCCGGCTCTCACCCCACCCGCACGGGTCACCGCCCCGGCGTGCGGCCGAGCCGGACGAGCCACCACAGCTCGGCGATGTCCGCCGGGTCGCGCAGGTCCGCACCGGTGTACTCGGTGAAGTGGGCGAGCCTGCGCCGCAAGGTGTTGGGGTGCACCGGATGCGCCGCGGCGGCCTCGTCCACCCGCAGGCCGTGCGCGAGGTAACCGACCACTGAACTCCAGATGTCCGTACCGTAACGTCCCTTGTCCCGCAAGGGATCCAGCAGCCGACGGCTCAGTATCGCGGTCAGTTCCTCGTCGGCCGAAGCGACGGCGGCGAGCCGCAGATCCGCGAGTGCGTGCGCCCCGGCCATGCCGAGCCGGGCCGCCGCGGCCAGCGCCCGCGCCGCCGAGCGCGCGGACAGGTGCAGCCGCTCGGGCGGCCCGAGCGGCCCGATCCCGAACGTCCCGAGCGCGGCGCCCGGCAGCACGCCCGGCCCGAGTACCCCGGTGACGTCCCCGCGCCCGACCGCCGCCAGCACCGCCCCCGAGGGCACCGATTCCCGGAGCGCGGACACGGTGACGCCCGGCGCCAGCCGTCCCCGCACCGCCGCGTACCGGCCGTCCGGGTCCAGCCCGAGCCCGGCCAGATGCCCTCGGCTCGCCGCGGGCGAGGTCGTCGGCGCGAGCAGCGCGCGCAGGGAGTCGCCGATCCGCTGCTCGTCCTCCCGCGCGACCCGCAGCTGGACCTCGTGATGCGCGGTCGCCGCCGCGACCGTGACCACGTCCAGCCATCGCCACACCAGGCCCATCGTGGCGAGCAGTGCCGCGTCGTCCGCGCCGCGTTCCCGTGCCCGCGCCTCGATGAGATCCCAGCAGGCCTCGCCCGCGACGCGGTAGGCGGCGAGGACCGCGGCGAGACCGACGCCCTGCCGGGCGCGGGCGGCGCCGATCGCGGTGATCTCCCGCAGTTCCGCCGCGTCGGGCAGCCGATGCGCGCGCAGGTGGGCCAGCGCGGTGGCGACGATCCGGCGGTTCCCCGACCGCAGCGCCTCGTCGCTCACCGCGGCGTACTCGGGCACGCTCTCCCGGATGCGGGCGACGAGC
The DNA here is from genome assembly GCF_039541975.1 of Amycolatopsis samaneae. Taxonomy (NCBI): domain Bacteria; kingdom Bacillati; phylum Actinomycetota; class Actinomycetes; order Pseudonocardiales; family Pseudonocardiaceae; genus Amycolatopsis; species Amycolatopsis samaneae. The sequence continues at coordinate 283,343 of NZ_BAABHG010000004.1, forward strand.
CGGTCGACGACCGCGTCGAGCCGGGCGGGTTCGCCGAGCAGTTCGTCCAGCGCGGGAGCGGTCATGGTGGAAACCTCCAGCGAAGGGGGCGGACGGCACAACGTTGCCCGGCGTTCATTGTCGCAAACTCCCGTCCCGCGCGATCATCGGCGAGCGGACACGACGACGCGAGGAGGAGCATGGACCGCACGACACTGGCCGCCCGCCTCACCGGCCTCGCCGAGGAGACCCCGGACGCCGCCGCGCTCACCTGTGGCGGGGTCACGGTGGACCGGCGGGAGCTCGACCGGCGCGGCACCGCCCTCGCACACGCGTACGCGGATCTCGGTGTCCGCGCGGGGTCGCTGGTGACGATCGCGCTGCCCAACGGGATCGAGTTCGTGCTCGCCGCGCTCGCGGCCTGGAAGCTCGGCGCCACGCCACAACCGCTGTCCTACCGGCTCCCGGCGGCCGAGCTGGAAGCGGTGGTCGCGCTCGCCGATCCGGCGCTCGTCGTCGGGCCCGCGGTACCGGGACGGCGGCACGTGCCGCCGGGATTCACCCCGCCGGAGAACCACGAACCGCTCCCCGCCGTCGAACCCGGCCCGTGGAAGGCGCCCGCGTCCGGCGGCAGCACCGGCCGCCCGAAGATCATCGTCGCCGGGGAACCCGCGTACGCCGACGTCCTGGCCGGGGTGGCGGCCCTGTTCGGGATGACGCCCGGCGGGACGCACCTGACCGCCGGACCGCTGTATCACAACGCGCCGTTCATGATGGCCGCCTCGGCGCTGTGCACCGGGAACCACGTCGTGGTGCTGCCGAGGTTCGACGCCGCGGAAGCGGTGCGTACCATCGAAAAGCACGGTGTGGACTGGGTTTTCCTCGTCCCGACGATGATGCACCGGATGTGGCGGCTGCCCGGGGCCGAGCGCGACGCGGCCGATCTGTCGAGCCTGCGCGTCGTGCTGCACGGTGCCGCGCCGTGCCCGGTCTGGCTGAAGCAGGCGTGGATCGACTGGATCGGACCGGAGCGCCTGCACGAGCTTTACGCGAGTACCGAGGCGCAGGCGGGCACCCTGATCACCGGCGCGGAGTGGCTCGCCCATCCCGGCAGCGTCGGGAAGGTGGCGCTCGGCGAAATCCGGGTACTGGACGAGGAACACCGCGACGTCCCGGTCGGCGAGACCGGCGAGATCTGGACGCGGTCCGCGCCCGGCACGCCCGCGACGTACCGGTACCTCGGCGACACCGCGACGACCCTGCCCGGCGGGTGGGAGTCCCAGGGTGACCTGGGCCGGTTCGACGCCGAAGGCTACCTCTATCTCGCCGACCGCAAGCCGGACATGATCCTGGTCGGCGGCGCGAACGTGTTCCCCGCCGAGGTGGAGGCGGCGCTCGACGAGCATCCCTCGGTGCTGTCCAGCTGCGTCATCGGGCTGCCCGACGAGGACTACGGCAACGTCGTGCACGCCGTGGTGCAGACCGACGGACCGCTCGACGAGGTGGCGCTGCTCGAACACCTCAAATCACGGCTGGCGCCGTACAAGCTCCCGCGCGGCTTCGAGCGGGTGGACGAGCCGCTGCGGGACGACGCGGGCAAGGTCCGTCGCGCGGCGGTGCGCGCCGAACGCCTGGCCGCGCGCCGGTGACGACGGCGTCCACGCGGACCGGGCTCACCGTCGTTTCCCGCCGGGCGCTGGGAAAACGCCTCGTCGAGTACACAATGGACTCACCGGCGGTCGGCGGGACCACCGGCCTGCGGATCCTCTTCCCCACCGAGTACACAGTGGACACCGAACGGCGGTTCCCGGTGCTCTACCTGCTGCACGGCGGGGACGACGACTACCGCTCGTGGACGGACAAGGGCGAAGCGGCCGAGGCCACGGAAAAGTACCCGATGCTCGTCGTGATGCCCGACGCGCGCAACGGGTTCTACTCGGACTGGGAGCGGCCGGGACGGCTCGGCAGGCCCCGCTGGGAGACCTACCACCTCGGCGAGCTGCTGCCGTGGGTCGACACGACGTTCCGCACGATCGCGCGACGCGAAGGGCGGGCGGCGGCGGGTCTTTCCATGGGCGGGTTCGGCGCGTTTTCCTACGCGGCACGGCATCCGGACCTGTTCGTGGCCGCGGCCGGCTTCTCCGGGGTGCTCGACACGAACCGGCACTCGTGGATCACCGAGATCGCCGCGCGCCGGGACGGCGGCGGCTTCGGCGCGATCTGGGGCGACCGGCTCACCCGGCGCGCGCACAACCCGTGGGACCTGGCGGAAAACCTGCGCGGCCTGGCGCTGAGCGTGCGCACCGGGACCGGGATACCGGCCGGTGGCGAGCACCGCCGCCCGGATCCGGTGGAGGCGATCGTGTACCACCAGTCGGCGCGGACGCACCGGAAGCTCACCGAGCTGGGGATCGAGCACCGGTGGTACCAGCGGCGCGGGGTCCACGACTGGCCACAGTGGATCGACGATCTCCGCGTGACGGTACCGTGGCTGGCCGGGGTCTTCGCCGATCCGCCGCCCGCGCCGGACCCGTTCTCCTACCGATCGGCGGAGCCGGACTTCTCGGTGTGGGACTGGTCGGTGAGTTTCTCCCGCGCCCACCGGGAATTCGCCGTTCTGTCCCATGTGGACAAGGAAGGATTCGCGCTCACCGGCACCGGAAGCGCGCGGGTGCGCACGGCGGCCTGGTACGAGCCGGGCCTGCGCCACACCGTCCAGGTCGACGACATCGCCGGCGGAGTGCTCGCCGACCGGGCAGGACGGCTGTCGTTCACCCTGCGGCTCGGCGCCCGCACCGGCACGGCTTGGGTGAAGATCCGGTGACCGCGCCAACGACGCCGGTGCGACCCGGGTGGATCGGCGCGCTCTCGGCCGCGACGCTCGGGATGTCGATCGCGGTGCTCACCCCGATCCAGGTGCTGCTGCCGTTGCAGATCGAGGCGATCGACCCGGCCCGCAAGGTGGCGAACCTCGGCTGGATCACCGCGGTCGCGGCGGTGCTGTCGATGGTGGTGTGCCCGGTCGCGGGCGCGTTGTCGGACCGCACGGTCTCGCGGTTCGGCAGGCGACGGCAGTGGGTGGCGGGCAGCGCGCTGGTGTGCGCGGCCGGGCTCGTGCTGCTCGGTGTGCAGACCACGATCGCCGGGGTGGCGGTGACCTGGTGTGTCGTGCAGGCGGGCACCAACGCGATGTACGCCGCGCTCACCGCGTCGGTGCCCGACCTCGTGCCGGTGCGCCAGCGCGGCGTGGTGTCCGCGTTCGTCGGGCTCCCGCTGCCGCTTTCGTTGGTACTGGGCAGTTTCCTGGTGAGCACGGTGGTCACCGGCCGGTTCGCCGGGTACTGCCTGCTGGCCGGGTTGCTGCTGGCCCTCGTCGTCCCCTTCGTGCTCCTGCCGACCGACGGTCCGAGGCCGGAGCGGGTCCCCGCGGGGTTGCCGAGGTTCACCCACGACCTCGGCTGGGCCTTCGGCTGCCGCCTCGGCATCCAGCTCGCGAACGCCGTCGGCACCCTGTACCTGCTGTACTACCTGCGCGACGTGGTCCACCACGAGGACCCGGCGCGGGCGGTGTTCGCCCTGATCGTCGTCTACACCGCGGGCATCCTGCTCACCAGCGTCGTCGCGGGCCGCTGGTCGGACCGCAGCGGCCTGCGGAAGCCGTTCGTCGTGGTCTCCTCGCTGGTGGTCGCCGCCGCGATGGTGGTGCTGTCGCTGGCGCACACGTTCTCCGCCGCGTTGTTCGCGGCCGCGCTGATGGGCGTGGGCTACGGCGTCTACCTGGCGGTGGACAACGCGCTGATCACCCAGGTGCTGCCCGCCGCCCACGCGCACGCGCGCGACCTCGGCGTCGTCAACCTGGCCAACACCGCCCCGCAGGCACTCGCCCCGGCCATCGCGGGCGTGGTGATCGCCGACCTCGGCGGCTACTCCCCGCTCTACCTGCTCGCCGCCGCGTGCGCCCTCGCCGGGGCGGCGGCGATCGGCCCGGTCCGCTCGGTGCGCTGAGCGCGGAACCTCAGTAGTGCCAGCGGATTCCGAAGTGGCCGGGGCCGAAGTCGCGGCCGAGCGCGAGCACCGAGTCGGACATGCCGAGCTTCAGCAGTTGCGCGGTTTCGGGCCCGCTGTCCCCCGGCGGCGAGGTGAAGTGCTGGCAGCGGCGCGGCACCGCGGCCGGGTCGAAGCAGATTTCGAGCAGGTATTCCCGCACCGAGCGGCGGAACCGGCGGAAGTAGGCCTCGCCGGTGGTCGGTTCGCGGTGTTCCCGACGCGGGTTCTGCACCTCGAACTCGATCAGCACGTGCTCGCCCTTGTCCAGCGGGCGCTCGAACAGCAGCTCGGCGGCGAACAGGCTGCTGACCTCGCTGGTCACCACCTTGCCGAGCGTGCAGTTGCGCAGCCCGGTCACCACCGGCTCGTCCCCGGCGCGCCCGTCCCAGTCGTAGACGAGCACCGCCCGGTCGGGGCCGCCGCAGTCGGCGCGCATGACCTGGGTGCACCGCACGGCGCGTTCCCGCCCGTCCGGGCCGACGAACACCCGATCGTGCAGGGTCAGCCTGCGCAGCGAGCGGTCCGGGGTGGTCGGGACGTCCCCGAGCAGCCCGGCCACCTCGGGTTTCGCCGGCCACAGCTCGGCCAGCCCCGGCAGGTCACCGGACCGCCTGCCGCGCGGGCTCGGCGGGCCAAGCAGGTTCCGCAGCGAGTTCGGCGGGACCTCCAGCACGGTTTCGAGATGTTCCAGCGCCCGCAACGAGGTCGGCCGTTCCGGACGGCGCTGCCCCGACTGCCAGTAGCTCAGCGTGGCGAGACTGACCTGGACACCCTTGCGGGCCAGCCGGTCCTGGATCCGGTCGAGGCTGAGTCCCCTGGCCGTGATGGCCGCGCGCAACGCGACGTTGAACGGGCCCCGCTCCAGCAGACCCCCGAGTTCCGCGCGCCGATGTTCACGCGCGCGTTCGATGTCGGTGGTCATCCCGCCTCCTCACGTTCATGACGTGACGCAGCGTCATCAAGACTCAACGGCTCGCTACTTGTCAGTAAGGTAGGCGTTCCGTGTCCGTCTGGCTACCTACGAATGGCGGAACACACACACCCGTTCGACGCAACAGCGGCCTGGTAAAGCATGGTTGTCACGGATTCATCTCACTGAGAGCACAGGATCCACACCCGATCGTGAACATCAGGCCACGGCCGGCCGCCGTCCGGAGAACGCCGCGTAGCGGCGCCCGGACCGCCGCCCGCCGGTAGACTCGGGAGCGACGCGTGGCGCGTTTTCCCTGTGCCCACGCGGAATCCGACGAAACGGTCCGGAGGTGACACGTGTTCGGCCTCAGCATCGAGCACATCCTCGTCCTCGTGGTCGCCGGGCTGTTCATCCTCGGCCCCGAGCGGCTGCCGGGCGCGGCCCACTGGCTCGGCCAGTCGATCCGCAAGGTCCGGGAGTACGCCAGCGGCGCGCAGGAGCAGCTCAAGTCCGAGCTCGGCCCCGAGTTCGACCAGCTCCGCAAGCCCCTGCAGGACCTCCAGACCCTCCGCGAGTTCAACCCCAGGACGGTCGTGAGCACCTACCTGCTCGACGAGCCGGCCCCCGCGGTACCGCAGGCGGCGAACGGGGCGCCGGTCACCCCGACGCCCACGCCGCTGCGGCCGGGCGAGCGCCCGCCGGTCGACCCCGACGCCACCTGAGCCCGCCTCACGTGGTGGACAACGCTTCCCGCCGATCGCGATCGAGCAGGGCGCTGGCCGCGCAGGCGAGCAGGAACACCACCGCCTCGTAGATCAGCAGGTGGGTGAAGCCGTCCACCGGGCTCTCGTGAACCCCCGCGACCGTCGACAGGGAGAACACCACACCGCCCACGGTCAGGCCGATCGAACCGGCGGCCTGCTGCACGGTGGTGAGCAGGCCCGACGCGGAACCGGTGGCGTCCGGCGGGACATGGGAAAGCGTCCGCGTGAACGCCGTCGTGGTGAACACCCCGAAACACAGGCCACCCACCACCATGGGCACGGCGAGGTCCCACGGCCGCGCGTCGGCACCGCGTACGGCCACGATCGCGGCGAGCGCGAGCATCGACAGCGCCAGCGCCCCGGTCACCTTTACCAGTACCGCGCGGCCCAGCCAGGCGACCAGCCGCGCGGACCACCGCGACGCGGCCCCGGTGGCCGCCGCGAACGGGAGCTGGGTCAGCCCGGCGACCAGCGCGGAATGCCCGAACCCGGTCTGGAGGTAGACCGACAGAAAGAAGAAGAACGGTGGCACCCCGGCGAAGAACGCCGCCACCGCGACCAGCCCGGCACGGAATCCCTTGTCCCGCACCAGAACCAGCTTCAGCAGGGGGCGAAGGCCTCGGCGTTCCCGGGAAAGCTGGTGCGTGATCAGGACCGCGAAGGCCACCGGCGCGGCGCAGAGCAGGACGAGCAGTCCCGGGGGCCATCCCGACGAGTGCCCCATGGCAAGGGGATAGCCGAGCAGGAACAGCCCGGTCACCGCCAGCGCCACCCCCGCCAGGTCCGGTGCCGTCCGCTCCCCGCGCGCCGACCCGGGCAGCAGCCGCAGGCCGGCCAGCGCCGCGATCCCGACCGGCAGGTTGATCGCGAAGACCAGCCGCCAGTCGAGTCCGGGCACCCGCAGCTGGACGAGCAGGCCGCCCAGCACCGGCCCGACGACGGTCGCGAGACCGATCGCCGAGCCGTACGCGGCGAAGAGGCGTCCCCGGTGCTGGGGCGGGAAAGCACGCTGGATGATCGAGAGCACCTGAGGGGCCATCACCCCGGCGCCGAGTCCCTGCACCGCGCGGGCACCGACCAGCCACTCGACGGTGGGTGCCAGCGCGCAGAGCGCCGACGCGACGGTGAAGACCGCCATCCCGATCGCGTACAGGCGCCGGTAGCCGTACCCGTCGCCCAGCCGTCCCGCCGTGATCAGCGTGCACGCGAAGGCGAGGGTGTAGACCGACGCCACCAGTTCGACGGCCCCGGTGGACGCCCCGAGATCCTGCCGGATCGCCGGTGAGGCGACGTTGACGATCGACACGTCGAGGAACAGCATGAACGTCGCGCTCAGCAGCGCGGCCGTGCGTGCCCGCATCACACGTCCCCGCCGTGCAGGACCGCGTCGTGGGCACGCAGGTAGGCGTCCCGGTCGTGGTAGGTCCTGGCCAGGCCGTCGCCGTACTCGACCAGCCGTTCGTGGACGAGCCGCCGGGGTTCGTACCGTCGTTCGAGCAGGCCGTCCAGTTCGCGCGCGTCGCGTGCCTCGGTGAGCACCGAGGCCAGCACCGTCGCGTCCTCCATGGTGTAGCTCATGCCCTGCCCGGTCATCGGGTGGCAGCCGAACGTGCTGCCGCCGAGCAGCACCGCGTTGCCCCGGTGGTAGGGCGCGCTGGTGAAGGCCGACACGGGCGCGCGCTCGAACTCGGCGACGTCGAGTCCGGCGAGGGCGTCTTCGTCGGGGACGAAGGTGGCGAGCTTCGCCGCCAGGTCGGGCGATCGCCGGAGGAACACCGGCTCTTCCAGCTCCACGGGCAGCCCGACGAAGACCCGGGTCAGCTCGGCGGTCACCGAGTAGAAGTAGGCGAGCCAGCGGTCGGAGCTGAAGTAGAGCCCGTTGCGGACGCGGGTGCCGGGCACCGTGGCCATCCACAGGCCGTGGTCGTAGCCGATCGCCCGGCGGCTCGGCTCGATCAGCTCACGCAGCGGTGTCCGCGAGCCGCTGGAGTCGACGAACGCCCGCGCGGTCAGCCGGGTGCCGTCGGAGAGCGTGGCCCCGGTGACGACCGGACCCTCGGTGCGGACGTCCGCCAGCGTGGTGTCGAACCGGACGTCCACAGTGGACAGCTCGGCGCACGCGCCGAGCACGGCGCCGACCAGTTCGGCGTAGGGGACGACGCAGTAGTACCCGAGCCCGGTGTGCTCGGCGAAGTCGTAGGACAGCAGCGGGACGCCGTCGTGGTGGAACTCGATCGTGGCGCGCCGCAGGGCGCCCAGCCCGTCGAGCAGCCCGTGCTCGGCGAGGATACGCAGGCCCCTCGGCTTGACGAAGTCGGCGCCCTTCGTGCCGACGGCGGGTTTCGGCTCGACCACGGTGACCCGCAGCCCCTGGCGGCCCAGCAGCAGCGCGAGCAGCGAGCCGCTGATACCCGCGCCGAGGATCACGACGTCGGTTTCGGTGGTCTCGGTCATCGGGCCACCACCAGGTACCGGCCGGGGGCGATGATCCCGTCCGGGTCGAACAGGTCCTTCAGCGCGCCGAGCGGTCCGTCCCGGTAGTCCTCCGCGCGCACGGCCAGTTCCGAGTCCTGCTGGTCGATGTTCGAGCGGTAGACCGGGAACCCCGCGCGGCGGAAGGCGTCCCGCGCCGCGGCGCGCAGCGCGTGGGCCCGCTCGACGGCGTCCGGTTCCCGGACGAACGGGCACTGCACGACCATGTTGGTGCTGTGCTGGGAGATCACGTTGAACTCGAGCATGCTCGCCGTGCCGTGCCGCTGCGATTCGGCACGCATCAGGTCGACGGCGGTGCTCAGGCTTTCGCGCCGCAGGGGCACCGTCGGCAGGAACATCAGCCAGCCCACGGCCGCCTCGTCCGCCTCCTCGCAGGTGCGCACGCGCAGCCCGGCCCGCAGCGCGTCGCACGTGGGGATGCCCCGCGCGAACCGGGCACGCGCGTACAGCGGGTCGTCCGCGGTGGTGGTGGCGGTGTCCAGCACCCGCACCGAAACCGGGGTGCCGGCGTCCTGGAAGACCGCCCGGATCCCGCGTTCCGCGTCGCGGACGGCGGCCGGGGAACCCAGCAGCGGCACCTGGATCGTCACCGTGTCCGGGTCGGCGCCGGGCGGGACGGCGGCGGCGCCGCGCTCCGGCACCACGAACAGTTCCTTGAGCCGGAGCATCCCGTGCTCCGCCACGCGTGCCCGGCCGATCCGGATCAGCGCGTCCACGCCCTCTTCGAGCGCGTCGCGGGCGAAGGTCGCGTGGACCAGCGCGATCGTCTCCGGCCGGGGCACGAGGCCGATGGCCGCGGCGGTGACGACGCCGAGGTTGGCCTGCTGGAAGACCCCGGTCAGGTCGGGGCCCGCGATCCGCCCGGCGCGACGGCCGTGCCGGTCGAGGCCGCCGGTCGTCACCACCTCGCCGGTGCCGAGCACCACCTCCAGGCCCAGCAGATCGTCGGTGCGGGCGCGGATCGTGCCGTCCCCGCGTTCGAGGGTGTTGCCGATGACGCCGGCGTCCGCGCAGCCCGCGGTCACGTTCAGCATCCACGGGGTGCCCTCCAGCAACGCGGCGAGCTGTCGCTGGGTGACTCCCGGCTCGATCACCGCGTACCCGGCGTCGAGATCCAGGGTGCGCACGGCGTTCATCCGGCCGAGGTCGAGCACGGCGCAGTCGTCGACCACCGGCGATCGGGAGCCCATGCCCCAGTTGCGCCCGGTGCTCAACGGGTACAGCGGGGTCTTCCCGGCCCGCGCGGCGAGGACGGCGTCGCGGACCTCGCCGGTACCGGCCGGGAACAGGGTCTCCCGTGTCCTCCGTGGACGGTGTGCGCCGAGGTCCGGACTTGATCTCTGTACAGAAAGCGCTTTCTCTCCCGGCGACGCCGAGGGTTCACCAACTGTTTTCATCGCTGTCTCTCCACATTGTTCACCCCGAGCAAAGCAGGGTGCTCACGATTCACAGGAATTAAGCGTTACCGCCAGCAAAGAATGAATAAAAGCTTGCGCGGAGTTGACGTCCGGCACAAAACCCCGAGCAAGGAAGCCAAGGGCGCCGAGTCACCGGCGAGAATTTACGTCCCCCAGTACGAAAACCCGCGCGAACCGCGCGGGAATGTCAAGCTCACGAACCCCTGCCGGGCCGGCCGGGGTGACTTCACCCCGAGGCGCGAACCCTCGACGAAAATCCAGGGATCAGGGAAAAGTTTTCAGCGAAACCTCGTACCGACATGACCCGGCCCACTTTCGATCCAGCGAGAAAGTCGTATCAGAAGAATCGGCGTGACCGCCTGCGGAAATCCGCCTTCGGCCATCCGAAGTAATGGACGCGCGAAGCGTAACACCCACTTCCCCGCTGTAACAGGGACAGGGACATTCGGGCAGGCCCGGCGGTGAGATCGGGCAGCGGCCCGCCGGTCAGGTGCGGCGATGCTGGGCCCGGACGTGCATCCGCTCCCCCTGCGGGCCGAACAGGCTGAGGAACTCCACCGGCCGCGCGTCGGCCTTGCCGAACCAGTGCGGCTCGCGGGTGTCGAACTCGGCGACCTCGCCGGCTTCCAGCACGAAGTCGTGCTTGCCGAGGACGAGCCGCAGCCGTCCATTGAGGACATACAGCCATTCGTACCCCTCGTGCGTCCTCGGGTCCGGCTCGCGCCGGCCGGGCCCGGCCGGGATGAGGTGCTTGAACGCCTGGACGCCGCCCGGCCGCCGCGTCAGCGGGATGATGGTCATGCCGTGCCGCTGGACCGGTCGCGGGTAGACCCGGGGATCGCCGGTGGGCGGGGCGTCGACCAGTTCGTCGAGCGGGACGCCGTAGGCCTTCGCCAGCGGCAGCAGCAGCTCCAGGCTCGGCCGGCGGCTGCCGGACTCCAGCCGGGACAGTGTGCTGACCGAGACGCCGGTCACCCCGGCCAGCTCCGTCAACGTCAGTTCGGCGCGTTTGCGCAGCTCACGCAGGCGCGGACCCACCGCGGTCAGTACCTCTTCGAAGTCGTCGGCCATGGACTTATTGCAGTTTCGGCAAAGAACTTTGTCAAGTTGGCCAAGGCTCCCGCACAGTGGGCCGCGGAGGTGGTCACGATGGCCAAGACACGGGGCCGCTACGACGTGGTGATCGTCGGGGGCGGCGGTACGGGACTCAGCGCCGCGCTCATGCTGGGCCGGGCACGCCGGTCGGTACTGGTGGTGGACGGCGGGCAGCCGCGCAACGCGCCCGCCGGGCACCTGCACGCTTTCCTTTCGCGCGACGGGATGCCGCCGGGCGAGCTGCTGGAGATCGGGCGGCGCGAGGTGGCCGGGTACGGCGGCGAGGTCGTCGCCGGGCAGGTCGAGTCGGTGACCGGGACGTCCGGCGACTTCACCGTCGAACTCGGCGACGGCACCACCGCGCACGCGCGGCGGCTGCTCGTGGCGTCCGGCCTGGTGGACGAACTGCCCCCGGTGCGCGGGCTCGCCGCGCGGTGGGGCCGCGACGTCCTGCACTGCCCGTACTGCCACGGCTGGGAGGTACGCGACCAGGCGATCGGCGTCCTCGCCACCGACACGCCGATGGCGCTGCACCAGGCGGAGCTGTTCCGGCAGTGGTCGGCGGACGTGACGCTGCTGCTGCACACCGCGCCGAAACCCGCCGACGCCGCGCTGGAGCGGCTCACCGCGCTCGGGATCCCGGTCGTGCCGGACGAGGTGACGTCGGTGACGGTGACCGGTGACCGGCTCAGCGGCGTACGGCTGGCGAGCGGCATGGCGATCCCGCTGGACGCGCTGACCGTGGCGCCGAGGTTCACCGCGCGCGCGGACTTCCTGGCGCCGCTCGGGCCGGCCCCGGTGCCCCACCCCACCGGCATGGGCACCTACCTCGCCGCCGGGGCCGACGGCCGGACCGAGGTGCCCGGGGTCTGGGCCGCCGGCAACATCACCAACCCGAGTGCACAGGTCCTCGCGTCGGCGGCGGCCGGTGCCACCGCGGCGGGCGCGATCAACGCCGACCTGATCACCGAAGACGCCGAGCACGCACTGAAGGAATGGCGGAACGCACTGTGAGCGAAGAAAACTACGTGAACCGGGAATTCTGGGACGGGCGCTACCGGGAGCGGGAATCGCTCTGGAGCGGGGCCCCGAACGGCACGCTGGTGGCCGAGGCCGGGGACCTGCCGCCGGGGCAGGCCCTCGACGTCGGCTGCGGTGAGGGCGCCGACGCGGTGTGGCTGGCCGGGCGGGGCTGGCGGGTGACCGCGCTCGACGTCTCGCAGGTGGCCGTGGAGCGGGCCGCCGCACGCGGCGACGAGAACATCTCGTGGGTGCGGACCGACCTCACGGTGTCCTCGCCGCCCGCGGGTTCGTTCGACCTCGTCTCCGCGCACTACTTCCCCATCCGCGAAAAGGCGGTGGTGCGCGGGCTGCTGGCCGCGGTGGCACCGGGCGGGACGCTGCTGTTCGTCGGGCACGACCTCGACGGGGCGCTGGCGCACCACGAGCACCTCGGCGGGGAGGGCCCTGACCCGCGCGACTTCTTCCAGCCGTCCGAGGTCGCGGCGATGCTCGGCGAGGACTGGAAGATCCTGGTCAACGAGACCCGCGAGCGGGTCGACGTGCCGGAGGGCAACCCGCACCACCACGACACCGTGCTGCGGGCCCAGCGCCTGCGCTGACCCCGGCGCAGGTCCGTGGGGGCCTCCTTGAGGGACCTAGAGTCCCTCAAGGAGGCCCCCACGGACCATCACAAGCAATGGTCCATTGTGGACGGATCAGGCGTTGACGCCGGTGAGGGCGAAGAACTCCTGCCGCGAACGGGCGTCCTGGCGCAGCGTGCCGAGCAGCGTCGAGGTCACCGTGCTGGAGCCGACGGCCTGCACGCCGCGCAGTGTCATGCAGGAGTGCTCGGCCTCGATCACCACGCCGACACCCTTGGGGTTCAGGTGCTCGCACAGCCAGTCCGCGATCTGCTTGGTCAGCCGCTCCTGCACCTGCGGGCGGCAGGCGAAGTGCTCGACGATCCTGGCGAGCTTGGACAGCCCGAGGATGCGCTCACCGGGCAGGTAGCCGACGTGCGCGACCCCGACGAAGGGCAGCAGGTGGTGTTCGCAGACCGACCGGACCGGGATCGCGCGGGCCAGGACCAGTTCGTCGTACTGCTCGTCGTTCGGGAACGTGGTCAGGTCGAACGGGCGCGGGGCGAACAGCTCCGCGTACGCGCGGGCCATCCGGCCCGGGGTGCCGCGCAGGCTCTCCGAGTCGAGCCGGATGCCGAGCGCGGTGAGGAACTGCGACGCCGCGGCCTCCGCCGCCTCCAGGTCGGGACCGACCTCCGGCTGGTGCACGACCCGCAGGGCTGAACTCGACATCACACTTCACCTTGGCTTCCCGCGCTCCTGGTTTTCACCAAAAAGTATTGGCGTTATGTTCCGGAAGGTCAAGTGACCTGCGTCAATCCCGCCAGGTGGCTGTTGAACCAACTGTGATAGCCGATACCCTGAGTAGGTGACCGCTTCCGAGCGGCCGCGGGAGGCGCTGGACATCACCGCCGTCACCGCGGTCGCGGCGCTCGAGGACGACCTCCGCCGCCGCCTGTACACCTACGTACGGGAGGCGCGGCGCCCGGTCGCGCGCGACGAGGCGGCGGCCGCGGCGGGCATCTCCCGGAAGCTGGCCGCGTTCCACCTCGACAAGCTTGTCCGCGCCGGCCTGCTCACCTTCGGGTTCGACGCCGTCGGTGACGTGGTGCGGGTGGGGCGCAGGCCGAAGCTCTACCGGCCGGCCGACACCGAGATCCACATCCGGATCCCGGCCCGGCAGCACGAGATCCTCGCGGACATCCTCACCGACGCCGTACTGGCCGAGTCCGGCGGCGAGAGCGCCCGCCAGGCCGCGGTGCGGATCGCGGGCGGGGCCGGGGAACGGGCCGGGAGCCGCGAACGGGACCTCGCGCGGCCGGGACGGCTCGGCACCGAGCGGGCGCTCACCCTCGCCGAAATCGTGCTGACCCGGTACGGATTCGAGCCCGTCCGTGCCGCGGACGGGCGGATCCAGCTGCGCAACTGCCCGTTCCGGCCGCTGGCCGCCAAGGCACCCGGTCTCGTCTGCGGGATCAACCACGCCTTCCTGACCGGGATGCTCACCGGCCTCGGCGCCCACACGATCGAAGCCGCGCCGGCGCCCGGCGCCGGATGCTGCGTGGAACTGCGCCCCGTACCCGTCCCGGTACGCCGTGTCCGTCCCTAGTGGACGGACACGGGGGCCACGGGGCGGGTGACCGGCCCGTGGTCACGACATCATCTCGGTCACCGGGGCGGCGCGGCCACTCCCGGCCTGCTCAGCGGGGCCGTACCGGGCGGGGGACGCCGCACGAGATCCCGCCGTGACCGCGCGCCGGTTTCGAGGAGCTTTCCCGGGCCGCGAGGTCGTATCATGTTCCCATCTCGAAACACTGGATCACGATGATTCAGGTGGTGCTAGGGCATGGCGCTGCACGACTACGAACAACGGAAACTCGACGAGATCGAGAAGCACCTCGTCGAGGAGAACCCGCGCATGGCGCGACGGTTCGCCGAGTTCCGCCCGTTTCACCTCGTCACACTGGTGGCGGCCGGGCTCGGCCTGATCGCGCTGCTCGCGGTCGGGCTCGTGGTGATGGTCATCGGCGTGCAGCTGACCACGCCGGGGCTGATCATCCTCGGCGCGCTGCTCACCGCCGCGGTCCCGGCCGCGGTGGCCTGGTACCTGCTGCGGCGCGCCAAGTCCGCGAAGTGAGCCACGGTCCATTGTGGAACGGGCGGGCCGGGGTGCCCGCGCCGCCGCTGGGCCGTATGGTCTATCCCGGCACCGGGTGAGCGGGGTTCGGGAGGGGCGGTCGTGGCGGGGGAAATCGCGTGAAGTTCGCCTATGTCATCTTCGGTATCGCGGCCCTGTGGTTCCTGTTCTTCCTGGTCAGCTTCGTCAGGGAACGCCGCCGCCTGCGCAACGGCGTCTACCTGTTCATGGCCCTCGCCTGCACCGCGCTGGGTGTGGTGGCGGCGCTCGCCTCGGTGTCGGCGCAGGCGGCGAGCGTCGTGGTGCTGGGCGGGTTCCTGCTCGTCCCGCTGGTGATCCTGGCGCTGGCGGTCTTCCTGATCTTCAACGGCGTCACCATGGTCCGCCGCGAGGGCAGGCGGCTGGGCAACCTGCTTTCGCTGCTGCTCGGCATCGGGATCATCGCCTACCTCCCGTTCACCGCGGCGATCAACCGGATCCCGTGGGCCCCGGCGAAGGTGGCGGTGTCGGTGCTGACGCTGATCCTGGCCTACGTGTCGTTCCTGTTCGTCTGCTTCCTGCTCTACGCCTTC
Source organism: Amycolatopsis samaneae (assembly GCF_039541975.1). NCBI lineage: Bacteria > Bacillati > Actinomycetota > Actinomycetes > Pseudonocardiales > Pseudonocardiaceae > Amycolatopsis > Amycolatopsis samaneae. Next base: position 298,344 of record NZ_BAABHG010000004.1, read on the forward strand.
GTGTACGGCCGGATCCGGCAGCGCCGCGCCGTCGACTTCGTGGTGGTGCTCGGCTCCGGGCTGCTCGGCTCGCGGGTGCCGCCGCTGCTGGCGAGCAGGCTCGACCGCGGCCGCGCGGTATACGAGGCCGGGCGGGCACGGGGCCAGGAGCCGCTGATGGTGACCTCCGGCGGGCAGGGCCCCGACGAGGAGCTGCCCGAGTCCCACGCGATGGCGGGCTACCTCGCCGACCGGGGCGTGCCCCGCGAGCGGATCCTCCTGGAGGACCGGTCGACCACGACGTGGGAGAACCTCACCTTCAGCCGCGAGATCATGACGCGGGAGCGGCCCGGCTACCGGTGTGTGGTTGTCACCAACAACTTCCACGTCCTGCGTGCCGCGCTCATCGCCCGGCGGGCGAAGGTGAACGGGCAGGTCATCGGCGCGCCGACCTCGTGGTACTTCTGGCCCAGCGCCACGATCCGCGAGTTCGTCGCGGTCTTCTTCGAGTACAAGGTGGTCAACCTCGGGATCTGCCTGAGCCTCGCCGCGATCACGGTGCTCGGCGCGCTCGGGTGAACCTCCGAACCCTTTCGCCGCAATAGTTCCGTACCCATACGGGTGTGCTCCCGGGTTGTTACCCCGCCCTCGGTCACCGGACAGTGACGGGCGGCAACCCGAACCGAAGGAGCTGTCGTGAGCAGAAAGAACCGCATACTGGGAGGCTTCGTCCTCGGCCTCGCCGTGCTCGCCACACCGTGGCCCGCCGTGGCGGCCGCCGCGCCGGGGAACCCGCCCGCGGTGACGCCGCTGGGCGGCACCGCCGTCCCCGGCGACGCCGGCCCGTCGTCCATCGGCGGGACACCGGCGTCGGTCAAGGACTACCCGTTCATCATCGGCGGGCTGCGCGAGGGCGGTCCCCGGCCGCAGGGCCAGACCTGCACGGGTTCCGTCGTGGCACCGCGCAAGATCCTCATCGCCGCGCACTGCAAGGCCGCCGAGGGCACGAAAACCTTCCTCTACGGCCTGGACGACCTCAACGCGGGCGGCGGCACGCGGATCGGCGTCGTCAGCTACGACACCCACCCGAAGTACGTCAACTTCGACCAGGGCTACGACGTCGCCGTGGTGACCACCGACGCCGACATCCCGGTGCCCGGCGGGCAGTACGCCAAGGTCGCGACGTCCGCGGACACCGACCTGAACAAGCCGGGCAAGACCGGGCTCGGGCTCGGCTACGGGAAGAAGGACTTCAACGACGACACCAAGGACGTCACCCTGCACAAGTTCGACCTGCCGATCGTGGCGGGCAGCGAGTGCCAGGGCGTCGGGGCGGGGTTCCAGGACGCCACGATGATCTGCAGCGGGTACCGCGACGGCCACGTCACGATCCTGCCCGGCGACAGCGGGGGGCCGCTGATCGTGGACGGCAAGGTGACCGGCGTCGCGTCGTGGAGCCGCAGCGACTTCAAGTGGTACAGCGTCTACGGCCGCCTCAACAACGACATGGGCGACTGGGTCAAGGAGCAGATCGGCTCGATGCCGGACCCGGAGAAGTTCTCGGTCGGAGTCACCCCGGGCTCGGTGAAGGTCGACCCCGGCAAGTACGTGTCGGCGACGGTGACCAGCAAGGCGGGGAAGAACGGCGCGGAGAAGGTCGAACTGTCCGCGTCCGGGCTGCCCGAAGGTGCGAAGGCCACCTTCCAGCCCTCGACGATCGACTCCGGCGGCACGGCGAAGCTGACCATCGAGACCGCCGCGAACACGCCGGAAAAGGAGTACTCGGTCACGATCTCCGGCAAGGGCACCACGGATACCAGCACGGCGACGCTGAAACTGGTCGTGGGCAAGGGCGCGCCGGACCCCGGTGACCTGAAGGTGAGCGTGAACCCGGGCGGTTCGACCGTGCAGCCCGGTTTCTTCGCCTCGGCCACGGTGACCGCCGCCGGCGGGACCGGCATGATCACCTTGTCGGCGTCCGGCCCCGGGCTGCCGTTCGCGCCGTTCTTCAGTCCCGCGAACGTGTCCAGCGGGGGAAGCTCGCAGATGCAGGCGGTGGCCCCGTTCCAGCCCGGCACCTACCCGATCACCATCACCGCGAAGGACACCGCCGGAAAGACCGCGACCACCACGTACACCCTGACCGTCCACTAAGGACTTCGCGTGGCGTTGAGGCCACCTTACCGGCGTCTGACGCCCGTAAGGTGGCCTTCACGGCATTGGCGGGGTACGAGGCCCGAGCGCCCCAATGTGGCATTGGGTGCGTTGGACGCAGCGAATGTGGCGTTCGGTGCGTTGGACGCACCGAACGCCACATTGGGGCGCCACGCTGTCTCTGAAGGCCACCTTGAGGGCGTCGAGGTCCCTGAAGGTGGCCTTCAGAGACCTCAAGTTCCTGGCAACAGCGCCCGAGCCGACGAGGGAAGCCGTGCCCCCGGCCGGAATGGCCGGGGGCACGGACTCCCCTCGGGAAGGGGCTCGGCGGCGGGTTCAGAAGGTGATCGAGAAACCGTCCAGTACACCGGTGTCGAAGCGGTAGACGTCCTTGACCCGCAATGTCCACGTGCCGTTCGCCCGTTCGGCGGCGGCGTTCACCGAGTAGGTGGTGTGCACGCCGCTCGCCGAGGCCACGCCGCCCGGCTTCCGCAACGAGAACACCGCACCGCTCGGCCCGACCAGGTCGATGGTCAGGTCCGCGCTGTAGGTGTGGGTGATGTCCACCTTCACCGGAAGCGTGGCCGAAGCCGCGCCCTCACACGAATCCTGGGTCACCGAGCTGGTCACCGCGTCCCCGGCGTCCGGAATGGACACCGGCGTGGTGTTCGCCTTGACGCCGCACTTCGACGGCGTGCCACCGCCGATGAACTCGACGTCGAGCAGCTTGTTCGGCGAACCGCTGCCCGGGTTCCGCACCACGCCGTCGGAGGCGTTCGCGACCAGCGCGTCCCGCACCTGCTGCGCGGTGGCGCCCGGGTTCGCGGACAGGTACAGCGCGGTGGCGCCGGTGACGTGCGGAGTCGCCATCGACGTCCCGCTCATGTTCGCCGTGCCGCCGTTCGACGTGCTCAGCGAGGTGATGTTCACACCGGGCGCGAAGAGGTCGACGCAGGTGCCGTAGTTCGAGAACGAGGCACGGCCGTCCTGGCTGTCCGTCGCGCCGACGGTGATCGCCTCGGGCACCCGCGCCGGGCTGACCGAGCAGGCGTCCGTCGAGCTGTTGCCCGCCGCCACCGAGTACACGATCCCCGCGGCGATGGACTTCTTCAGCGCGTCGTCGCCGACGCCGACCTGATCCATGCCGAGGCTCATGTTCGCCACCGCCGGTTTGACGGCGTTCGCGGTGACCCACTCCATCGCGTCCACCGCGGCGGAGTCCGGCCCGTTGCCGGTGCAGTCGTTGCCGAGCACCTTGAGGCCGACGATCTTGACCTCCTTGGCCACGCCGTAGGTCTTGCTGGCGATGGTGCCCGCGGTGTGGCTGCCGTGCCCGTTACAGTCGTTCCCGTTGCCGCCGACGAAGTCCTTGCCGATCGACGCGCGGCCCCCGTACTCCGGGTTGTCCGGATTGATGCCCGTGTCCAGATCGTACGCGGTGACCCCGGCCCCGCTGTTGGCGTAGGTGTATTTCTTGTCCAGCGGCAGGTTCTTCTGGTCGATCCGGTCCAGGCCCCAGGTCGGGTTCGCCTGGGTGTCGGCGATCCGGGCGGTGCCGTCCTCGTACACCGCCTTCACCGCCGGGTCGGCGGCCAGCCGCCGCGCCTGTCTGTCCGTCATCGCCCGCACCGAGAACCCGTGCAGGGTCCGCTCGTAGGTCGAGCGCACCTCGCCGCCGTACCGATGGGCCAGCGACGCCGACTCCGACACCGCTGCGGCGCCCACGTCCTTCAGCACCACGATGTACTGGTCGCCGTAGTGCTGTTTCGCCGGTACGACAACACCTTCCGCCTCGGCCGCGACCGCGGTCCCGGCGCCGAGTGCCAGCAACGACACACACGCGCCGAGGGCCAGGATCCCGCGCCGCATCAGAACATCGCCCCGGTGCCGATGAAGGAGACGTTGAGCAGCTTGTTCGGCGAACCGCTGCCCGGGTTCTTGACCACGCCGGCGCTCGCGCCGTCGGTGAGCGCCTTCTCGACCTCGGCGGGCTTGGCCGACGGGTGCGCCGTCAGGTACAGCGCCGCCGCGCCCGCGACGTGCGGCGTGGCCATCGACGTCCCGCTCATCTGCTGCGTTCCGCCGCCGTTGCGCAGCGAGGTGATGTTGACGCCGGGCGCGAAGATGTCCGTGCAGCGCCCGAAGTTCGAGAACGTCGCCCTGGTGTCCTTGTTGTCCGAGGCGTTCACGGTGATGGCCTCCGGCACCCGCGCCGGGCTGGTGTTGCAGGCGTTCTTGTTGTCATTGCCCGCCGCGACGGTGTTCGTGACGCCCGCGGCGACCGCACGCTTCACCGCGTTGTCCACAGTGGAGCTCGCGGCGCCACCGAGGCTCATCGACAGCACCGACGGGCCCTTCGCGTTCTTGGCCACCCAGTCGATCCCGGCGACGACCTGCGCCCACGAGCCCTGTCCCTGGCAGTTCAGCACCCGGACGGCGACGATCTTGGCCTCCTTGGCCACCCCGTAGGTCTTGCTGCCCACCGTCCCGGCGACGTGCGTGCCGTGCCCGTGGCAGTCCGAGGCGTCGTCGTCGTTGTCGATGAAGTCGTGGCCGCTCGACGCGCGACCGCCGAACTCGGCCTGTTTGTAGTCGGTCCCGGTGTCGACCACGTACACCGTGGCGCCGCTGCCGGTGTTCGGGTAGGTGTACTTCTGGTCGAGCGGCAGGTTCTTCTGGTCGATCCGGTCCAGGCCCCAGGTCGGGTTCGGCTGGGTGCCGGTGACGTGCGCGATCCCGTCCTGCTCGACGTAGTCGACACCGGGGTCGGCGGCGAGCGCGCGGGCCTGCGCCTCGGTCATCGAGGCCGCGAAGCCCCGCAGCGCCGTGTCGTAGGTATAGGTGACCCGGCCGCCGTAGCGGTGCGTCAGGTCGGCGGTGGCCGCCGTCAGCGCCCCGCCGGACTTGAGCGCGACGAGGTAGCTGCCCTCGACCGCGCCCGGGACACCCGCGTTGCGGATCTGCCCGGTCCGCGCCTGGGCGGGCGCGGCCAGTCCCAGCGAGATCGCGCAGGCGGCCACCACCACGGGCGCCGCCTTGCGATAGACGTTGTGCATACCCAGCTCCGTTCGCTCGAACAGAAGAAGCGGAGCGCGGACGGGCCGCGCTCCGGCGGTGACCGAGAGCCACCTCGCTCTCACTGTCGGGGACAATCACTCACGGGAACAAGCGAGGTAGTGGCCCGTATGGCTACCTAACTAATGCCGGGCCGCGACCCTACGAAAGTTCCGTGACCGTCCGGATCTGTTCCGTGACGGGCACCGCCCGACCTAAGCTGCGTGCACCCGGACAAGGTGGTTTGGGGCCTGTGCCGCTTTCGGGTGAGCGAGATCGGGAGCAGGGCGATGACCAACGGGATCGTGTGCCGGACGAGTTCCCCGGTCCTCATCGGACGGGCCGCCGAACTGCGGGCGCTGGTCCGCGCGGCCGCCGCGCCGCCCGCGGTGCTGATGCTCGAAGGGGAAGCGGGCGTCGGCAAGACGCGCCTGGTGAGCGAGCTGATCGCGCGGACGGGCAAGGCCGGGCGCCGGGTTCTCCTCGGTTGCTGCCAGCCGCTGCGCGAGCCGTTCCCCTACGGGGTCGTCATCGAGGCGCTGCGCGGCGCCGGTGACGTGCCCGCCGCGACGTTGAGCCCGCTTACCGGCGCGCTCGCCCCCTATCTCCCCGAACTGACCCAGCTCCCGGCCCCGCCGCCACCGCTCGGCGACCCGCGCGCGGACCGGCACCGGCTGTTCCGCGCGGTCCACGCGCTGCTCGCCGCGCTCGGCCCGGTGCTGCTCGTCGTCGAGGACGTGCACTGGGCCGACGACGGATCGCGGCAGTTGCTGCGGTTCCTGATGGCGGATCCGCCGCCGGGGTCGAGCCTGCTGCTGAGCTACCGGGGCGAGGAGGTACCCGGCGGTCTCCCGCTGGGCAGCGCCTACCGGCCCACCCCGGGCAGCGCGAGCGTTTTCGTCCGGCTCGCGCCGCTCGACCGCGACGGGGTGCGGCAGCTGACCGGCGCGTTGCTCGGCACCTCCGCCGTCTCGGCCGAGTTCGCGGCCCGGCTGCACGAGCGCACCGCCGGGCTGCCGTTCGCCGTCGAGGAAACCGTGCATGCCCTGCGCGACCCCGAAGGCGCCGTGCAGGCGGACGGCGCGGCGGCGCGAAGACTGCTCGACGCCGTCGAGGTCCCCGCCCTGCTCCGGGACACGATCGTCGAACGGCTCACCGCGCTGCCGCTGGCCGCGCGCCGGATCACCGAGGCGGCCGCCGTGCTCGCCGAACCGGCGACACCGGACCTGCTGACCGCGATCGCCGGGCTCGCCCCGGCCCGCGCCCGCCACGCGCTGATACGCGCGCTGGACCGCGCCATCCTCGTCGAGACCGCCGACTGCCACTACGGCTTCCGGCACACGCTGGCGCAGCAGGCCGTGTACGACACCCTGGCCGGGCCGGACCGGCAGGAGCTGCACCGCCGCGCCGTCCGCCTGCTGCGCGACCGGACCCCGGCACCACTGGTCCGGCTGGCCGAGCACTGCCGCAAGGCCGGGGACACCGCGGGCGCGCTGCGCTACGGCGAGGCCGCCGCCGACCAGGCCGGCGAGCTGGGCGATCTCGCCGCCGCGATCGACCTGCTCCGCACGGCGCTGGCCGGACCGGACCTCACACCGTCCGATGTGGACAGACTGGCGGTGAAGCTGAGCACCGTGGCGTGCAACGGCCTGTCCCAGCGGGAGGTCGTCACGACGCTGGAGCGGCTGCTGTCCGACGAGCGGCTGTCCGGACGGCTTTCCGGCGAGATCCGGCTGACGCTCGGCCTGATGCTGATCCGCCAGGCGGGCAGCCTGGAGGCCGCGCGGGTGGAGATCGAGCTGGCGATCGCCGCGCTGGGCGACCGGCCCGCGCTGGCCGCCAGGGGCATGGCGGTGCTCGCCCAGCCGTGGGTGGGCGACACGCCGCTGGCCGAGCACCGGCGCTGGCTGGACCGGGTCGACAAGCTGATCGCGGCGGCCTCGGCGGCCGGGGACCGTGGCCGCGCGCTGACCCTGATGGCCAGCAACATCGCGTCGCGGCTGCACACCGGCGACGCCAGGGCGTGGCGGACGCTCGCCGACGCGCCGGTCCGGGCGGGCACCGCGGAGGAGCAGCGGCAACTGGCCCGGCTGCACTGCAACGTCGCCGACGCGTGTTCGTGGATCGGGTACCACCGGCGCGCGGGCAGGCTGCTGCGCAGCGGGACGCGGCTCGCGGCGGACTGCGGCGCGCCCTACGTCGTGGGCACCGCGCGCTCGACCGGCGTGCACACCGACTGGCTGACCGGTGACTGGGCGGGGCTCGACGGCCGCGCCGAGGCACTGATCGAGGAGTACCGCGACCTGCTCCCGGTGACCAGCGAGCTTTCCCTCGTCCTCGGCCTGCTCTCCGCCGCGCGCGGGGCGTGGGACCGCGCCGCCGAGCACTTCACCGCGACCGCGATCGACCAGCCGGGAAACGCTTTCACCCCGGTGGTGATCGCCGCGCACGGTGGCGTCGCGGCGATGCTGCTCGCCCAGGACGCCGCCGTGGCCGCGGTGGCGCAGGCCGATCGCGGGCTGGAGCTGTTGCGCACCAAGGGTGTCTGGGCCTGGGCGGGCGACCTGCTCCCGGTGGCGGCCGACGCGTACTGTCTCGGCGGCCGGGGCGAGCGGGCCCGCGCGCTGCTCGGCGAGTTCGAACGCGAGATCAGCACGCTCGACGCGCCGATGGCGCACGCCGCGCTGGCCGCCTGCCGCGGCATCGTGGCCGCGCACCACGGCGAACTGCCGGACGCGATCAAGGCCTTCGACGACGCACGCGGCCAGTACGAGCGGCTGCCCGCGCCCTACCACGCCGCGCAGGCCGCCGAGCGGCTCGCGCACTGCCGCCTCCGCCACGGCGATCCCGCCGCGGCCACCACGTTCACCGAGCTGGCCGAGGTGTTCGACGGCCTCGGGGCCACCCGTGACGCCGCGCGCTGCCGCCACGCCTACCGCGCGACCGGCGCGGTCACCCCGTCACGTCGCGGACGGCGCGGCTACGGCGACGAACTCTCGCCCCGGGAACGCGACGTCGCGCGGCTGCTGGCCGAGGGACACACGAACCGGGAGATCGCCGAGGTGCTGTTCCTGTCCCGGCGCACGGTCGAACAGCACGTCGCGAGCGTGCTGCGGAAGCTGAAGGTGCGCTCGCGCGGTGAGCTGGCCGTCACGCGTTGACTTCAAGCTTCCTTTAAGTCCTACCTTCGCCTGAGCAGGCCAACGGACGAAGGAACAGGAAAAATGACCAAGAAGACGATTCTCGTGACCGGCGCCACCGGGAACGTCGGCGGCGCGCTCGTCGACCAGCTCGCGGGGCGCGAGGACGTGACCGTGCGCGCGCTCGTGCGACGACCCGAGGCCGCGAAGCTCCCGGACGGTGTCGAGGCGGTGCGCGGGGACCTGAGCGACCCGGCGAGCCTGCGCACCGCGCTGACCGGCGTCGACAGCGTGTTCCTGGTGTGGCCGCTGCACCCCGCCGAGCAGGCCGGTCCCGTGGTGGAGGTCATCGCCGAGCACGCGACCCGCGTCGTCTACCTGTCGTCCTCGGCGGTCGACGACGCGACGGACCCGATCACCAGCTCCCACGCCGCGCTGGAAGCCGTCATCCGCGCTTCCGGTCTACAGTGGACGTTCCTGCGCGGTGGCGGGTTCGCGGCCAACGCGCTCGGCTGGGCGCCGCAGATCCGCGAGGACCGCGTCGTCCGCTGGCCGTACGGCGCCGCCGTCCGCACGCTCATGCACGAAAAGGACCTCGCCGCCGTCGGGGTGCTGGCGCTGACCACCGACGACCACGTCGGCAGGGCCTACGCGCTCACCGGCCCGGAACCGCTGAGCCAGCGCGAACAGGTCCGCGCGATCGGCGAGGCGATCGGCACCCCGGTCCGCTGGGAGGAGCAGTCCCGGTCCGAGGCCCGCGCCGACCTCCTCGCGCAGGGCTGGCCGGACACGCTGGTCGACGCCGTTCTCGACGCGTGGGCGGGCATGGTCGAGCATCCGGAAACCGTCTCCCCGGCCTTCCGCGAGCTCACCGGCCGGGACCCGCGCACCTTCGCCGAATGGGCCATCGACCACGCCGAAACCTTCCGCTGATCCCCGAACCGGCAGGTCCGTGAATGCCACATTGAGGGACTCAGAGTCCCTCAATGTGGCATTCACGGACCGTCGGGAAGCTCAGGGGATCACCGGGGCGTCGGAGGGCATCGCCGTCGCGCGTTTCACCGACTCCAGCAGCAGCTGGGAGACGTCCCGCACCTCGACGTTCTCGCCGCGCTGCTCGCTCTGCCGCTGCACCAGCCCGTCGGAGATCATCACGCGGCAGAACGGGCAGCCGGTGACGATCGTTTCCGCCTCGGTCGACAGGGCCTCGTCGACGCGTTCGAGGTTGATGCGCTTGCCGATCTGCTCCTCCATCCACATCCGCGCCCCGCCCGCGCCGCAGCACAGCGAGCGGTCCGCGTGCCGGGGCATCTCCGCGAGCGTGGCGCCGGTGGCATCGACCAGATCCCGCGGCGGCGTGTAGACCTTGTTGTGCCGCCCCAGATAGCAGGGGTCGTGATAGGTCACGCTCGGGCCGCCGTCGTCGACCGGCTTCACCGGGGTCAGCGTGCCCGCGCGCACCAGCCGGTTCAGCAGCTGCGTGTGATGCACGACCTCGTAGTGCCCGTCGAGCTGCGGATACTCCCTGCCCAGGGTGTTCAGGCAGTGCGGGCAGGTGGTGACGATCTTGCGCAGCCGCGGTTCCCGGCCCTCGAACACCGCGTTCAGCGTCTCCACGGTCTGCTGCGCCATCAGCTGGAACAGGAACTCGTTGCCCGCGCGCCGGGCCGGGTCGCCGGTGCAGGACTCGCCGGTGCCCAGCACGACGTACTCCACGCCCGCGAGGTGCAGCAACTCCGCGGTCGCGCGGACGGTTTTCCTGGCGTGGTCGTCGAACGCGCCCGCGCAGCCCACCCAGTAGACGTACTCGACGTCCGCGCCGAGTTCACCGTCGAAGACCGGGACGTCGAACCCGAGGTCCTTCGTCCACGCCAGCCGCTCGGAGTTGTTCTGCCCCCACGGGTTCCCCTTGGTCTCCAGATTGCGGAACACCGTGCCCAGCTCGCTGGGGAACGCGGACTCGATCATCACCTGGTAGCGCCGCATGTCGACGACGTGGTCGACCTGCTCGATGTCCACCGGGCACTGTTCGACGCACGCGCCGCAGGTCGTGCACGACCAGAGGACGTCCGGATCGATGACGCCGTTCTCCTCGGCGGTGCCGACCAGCGGGCGCGCCTCCGGATTCTCCTTGCCACCGAGGACATACGGCGCCTCTTCGAAGAGGTGGTCCCGCAACCCCATGACAAGCAGCTTGGGGGACAACGGTTTCCCGGTGTTCCACGCCGGGCACTGCGACTGGCAGCGGCCGCATTCGGTGCAGGTGGCGAAGTCGAGCATGCCCTTCCAGGTGAAGTCCGCGATCTTGCCGCGTCCGAAGACGTCGTCCTCGCCGGGGTCCTCGAAGTCGATCGGCTCACCCTTCGACTCCATCGGCAGCAGCGGGCCGAGCGCGTCGGGCAGCCGTTTCGCGGTGACGTTCACCGGGGCCAGGAAGATGTGCAGGTGCTTGGAGTACAGCACGATGCTCAGGAACGCCAGCATCACGCCGAGGTGCAGCAGCAGCCCGACGGTCTCCAGCGGCTCGGTGACGCCGGGCCCGAGCGGCCGCAGCAGGTCGCCGACGCCGAGGGAGACGAACGCGCCCGAGTCGTACGGGAAATGGCCCGCCGCCGAGGAAGCGCCGCGGAACAGGAACATCGTCCAGACGACGTTGAAGATCATGATCAGGATCAGCCAGGCACCGCCGGTGTGCGAACCGTAGAACCGCGACGCCCGCTCCTTGCGCGCCGGTGCCTGCCGGATCCGGATCACGGTGAACACGCCCAGCGAGACCGCGACCGCGACCGCGATGAAGTCCTGCACGAAGCCCAGCACGGACCACTCGCCGATCAGGGGAATGTGGAAGTCCTCGTCGAACAGCGCGCCGTAGGCTTCGAGATACACCGACGCGAGGATCACGAATCCCCAGAAGGTGAAGAAGTGCGCGAGCCCGGGAACGGACCATTTCAGCAGTTTCCGTTGCCCGAACACCTCGCGCAGGTGCGCGGCCACGCGACGGCCCAGTTCGGCCGACCGGCCGGTGTCCGGCTGGCCCGAGCGGATCAGCCGGACGAGGAACGCGACGCGCCGCCCGGCGAAGGCCAGTCCCGCGACGGTCATGAGCGAACCGAGAATCAGACGAACGAGCACGACGCCTCCACGGCACTTCTTCCGATTGACGCTGACCCGACGAGCCGAAGGGCGGCCCGGTTCAATGCGAACCGGTGTAGTAGCGGCACGCCTTGCACGCGTACCGCATCTTCGCCACCCGCCAGCGTTTTCGGTACAGCTCGGGACTTCCCGGCCGCGGTGGGCGGACGCCCAGCCGCTCGTACCGCCGGCTCCGCCCGCCCGTTTCGTACAGCTCGGTCACGTGCCCGAGATAGGCACGCCGGACGGCGAGTTCGACGGTCAGGCCCCTGCCGAGGGTGTCCCGGCAGAAACGGTGCAGGAGTCCCAGATCGGGGAACCCGCGGACGCCGGGCGCGTGGTGCTCGTCGACGACGCCGTAGCCGGGGTGGTCGCTCTTTCCGTTCAGCCGCACCGGAAGCGCGCAGTGCGCGCAGCGCAGCGTGCAGGTCAGGCAGGCGGTGACGTGTCTGAGCCTGCGCTCGCCCGGTCCGTCCACCAACACTGGCCGAACGCGCCACCTCATGGTGCCTCCTCGGACCGGCGGTGTGATCGACGCCACCCTTACTGGAGGGTAATGAGGTGTCCCGGAAAAACGACAGGACCAAACGGCCCAGTTTGGCGCGCCCGGAAAGCGCAGCCGGTGGACTACCGCGGTCAGCTCACCTTGACGGTGACGAGCAACGCGCCGGATTCGCGCAGTTTCACCGGGATGTCGCCGCTGTGGTCCGGGGTGAAACCGATGTCCTCCGGGTCACCGGGATCGACATCCGCGCTCTTGTCCGGATATCCGGCCACGTCGATGTTCTGGTGCACGTCGGAGGTCACGGTGATCTTGACCCGCTGTCCCTTCCGCAGTTCGAGCACGCCGGCCGGCGGCGAGACCGCGCCCTTCGCGAACGCGACGTCGACCCTGGCGTCGGCGTTGCCCGCGGCCGGACCGCGCAGGACACCGGATTCCGGGCTCGACGGCGGCGGCTGTGGCTGTGGCTGTGGCTGTGGCGACTCCGCCGGCGACGAGCAGGCGACCACGGCGACGGCCGCGAAAGCCACGACCGGAACAACACCCCACCTCATCGGCGGCACCTCCTCGCGAAAACGTTCCTCGAAGATCAGTACCCCGGATCGCGGGCGGCGAATCACCGCGCGGTGGCCAGGGCCGGACCCATCCCGAGCACCGCCACCGCGGCCGCGGCACCGAACGCGAGACCGTAGGCCGCGCCGGTCGGCACCGCGCCGCCCGCGATCGGCATCGACGCGAGGATCGCCGTGCCCAGCTGGCTGCCCACCGCGCCGCCCGCGGTGCGGGCCACCGTGTTGACGCCGTTCGCGCCGGCGATCCGGTCCGGCGGCACGGCGGCGTTCACCAGCCGGGGCAGCACCGCCATCACGAGCCCGAAGCCCACGCTGGCGACGGCGTAGCACGCCACCAGCTGCCAGATCTCCCCGTGCCACCAGGCCAGCGCGGCGGCACCGGCGGCGACGAGCCCGAGCCCGGTGGTGAGCGGGACGCGCGGGCCGAAGCGGGCGTCGGCGCGGGCGGCGAGCCAGCTGCCGGGCAGCACGAGCAGGGTCCCCGGCAGCATGATCAGGCCCACCGCGGTGACACTGACCCCGAATCCGTAGTCCACCGCGCCGGAACGCGGGGTCTCGGCGAACTTCGGCAGCAGCACGAAGAGGACGAACTGCGCGGCGCCGAAGGCCGTCGCGGTGAGGTGGGTCGGCAGGATCCGGCGGTGTACCAACGTTTCCGGGGCGATCAACGGTGTCGCGACGCGCCTTTCGACCGCCAGGAACACCGCGAAGGCGAGCACCGCCAGCACGAACAGCCCGCACACCCACCCCGAGGTCCACCCCAGCACCGGGCCCTGCGTCAGCGCGAGCAGCAGCGAGGTCAGGCTCGTCGCGAGCAGGAGCGTGCCGGGGACGTCGAGCCCGCCGCCGCTTCGTACCGGACTCTCCGGCACGAACCGCAGCACCATGGCGAGGGTGACCGCGACGAGCACCGCGCCGACGGCGAACAGCCACCGCCAGGAGACGAAGTCCACCAGCAGGCCGCCGCAGGCCAGCCCGAGCCCGGCCGAACCACCGACCAGCCCCGAAGCCAGCGCGAGCGCGGACGCCACCCGGTCGGCGGGCAGGGACTCCCGGATGACGCCGAACGCCAGCGGCAGCAGGCCGAGGCTGACACCCTGCGCCGCGCGGAACGCGATCAGCAGGCCGACGTTCCACGACACCAGCGCGCCGAGCGTGGCGACCAGGTAGACCACGAGCACCCCGATCAGCGCCCGGCGTTTCCCGTGGTGGTCGCCGAGCCTGCCGATCAGCGGGGTGAGCACCGCGCTCGCCAGCAGCGGCGCGCTCAGCACCGCCCACGCGGTCGCCGCCGCGGTGGCGCGCAACTCGTGCTGCACCGTGGTGATCGTCGGGACGAGCATCGTCTGCATCAGTGAGTAGGACAGCACCGCGAAACACATCGCGACGAGGATCGCGGTGCCCCGGCCCGGTCCGGCGGATCGCGGACGTGCCGCGGCCACCTGTGTCACATCCATGGAATCCCCTGGTCAGCACTCGACGGCTACCTGCGAACGGCGTTCGCATCAAGGGAAGGCTACCCTAACAATCACACGAGGTCGAGCAGGTGGGCTACGGTGATCGCGTGGTGACCCCAGGTGGCGCCCGGCCGAAGCTGAGCCGGGAGCTGATCGTGACGAAGGCGCGCGCGATCGCCGACGCGTCCGGGCTCGACGCGCTCACCCTGCGGGAACTCGCGCACGCGCTCGGGACCGGGCAGGCCTCGCTGTACCGCCACATCGCCGACCGGCGTGAGCTGCTCGGCCTGCTGGTCGACGACGTCGCGCTCGAATTCCCCACCGCCGATCCCGGACTCGCCCCGCGCGAGCGGCTGCTGAAGGTGTGGCTGGACCTGCACGCGTTCCTGTCCGCGCACGAGTGGGTGGCGAAGGTGATCGCGGAGGGCGAGTACATCTCCCGCAACGCGGCGCCGTTCGCCCAGCGCCAGCTGGACAGCCTGACCGGCGCGGGACTGGGCACCGAGGACGCCATGCGCGCCTACCGGACGCTCTACAACCTCCTGCTCGGCTTCCTGCTCAACAAGCACCCGATGGGCCACCACCTCGAAGCGGTCCCACCGTCCACTGAGGACGAAGAGTTTCGCTGGGCGGTCAGCCGGTTTCTCGACTGCCTGCTGCCAGGGGAACCACCCCAGGGTCAGTGACCACTGTGGACGGTCAGCGGCGCGGCCAGTTCTCGTAGTCGCGGCGCATGGAGCTCACCACCGAGCTCCAGTACTCACCGAACGGATTCGCCGAGGGCGGCGCGGCGGGCCTGCGGCCGCCGTTCGGCTCGGCGCGGCCGGTCGGCTCGACCGGCGGTGGCGGCGGTGCCGCTTCGCTGCCGACGAGCCGGGCCTCGGCGGTGGTGGGGGCCGACGACGCGCTCATCGTCACCATTCCGCTGTCGGTGCCGGTCGCCGGGGGCACCACCGGCGCGGACGAGGTGGGCGGTGGCACCGGCTTCGCCCCGGCCTCGGGCACGTCGGCGGGTGAGAGCAGCACGACACCGGCACCGGCGAGCACCACGAAGGCCCCAGCACCGAGCGCGAACTTGATCGCCCAGCCCTGCCGGGCACGCGCCGGGGGTTCGTCCGGCGACCCGGCTCCCGGGAGCACGGTGTCGTCGGTGATCCGGGGCATCGGCCGGGTTTCCGACCGATCCAGCAACTCGGCGACCGTGGGCAGCTCGCCGGGGTCACGGGGGGCCGGACTGGTCATCGGCAGGACCTCCACACACCGGCACGCGAACGACCGGGCGAATCCTACGAACCCCGCCGGATCTTGTAAACCCACGCGGACCCCGGTGCCGCGAACCGGACGGGCGCGGCACGTCCGGTTCGCGGCGAGGACGCGGCTAACAGCTGACGAGCAGACCGGTGACGGCCGTGCACGTCCTGGTGGCGCTGTTGTTCGCCGCGTTGGGGTCGGCGGGGAAGGCGGCGGCGATCCTGGCCGTCGTGGTGAAGGAGCCGAGGCTCAGCACGCCCAGCCTCGCGCCGAAGCGCAGGGTCGCGCTCGATCCCGCGGCCAGCGCGGCGACGTCACAGGTCACCGTCGAGGTCCCGGCCGGATGCGCGCATCCGGCCGAGCCCGTGTACTGGAGCGCGGGCGAGTACGTCGCGACGACCCGCACGCCGGAAGCGTCGCCAGGGCCGGCGTTCGTCAGGGTGATCGTGTAGTCGATCTCCGGGGAGAGCAGGCCGTGCGGGGCGGCCGTCAGCCGCACACCGAGATCGGCGACGCCCTGGGTCACGGTGAGCTCCGGCCCCGGCAGGGTGTCGAAGGCGTAGTTGTCGCCGACGAGCTGGTGCTGGAGCGTCACCGTGCCCAGCGGCGCGGTGTCCTTGACCTTGAGGGTGTACACCACGGTCCGGCTCTCGCCCGCCGCGAGATCGCCGAACGGCGCGCGATAGCTGCTGCCGAAAAGGAAACACGGCGCCGTCGTGCCGGTGCACGAAACCAGGTCGGCGAGGTCGGTGATCGCCGTCTGCTGACCGTAGATCGCCGCTTTCGCGAACGTGACGGTGAACTGCTGGGTGTTGTGGACCTGCTGGGTCACCGTGAACGTCTGACCACGGTGGAGGGTGGTGCCGCCGACCGTGACCGCGCTGCTCGGCACGTCGTCGGCGCTCGCGGGCGCCGCGGCGAAGGGCAGGACGGCCGCGACCGCCAGTGCGATGGTCGTGAATCTTCGCCAGCGTCTGTGTCGCGTCATCGGCTCACCCGTTCTTTCCGGACCGCTCTTGCCATACAGGACGGACGACGCCTCACCGTGCGAAACCGGCCAGGGGCGTCGTTCACGGCACCTCAGTCGTCGGCTCCGGGGGATTCGTTACCCGCGATATCCCCTACGTCTCCCGGGGTGGATCTGCCACAGAACGATGTGTGAGCCGTATTACCGGCAGGTCAGTCAGTCACCGGTTCCAATAGTTCTGTGTCAGAATGAATCCGGAGAGGAGGAGCGGACATGCTCATGGTGGAGACACCGCGGCCACGAGTGGTCCGCGAGCATCCGAAGGCGGGCTGGCTGGCGGTCGGCACCGTCTGCTTCGGAGCGTTCATGGGGCAGCTCGACGCCAGCATCGTCACGCTCACCTTCCCCGCGCTGCAACGCGAGTTCGGCACCCCGCTGGCCGCCGTCCAGTGGGTTTCGCTGGCCTACCTGCTCACCCTCGTCGGGCTGGTCGCCGTCGCCGGGCGCGTCGCCGACGCGCTGGGCCGCAAGCTCGTCTACGGCTACGGCTTCGCGGTGTTCACCCTGGCCTCGGCCGCGTGCGGGCTGGCGCCCGGCCTCGGCTGGCTCGTCGGCTTCCGCGTGCTGCAGGCGCTCGGCGCGGCGATGCTCCAGGCCAACAGCGTCGCGCTGGTCGTCACCAGCGTCCGCCACGACCAGGCCCGCGCCGCCCTCGGCGTCCAGGCCGCCGCGCAGGCGCTGGGGCTCGCGCTCGGTCCCGCGCTCGGGAGCCTGCTCGTGGACACCGCGGGCTGGCGATGGGTGTTCTGGGTCAACGTCCCGATCGGCTGCCTCGCCCTGCTGGCGGGGCGCTTTCTCCTGCCGCGTACGCGGGAACGCACGCCACTCGGCCGGTTCGACTGGCCGGGGCTCGGCCTGCTGGCGGTCACCACGACGTCGGTCCTGCTGTTGCTCTCCGGGTTCTCCGGGCTGCGGCTGCCCGGCTGGACCGTGGTGGCACTCGCGGCCGGGTTCGCGGCGGGCGCGGTGCTGCTGTACCGGACCGAACGCCGGACGGCGAACCCGTTGGTCGACCTGTCCGTGCTGCGCCCGAGAGCGGTTTCGGCCGGGCTCGCCGGCGCGCTGTGCGGGTACCTCGTGCTCTTCGGCCCGCTCACGCTGTTCCCGCAGGTTCTCGGCGCGCACGCCGGTCTGGTGCTGACCGCGCTGCCCGCCGGTTTCGCCCTCGCGGCGCTCACCGCGGGCAAGGTGCTGCCCTCGGGCTGGTCCACCGGCGCGCGGGCGACGCTCGGCGCCGGGATCAGCGTGCTGGGCACCGGTGCCCTGATCTTCACGGGAACCACCCCGCTCGCGGCCGGTATGCTCCTCGCCCTGACCGGGATCGGGCTGGGGGTGTTCATCCCGGCCAACAACGCGGCGATCATGGCGGCGATCCCGCGGCGGATGTCGGCCACCGGAGGAGGACTGGTCAACATGGCGCGTGGGCTGGGCACCGCGCTGGGGATCGCGCTGGTGACTTTCTTCCTGCACCTGGGTTCCGTGCCCGGCGCGCTCGGCGCGCTGGCCGTGGCCGCCGTGCTGATGGGCCTCACCGGGCTGCTGCTCCGTCCCGCGGGCGCGCGCCGATGAGCGGCCAGGAGAGTTCGCTCGCCGACGCCGTGGCCCGGCTGCGGCGGGCCATGCGCCGCGCGGCGCGGGCGAAGGATCCCAGCACCACGCTTTCGGTGGCACAGCTGGAACTCCTGTCCTCGCTGGCGGAGCGTCCCGGCGCCCGTCCGAGCCAGGTGGCGCGGTCGCTGCACCTGGCGCCGAACTCGGTCACCACGCTGGTCAACGGCCTCGAAAAGCGCGGCATGATCACCCGGTCCGGCGGCGACGACCGGCGCACGGTGTCGCTGCGGCTCACCCCGGAGGGCACGAAGGCCGTCCGCGGCTGGCAGGCCACGAACGACGCGATCCTGCGCGCCGCGGTCGACCACCTGGAGCCCGGCTGGCGGCATCTGCTCCTCGCCGCGCTGCCCGCGCTGGACGAGCTGGTCCGCGCCATCGACACCGTCGCCGATCCCGCCGAACCACCCGCCTGACCCGCTGTTCCCGCCTGACCGTGTTCCCGCCGTTCGGGATCCCGCCGGTCATGCGCCCCAATGTGGCGTTCGGTGCGTTGGACGCACCCAATGTGGCGTTCGGTGCGTTGAGCGCACCCAATGCCACATTGGGGCGCTCGTCCGTCAGGCCGGGCCGATCGACGAACGCGCCGCGAGGAACCGATCGACCTCGTCCCGGTCCGGCGCGGTCGCCGGGCCGTAGCGGCCGACGGCCAGCGCGGCGGCGGCGTTCGCGCGCCCGGCCGCGGCGAGGACGTCCCTGCCGCGCAACAGTTCCGCGGCGAGCACGCCGGTGTGCGCGTCCCCGGCGCCGTTGGTGTCCACCGGCTCGACCGGGAACCCGGGCACCCGGACCGTCACGCCGTCCTCGGACACGTCACAGCCCTCGGCGCCGAGCCGGGTGATCCACACCGGCACCGCGTCCGCACCATCCACAGTGGACATTTGACGGGCCTCGGTGGCGTTGCACGAGAGGATGTCCACGTGCGGCAGCAGCGCGCGCCAGACCTCTTCCGGCACTTCGGCGGCGAGCGGGCCGGGGTCGAGCAGCACGGCCTGGCCCCGCAGACCGGGCAGCCAGGCCAGCAGGGCGTCCCGGTTGGACTCGCGCAGCAGGCTGTACCCGGTGACGTAGACCAGATCGCCGGGTTCCGGGGCCACCCTGGCCAGGTGCTCGGCGGTCAGCGTGCCCTCGGCGCCGGTCTCGGTGATGAACGTCCGTTCCCCGGTCGCGTCCACCAGTGCCACGCACACCCCGGTGTCCGGGGTGGTCGGCGGCTGGACGACCCCGATGCCCTCCGTGGCCAGCGCGTCCCGGACGATGTCGCCGAACCGTCCGGTGCCGTGCTCCCCGGCGTAGACGACCTCCGCACCGGCGCGCGCGGCAGCGGCCATCACGTTGAACCCGCCGCCCGCGGTGAGCCGGACATCGGAGGCGAGCACGTCCCCGCCGGGCGGCGGCAGCGCGCCGACGCGCATCACCAGGTCCACAATGGCCTGTCCGGTGTGGACGAGCCGGCCGGTCATCGGGTGCCCCTCGCTCCGCCGAGCGCCGCGTACAGTCCCGCGCCGACAACGAAAGTGACGACCCAGCCGACGCCGTTGGTCCCGAGCCAGGTCTGCGCGAACGGGCCGGAGAACCAGACGTCCTTGCCGGTGCCCGCGGTGGTGAACAGGTAGCCCGCCACGATAGCCACCGCCCAGGCGACCAGCGCGCGGGGTTCACAGCCCGCGCGGTACCAGTACCCGCTCGTGTGGCGCAGGTCCATGAGCGCCGCCGGGTCGTAGGTCCGCCGCTTGATCATGTCGACGAGGAACACGCCGACCCACGCGGTGATGGGCACCGCCAGCAGGCTGATGAACGCGATGAACGGACCGTAGAAGCCGTCGGCCACGAGCATGAAGTACAGCGAACCGAGGAACGTCACGACGATGTCCACCACCACCGCGTACACCCGCTTGATCCGGATGCCCAGCGTCAGCGTGGTGAGCCCGGCGGAGTACACCGAGAGGTGATTGGACAGCAGCAGCCCGCCGAACGCGGCGATCAGGTACGGCACCGCCATCCAACTCGGCAGCAGTTCCCGGATCGCGGCCACCGGATCACCGGCCGAGGCCAGCGACGGATCGTCCGCCGAGATCAGGCTGCCCAGGGAAATGAGCAGCACCAAGGGAATTCCGGCACCCGCGGCGGCCGAGGCGATCAGCGAGCCCGCCCGCACGGCGGGCGACTGGTACCGCGACATGTCCGCCGACGCGTTCGCCCAGCCGATCCCGGTCCCGGCGGCGATGGTGCCGATCCCGGCGATCATCGCGCCCACCGGCGCCGGCGAGGCCGCGAACACCTTGTCCCAGTGGATCCGCGTCACGAGGCTGACGCCGACGACGACGTTGAGCGCGCCGAAGATCCAGGTCGACCACCGCTGCACCGCGACCAGCACGGCGTGCCCGAGCCCGGAGACGGTGACCGTCAGCAGCACGAACAGCGCGACACCGACGATCGTCAGCACCGGTGAGGCCTTCGCCCCGGCGTCGGTGCCGAACAGGATCGCGCACAGCGAGAGGAACGCGAACGCGGCGGTCGTGGTGTTCACCGTCTCCCAGCCGAGCCGGGACACCAGCGAAACGAGCGTCGGCCCGAAGTTGCCCCGCACGCCGAAGACGGCGCGGGAAAGCGTGAGCCCGGGAGCGCCGCCGCGGCGGCCCGCGATGGAAACGACACCGACGATCGCGAACGACCCGGCGGCGCCGATGATCGCGACGAGCACCGCCTGCCAGAAGGCCAGGTGCTGCACGGCGACCAGCGTCGCGCCGAGCGGCAGCCCGAGAATGCTGATGTTCGCGGCGAACCACACCCAGAACAGCTGCATCGGGTGCCCGCCGCGTTCGGCGGCGGGCACCGGCTCGATGCCGCGTGTCTCCAGCGCGCCCGCGCGTTCCGCTGTGTCCATGGTCATCCTCGCACCTGGAGCAGGCCGTCCACCAGGACGGCCAGGTCGAGCCGGTTGACTTCCCGCACCTGGCGGACCAGCCCGGCGGGGAGCCCGGAAAGGCCGTGGTGCGCACCGAGGATCGCCCCGCACACGGCGGCCACGGTGTCGGTGTCTCCGCCGATCTCGGCGGCCAGCGTCAGCGCCGACGCGGGATCCTCGCCGAGCACCTCGGCGAGCACGACCGCGGCGACCACGGATTCCTGCGCGGCGACCGAGGTGCCGATCACCTCGGCGAGCGCGTCGGCCAGCGTGGCCCGGTCCATCCCGCGTGCCCAGGCCCGCGCCCAGCGGATCCGGGCGGCGACGTCCCCGCCCGCGACCCAGTACCCGCGCCGCGCGCCCTCGACGGCCGCGCGTTCGGCTTCGTCCAAAGAGGACCTTAGGTCCGCACCGTCCACACCGGACGAAACGGCGGCCGCGACCGCCGCCGCGGCGGCGATGCCGAGCCCGGTGTTGTGCGTGACCCGGCTGGCTTCGACGACGGCGTCGAGGAATCCCGCACCGAGCGGCGTCGCGATCCCGATCGGGGTGATCCGCATCGCGGCGCCGTTGGTGGTGCCCTCGCGACCGGCCTCCTCGGCGGGCACCCCGGCGTCGAGGCGGTCCAGCGCGCGCTTCGTGGACGGGCCGAGCAGATCACGCGAACCGCGGCGGATCATGTCCGCCTCCCAGGCACGCAGGGCGTCCGCGAACGTCCTGGGCTCGATGCGGCCGTCACCCTCGATCACCAGCCGGGCCACGAGCAGCGCCTGTTCGGTGTCGTCGGTGATCGACCCGGCCGCCATGCCCGGCGCGATCGGCTGCTCGGCGACGGCGGCGACGAAGCCGGTGATCGGCCCGTACGTCCGCGCGATGGCCGTCCGCGACATCGACTGCGTCGGCATGCCGAGCGCGTCGCCGATCGCGAGCCCGTAGAACGCGCCGAGCGCTCTCTCCCGTTTCGCCGCCCCGGTCACTGCGGGCCGAACCTGAGGTGGAACCGGAACCGCGCCGGGTCGAGCAGGCTCGTGACGTGCTCGACGAGCGTTCCGGCGGCGCCCACCGTGGTGCGGACCGCCCGCAGGAACTGCTCCTCGGGACCGCGTTCCAGCAGTTCGGCCTGGTCGCCGAGGGCACACATGGTGATCCACTGCTCGCCGCCGATCCCGCGCAGCCCCGCCGCCGTGAGCGTCGCGGTGAGCGAGCCGCCGACGAGCCCCCGTTCCGGGAGATCGGCGAGCGGCCCGTCGCCGGGCAGCACGGAACGTTCGAGGGACACCGGGTGCCCGTTCTCCGCGCGGCGCCTGCGCAGGACCGCGACGAAGCTGTCCACCCCGAACCGCTCGGACAGCTCCGCGTCGCGGGCGGTGCCGATGGAGATCAGCTCGGTGCTCAGCGTGAATCCGGACTCCGCGAGGGCGCGGGCCCAGCCGACGCCCTGGTCGAGATGGACGCCGTCGAACGTGACGAACGAACCGACCCCGGTCTGTGTCGTGATCAGCGCGCGCTGCTGCAACTCGGACAGCGCGCTGCGGACCGTGCCCCTGCTGACCTGGTACAGCTCGGCCAGCCGGTTCTCGCCCGGCAACTGCGCCCCGGACGGCAGCCGACCCGACCGGATCTGGCCTGCCAGGTCCTCGACCAGCTTGGCGCGCTTTCCGAAACCCACCCGTGCGGACATGTACAAACATGTACAACCCGGGTCGGCGGCCTGTCAAGGGCGTCCGCTACGGCCGGCGCGGATCGAGGAGGTCGAAGGCGTTGGGCAGACCACTCCGGTACAGCCCGAGGTCGGCGGCCTTGAGCGCGTCGAAGGCGGGGTTGGCCCACAGACCGGCGACCCGGCACCTCGGCTCCGCCGAGCCCGCCGCGTCGAGGACGCCGTTGACCGCCTGCCGGGCGGCCTCGTTCGCGCCCTCCATGGTGGTGATGTTGATACTCGTCCTGAGCCAGTCACCGGCGAAGAACAGGTTGGGTACGGCCGTCTTCGCCGCCGGGCGCGCCTTCCAGGTGCCGGGTTTCTGGATGAACAATGGGGTTTCGTTGTCCACATCGGATGTTCCGGAGCCGGTGATCGCCGGGTCGAGGAACCAGGAGTGCAGCATGCCGTCGTCGAGAACGGTTTCGCCGGTGTCGTTGAGGTGGGCCTTCATCACCGCCCAGGTTTCGGCGGCGAGCCGCGCCGGAGTGCACTGCCGCGCGGACTTCGCGGTGAAGTTCCCCGGCGAGCTCCAGTCCGAGAGAATGGCGGACAGGCAGTCCCGCACGGTGCCGTCGCCGTAAGCGTCGAAACGGCGCTTCCAGAACTGCTGCTGGCTGATCGAGGTGATCGCCCAGCCGGAGTCCTCGTAGTTGACGTGCCCCGGCGTGATCGGCACCTCCCGGTTCAGGAAGAACTGGAGCCCCACCATCCAGTCGGTGCCCAGCTCGCGGATTCCGGCGAGCGCGGGATCCGCGGCGAGCAACGATGGGCTGAGCAGTTTCGCCGCGCGCTCCACCGGCATCGCGGAGACGAACCAGTCCGCGTCGACCCGGCGCCGCTCGCCCGCCCCGTTCACCACCGACGCCGCGGCGATGCGCCCCTCGGCGAGCTCGAACGCCTCGGCGGCCCACCCGACCCGGAACTCGACCCCCTCGGCACGAAGGTGCTCGATCCAGGGGTCGAGCCACATTTCGCTGGTACTGCCGCACAACACACGGTCCACACTGGACCCTGGCTCGTTGCCGAACCCCAGCAGGCTCCAGAGGACCGCCTCGGCGACCACACCGATCGCATACGTGCTGGCCTCCTTCGACTTGCTCGCGACCAGGTTGCGGACGAGCCCGTCGGCGAGGAGTTTGTCGTACTCGTCGGAAAACCACGCCGTGCGGGTGTAGTCCGCCCAGGTCACGTCGTCCCACTGGCCCACACGCCGTTCCTCGCAGCTGGTCACGAACACCAGCGTCTTCTGGGCGGCGAACGCGATCTCGTGCGCCGGGAGCCGGAACATCGTCTGAAACAACGAAACGACCGACTCCAGGAAGCTCTCCGGGGTGAGCGGCGGCGGATTCGCCGGCAGCGGGACGGGGAAGGGAATGGTCAGATCGGCGCGGCCGCCCATCCGGGACATCAGGACCGCGCTCGCGCTGGTGAGGTTGTCCCAGGTACCGTTCCGGTTGCCGGAAAAGGGAATCCGGCGCATCGTGTCGGGCAGGTTGTGGTAGAAACCGGGGAAGAACCGGAACCCGTGCTCCCCTGGCAGATCGGGACGGCCGTGCGTGCCGGTGCCGGGAACGGCGATACTGCGTGCCTTCCCGCCCAGCGCGTTCCGCTCGTACACGGTGACCGCGAAACCACGTTCGGCCAGTTCGTGCGCGACGGTGAGCCCGGCGACCCCGCCACCGAGCACCGCGACCCGGTTCTTCGGCACCTGACCGGCGTAACCCGCTTTCGTCCCGGCCAGCGTGGCCGCGACACCCACCGCCGCGGTGGAAGAACCGCGCAGGAACGCACGCCGGGACCGCACCCGATCACCCATGACCCCTCCCCCGATCACCGTCCGACGGAACCACCATCCGGCACCACCGGGCAGCCGGTCAAGAACGATCTCCGCGCTTGTCTGCGCTTGTCTGCGCTTGTCTGCCCGGACCATGCCGGTCACGGGGAAGGCCCAGGTCGTTCGGGTCCATCCGCGGGATCCACGAAACCGGGCGGCCGGACCATCCCGTGGCCGCCACCGGATGCGAGGCGATCGCGCTCGATCCGGACCCGGCCATGCTGACGACGTTCCCGGCGTGCCCGCCCTCGTCGGCACCGCCGAGTCGCTTCCGCTCCGGACCAGGAGCCTCGACGCCGTCGTGCCCCGGACAGGCTGGCGCTGGATTGAGTCGTCCGCCTGTTCCCGGGAGACCGGGCGCGGTCTGCGGCCGGGCGGTGTGCTCGACCTGATCCGGAACGTCCGGGACGAATCCGAAACCTGGGTGCGTGCCCTGAACGGCCGGACAGATCACGCCGAAGTCGTTGCGTGGCAAGAATCCGTACACGATTTGCGCGAACCGGTCATCTCCAGCGAAGCACGACTCTCCATTGATCGCCGGTCTGCTGCACCGCACTCCGCGACGCGAAACAGGCCGTGTGCCTCGCCATCTTCGATCCGCCGATCTCCAGGTTCTTCCGCGTCCGTCGGACCACGGCCGTGAAACAGAGCAAGGCTCGCAAACTGCTCCGCGTGAGCGAAGCACGGCTCAAACATCCGGCGACTTCCGCACCCGACACGGAACCCATACCTGGCTCCAAACACCACGGTGACCGGACGACAACTTCACCCCATCGTGTCGAACGTATGTGCGAACGCCTGCGGTAAGATGGAGGTGTGTCCAGGAACCTGTCCACCCAGGAATCGCCACCACTGTGGCGGTTGTCCGGTCGCGAACTCGCTGACGAGGTGCGTGCGCGACTGGAAGCCCTGTGGCGCCTGGACGCGGAACTCGGTCAGCTGTTGGTGGAGGTCGATTCTCGCGGTGTGTCCGAGCTGTACGGCTACGGATCCACCGCGGCATGGTTCGCACACATGGGGCGAATGTCGCGTGCCGAAGCCAAGAAGCATCTTGATCGTGCGCGTGGACTGAATCCTGGTCGTAGCATCGACGGTACCGAAACACCCGCCGCCGCGCCAGCGACCGGAGCAGCCGCACTCGCCGGAGAGATCGGACCACACCACACCAACCGGGTTCTCCTTTTCCTGAAGAAGATCCCAGCGAATGTGTCCGAAGAGGACAGAAACAGTGCGGAGAAGATTCTGGTGGAGCTGGCACGCCAGGCGACACCACACGAGGTCGACAAAGCCGCCGACGAGATCCTGGCCCGCATGGACCAGGACGGGAAAGAACCGAAGGACCCAGACCCGACCGAACGCAAACCCGAACTGCGGGTGCGGCAACGGAAGGACGGCTGGTTCGATATCGACGGCCAGCTCGATCCCATCACCGGAACCCGGCTGAGCACCATCCTCGACCCACTGTCCACGCCCCGGCCCGCCGGGGAAGACAAGTGGCCCGACCTACGGTCTACCTCCCAGCGGTACGGGGAAGCGTTCGGTGAAGCGATCGCGATGCTGGCCAACGTCCCGGACGTGCCCGGCGGCGACCGCGCCCAGCTGGTGGTCACGGTCGGCCTGAACGATCTGAAGTCCGAGCTGGGTACCGCGTGCCTGGACATGGTCAGCGAACTCACCGCCACCGAGACACGGATGCTGGCCTGCGACTGCCAGATCATCCCCGCAGTACTCGGCTCGAAGGGCGAGCCGCTCGATCTGGGCAGGGCCAAGCGTTTGGTCACCCCGGCACTGCGCAAGGCGTTGATCATCCGAGACGGCGGCTGCGCCTTCCCCGGCTGCCACCGAAAACCCAGACACTGCGACGCCCACCACGTGATCGAGTGGGCACACGGCGGACGAACGGTACTCCGTAACCTCGTGCTGCTCTGCTCAGCCCACCATCGACTACTCCACAGTTCACCATGGACAGTCCACATCGCCGAAGACGGAATACCCACCTTCGTCCCACCCGACTACGTGGATCCCTTACGCAGCCCCAGACGCAACAACCTCCACCACCCAGCACCGAAAGCGAGGTCACAACCATGAACGGCCCGCTGTCTCGCCTCGCCGGGGGTTCGCTCACCGCGAGCCTCCCGACCGGTTCAGCAGCGCGGCCGCGCACCATTCCACCAGCGGGAACACGCGGGTCACCACCGCGAAATCACTCAGCGCCAAACCTAACCGGAGGTTTCGACCGTGCGGACGAGAGCTGGCAACGCAGTGCTTGCCGGATCAGTTCGGCTGCGGCCGGTTCGTGATGGTGAACATCCAGCTGGGCCCGAACCAGTCCACCAGTGAGCCCGCTTCGTCCCGGGTTCCCTCGTCGCGAGCGGTCCGACCGGCTCTGCTGTACGGCCTCGCCCCTGCCTCCAGCTGGAAAGCGCGGACCACTACCGCGAAATCGTTCAGTGTCAAGACATGTTCGGGAGTTTCGACCGTGCGGATGAAATCTGGCAGCCCGAGGCCCCGTCTGGCCACCGGCCTCGGCACGGCGCTGTCACCGCTGGTCCTCGGCCAGCACCGAGCGGATCACGTGGCGGGCGTTGGCGGCCATCGCCGAATTCGTTTCGCGGTAGTACGGCAGCGCGATCAGTGCCTGGGAAAGCGTCCGTCCCCGGCCACGAACCCAGGTCGCGTCGTCCACGTCCAGTGCCGCGCGGAAGACGGCCCTCGCCCGGGGCGGCAGCAGGTTCCACGCCGGGAACAGATCGCAGGCCGGATCGCCGGCGCCGACACAACCGAAGTCGAGTACCGCGCTCAGCCGGTCGCGGTCCACCAGCAGGTTGCCCGGCATCAGATCGGCGTGCAGCCACACCGGTGGCCCGGCCCAGACCGGAGCCCGCAGCGCGTGCTCCCACACCGCGGTCACGGCATCGCAGTCGACGCCCTCTTCCGGAATCCCGCGCAGCTGCTCGATCGCCGAACGGGTCTCCGCGTCGAGAGCGGCGAGCGGGCCACCGCGATGTGCTTTCGGCGCGTCCGGCAGGGTGACGCTCCGCATCGCCGTGACGAACCCGGCCAGGTCCTCGGCCAGCGCCACGGGTGCTCGCAGGTCCCCGGCGCGGGGCGGTTCCCCGGGCAGCCACCGGTACACCGACCACGGCCACGGATAGCCCTCGGCGGGCTCCCCCGCCCCGAGGACCTCGGGCACGGCCGTCGGCAGCAGGGAAGCCAGGCGGGGCAGCCACCGGTGCTCCAGCGCCACGTCCTTGGCACCGGACCGCACCAGCGGCAGCCGGACGACCATGTCCTCGCCCAGCCGGTACATGGCGTTGACCGTGCCGCCGGACGGCCACCGCCGCACCGGCAGCCCGGCCCACCGGGGGAACCGCGCGGCGACGAGCCGGCGCACGAGGGCGTCGTCGAGGGGGAACATGCCGTGATGCATCGGCGCTGTGCTCACGACAGGTCATCCGACCGCCGGACACCGGGTGCCGTCAACCGGTTTTACCGCGCGCGGCGGCTACACCGTCACCAGGCACTCACCGACAGGACGGCGGGGAACTCCTCGGTGAACCCGTCGGTGCGCCGCGCGGGCAGGTCGATGACGATCCCGTCCGCGGTGCGGGTCCAGGGGAGCGGGCGGGAATGCCCGCCCAGCAGGCGAACCCGCGCATGGCCGGTGATCGGGACGTCGCCGGGGACGGCCAGTTTCACGCCGGGCCAGTGCAACGGGATGAGGTGGAACGCGTCACGGGTGCGGGTGTAGCAGAGGGCGCCGTCCATCGCCCGCCGCCACGGCGCCGAGCCGTAGATCGCGCGGCCGTTGATCCGCAGCCAGCGGCCGACCTCCAGCAGCCGCGAGCTCATCCAGTCCGGGATCGTGCCGTCCTCGCGCGGGCCGATGTTGAGCAGCATATTGCCGTTCTTGCTGACCACCTCGGCGAGCAGCTGGACCAGCCGCGCGGCGGACTTGATCTTCGCCGGGTCCTCGTTTTCGTTGTAGCCCCAGGACTTCCCGATGTTCAGGCAGGCCTCCCACGGATCGGGGCGCAGGACGTAGGTCTTGTTGTCGCCCTCGACCGTCACGTAGTCCGGGTGCGCGTACTCGAAGCGGTCGTTGGCCACCACGCTCTTGGGACGCGGCCGGTCCGCGGCGTTGCGGTAGTAGTACGCCAGGATTTCGTCGCTGTGCCAGTCCCACACCTTCGGGCGGAAGATCGAGCCGCCACCGAACTCGTGGTAGCCCTGACCGTCGGCCCACAACACGTCCGGGTCGTAGCGATCGATCAGCGTCTTCAGGTGGACGTGCTCGTACTGGCGCACGTAGTCGGTCACCGGGCGGAAGCCGGTGTACGGGATTTCCACGCCGGTGTAAGGGTTTCTCGGCGGTGTGCCGAGCGCGGGGCTGTAGAACTCGCCGAGCGAGTGGTACAGCCCGCGCTTGAGCTCCGAGTGCCGGGCGGCGTGGAACAGCTCGCCGACGAGATCGCGGCGGGGGCCGAGCCGGACGGAGTTGCGGTCCGACGCCGGGTTGTCGAACAGCTGGAATCCGTCGTGGTGCTTGGAGGTGAGCACGAAGTACCGTGCCCCGGCCTGTTCGAACAGCCGCACCCAGGCGCGGGGGTCGTAGCGGCGCGCGGTGAACCGCGGGATGAAGTCGTCGTAGTTCACCTCCGGACCGTAGGTACGCAGGTGGTGCTCGCGGGTTCCGGTGCCCCGCGCCGGATCCGTGACGTTCATCGCGTAGAGGTACCACTCGGCGGCGTGCTTGGCATCGCCCCAGGCCAGCGCGGAGTAGACGCCCCAGTGGATGAAGATGCCGAACTTCGCCGAGGGGAACCAGGGAGTGGCCGCCGGCCTGCCGAGGTCGGCGGCCCGCGCGGCCGGGGCGGCGAACCCGAGCATCGCGGCGCCCGCCGCCGCGCCCGCCGCGGTGAGCGCGCCGCGCCTGCTGATCCCCCGCTGTTCCGGCATTTTCGGCTCCATTGCCCCACACCTCTCGCAGTAGTAGTCGCCAGCCACCCGTGGTCATCAGATGTATAAGCGTTCCAGGCGTACCAGGATGCCGACCGGCGAAGCAAGAGACATGTCCGGCCACAATCGCAAAAGCCGTTATTCACCGTGGTGTTCACGATGATGAACACGCCATCTTGCGACACGCGGCGGTTGACTCCACCTCACGGCATTCTTACGCTCGGCGCAAATACATCTGATCTATTCATCGGGGAACAGCGAAGGGACCGCCCATGTGCGCGGCATTCGATCGGGAGACCAGCAGGCGGACGGCGTTGCGGGGCGGGCTGGTCCTCGCAGCGGGCGCAGCGGGCATGGCGAGCACCGCGCTCACCGCCACCGGGGCGGCACCGGCGTTCGCCGATCCGAAACCGGCCGGGCGCCGCCTGCCGTTCCTGCTCGACATGGTGCAGAACAACCCGGGCGAGCCGTCGTTTTCCAGCCGGTTCAACGATCCCGTGAAGCTGAAGGAGTACGGCTACGACGGTCAGGTGATCAACGAGTTCAAACCGCCACACGCCGCGATCACCTTCGACTCCTTCGATCCGCGGGTCTTCCCGGCGGGTTCCCCGGGACGGGCGTGGGTCGAGGCGGCCGCGCGGACCATCGACACGCACATCGCGCGGGCGCACGCGGCCGGGATCGCGGCCTACGTCTTCACCGACATCATCGTGCTGCCCAAGCGGCTCGTGGAGCTGTACGGCGACCAGATCCTCGACGACAAGGGCCGGATCAGCCTCGACCGCCCGCTCACCCAGCGGATCCACCGGCTGATGCTGCGCGAGGTCTTCACCCGGTTCCCCGGCCTCGACGGCCTCGTCGTGCGCACCGGCGAGACGTACCTGCAGAACATGCCGTTCCACACCGGGAACAACCCGATCACCTCCGGCGAGAGCAGCCACCTGACCCTGCTCGGCGTCCTGCGCGACGAGGTCTGCGTCCGCGCGGGCAAGCGGGTCTTCTACCGGACCTGGTCGACCGGGAGCGACAAGCTGACCAGCGATCCCGCGTTCTACCGGCGGGTCACCGACCAGGTCGAAACCCACGAGAACCTGCTGTTCTCGATCAAGCACACCGCGAAGGACTTCTGGCGGACCATCCCGTTCAACCAGACCATCGGGGTGGGCAGGCACCGGCAGATCGTCGAGGTCCAGTGCCAGCGCGAGTACGAGGGCAAGGGCGCCTTCCCGAACTACGTGATCGACGGCGTGGTCAACGGGTTCGAGGAGTTCCGCGCGACGCCGCGAACGGGCCCGATCGGCCTCGCCGACGTCGTCGGCAACCCGATCGTCGCCGGGATCTGGACCTGGTCGCGGGGCGGCGGCTGGCGCGGCCCCTACCTGCACAACGAACTCTGGTGCGATCTCAACACCTGGGTGATGGCGCGCTGGGCCCGCGACACCGGACAGGGCGAGGAGGCCGCGTTCACCGCCTACGCCACCACCCGGCTCGGGCTGCGCGGGGACCAGGTCCGCCGGTTCCGGCGGCTCGCCCTGCTGTCCGCGGCGGGGGTGCTGCGCGGGCACTACAGCGCGGTGCACCCGATGGGCAGGCTGATGTGGACCCGGGACCAGTTCCTCGGCGGCTCGGACAAGGACCTCGTCAGCGACTTCGACGCGGTCCTCGGCGCGGGCCGGATGGCGGTCGTGCTCGACGAGAAGCAGCGCGCGGCGCGGATGTGGGACGAGATCGTGGCACTGTCCTGGACACTCCCGCTGCGCGAGCACGCCGACCGCGAGTACCTGCGGGTCTCCGCGCGGTACGGGCAGTCGTGGCACCGGGTGGTGCACCACGGCTGGGAGGTCATGCTGCGCGGGTACGCCGGGGACCGGGCCGGCCGGTACGACCGGACCGCGATGCGCCACCACCTGCACCGGTACGACGCGGAGTGGGAGCGCTGGCGGCGGCTCGCCGCCGACGAGCCGTCGTGCGCGACGCTCTACCAGCCCTACAGCTTCGGACCGAAAGGACCGGACGGGCTCTACGACGCCGATCCGGACCACGGCATGAAGCCCGCCACCGACCGCTACCGGGCGATGCTGTCCGCCTAGGGCGGTCCGCCGCCGGACGGGTGTACTGACACTGCGGATTTCGTCGGTTGTTGCCCCATCGGAGCGCGGATACGATCGCCGGAACCTTCTCGCACCACTCCGACGATCATCGCGAAGGACATCCGGATGAACCGCAAGGCGCAGGCCTCCGAGCGGCCCGCTCCCCCGCTCGACGAACTCTCCCGCAAGATCATCGAGCAGCTCCAGGAGGACGGCCGCCGGCCGTACGCCACGATCGGCAAGGCGGTCGGGCTGTCCGAGGCGGCGGTCCGCCAGCGGGTCCAGCGGCTCTCCGAGAGCGGGGTCATCCAGATCGTCGCGGTCACCGATCCCTTGCAGGTCGGCATGTTCCGGCAGGCGATGATCGCGATCACCGTGGACGGCCCGATCGAGCCGGTCGCCGAGGCGCTCGCCGAGATGACGGACATCGACTACGTCGTGGTCACCGTCGGCCGCTTCGACATCATCTGCGAGGCGGTGTGCGCGGACGACGCCGCGCTGCTCGACCTGATCTCCAACCGGATCCGCACCCTGCCCGGCGTCCGCGGCGCGGAGACGCTCGTCTACCTCAAGCTGCTCAAGCAGACCTACCAGTGGAACAGCCACTGAGCCTGAACAACGAAATCCGTAGCACTATCCCGATAGGACACACGAACAGACCAGTAGATCGAGCGAGTTGCGACTGATTCCCTTGCCAAAGGGTCCGTCGATGTGCGATAACGGGTTCATCGAGCCCGACCGACACGCTGCGAGGGATAGTCATGACCGCACCCACCGAACCCGCCGACCACCTGTGGCTGCACTTCACGCGCCACGGGGAGCGGGCCGACACGACCCCGGTCATCGTGCGCGGTGAAGGCGCCTACGTCTGGGACGAGCACGGGAAGCGCTACCTCGACGGGCTCGCCGGGCTGTTCGCCGTCCAGGTCGGGCACGGCAGGGCGGAGCTCGCCGACGCGGCCGCCCGCCAGCTGCGGCAGCTGGACTACTTCCCGCTGTGGGGCCACGCGCATCCGGCCGCGATCGAGCTGGGCGAACGCCTCGCGTCGAGCGCGCCGGGCGATCTCAACCGCGTGTTCTTCACCGTCAGCGGCGGCGAATCCGTCGAGACGGCGTGGAAGCTGGCCAAGCAGTACTTCAAGCTCGCCGGGAAACCCACCAAGCACAAGGTGATCAGCCGCTCGCTGGCCTACCACGGCACGTCGCAGGGCGCGCTGTCGATCACCGGGCTGCCCGGGGCCAAGCAGGACTTCGAGCCGCTCGTGCCCAGCACACGGCACGTGCCGAACACCAACTTCTACCGCGCCCCGGTGCACGAGGACGACTACGAGGCGTTCGGCCGGTGGGCCGCCGACCAGATCGCGCAGGCCATCGAGTTCGAGGGCCCGGACACCGTGGCCGCGGTGTACCTCGAACCGGTGCAGAACACCGGCGGCTGCTTCGTCCCGCCGCCCGGCTACTTCGAGCGGGTCCGCAAGATCTGCGACGACAACGACGTGCTGCTCGTCTCCGACGAGGTGATCTGCGCGTTCGGCAGGCTGGGCCACCAGTTCGGCGCGTCGCGCTACGGCTACCAGCCCGATCTGCTCACCGTCGCGAAAGGACTGACCTCGGCCTACGCGCCGCTCGGCGCGGTGCTGATCAGCGACCGGATCGCCGAGCCGTTCCTGCGCACGTCCACCACGTTCATGCACGGCTCGACCTACGGCGGGCACCCGATGGCCTGCGCGGTCGGGCTGGCCAACCTCGACCTCATCGAGCGCGAGGGGATCTACCGGCACGTGCTGGACAACGAGGCGCGGTTCAAGTCCACTCTGGACAAACTGCTCGATCTGCCGATCGTCGGCGACGTCCGCGGCGCCGGGTACTTCTACGGCATCGAACTGGTCAAGGACAAGGCGACCAAGGAGACCTTCAACGCCGAGGAGTCCGAACGCGTCCTCCGCGACCACGTCTCCGGTTCCCTGTTCGAGAACGGCCTCTACTGCCGCGCGGACGACCGCGGTGAGCCGGTCATCCAGCTGTCCCCGCCGCTGATCTGCGAGCAGGCGCAGTTCGACGAGATGGAGCAGATCCTGCGCGATACGCTCACCGGGGCGTGGAAACTGCTCTGACGAGGACGTCCGCCCGTGGCCGACCGTTGAAGAGAGGCACCCATGCGAAGCTCCCCCGCCGAGCTGGTCTTCACCGGCGGCCCGGTGCGGACCGGCGACGGCTGGACCACCGCCGTCGCGGTCACCGGCGGCCGCGTCAGCGCGCTCGGCGACGACGTCGCGGCACAGCGTGGCCCGAGGACCGAGGTGATCGACCTGCGCGGCAGGCTGCTGCTGCCGGGGTTCCAGGACGCGCACGTCCACGCCGTCGGCGGCGGCTACGAACTCGGCCGCTGTCACCTGTCCGAAGTGGACACACTCGCGGAGTACACCCGGCTGGTGGCCGAGTACGCGCGGCGAAACCCGGACGCCGCCTGGATCACCGGCGGCGGCTGGTCGCTGGAGGCCTTCCCCGGCGGGATCCCGGCGGCGGGGCAGCTCGACGCCGTGGTCGCGGACCGGCCGGTGTTCCTGGTCAACCGCGACCACCACGGTGCCTGGGTGAACTCGCGGGCGCTGGAACTGGCCGGGATCACCCGGCACACGCCGGACCCGCCGGACGGCCGGATCGAGCGCGACCACGACGGCGAACCGAACGGGACGTTGCAGGAGGGCGCCGTCGCACTGGTCGCGCGGCTGCTGCCCGAACCCACCGGGGAGGAGATCCTCGCCGGGCTGCTGCGCGCCCAGGAACTCCTGCACTCACTGGGGATCACCGCGTGGCAGGACGCGCTGCTCGGCCGGTACGCCGGGATGCCCGACCCGAGCGAGGCCTATCTCGCGGCGGCCGCCACCGGGAAGCTGACCGCGCGGGTCTCCGGCGCGCTGTGGTGGGACCGCGACCGCGGCGCCGAGCAGATCGAGGAGCTGGTGGCGAAGCGCGAGCGGTTCCGCCATCCCCGGCTGAAGGCGCGGACGGTCAAGATCATGCAGGACGGGATCGCGGAGAACCACACCGCCGCGATGCTCGACCCGTACCTCGGCGGCTGCGGGTGCTCGGGCTCCGGCGGGCACCGCGGCATCAGCTTCGTCGACCCGCGCGCACTCGGCGCCTACGTGTCCACTTTGGACAAGTTGGATTTCCAGGTGCACTTCCACGCGCTGGGCGACCGGGCCGTGCGCGAATCGCTCGACGCCGTCGAAGCGGCCAGGAAAGCCAACGGCGACCGGGGAAACCGGCATCACCTCGCCCACCTGCAGGTCGTCCATCCCGACGACGTCCCCCGCTTCGCCGCGCTCGGCGCGGTGGCGAACATCCAGCCGCTGTGGGCGGCCCACGAACCACAGCTGGACGAGCTGACGATCCCCTTTCTCGGCACGGAACGCGCCGGCAGGCAGTACCCGTTCGCCGCGCTGCTCGCCGCCGGCGCCCGGCTCGCCGCGGGCAGCGACTGGCCGGTCACCAGCCCGGATCCGGTGCAGGGCATCCACGTCGCGGTCAACCGCGTCAGCCCCGGCGCGGACGCCGAGGTCTTCCTGCCGGAGCAACGGATCGAGCTGGGCACCGCGATCGACGCCTACACCTCCGGATCCGCGTACGTCAACCACGCCGACGACACCGGCCGGATCCGGCCGGGAAACCCGGCCGATCTGGTGGTGCTCGACCGGAATCCCTTCGACGGTCCCGTTTCGGCCATCGCGGACACCCGGGTGGCCATGACTTTCGTGGCCGGACAACGAGTCCACACCGCGAACAACGCGTGAGTGAACGGGGAACTCGCGTGATCGGGGACGTAACTCAGGCTCGGGTAATGCCCAGGCGTTTGCCCAGCCAGTCGAGCGAGCGGACCAGACCGGCGTTCCAGGCGAACCAGTTGTGCCCGCCGCCGACCTCGATGAAGTGGACCGGCAATCCGTTGCGGACACAGGCTTCGAGCACCTTCCGCTGCTGTGCCATGCCGGTGCTGTCACCCTCGCCAACGGTCAGGATCCCGGCACTGCCGGGAAGTTGTACCCGGGAGAGGACGTCGACGGCGTTGATCTCGGCGAACTTCCGTTCGTCGCCGCCGAAGGCCTCGTCGACGGTCCGGCGCCGCGAGCCCAGCGTCGGCTCGTCCTCCCCCGATATGTCCACAAAGGACGGATAGACCTGGGGCCTGCGCACGGCGAGCTGCAACGCGCAGGTGCCGCCGTAGGAGGAGCCCGCGACGGCCCGGTGCCGGGGCGACGGGTCGATCTGGAGATTGGTCCCGATCCACGCCGGGACGTCCTCGGCGAGGTAGGTCTCGGCGGCGCCGAGCCGGGTGTCGGCGCACAGCGGGTTGGCGAAGTGGCCACCGGTCGTGTCCGGCATGACCACCACCGGCGCGAGGCCGTGGTGGGTGGCCGCGTAGGCGTCCATCATCGCCGACAGCCGTCCGCCGCGGACCCAGTCCGCGGGCGAGCCGGGCTGGCCGTGCAGCAGCACCAGCACCGGCAGCAGTGGCCGGTTCGGCGTGAGGTAGGCCGGGGGCAGGTAGACGTAGGCCGGGCGGGACGCGCCGAAGGCCGCCTTCACCGCCGGGATCGGCGTCTTCACCAGTATTCCGGCGCGGCGCAGGTCCGGCGGCGGGCGCCAGACGTCCCGCAGCGCGTGCCCCGGCCGCGGCGCGACCGGCGCGGGCACCGGCGCCGGGAGGTGGGCCATCGCGACCTCGTTGTCCGGGGCGACGCCGAGCACCGCCCGGATCGTCGGGTACTGGCCGTAGTAGGCGTTGATCCCCGTCACCGAGGTCAGCAGCACCAGCGCGGCGCCGAGGACGGCGAGCAGCCGTCGCCACCACGGGGCCCGCCACAGGCCCGCCACCGCGAGCCCGAGTGCCCACAGCCCGGCGCCGCCCCAGGCCACCACGGCGAGCGGCAGCGCGTCGGGGAACAACCGCAGCACCGACCCGAGCAGCCAGTCGGCGAGCAGGCACACCACGACCGTGCCCGCGGTCACCGCCGGGACGGCCCGCAGCCACCACGACCGTCCCGGCCACGCCAGCAGCGTCACGGCACCGGCCGCGCCGAGGACCACCACGACGACGAGTACCCAGCCGTCGATGACCGAGAGGTCGAGAAGCGGGGTCACGTCGTCGTCGCGGCGAGTCTCGCGCGGTAGACGTCACGGGCGGCGAGGCTGACCGCGAGATGGTCGGTGAGCGGATCGAAGAACGCGACGCGGTACTTCTCGTCGGTCACCGTGGACGAGGTGAAGTACAGCGCGGAAAAGGCCGCGATGAACAGCGAGACCTGGAGCAGTTCGTTGGGCACCGGGATCTGGATGCCGAACAGGGTTCCCGGCGTGGGACCGCTGGTCGCGTACGCCTTGATCACCTCGTCCTTCAGCGCGATCTTGCCGAACGTCACGAAGAAGACGAAGGTCAGCGTAGCGAAGACCAGGGTCTGGAACGCCTGCGTGAGCACGAGCACCAGGACCATGTTGGCGCGCTCCACCTTCGAGAGCGGGACACGGTCGGTGTCCGCGACGGTCCCGGCGTACGAGCGGAACGGGGTCCCTTCGAGCTTGTCCAGCGCGACCCGCGCGTTGCGCACGGCGGTGAGGCGGCGCACCTCCTCCGACAGCATCGTGAGCATGAACAGGACCGCCACCACGACGAACAGCGCGACGACCCACCACATCCGCCGCCGCTCGATCGACGCGGCGAACTGCCAGATCTCCGCGGTGAAGAACCCGAACAGGGTGAACAGCAGGAACAGCGGGAGCGCCCGGCTGGTCAGCTCGCCGAGGCTCTTGGCCTGCCGCACCGCCGACCGCGCCGACCAGCCCACGATCGAGCCGCCGCCGAGGAAGGCGATGCCGAGCAGCAGGGCCACCACGACGGCGTGGACCGGGACCATGAGCGCGGGCGAGTCCCTGTCCGGGGCCAGCCGCAGCGCGATGGGCATCACGAACACGAACAGGGCGGCCGAGATCGCCGCCACGACCGTCCCCCGGTGGGCGAGCACCGCCCGGCGGACCCATTTCGTGACGAGCCACGCGGTGAGCGCGGGCACCACGATCAACGACAGCAGCAGGCCGTAGTAGCCCAGCAGGAACAGGTCGTTCTCCAGCCTGCGCTCGAATTCCGCCTCCGAGCCGCCGTCGAGAACGTCCAGCGCGATGACCAGAAGCTCCCACACCGCCGCGAAGGCCAGCGCCGGCACGATGCGCACCGGCAGGCTCCTCGGGCGGCCCTTGACGAGGGCGGGCAGCCCTCTCCGCCGGAACCACTGTTCTGCCGCGTCCCGGTCGTACCGCTCACTCATCTCGCCGTTCCCCTCCACCTTCTCCGTCTACTGTGGACCTCGATGATCGCGAACACCATCCGCGCACCAGCGAACAGGCCCCGCCGATCGGCGGGAAGTCGCCCCGCCGGGTGACTGGGCTATCGTCGGCACCGGGACGGACGAGAGCGGGAGCACCAGGGTGATCCGGGTTGTGGTGGTGGACGACGAGGCACTGGTCCGGTCCGGTTTCCGGCTGATCCTCAACGCCGCGGGCGATATCGAGGTGGTCGCGACCGCGACCGGGTCCGCCGCGCTCGACGAGATCGGCACGCACGCACCGGACGTCGTGCTGCTCGACATCCGCATGCCCGACGTCGACGGCCTCACCGTGCTCGGCCGGATCCGGCGCCTGCCCGAGCCCCCGGTCGTCGCGATGCTGACGACGTTCGACTCCGACGAGTACATCGCCGCCGCGCTGCGGGCGGGCGCGGCCGGATTCATCCTCAAGGACACCGAACCCGGCCAGCTCGCCCATCTGGTGCGTACGCTGGCGGGCGGTGGCGTGGTGCTCTCGCCGAAGGTCACCCGGTCGGTGGTGGACCGGTATCTCGACAGCCGCGAGGACCCGGCCGCGACCGCCAGCGTGGGCAGGCTCACCGACCGGGAGCGCGGGATCCTCGTGCTCGTCGCCGACGGGCTGTCGAACGCCGAGATCGCCTCGGCCGTGCACCTGTCGGTCGGCACGGTCAAGGACCACGTGAGCGCGATACTGACCAAGCTCAAGGTGACCAGCCGGGTGCAGGCGGCGCTGCTGGCCCAGCGGGCGGGCCTGCTGACCGGGGACGACCGGTGATCCGGCGGTGGCCGAAGGCACCCGCCCTGCCGTCGTGGGTCTTCGACCTCGCGCCGGTCGGGCTGGCGGGACTCGACACCTGGCTCAACGCCCGGCACAACACGCCGTACGAACTCGGCGCGGCGGCCGTCGCGACCCTCGCGTTGCTGCTGCGCCGGTACTTCCCGCTCACCGTGCTCGCGATCACCCTTCCCTCGCTCGTCATCTCCCAGTCGGTCGTACCCGCGCTCATCGCTCTCTATACCGTCGGATTCCGGTACCGCAACCGCTGGTTGCTGACCGGCTGCGCGGCGGCCGTCGCGCTCGGCTACGCCACCCCGTGGCCGCCGATGCTGGAGGTGTCCCACGACGACGCGCTGCTCGGGCTGATCTACGCGACGATGACGGCGGCGGCGCCGGTGTTCCTGGGCATGCTGACCCGGACCGGGCAGGAGCTGTCGGCGCGGATCGACGAGATCGAGCGGGCCCGCGAGCAGGAACGGCGGCTCATCGAGCAGACCACGTTGTCCAGGGAACGCACCCAGCTGGCCAGGGAGATGCACGACGTCGTCTCGCACCAGGTGAGCCTGATCGCGGTCAGCGCGGGCGCGCTGCAGGTCGGCGCGCCCGACGCCGGGACGAAGGAGGCCGCGTCGACCATCCGCGAGCTCAGCGTGAAGACCCTCGACGAACTGCGGCACATGGTGACCCTGCTGCGTGCCTCGGGCAGCCAGCCGACCGAGCTGACCCCGCAGCCGACGCTGGCCGAGCTGGACCGGCTCGTCACGACCAGCGGCATCCCGGTCGAGCGGGACGGCGAACTGCCCGGCGACCTCGGCGCCCCGCAGCAGCGCGCGATCTACCGCACCGTCCAGGAGGCGCTGACCAACGCGCGCAAGCACGCGCCGGGCGCGCGGGTCACCATCCACATCGGACACACCGCCGCCGAGGTCGAGGTGACCGTCGTGAATGGACGGCCGGTCCTGCCGACGCTGAGCCTGCCCAGCGCGCGGCACGGGCTCGTCGGGCTGCGGGAGCGGGCCGAGCTGCTCGGCGGGACCTTCGAAGCGGGGCCTACGCCCGGCGGCGGATACCGGGTCCGCCTGCGGTTGCCGTTGGCCGCCGACTGACCGGCGACCGGATTCCCGCCGACCGGCGGGCCCGTGCCGGACGGGCGGCGGATGGTGCGGGCCGGGACGTCCGGCGAGGCTGGGAGCACGGTCACCGGACCGTCCGGCGCGGCACCCGCCGCCCGGCCCTCCTCCATCCGGGAGTCATCGATGGGCATCGCGATCGTCCTGATCGTGCTCGTGGCCGTCGCGGTCGGCGCGATCTTCGTGTCCCGCGCCCAGGCCGCGAACCGGCAACGTCAGCTCGAAGACGCGAAGACCGACGCACGCCGCTGGGTGGAACGGCTCGGCGGGCAGGTCCTCCAGCTCGTCGGCACGAACGAACCCGCGAAGCAGGCGCTCGCGGACGCCTCGGAGCGCTACCACGCCGCGGGCGGCCAGCTCGAACAGGCGAGCACGGCCGAACAGGCCGAGCTGGCCAGGGAAACCGCGCTCGAAGGGCTGTACTACATCCGCGCCGCGCGGATCGCGATGGACCTCGACCCCGGGCCCGCGCTGCCCGGCGGCGAGGAACGCGCCAGGGCGGGCGCGGTCACCGAGCACCGCAGGGTCGAGGTCGACGGCCAGACCTACGAGGCCGCGCCGCGGCCGGGTGAGCACACCCCGCACTACTTCCCCGGCGGCGACGTCGCGGGCCGGCCGGTGCCGCAGGGCTGGTACAGCGAACCGTGGTGGAAGCCCGCGCTCGTCGGCGGCGCGTGGGGGCTCGGCGCGGCGGTCGTGGTCGGCGGGCTGTTCGCCGGGATGGCCGGGAGCGCCGGTGCCGGTGCCTGGGAGTCCGGATACGCGGCGGGGCACCACGACGGCGCCGAGCCCGAGTACGTCGGGTTCGACGCCCACGACCACGGCGACTTCGACTACTGACCGGCCACCGGGACGGCACCGGCGAACCGATCGGTGGCGGCGACCCGCGCGGCGGCGAGCTCCGCGCTCCCGCCGTGCCCGGTGTCGTCGATCAGGACCAGCTCGGCCTCGGGCCAGGCGGCGACCAGCTGCCACGGCGTCCCGCTGAGGTTGGACAGGTCCAGCCTGCCCTGGATGACCACGCCGGGGATGCCCGCGAGCCGTTCCGCGTGCCGCAGCGCCATGTCCTCCTCGAGCCAGGAGCCGTTGCCGAAGTAATGGGTCACGATGCGCGCGAACGCCAGCCGGAACCGGGGATCGGCGTACCGCGGATTCCGCGGCGACGTAGGAACTGTGTCTTGCGGGACACCCGCACCCGAGTCGGCGCCGCGGCCGGGGCTCCGCCATTGTGGGCTCACGGCGCCTCCTACCGCGGTTTCCCAGTCACACCAGTCCTTCGCGGCCTTCGCCCGGACGTCCGGATCGGGATCGAACAGCAGCCGGTGATAGGCGCCCGCGAGGTCGCCGTCACGGCTGCTTTCCGGTACCCCGGCGCGAAACCGTTCCCACGCGTCGGGGAAGAGCGGGCCGAGACCGCGGATGAGCAGGTCCGTCTCCGTCCGCCTGCCCAGCGAAACCCCGGCCAGCACGAGTTCCGAAACGCGGTCCGGATGCCGCACGGCGTAGGTGATCGCGAGCGCAGATCCCCACGACGCGCCGAAAAGCTGCCAGCGGTCGATGCCGAGCATGGCACGCAGCAGTTCCATGTCACCGATCAGGTGCCAGGTGGTGTTCGCCGCGAGATCGACGTCCGGTTCGCTCGCGTGCGGCGTGCTCCGGCCGCAGCCGCGCTGATCGAAGAGGATGACGCGATAGCGGGCGGGGTCGAAAAAGCGCCGCGAGGCGGGGGTGCACCCCGAACCCGGCCCGCCGTGCAGGACGAGCGCCGGTTTTCCCCGCGGATTGCCGCATTCCTCCCAATACACCTGATTCCCGTCACCCACGTCGAGCATTCCCCGCCAGTAGGGCTCGATTTCCGGGTACAGGATTTCCGGGTACAAAGTTCGCTTCACCCCCAGTGAAGTAACAGCGCTGTCACACTATCATCCGATGATCACATGTGCGAAGATCACCGTATGGCCCCGCAGGCGGAAAAACACCTGGCGTACACGTGGGTCCCACGTGGCGGGACCGTACTGTTCCTGCGCCGTCATCCGGAGAATTTCCTCGGCGGCAAATGGGAACTACCCGGCGGCACGGTCGAGCCGGGCGAACCGCCGGAGCGCACCGCGGTCCGCGAGACCGCCGAGGAGGCCGGGCTCACGATCACGGTGACCGGCGAGCGCAGCAGGCACACCTGGCGCGACGTCACCGGGCGGGACCTGCTCGTGCACGCGATCGTCTACCAGGGCACCGAATCCGGGCTCGCCGGAGACGTCACGCTCAGCCCCGGCGAGCACGACGAGTTCGCCTGGCTGACCCCGGAGCGGGCGGCCGCGCTCGATCTGCTCCCGCACATCCGCGAAACCCTCGCCGCGGCCCGGCCCGGCTCAGCGCGCGGCGGCTCCCCGGCGTAATCCCGCGAGGGCGACGGCACCCGTGGCCACGAGCACCGCGAGCGCGGCGGCGGAGGACACCTCCGCCACGAGGGGCGCGTCGAGCGGGGAAACCCCGGCGAACGACTCGACGCCCACCACCGCCGTCAGCACCGCGTCCGCGCCCACCGCGAGCCGGACGATCCTCAGCCGCCGCGACTCCGGCCACCGGGAGAACCGCAGCAGCCAAGCCAGTCCCGGGAGCACGAGGATCGCGTGCATGGCGACGGCGTGCAGCGGCTTCAGCGCCCCCGCCGTCGTGTAGGCCAGCTCCGGGTCGGCACCCCGCGCGAACCCGACGCCGCGTGCGATCATCACCGCGCCACTGGCCAGCGCCACCAGCAGCACGAGCAGGCCGAACCGCACCGCGAGCCGCGTGCTCTGGCTCGCCACGACCGGATCGGCGATCGCCGCGACGGTGAACCCCAGACTGGTCAGGATGAGCACCGCGCCGCCCGCCGCCAGCGTCATCGACACCGCGGTGTCGAACCCCGTCTCGAAGTTGAAGTGCGAGGGCACCCCGCGCCACGCCTGCGCGCTCACCAGCGTCACCTCGACGACACAGGCGGCGGCGAACACCCCGAGCAGCGAACGCCGCGGGGCCGGGCGCAGCCGGACGTAGGAGGTGGCCCAGGCGACCGAGACCAGGGTCAGCCCGAACGACAGGCCGAACGTGACGGCCTTGCGCAGCGAGCGGGGGCCGAGCCACGAACCGCCGGTCGCGAGCAGGACGACCGCGGTCACCAGTCCGCTGAGGAACAGCACCGCGCCGGCCACGTAGGCCACGCGCTCGATCTTCCGGCCGTCGCGCCAGATCCGGCCCAGTGCCACGCCCACGGCGGGCGTTCGGTTCGTCATGGCCCCAGTGTCGTGTGGCGGACTATCCCCGTCGTCCGCCACACGACGACACCTCGGCTACGCGAATTCGCGTACGTCCCGGTGGGCCCCAGACGACGCAGCGCCGGACACATCGGGGTTGTCCCCGGCGCTGCGCCCACCGGAAGAAGTTTCCCGCCGGAACGGGCGCGAGGGGAGTGCTCCGGCCGGACCGTGCCCGAAAACGGCTGCTCAGTGCCCCTCCGGCAGCTTTCCGGTCCGGACCCGGCCGTTCCGGCGGCGCCCCACCGGTGACTCGTCCGTTGCCAGCGGAGCACTCACGGTGATTGCATGCGGGACAAGCACACGGGTCCGGGAGGTCGAGGGGATGGACGGTGCGCGCCCGCACACGGGGCCGCGTGGCCTGTTCGCGGAGCGCTTCGCGCTCCTCTACGCCGAGGCGGGCGACCCGCCGTTGAAGCGCGTGACCGAGTCCGTCTCCCGGGCACGGCGCGCGGACGAACGCGGCCAGCC
The DNA here is from genome assembly GCF_039541975.1 of Amycolatopsis samaneae. NCBI lineage: Bacteria > Bacillati > Actinomycetota > Actinomycetes > Pseudonocardiales > Pseudonocardiaceae > Amycolatopsis > Amycolatopsis samaneae. The sequence goes on from NZ_BAABHG010000004.1 coordinate 341,747, forward strand.
CGTCCGGGTCACGGTCCAGCGGGTCAGCGACTGGCGGCGCGGGCGCAACGTCCCCGCCCGGTTCGCGGCGCTGCACGCGGTACTGGAGGTGCTGATCGGCCAGGCGAGGAAGCGCCGGGCCGAGCCGATCACGCCCGAGCTGTACGACCTCACCGGCTGGCGGGAGCTGTGGCGGAAGGCGTCGGAGAGCCCGACCGGCGAGCAGGCGGCCGAGGACGAGGACACCGGGGTGTGCCCCTACCGCGGGCTCTCGTCGTTCCGGAGCGAGGACTCGACGTGGTTCTTCGGGCGGAGCCAGGCGACCGCCGCGCTGGTCGACGCCCTCGCCGCGGTGACCGGCACCGGCGGGATCGTGCCGCTCGTCGGTGCCTCGGGCGCCGGGAAGTCCTCGCTGATCGCCGCCGGCCTGCTGCCCGCCCTCGCCGGGACGGGCGCGGTCGTGACCATGACCCCTGGCGAGGACCCGGTCGGCGAGCTGGACCGCCGTCTCGGCGGGACCGATCGCGACGGCACCGGGACCGTCCTGGTCGTGGACCAGTTCGAGGAGGTCTTCACCCTCTGCGAAGACCCGGCGGAGCGCCGCCGGTTCGTCAAGGCCCTGCGCGCGGCCGCGGACCGGCGGACCGCGGTGCTGCTCGGCATGCGGGCCGACTTCTACGGCCACTGCCTGGAGCACCCCGACCTCGTCGAAGCGTTGCGCGACCGGCAGCTGGTCCTCGGCCCGATGACGACCGCCGAACTCCGGGAGGCCGTGGTCGGCCCGGCGAAGTCCGTCGGGCTGGGCTGGGAACCCGGCCTGGTCGAGCTGATCATGCGCGACCTCGGCGCGTCCGGCCCCGGCGAGGAGGTGCACGAGGCCGGTGTCCTCCCGCTGCTGTCCCACGCGCTGCTGGCCACCTGGCAGCGGCGCCAGGGCGGCAAGCTCACCCTCGGCGGCTATCGCGCCGCGCTCGGCATCCAGGGCGCGGTGGCCGCGACCGCGGAACGGGCCTGGGCCGAGCTCGACGCGCCGGAACGGGACGCCGCCAAGACGTTGTTGCTCAACCTGGTCCGCGTCGGCGAGGACATGCGCGACACGCGGCGCCGGTCCACCCGGCGGCGGCTGCTGGACCAGGCCGAGGACCCGGACGCCGCGGCGAAGGTGCTGGAGGTGCTGGCCACCGCGCGGCTGGTGACGCTCGACGCCCAGTCGGTCGAGATCACCCACGAGGCGCTGCTGCACGCCTGGCCCCGGCTGCGTGACTGGGTCGAACGGGACCGGGCGGGCAACCTGTTGCGCCAGCGCCTGGAGGAGGACGCGGCGGCCTGGCGGGAAACCGGGCGGGACGCGTCCGGGCTGTACCGGGGCGCCCGGCTGGAGGCCGCCGGGCAGTGGCTGAAGGCGCGCGGGCCCGGCGCCGCGTCCGCGGTGGCCCACGACTTCCTCGCCGCCTCGGCCCGCCATCGCCGCCGCACCCTGTGGACGCGGCGGGCGGGCGTCGCGCTGGTGGCGGTGTCCGCGCTGATCGCCGCGTCGGTGGCGGTGGTCGCGGTGCGGCAGCGCGACGACGCGCAGTTCCGGCAAGTGGTCTCCGAGGCCGACCGGTTGCAGTCGGTGGACCCGTCGCTGTCGGCCCAGTTCGACCTGGTGGCCCACCGGCTGCGGCCGGACGACGAGACCGTGTCGACGAGGATCCTTTCCACCCAGCAAGTGCCGCTGGCCACGCCGTTCGCGGGGCACGCCGGCCAGGTGTACTGGGCCTCGTTCAGCCCCGACGGCACCACCGTGGTCACCGCCGGCGCCGACCGGACCGTGCGGCTGTGGGACGTCCGCGAGAGCGGCCACCCCCGGCCGCTCGGCCCACCGTTGACAGGCTACGGCAGTTGGATCGCGTCGGCGAACTTCTCCCCCGACGGCCACACGCTCGTGACCGCAGGAGACGATCACACCTTCCGGCTGTTCGACGTCGCCGATCCCGCGCACCCCCGCCTGCTGGGGTCCCCCCTCGACGGTGGCGGAGGCACCATCTACACCGCGACGGTCAGCCCCGACGGGCACACCCTCGCGACCGCGAACGCCGACGCGGCGGTCCGGCTGTGGAACATCACCGACCCTGCCCGCCCGGTCCCGATCGGCGAACCGCTCCGCGGGCACACCGCGGCTGTCCGCACGGTGGCCTTCAGCCCGGACGGGCAACGGCTCGCCTCAAGCGGAAACGACCGCACCCTCCGGCTGTGGGACCTCGCCGATCCCGCCCGGCCGCACCCGATCGGCGACCCCGTCACCGCGCACGGCAGCACGGTGCACTCGGTGACGTTCAGTCCGGACGGCCGGTTGCTGGCGAGCGCAAGCCAGGACCGGACCGTCCGGCTGTGGAACGTCGCCGGCCGCGCGACGCCGGAACCGGTCGGTGCCCCGCTCGCCGGACACACCGGCGACGTCTGGCAGGTGGCCTTCGGCCCGGACGGGCACACCCTCGCCTCGGGCGGGGACAGCACTGTGCGACTGTGGAACCTGGCCGATCCCGCCGACGTCACGCCGCTCGGGAAACCACTGACAGGCGGCAACGGCTCGGTGTTTTCCGTGGCGTTCAACCCGAAAGGGCACACACTCGTCGTCGGCAGCGAAGACGGTGTCACGCGGTTGTGGTCCCTTCCCGACACGGTGCTGACCGGGCACACGACGTCCGTCACGAGCCTCTCCTTCGCCAAGGACCGGCCGCTGCTCGCCACCGCCGACCGCGACGACCGCGTCCGGCTGTGGAACGTCGCCGATCCCCGGCGGCCCGCCCCGATCGGCGACCCGTTGCCCGGTCGTGCCGGCTACGTCACCGCGGCCGCCCTCCGGCCCGACGGCCGCGTCCTGGCGGCCGGGTACGGTGACGACGCCGTCCGGCTCTGGGACACCTCCGATCCCGCGCACCCGAAACCGCTCGGCCGCCCGCTCGCGCTCGACACGAAATACGGCAGCCCGGCGTTGTTCAGCCCGGACGGGCGCACCCTCGTCACCGGCGGCGACGACCACACGCTGCAAGTATGGGACGTCACCGACCCGGCACGTCCCGTCTGGGCCGGCGGGCGCTTTCCCGGTCATCCCGCGTACGTCAACTCGGCCGCCTTCAGCCCCGACGGGCGTTTTCTCGCGACAGACAATGACGACAACACCGTGCAGCTGTGGGACTTTCGTGACCCGGCCCGGCCCACAGCACTCGGCAAGCCCATCTCCGGGCACGGCGCGCCGGTCCGGTCGATCGCGTTCGACCGAGGCGGGCAGGTGCTCGCCACCGGCAGCGACGATCAGACGGTGCGGCTCTGGACCGTCGCAGACCCGGCGAACCCGGCGCCGGTTGGCCGGCCACTCACCGGACACACCGAGGCGGTGAATTCCGTGGCTTTCGCTCCCTCGGGTGACCTGTTGGTTTCGGGGAGTTCCGACCGGACACTCCGGTTGTGGGACATCGCCGACCCCGCGCACCCGGAGCCGGCGGGCGAGGCCGTCACCGCCGGCGCGGACGCCACCTCGGTCGCGGCCTTCTCCCCGAGTGCCCGATTCCTGGTGACCGGTGGCGGCGACGCCACGGTGCGCGCGTGGAACCTCGACGTCGACGATTCCCGCCGGAGAATCTGTGCCACCACAGGCGATTTCCTCACTCCGGAAGTCTGGGCACAGCATTTGCCGCAGCTGGAGTACGAACCGCCGTGTGCCCGATGACACAAATTCGATCATCAGATGGAAAGACGTCGTAAAGACGGCACAGAGATTCTTTGTCAAAGTATTGCCAGTGGTATTAACCACTCGTAAGGACTGATGCGAGAACGACCGTACGAGTTCTACGATCGCATTATGTACATCGCATTGTTGCGCTACACAGCGCCCACCGAAGAAGTCGACTACGCATTGCCCGATCACAGCACCTGGCTGCGCAAGCAGTTCACCAAGGGGCTGTTCCTGGTCTCCGGAAAGGGCACCGGAAACGCCGACCAGGTGATCCTGACCCGCCCGGTGCTCCGGGGCAAACTGGACGCGGTCCTGGCCACGGACCCGTTCGTAGTGCAACGTCTCGCCCGCTACGACGTCATCGAGTTCTCCGCGACCCGCACCGCACAGGAACTATTAGCTCTCAACGAGGCCATCGCCTCCTGACCGACGGACGCCAGCGGCGAGGTGGCCTTCGGCAGCGACGCCCGCCACCTCCCGGCGAAGAACCGACGGGTCCGAGATCCCGCGCGCGCCCCGCGCCGCCGGTCGATCCGCCGTCCGGGAATCCAGCCCTTCGTTGAAGGCTCACCTAAGATCGTCCGGGCAGCACCCCGCCCGACGCACGCACAGGAGAGCCCGCATGAGAACCCCCGACCTCGTCCTGCGCGGCCGTCGGCTGACCGGCGACCGCGCACTGGTCATGGCGTCGGTCGAAACCGGCGGCGACGAGGCTCGGGACGCCGTCCACCTGGCCGGGAAGGACGGAGCCGACCTCGTCGAGGTCCCGGCCGGGGCACTCCCGCACTGCCACCCCGGCCCCACGTTCGCCGTCGCCACCGGCAGCGCGGAGGTGGCCGAGGCCGCCTGCCGGGCGGGCGCGCGGCTGATCCGCGACACCGGCGACGCGGACCCGGCCCTGCTGGAGATCGTCGCCCGCCATGGCGCCGGTTACGTGTGCGCCGCGCCCGGCGGCGCGGTGCCGATCGCCGAGGCGCTCGCGGAACGCGCCGAGCGCGCCGCCGCGGCGGGCGTCCCCCGCCAGGGCATCCTCGTCGACCCCGGCGCCGAGCGTCCCGGCCTGCTCGCGGCGGTGCTGCGGCAGCTGGACGCGGTGGCCGCGACCGGCTGGCCCGTGCTGCTGACCGCGCCGGGCGAGACGGCCGAAGCGCTGACCGCGACCGCGCTCGCCGCGCGGCACGGCGTCGCGGTGTTCCGGACGACGCGGGTCCGGCAGACCCGGCACGCCGCCGAGATGGTCGCGAGTGTCCTGGGCACCCGGCCCCCGGCCAAGGCGGTGCGATGGGAGTAAACGAAGAGGTGACGTTGCGGCGGATCTGGCCTGGCGACGGCGGCCCGGTCGGCGACGCCGAACTGGAACGGCTCTACGCCTATCCCGACGGTCCGAAGTGGCTCGCGGTCAACTTCGTTTCCAGCGCCGACGGCGCGGCGACGATCGACGGCCGCTCCGGCGGGCTCGGCACGGCCGCCGACCGGGCCGTCTTCCGGCTGGGCAGCGATCTCGCCGATCTCGTGCTGGTCGGCGCGGGCACCGCGGTCGTCGAGGGCTACGACGGGGCGCACCCGGACGAGGAGACCGCACGACGCCGCCGCGAGCACGGCCTGGCGCCGATCACGCCGGTCGCCGTGGTGACCACGGGCCGCGCGCTGGCCCCCGACGCGCCGGTGCTCACCAAGGCACTGGTGCCGACGATCGTCGTCACCAGCGAGCAGGCCCCGCCCGCGCTGCGGGAAGCGTGGGCCGCCGCGGGCGCGCGGGTCCTCGTGGCGGGCACCACCGCGGTCGATCTGCGGCAGGCCGTCGGCACGCTCACCGAATGGGGATACCGGCGGATCGACTGCGAAGGCGGTCCGCGGCTGTTCGGCTCGCTGCTCGACGCCGGGCTGGTCGACGAGCTGCGGCTGACCGTGTCCCCGCTGCTGGTGGCGGGCGCGTCGGGCCGGATCGCGGCGAGCGCGGGCATCGACCACACCGACCTCGCGCTGGCGAGCGTGCTGACCGACGGGTCGACGCTGCTGCTGCGTTACCTCGTCAAGCCGTAGACGTCCTCAGTGGACGGTCAGTTTTCCGCCGCTTCCTTGGCTTTTCGCGCCGCTTCCTCAGCTCCGTCGAACGCGGCGCGGGCGGCGTCGAGGTCGTCGCCCGCCTGTGCGGCGCGGGTCTCGGCGTCCGCGAGCCGGGTACGCAGTTCCTCGGCCCGCGTGCTCGCCTGCTCCGCGACGCGTTCCGCGCGCACCAGCTCGCGCCGGGCCTGATCCCGTTCCCTGGCCAGGGTCTGCGCCACGCGCCGCAGCCGGTCCCGTTCCTCCCGTTCCCGTTTCGCGCGCTCGGCCGCTTCGCGCCGTTCCCGCTCGGCCTTCTCCTGTTCGCGCCTGCGGCGGGCGGGTTCGAGCGAGGTCACCTTCTTCGCCGGTTTCGGTCCGGTCTTCGCGGGCTCCTTCGGCGGCTTTTTGGCTTCCTTCTCGGGTTTTCGCTTGGTTTTGATGTTCGCGGGCGCCGCCGCGAAGGTCAGCCACTGCTCGCCGCCGGACTGCGTGACCATCGACGTCAGCCTGCCCGCGAGGGCGAGCCCGGCGGTCTCCGGATCGGCGGCGACGGCCTCCAGCGTCGCCTCGACCTCCCTGGCCACCGGTTCGCTCAGCCGGGGGACCTCGGCACGCATGACCTGCCGGATCAGCTCGTGCCTGCGCTGGGTGAGCGCCCGCAGCTCCGCGCCGGCCAGCTTCGCGTGCGCGTCCCGCAGGGCCGGGCCCAGCTCGGCGAGCTCGGCCAGCGCCGTCGAACCCGCCCTGGCCAGCCGGTTCACCACCGACGCGGCGAGGGTCGGCTTGCGCAGCGCGCGGATCCGTTCCGCGAGCGCGGCGTCCCCGGCCGCCTTGGCCTCGCGCGCCGCCGCGTTCCGCGCGGTGACGAACCCGGCGGGCTCCCCCGCGTACAGCGCGTCGGCGACCGTCTCGAAGTCCACCCTGGTCAGCGAACCACACCGGGCCCGCGGGCGCGAGAAGATCCGCCGCCATGGCGTACCGTGGACGGGCGTCACCGGAGGTGAGGACCGCGCGTATGACGACTTCGCACAGCCAGTTCACCCTCGGGGACGCGCTGGCCAAGACCCTCCCGGTGCTCCAGCGGGTGACCGGGCTGGCGGTGACCTTCGGCGGTCCGGTCGACGGCGACGCGCTGGTGATCGAGCGGCTCCGCGGCACACAGACCCGCTCGCTGGAGAACCTGCGGGTCGCCGCGGGCGCGGGTCTCGGCGGCAAGGCGCTGGCCCTGTCCCGGATCTCGACGGTGACCGACTACCTGAGCGCGAAGGGCATCACGCACTCCTACGACCGCGCGGTCGCGCCCGAGCGGATCGGCACGATGCTCGCGGTGCCCGTCCGCACCGGGGCGGCCACCCGCGCGGTGCTCTACGCCGGGACCCGCGCGCAGGTCCCGATCGGCGACCGGGTGCTGCGGGCCGCGCTGGAGGTCGCCGCGCGGCTCGAACGCGACATCCTGGTCGAGGAGGAGGTCCGGCGGCGGGTGGCGGCGGTGCCGGCCGCGCTGCCCGCCGGGGACCTGCGCGACCTGCGGGCCGAACTGGTCTCGATCGCCGCCGCGATCACCGACGAGGACGCGCGCACCGCGCTGCTCGCGGTCTGCGACCGGCTGGAGCCGCCCGCCCCGGCGGCCGGGCTGCTGTCCCCTCGCGAAACCGAGGTACTCGCCCAGGTCGGGCTCGGCTGCACGAACGACGAGATCTCGGCGAATCTCGGCCTGTTGCCCAACACGGTGAAGTCCTACCTGAAGCACGCGATGCGCAAACTCGACGTCAGCAACCGGATCCAGGCGGTCAACAAAGCCCGCTCGCTGGGCCTGCTGGGCTGAGCACCCCACTTGTGGGGTGGTGTGATCACCGGTCGCGGGTCATCATCGGCCGTGAGCGGCGTCGCTTGTGGAGGATGGAGGATCGGCACGTGTTCTTCGATTTGGGTATCCGCGACTTCCTGGACCGCGCCGAGCTGGTGTACCCGGACCGGGTGGCGGTGGTCGACGAACCCGACCAGCCCGCGGCCTCGTGGGGCTCGCTGACCTACGCCGACGTGGCCCGGCTGGCCAGGGCGCAGGCGGCCAACCTCGACGCGCTCGGGGTACCCGTCGGCGGGCGGGTCGCGATCGTGTCGCACAACGCCGCCCGGCTGCTCGTCTCGTTCTTCGGCGTCTCGGCGTGGGGCCGGATCCTGGTCCCGGTCAACTTCCGGCTCGCCGCCGCCGAGGTCAAGTACATCGTGGAGCACTCCGGCGCCGAGGTGCTGCTGATCGACCCGGAACTGCGGCACCTGCTCGACAACGTGACCGCCAAGCACGTCTTCGTCCTCGGCGAGGACGACGACAAGGTCTTCGGCGGCGACGGCACGCCCCGGGACTGGGCGGGCGACGAGTCCGCCACCGCCACGATCAACTACACCTCCGGCACCACCGCGCGGCCCAAGGGCGTCCAGCTGACCCACCGCAACATCTGGCTCAACGCCGTCCTGTTCGGCCTGCACACCACGTTGTCCGACAACGACGTCCTGCTGCACACGCTGCCGATGTTCCACTGCAACGGCTGGGGCATGCCGTACGCGGTGACCGGGCTCGGCGGCAAGCACGTCGTGCTCCGCAAGATCGACGGCGCCGAGATCCTGCGCCGCATCGACGAGCACGGCGTGACGATCCTGTGCGCGGCGCCCGCGGTGGTCACCGCCGCGCTCGACGCCGCGTCCACCTGGGACGGTGAGATCCCCGGCCGGGACCGCGTCCGCATCGTCGTCGCGGGCGCGCCCCCGCCGACCCGCACCATCGAACGCGTCCGCGCCGAGCTGGGCTGGGAGTTCATCCAGCTCTACGGGCTCACCGAAACCTCGCCGCTGCTGACCTTCAACCGCATGCGGCACGAGTGGGCCGATCTCGACCCGCACGAGCAGGCCCGCCGCCTCGGCCGCGCGGGTACCCCCGGCCTCGGCGTCCGGATCGCCATCGACGCCGACGGCGAGGTGCTCGCCCAGTCGAACACGAACCTCGAGGGCTACTGGGAAAACCCCGAGGAGACCGCGCGGGTCCAGGCGGGCGGCTGGTTCCACACCGGCGACGGCGGCACCTTCACCGACGGGTACCTGACCATCGCCGACCGCAAGAAGGACGTCATCATCAGCGGCGGCGAGAACGTGTCGTCGATCGAGGTCGAGGACGCGCTCAACTCGCACCCGGCGATCCGCGAGGTCGCGGTGATCGGCATCCCGGACCAGAAGTGGGGCGAGCTGGTGACCGCGCTCGTGGTCACCGACGGTTCGGACGTTACCGCCGAAGAACTCATCACCCACTGCCGCGAACATCTCGCCGGATACAAGTGCCCGAAGCGGGTCGAATTCCTCGACGCGCTCCCGCGCACCGCGACCGGCAAGATCCAGAAGTTCAAGCTGCGCGAGCCGTTCTGGAAGGACCAGGACCGGCAGGTGAACTAGCGCGGACGTGCCGTCAAGGCCACCTTGAGGGACTCGGGCGCTCGAAGCCAGCGGGACAGGCCAGCAAGTCCGGTGGTCATGCGCCCCAATGTGGCGTTCGGTGCGTCCAACGCACCGAACGCCACATTCGCTGCGTCCAACGCACCCAATGCCACATTGGGGCGCTCGACCACGCGGGAAGGGACCGAGGGCCGGGCTTCGGGAACTAACGCACCAGCCGGAAGAACGCGCGGAGCTCGTCGACGAAGAGTTCCGGTTGCTCGAACGCGGCGAAGTGCCCGCCGCGTTCGAGCTCGTTCCAGTGCCGGATGTCGGTGAAGCGCTTCGCCGCCCAGCGCCGCGACGGCCGGGTGATCTCCTTCGGGAAGATCGAGCAGCCGGTCGGCACGTCGATCGTGTCCTCTGTGGACTCACTGGCCCACGCCCGCATGGCCTTGAGGCTTTCCCAGTACAGCCTCGCCGAGGACGCGCCGGTACCGGGCACCCAGTACAGCATGATGTTGTCGAGCAGCTCGTCCCTGGTGAACACGTTCTCCGGGTCGCCGTCGCAGTCGGTCCACGCGCGGAACTTCTCCAGTATCCACGCGCACTGCCCGGCCGGGGAGTCGACCAGCCCGTAGCCCAGCGTCTGCGGCCGGGTCGACTGCTGGCCGGAGTAGCCGCTCTCCCATTCGCCGAACTCCCGCGTGGCGGCCAGCGACGCGCGTTCGGCGTCGGTCAGCTCGCCGAAGGTGTCCTTGTCCGGTACCACCATTGGCATATTGAGGTGGATTCCCGCCAGCGAGCCCGGGTTTCGCAGCGCCATCATCGTGGTGACCGCGCTGCCCCAGTCCCCGCCCTGCGCGCCGTAACGGCGGTAGCCGAGCCGGTCCATCAGCTCCGCCCACGCCGACGCGGTCCGCTCGACCGACCACCCCGGCCGCTTCGGTTTGTCGCTGAAACCGTAGCCGGGCAGGGAAGGACAGACGAGGTGGAACGCGTCGGCGGCGTCCCCGCCGTACGCCGTCGGGTCGGTCAGCGGCCCGATCACCTTGGTGAACTCGACGATCGACCCCGGCCAGCCGTGCGTGATCACCAGCGGGAGCGCGTCCGGGTGCGGGGAGCGCACGTGCAGGAAGTGGATGCCCAGCCCGTCGATTTCCGTACGGTACTGGGGAAATCCGTTCAACCGCGCCTCGGACGCGCGCCAGTCGTAGCCGTCGGCCCAGTACTCGCAGAACCGCCGCACGTAGCCGAGCGGGATGCCCTGGCTCCAGTCCGCCACCGTTTCCGGCTCCGGCCATCGGGTCCGGCGCAGCCGATCGGCCAGATCCGCCAGCTCTTCGTCGGGAACGTCGATCCGGAACGGGGTGATCTCCGGTGAGCTCATGCCTTCCACACTTAGCGCGTACCCCGCGCCACGGCAAGTGTCAGAGCGGGTGCCCGGTGGTGACGTCGACGTGTCCGGGGACCTCGTCGTGCTCGTCCCCGACCGAAAGCGTGCCGGACGGCTCGACCACCATGATCGACGCGCCCTCCTTCGACGAAGGCTTGTGGAAGACACCGCGCGGCACGACGAACAGCGAGCCCTTGGGCAGCGTGACGACCCGCTCGCCGTCCTCCTCGCGCACCGCGATGTCCAGTTCGCCGTCGAGCACCAGGAAGAACTCGTCGGTGTCGCGGTGGACGTGCCACACGTGCTCGCCGGCGACCTTGGCGATCCGGACGTCGTAGTCGTTGATGTTCGCGACGATGCGCGGGCTCCAGATGGCGTCGAAACCGGCCAGCGCGGTGCTGAGATCGAGAGGCTGCTTACTCATGAAGGTCATCCTGACCTTGGCGGAACGAAGGCACGAGTGCTAGGAATCGCATATGTCGCATGATTCCTCGCACGCGGTCGCGGTCCTCGTCGACGAGGGTTCCAACCCGTTCGAACTCGGCGTCGCGACCGAACTGTTCGGCCTGCGCCGTCCCGAACTCGACCGGCCCTGGTACGCATTCACGCTCTGCTCCGCCACGCCGTCGGTGCGCATGCACCTGGGCATGTTCACGCTTTCCGGCGTCGCCGGGCTCGACGCCGCCGAGGCCGCGGACACCCTGATCGTGCCCAACCGGCCCGATCCGCGGGTGTCCGCGAGCCCGGCGGTGCTGGCGGCGATCCGCCGGGCGGCCGCCCGCGGCGCCCGGCTGATGAGCTTCTGCACCGGCGCGTTCACCCTCGCCGAGGCGGGCGTGCTCGACGGCCGCCGCGCGACGACACACTGGCGCTGGGCCGACGAGTTCGCCGCGCGGTATCCCTTGGTGCGACTCGAACCCGACGTGCTGTTCGTCGACGACGGCGGTCTGCTGACCGCCGCGGGCAGTGCCGCCGCGCTGGACCTCGCCCTGCACGTGATCGGCCTCGACCACGGCGCCGAGGTGGTGAACGCGGTGAGCAGGCGGCTGGTGTTCACCGGCCACCGCTCCGGCGGGCAGCGGCAGTTCGTCGAACGCCCGGTCCCCGACGTCCCGGACGCCTCGCTGGCTCCGACACTGGCCTGGGCGCGGGAACGCCTGCACGAACCGCTCACCGTCGCGGACCTCGCGGCCAGCGCCATGACCAGCCAGGCGACCCTGCACCGCCGGTTCCGCGCCGAGCTCGGCACCACCCCGCTGGCCTGGCTGACGGCCGAGCGGATCACCCTCGCCCGCCGGCTCATCGAACGCGGCGAACTCCGGCTCGACGCGGTCGCCGGCGCGAGCGGTCTCGGCACCGCCGCGAACCTGCGCGCCCAGCTGCGCCGGCACACCGGGCTGACACCGACCGCTTACCGAAAGCGTTTCGGCCTGGCGTCCTCGGCCGTAGCCGGAGCGTGAGGATTGCTGCCACCATGGGGCGCATGGACGCTCCTTTGCTGCGTCAAGTGGTCCTCGACTGCACCGACGCCCGGGAACTGGCGGAGTTCTACCGGCGGCTGCTGAACCTGACCTACCGGCCGGGAGACGAGCCACCGCCCGAGGGCGAACCGGACGCCCAAGGTCAGGACTGGCTGGTGCTGCGCAATCCCTCCGGGCCGCAGGTGGCCTTCCAGCAGGTCGACGAGCTGCCTCGGCCGACGTGGCCGGACGGGCGGCATCCGCAGATGCTCCATCTCGACCTGACCGTGCCGACGGCCGGGGAGTTGCTCGCACAGCACGAGCGGGCGCTGTCGCTGGGCGCCGAGCTGTTGCACGACAACTTCGAGGATCCCGACGAGCCGTTACGGGTCTACGCCGATCCGGCCGGGCATCCGTTCTGCATCTTCGTGGCACCACCACCGGCGAACTGAGACGTCGCTGTGGAGCAGCCGCACTGGATCGGCGACGAGGACGACCGGGACGCGGCCCCGCCGCCCGTGACCTACCCCGAAGCGGTGCAGATCCTCCAGGACCTGGTCCGCGCGCGCCGGGACGTGCGCCTCGACTGGTACGGCGGCCGGGGTCCCCGCGGCGACGCCCGCCTCGTCTTCCTTGCCACCGCGGGAATCCCCGAGCACCGCGTCCGGTTCGGGTCGCCCCGGCAGCTGCCCGCGCTCACCAGGGTCCTCGGCTCGGCGCGTCCCCTGCCCGCCCACCAGGGCCTGTGGCACGCGCGCGAACGCACCATCACGGCCCGGATCGTCGGGGACTACGACGAGCTGGTGGTGGCGCTCGCGCGGATCATGATGCCGAAGGCCCCCGCCCCCGACAGCCCGCCGGGCCGGGACGTGCGCGGCAGGCTCGCGAGCAGCGGCGCCTTCCTGACCAGTGAGACCGCGGCGGGCCCGAAACCGGGACGGCGGACGATGCGGCTCGTGCCGGCCGGCGACGAGCTGACGACGCTGTATCCCCGGCGCTTCCGCACGGCGCCGGCGCTCGCGCTGGCACTGACCGGGTTCACCGCCACCGACGCCGCGGCCGCCCAGGAGACCCTGGTGGGCTACGGTTCGAGCTATCTGCACGAAGTGGTGCGGGCGTCCGGGGTTTCGCTACGGCTGTGGGAGGCCGGCCACCCGGCGGACCGGGGTTTCCCTGGCAGCGGCGCGGGAAAGATCGCGTTCCCCCGGGAACGGTACGACGCCACCGCGGTCGCCCTCTACGCGGACGCCGGTTCGTCCTGCCGGGATCCCCTGGAGAAGTACCTCAAGTACTACCGGATACTCGAGTGCTACCTTCCCGGCACCGGCGGCGCGCGCCCACTGTCCGAAGTGGACCAGTTGCGGGCACTGGCCGAACTCGTGGTCACCCCGGCGCGGCTGGCGGGATTCCTGCGCGGGGGCGGCCTGCTCGCGAGCCTGTCCGACGGCTCGCTCGTCCGGGACGTCCCGGTGCTGCGCGCGGACCACGGCGCACAACCGGTGCCAGGGCTGGACTACCGGCCCGGCATGGCGAAGCGGGTGCACCGTATCCGCGGCCGGATCGTCCCGGCCGGGAAGGGCGGCCGGGCCGGGGCCATCCGGCCCGGCGGCGGCGAGGAGCGTGGCCTCGGCGCGGATCTGGCGCTCATCCGGTTCTTCGCCGAAAGCGCCATCGGCCACTGGGCCACCCCACTGCGCTGAGCCACCCGGAGCGGAGCACGCTTGATCGCGATATTCGCCCGGATGACTCTTGCGGAGCGACGAATTAACTCTTACCAGAGACAACGGAACATCAATTGCTATCCCGTTCGCCCCGGAATGTCGGAAAACGGTTTTCGCGTTTGCTTTGTTCATCTCGCACACATCTCGTGTCCGCGAAATATTGGGGACGGCGCCGCCGGCGGTTCCCAGGATGACCCGGCCCCGGCAGTGCGGCCGGGGCCGGTCATCCACCTTCAGGAGGATTCGTGTTACGGAAGCGCGTCGCGGCCGCGATCATCGCGGCTACCGCCCTCGTCGGCCTGACGACGGCCGCCTCGTCCACCGCGCAGGCGGCGAGTGTGCCGGTGTTCGATCACATCGTGCTGGTGATGTTCGAGAACCACTCCTATTCACAGATCAACGGCAGCTCCCGTGCCCCTTATTTCAACAGCCTGGCCGGCCAGGGCGCGAAATTCACCCAGTCCTTCGCGATCACTCATCCGAGCGAACCCAACTATCTGGCGATCTTTTCCGGGTCGACGCAGGGCGTGACCAACGACAACTGCCCGCTGACCTTCAGCGGCAACAACATCGCCAACCAGCTGCTCACCGCGGGCAGGACCTACAAGAGCTATTCCGAGGCCATGCCCTCGGACGGCTACACCGGCTGTTCCAGCGGCACCTACCGCCGCAAACACAACGCCGCCCCGGACTTCCCGAACGTCCCGGCGAGCAGCAACGTGCGCTACAGCACCTTCCCCTCGTCAGCCAACTACGCCTCGCTGCCGACGGTCTCCTACGTGGCGCCGGACATGTGCCACGACATGCACGACTGCTCGATCAGCACGGGTGACACCTGGCTGAAGAACAACATGGACGCGTACGCGCAGTGGGCCAAGACGCACAACAGCCTGCTCGTCGTGACCTTCGACGAGGACGACAGTTCCTCCTCGAACCACATCTTCACCACGTTCGTGGGTGCGCACACCCAGGTGGGCTCCTTCGCCAACCAGGTCAACCACTACAACGTCCTGAGCACCATCGAAAGCGCTTACGGGCTGACCCAGCTGAACTCGGCCGCCCCGATCACCACCGTGTGGAACTGACCGGTCAGGACTGATCGGCGACGAAAACCGGCATCCGCTCGCGGGCACGGCGCCCCCGTGCCCGCGAGCGGGCTCCCCGTTATCCTGGTCCCGACGGCATCACCGCTACCGGGAAGACCCCATGCGACCACCGGCCGACGATCCGCTGCGGCGGCTACGCGCGCTGTGCCTGGCGCTGCCCGAGGTGACCGAGCGGCTCAACCACGGCGAGCCGGCGTGGGCGGTCCGCGGAAAGCCGCTGGTCACCTTCTCCGAGCGCAAACCGGCCGGCCGGACGGGCTTCTGGTGCCCGGCGCCACCGGGCGAGACGGAGGCACTGGTCGCCGGGGACCCCGAACGGTTCTTCCGCCCGCCGTTCGGTGGCCGGGACTGGCTGGGTGTCTACCTGGACGTGCCGGTGGACTGGACGGAGGTACGGGAGCTCATCGTCGAGGCGTACCGCATGATCGCCCCGCGAAAACTGGTGGCCCGGCTCGACTGACCCGGCATACTGGTGTGGTGGCAACCGCGCTCGTGACCCCCTGGTGGTATCGCCGCCGAGCGGCGGACTCCGACGAGCCGGTTACCGGCGGCACCGCCCCGACCCCGATCCTCGACTGGGCGCATCCGCTGATCCGGTCGCTCACAGCGCGGACGGCGTCCGCCGGCGGCGACCGGCTCGCCGGGCTGCGCCACGCTCACGCGCTCATCGCGCGGTCCGTCCGGCCGGTGTACGCGGTGAACGACCGGCAGCCGATCTCCCGCACCCTGCGCCGCGGCCGGGGTTCGTGCAGTCAGCGCATGGCGCTGCTCGAAGGTGTCGCGCGCGGCGCCGGGGTCCCCACCCGGGTACGCGGCCTCGTCGTGGACGGGCGGTTCTGGTATCCGCGGTTCCCGCACCTGAAACCCCTTGTCCCGTCCCGGGTTCTGCTGGCCTGGCCGGAGTTCCGGATCGCGTCGGAGTGGCTCTCGGTGAGCGGCCTCTTCGGCGCGTCGGGCACCGGCTTCACCAACACCGGCGCCGAGACGCTGTTCGACGCGGTGGCACGGACCACGGTGGACTGGGACGGGCACAGCTGCGCGGCCGGGGATCCGTCCGCCTGCGACCTGTCCGCGCACGTGCTGACCGATCTGGGCCGGTTCGACTCGCGTGACCTGCTGTTCGCACGCCACGGACAGACGCTCTGCGGGCCGCTCACCGCGCTGGCGGATCCCCTGCTGAGCCGCTGGGCTCCGCCGGTGACTCGTCGAGACCGCCCGGAGTAGCGCGTATCGGGGCGGCGCCCGGCTTGGCGCCGCCCCGATACGCCTGTCTCAGGCCAGGCCCATGGCGAACACGTGCATCGCGGAGTTGCCGGGCAGGGTCACCGCGACGACCTCCTTGCCCGCCGTCACCGGCACGGTGGTGGCGAACACCCGGTACGGCGTCGTCGGATAGGCCGGCCCGGTGCGGGTGTTCTTGCCGAGCACGGTGGCCACTGTGGACGCTCCGTACTGCGCGGGATCCGCACAGCACCAGTTCGGGAACCCGGTGTCCGCGGAGCTCGTCGTGCCGTCGGCGTAGTGCAGGGTCACCGTGCCCTTCGCCGTGCCGGTGCCCGTCCCGGCCAGCACCAGCCCGGAACCCTTACCCGCCAACGAAATCGTCTGTCCGGAAGCGACGGTGTTGTCCGGGCGCCCGGTCCCGGCGTCCGGCCAGGTGAGCCGGGCGCCCCTGGCCTCGAAGGCCGCGCCCGGTTTCAGCCCGGCCTCGGCGAGCCCCTCGGCCCGGAAACTGCTCCCGCCGCCGTCGAGGTCGCCCGCGGCGAGGTGCGCGGCGTCGGTGACCCCGGTGTTCCCGGCGGCCGCGCCCAGCGACGCGTAGGGCACGGTGACCGTCGCCGAGTCGGTGACCCGGTGCTCGCCGAGTCTCGCCCGGTACCGGACGGAGCCGGTGAGCTGGTAGTCCTGGGGTTTGACCGCGGCGTCCGGCGCCAGCGTCACCGGGACACGCAAGGTCTGCCCCGGCCACACCAGCCGCCCGCCTTCGACCGCGACGTCGGCGTGGAACCCGTCCGCGGCCGAGACCGAGAAGGTCACGTCCCGCACCGGCAGCGGCGTCCCGTTGGTGAAGCTCAGCGTGGCCTGCGCGGACGCGCCGGGCGCGACCAGCGGCGGCGCGGTGAGCGTCACCGAACCCGCGTTGTCCTCCGGGAAGAACCCGCCCACCGCGCTCGCGCCGTAAAGCCGGACGTCCTGGCTTTCGGCGGCCCCGATCGGTGCCGTCTTGACCCGCACGACACCACCGCGGTCGGCCGCGTCGTACCACCAGCCCGAGGGCGCGGCGTCGAGCTCGGCCCGGCTCGCGTACTGGCGCAGCACACCGTTCCCGGCCTGGACGGCGCCCGGCTTCGATCCCGTGTGGACGGTCAGCTGGTAGCGCCGCGCGTCCGGCTTCCCGGTGTAGGAACCGGAACTGGCGCCGATGCCCACCGTGACCGTACCCGGCCCGGACTTCGGCGCGTCCACGGTGAACCGCTGCGTCGCCTGCTGCCCGCGCTGGTAGCCACGGGTGACGCCGTCGTCCTCGGTGAGAGTGAACCCGCCCTTGCCCTGCGGGTAGACGTCGAGGTCCAGTGAGCTCTTGTCCCGCGTCTGCCACGATTTCGTGCCCTCGGCCCACATCGGCACCACCGCACCGGCACGGACGAACAGCGGCAGCGTGTCCAGGGGGGCGTTGTAGCCGTCCACTGTGGTCGGTCCGGTGTAGGTCCGGCCGGACCAGTAGTCGATCCAGGTACCCTTCGGCAGGTAGATCCCGTTGCGCTTGTTCGACTTCTCGTACACCGGCGCGACCAGGAAGTCGGTGCCGGACAGGAACTCGTACTTCGCCTTGTCGGTCCACACGTTCGGATCGCCGGGGTACTCCAGCGCGAGCGGGCGCACCTGGCCGACGCCGGTCTCGTGCGCGGCGGCCGAGTAGCTGTAGGTGTAGGGCAGCAGCCTTTCCTTGAGCAGCAGGTACTTCCGGTTGATCGAGGTGTAGGGCTCGCCGTGCCGCCACGGCTGCTTGTCCGAGGCCGCCCAGCCGTCCATGGTCATCGCCACCGGCAGGAAGGTCTTCCACTGCAGGTCCCGCGCGTAGGTTTCCGGGCTGCCACCGAAGATGCCGTCGATGTCGCCGGTGTTGTAGGCGATCCCGGAGGTCGTCGCGCCCGCGTAGGTCGGGATCTGCCAGCGGATGTAGTCGTAGGATCCGGACTGGTCCCCGCTCCACAGCACGCCGCAGCGCTGCGCGCCCGCCCAGCTGACCGGCTGCCACACGAAACCGCGCGCGTCGCTGTTGTCCTCGATACCCTTGTGCGCGGTGTCGCACGCGTCGAGCGCGAACTGGTACCCGGGCCCGACCCAGGCGACGTCGAGCTTGCGCACCCGCACGCCCGCCTTGACCTCCTCGCCCTGGTTCGGCAGCCCGTTCTCGGTCCACAGGCCCAGTTGCATGTTGTCCTTGCGGAGCCCCTCGCCGACCTGCTGGAGGTTCTCGTAACCGCAGCCGTAGCCGTCGTTGACGAGCATCCAGCCGTTGGGCATGCCGTTGGCGGTGTAGCCGTCGGCCACCTTCAACGCGTCCAGCGTGTGCCGCTCGCCGCGGTTCTTGTTGTGCAGATAGCAGTCGGAGTCCCCGGTCTCCAACCCGTAGATCGGGGGCAGGAAAGGCTTTCCGACCAGATCCGTGTAGCCGGAGATGACGTCCTTGAGCCCGTCGCCGACCACGTACACCGCGTCGAAGCGCTTCTCGTCGTGGGTGGTGCGGACGGGATCGGTGAACGAGTAGCTGCCCGGCGCGAAGGTGTTGCGCAGCACGCCGTAGCCCGCGGTGGAGGCGTAGAACGGCTGCGAGTTCGGGGCGCCGCCGTCGTTCCAGTTGTCGTCGGCGAAGATCTTGATCGTCTGGTCGCGGTGACTGAACCGGCCGTTCTGCTCCCCGCCGCCGACGAACTGCTCGGCCGCGCCGCGGGCGAGGGTCTGCGTCGTGGTCTTGCCGTCCCAGGACAGCGGCGCGGACTCCGCCCAGATCCGCCTGCTGTCCGAACCGTCGTAAAGGGCGAACTTCAGCGGGTGCTTGTAGGCGCGCACCGTCGCCTTCGGTGTGGAGATCGCCCAGTACGCGCCCTTGTCGACCCGGCGCGGCGTCGCGGGCTGCCCAGCCCGTGGCCGGACGATCTTGCTGCCCGCCGGATCGGTGAAGTTCCCGTCCGGGGCCAGCCACAGCCGCACCGCCGCCTCGGCCGGGAAGCTGACCTTCACCGCGGCGGCGCCCGACTTCAACGTCACCGCCGGACCGTCCGCCGAGATCCCGGTGAGGTCACCGAGCCGCCCGGACGGCGCGGCGGCCGGCTCGGCGTAGGCGGCCGTCGGGGCGAGAGCGAGGATCGTGGCTGTCGCCAAACTCCAGAGCGAATGCGCAACTCTGCTCATTTGTGGCACCTTTCGCGCATGAACACGCATGATGCCTCTGTATAGCTCACCCCGGGCGCGCTGTCATCAGCCGAACCGGTTCAGGACGCGGAACGCCCGACTTCCGTAGGTAGCTGTCGCGGCCGTCCGCGCTACCGCGTGCCGACGACGGCATCCACCGGACAGCCCGGCCTGTCACACCTCCGACGGCAAGAGTGTGCTGACGTGACCGGCGATGACGCCGCGAGACTCGCGTTCGGGCAATGCCTGTTCCTCGAGTGAAGCCATGGTGTGCCGGTAGTGCGCCACCGCGCTCTCACTGGTCAGGTAGGCGTGGCACCGATTGTGTTCGGCGACGATGACCTGCCGCTCTCGATGGAGTGTCATGCACGCGAACGCAGCGGGCAGCGGCCACATCACCGTGTCGGGCACGACCTGGATCGGCACGGTCTGCTTCAGCAGGTGGTGAAGCTGGTGTCGACGGACGTCACGAGCGGCCGGGAACTGGCGTAACGCACGTTCGCCGAGCAGTACCCGGTAGCGCATCGAGAGAACGTGTTGCCGCGAGGCGGCGAGAACCACTCGTTCGTCCTCGCCGCCGAGCGCCTCGACGTAGTCGGGAGTTTGCAGCGGCGCGGGGATCACGTCGGGCGCCCATGCCGTGATCCCGGCCGCCCGGTGCTCGTACTCCAGCAGCAGCGGCGGGTGAGCCGCCGGGTCCGCGTCGACGAGATCGGGATTACCGACCTGGCGCGCCAGGTCGAGCAACCGGGCGCCTTCGTCGGCGCCCAGATGCAGGCCGCCGACGATCCGTGCCACGTTTTCCGCGCGCGGCGCCCGGCGCCCGGTCTCGTACAAGGCCAGGTCCGGGAAGGGGATACCGGTACGCGCGCTCAGTTGCCGGTAGGTGATCTTCTGCGCCTCCCGGGCTGCGCGCAGCCCGACACACAACGCGACAGCTGCCGGGGTAATGCTCTGCTTCGTAGAAGCGCACGAAGTCAGCGGTCGCTCCTCTCGGTCGTGACGGCACGCGCCTCGCGTACCAGCGGGTAGCCGGTGTTCGCTCTGTCGATCACGGCCTACTGGATCCCCCAACCGCGGCTGGTCGGCTTTCCCAGCCACACCGTCTGCGTGCCGTCCGGCGCGACGGTCAGCCCGTACGACTGTGGCTGTGGTTCGCCGTTGTCCTGCCACCATTCGTAAGCCGCGAGGGCTTCGTCCCACAACCGCCGGGGGCCGAACTGCCAGACGGGCAACGCGTCGGCCCGTGGGTCGGTGTCGACACGGGCCCAGGATCCGCTCGCGGTGTCGTGGAATTCGACGACATGCCGGTACTGGACGTCTTTGTCTTCCCAGTGGGTCAGATAGCAGGCGGGCACGCGCAGCCCGATCGTGAACGCCGCCTTCTCGAACGCGACCAGTTCGTACATATCGCCGCCGCGCAGCGTTGTTGTGGACTTGTCGGCGTACTCGATCTGTTCCTGGGTCGGGTCGAGAAAGGTCCGTCGTTGGTTACGGACCCGCATGAACTCAAGGTTGTCCCCGAACCGTCCCGACGCCTGCCCGCCGTCGACAACCAGCCGCAGCAACGCGCCGTTGCAGTAGTCGGTACCCCACGGCAGCACCAGCACGCCGCCTTCGACGGTCTGCTCGATCCACGCGGCGGGCACGCGCCGCACCGACGCGGTCGCGATCACCCGGTCGTAGGGCGACCCTGCCGGAAAACCCGCTGTGCCGTCCCCTTCGATCACGGTCACCCGATACGGCGTAACCGCCAACGCGGCCCGCGCCGCGTCGGCGATCTTGCCGTCGACCTCGACCGACGCCACCCGCCCGGCACGCCCGACCCGGCACGCCAGCAGAGCGGCGTTCCAGCCCGTGCCGGTACCGATCTCCAGGACCCGATGTCCGGGTCGCACGTCGAGTTCGCCGAGCATCTTCGCTACGAGCGAGGGCTGGCTGCTCGAACTGGTCGGCACCCGCCCGATCCCGCCGACCGGATGCCCGTCGTCGACCTGAGTCACGATCGGCCCGGCGGAGTTCACCAGATCCAGCCACCGTTGCCGATCAGCCGTCCGGGAAACAGGAACGAATCCGTGACCGTCAGGGTTGTCGTCCCAGATCACCTCCGGGATGAACAGCTCCCGGGGAACCTCATCGAGCACACTCGCCTGATTCGTCACGTTCAGTTCTTTCCGTGCTTGCCGGTGTCATCGCCTTTGTCGCCCCAGTTCGACCACTTGTCAGTCTGCGCGTCACCCCCGCCATCACGTTCGCTCTCGTGACGACCGGCCTTGTCCTCTTTGTCGTTGCCGTTCTTGTCACCCATGCTGACCTCCATCAGTCGTTCGTGTACAACAGGTACTTCGCCACGCCGCCCTGCGTCGGCGCGGAGCCGAATCACGCACGTGGGTGCGGCACCGGTCGAATGACCGACCGGCGAGAAAGGGGCGGATAACCGCCCGGCGGCGGCGAATAGCCCATTGCCTCGCGGTACTCGCGTTCGCAGCTCCAGCACTGGGCAGGGACACCGTGCGCATCCCGCTGCCCACGATCGTGATATTCGGCGGTGGCAACCAGACCGCACAGCATCGCGACTCCCTCGCCGGGCGCGGGCAAATGGTCGAGCCACGCCCGATGCCAAACCCCATCGACGATCGGATGCAGATGCGCGAGGTCGACGTAGATCACCGCGCTCATGACGGCCGCTCCACCTCGCCGCTGCCGTCGCGCTCGTCCTGCTCACGCCGCCGACGCGCCGCTTCATCAGCCAACTGCCGCTGAAGTTGCTGTTCGACCATCGCGCGCGCCGCGATTTCAAGCCCGTCAAGGCCCTTACCGGTCACGCTCACCATACGCCGCCCTTCTTCCCAGATGCTTCTCTCGTTCTCCCTCAGGTAGCCTTGTCGTCACACGGCGTCATCGGAATGGGTTCGCCGTTTGCAAGGGTTTGCAGACTGGTGGTCACGTGAGCGAACTGGGCGAACGACTGAAGGCGGCACGGGCCGCGGCGGGTGTCAGCCTGGCCTCTTTGGCGGCGAAGACCCACTACAGCAAGCCGTACCTCAGCCAGCTTGAAAACGGAACGAGGACCGTCAAGCCCGACCATGTCACCGCCTATTCGCGCGCGTTGAGCATCTCCGTGGACTCGCTATACGGCCCGGCACAAGATCCCCTCCGCGTCGCGCACGAATGGCTGGTAGCGGATACACCGGTAGCGCTGCACCGGCGGGCTGGTCGACGCGTCGGCGAAAGCCTCGTCAGCGAGTTGGAGCACCGCGTTGTCGAGCTTCGCCACCTTGACGACACGGTGGGCGGAGGCGACCTCATTCCGCTCGTGCGGCGCGACCTGGCCGGCGCAGAGGACACCGTGAAGCGCGGAAGCTATTCCGAGTCGGTCGGACGGCGGCTTCGCGTGGTGGTCGGCGAACTCGCCCAGCTGGCAGGGTGGGTTGCCAGTGACGCGGGGGCTCACGTCGAGGCCGAGCGAACTTACCTCAGCGGCGTCTCGGCAGCACAGGAGGCCGGGGACACCGCACTCGTCGGCCAGCTCCTTTCATCGCTGTCGTACCAAATGGCGAACGTGGGTGATCCGGCCGATGCGGCACTCCTCGCGAAGAGTGCCGTGGCCGGCGCGCGCGACATCTCTCCGGTTGTGCGAGCGCTGCTCCTGGAGCGCGTCGCGTGGACAAGCGCGCGCTCTCGCGACCGAGATGCAGCTCGGCGAGCGCTCGACGCGGTCGATGATGCCTACGCTGCTCGCACGCCGGGCATCCCCGAGCCGGAGTGGGTCTACTGGATGTCTCGGGACGAGATCGACGTCATGGCCGGGCGCTGCCTGATCGAGCTTGGCGACTCGGCGAGCGCCTTACCGCTGCTGACCACGGCCATCGACGGCTACGACGTGGACCATGCGCGAGAAAAGGCCCTGTATCAGACGTGGCTCGCGGAGTCGTACGCACGAGCGGGTGAGTTGGACGCGGCACGCAGCATCATTGGACGAGCCCGAACCACCACGGCCGAGGTGAACTCGGCCCGGCTGACGGATCGGGTGGAGAAGATCGAACAGCTTGTGCGCTAAGCCTCGGCGGCGCGTTGCTGTGCGGCGAGGAAGTGTGCGGTGTCCGCCGTCGCGGAGTAGAGCGCGCGGTAGTGCCGGTAGAACTCCTCGTACCGCGCGGCCGCCACCGGATCGGGCTCGACGGTCGAGGAGATCGGGTTCCACCGCGCGACGTCGACCTCGACACCCGCGCCCTCGGCCGCGAGCAGCGCGTCGCCGAGGCAGGCACCGATCGTCTCGGCGGGCACCTGCTGCGCCAGCCCGGTCACGTCCGAGACGATGCGGGTCCACAGCCCGCCGGTGGTTCCGCCACCGACGGCGACCAGCCGCCCGGCCGCGCCACCGGCCTGCGCCATCGCCTCCAGGTTGTGCCGGACGCCGTAGGCGATGCCCTCCAGCGCCGCCCGGTAGACCTCGGCCCTGCCGTGCCCGGTGGTCAGCCCGGCCAGGACGCCCCGCGCGTCGGGATCGAACAGCGGCGTGCGCTCCCCCGCGAAGTACGGCAGCAGCAACAGTCCCCGGCTGCCCGCGGGCACCTCCGCCGCCCGCGCGACGAGTTCCGTGTAGCCGAGGCCGAAGAGCCCGCGCAGCCAGTCGGTGATCGAACCGGACGTCGCCATCCCGGCGGCGAGCGTGAAACTGCCCGGCGTGACACCGCGGGTCCCCCACAGCCCCGGATGCGGGCGCGGTTCGGTCAGCACCTGGACGAGGAACATCGTGGTGCCGTACATGACCATGACGTCACCGGGTTCGCGGACGCCGACGCTGGTCGCCTCCGCCCACGCGTCCACGGTGCCCGCGACGACCGGCAGCCCGCGCGGCAGCCCGGTCCGTTCGGCGGCCTCCGCGCTCACCTCGCCCGCGATCTCGCCGGGCCACAACAGGTCCGGCAGCGCCACACCGGGCGCGACCCGCTCGGCCCAGTCCCGCGCCCACTCCCCGGCGGCGAGGTCGTACATCGGCGTGCACTGGCTGGCCGAATGGTGATCGAGCACGTACCGCCCGGTGAGCCGGTGCACCAGGAACGAACTCGCCATCAGCAGCTTCTTCGTGCGCCGGTAGACCTCGGGTTCGTGCCGCGCCAGCCAGCGCAGCTTCGGCCCGACCGCCTGACTGGTCAGCGGCGAGCCGCACCGCGCGAGGATGTCCGCCGCGCCGAGTTCGTCGTCCAGCTCGACGATCTCGGCGACCGCGCGGGTGTCGACGCCGTAGAGGATCGCCGGACGCAACGGCGAGCCCGCGTCGTCGGCGGGCAGCAGGCAGGGCCCGATGCCGCTGACGCCGAGCCCGGCCAGCGCACGTCCGCCGGCGGCACGCAGCAACTCCCCGGTGATCGCGGTGAAATCTCGCCACCAGACGTCTTCCGGATCGTGCTCGACCCAGCCGGGGTGCGGTGTCGACACCGCGTGCTCGCGGACCGCCCTGGCGAGTACCTCGCCCGCCGGATCGACGAGCACCCCCTTCGAACTCGACGTCCCGATGTCCACCCCGAGCAACAGACCCGTGCGCGGTGACATCAGACCTCCAGCCGTGGCCGACGTTCGAGAAATCGATTACCACGCTATGGTGATGCCCTCAGGTGTGTCAATGCGGACAGGCCAACACACAGCAGGGGACAACACGAGTGGCGACGATATCCGACGTGGCGGCCAGGGCGGGCGTGTCCACCGCGACGGTGTCCAGGGTGCTGAACGGGAAGTCCACTGTGGACCCCGCGCTGGCCGAACGGGTGACCCGCGCCGCCGAGGAACTCAGCTACACGCCGAACGGCCTCGCCCGCAACCTGCGCCGCCGGGAAACCGCGGTGCTGGCGCTGATCATCTCCGACGTCGAGAACCCGTTCTTCACCGCGATCGCGCGCGGGGTCGAGGACACCGCGCAGGCCGCGGGCTATTCGGTCATGCTGTGCAACTCCGACGAGAACCCGGCGAAGGAACGCCGGTACGTCGAGGTCGCGGCGATGGAACGGCTGGCGGGCGTGATCATGTCGCCGACCACGCCGGACAGCGACGTCCGCCCGCTGCTGGAACACCGCACGCCGATCGTCACCGTCGACCGGCGGCTGCGCTCCGCCGACTGCGACGCGGTACTCGTCGACTCCCGCGCCGCCGCCAAGGAGGCGACCCTGCACCTCGCCGAGCGCGGCTACACCCGGATCGGCTGCGTCGCCGGGCCCGCCGGGGTGATGACCGCGGACGACCGGCTCGCCGGTTTCCGCGACGGAATCCGGGCCGCGCAGGCAAAGTCCTCCGCCCGCTGGATACGCCGGTGCGAGTTCCGCGGCGCCGCCGGACGACAGGCGGCCGACCACCTGCTGTCGCTGCCGGAACCGCCGGACGCGCTGCTGGTCTCGAGCAGCACGATGGCGGTCGGGGTGCTGCAGGCACTGGCGGACCGGGGCCTGCGCGCGGGCCGGGACGTCGGGATCGTCGCGTTCGACGACGCGCCGTGGACGACGCTGATCGATCCGGCGCTGACCGTGGTCGCCCAGCCCGCCGGCGCGATCGGCCAGCTCGCCGCGCGGCTGCTGCTGGCGCGGATCGCCGACCGCACCACGACGACCAGCACCACGACCATGCGGGCACAGCTGCTGATCCGGGACAGTTCGCACCGCTGAGGCGGCATTGGGCCGTTCCGCCTAACCGGTCAACCGCTACCGAAGTGACGCTTGACACAGTCGGCATCCCACACCTAGCGTCTTGAGTAATCGATTACCCACTACCACCTTCCGCTGACGTGAGGTGTTGTGAGGTGTCCGTGAGCGTCCCCACCGCGCCGCTGGTCGCGATGACCGGCATCAGCAAGACCTACGGCGGCACCCTCGCCTGCGACGACGTCGACCTGACGGTGCGCGCCGGCGAGGTCCACGCCCTCCTCGGGGAAAACGGGGCGGGCAAGTCGACGCTGATGCGCGTCCTGTCCGGCGACGTCACCGATCACCACGGCACCGTGGCGATCGAGGGCAGGCCGACGCGGTTCGGCTCACCGCACGACGCGCAGCGCGCCGGGATCGCGATGATCCCGCAGGAACTCGACCTGGTACCGGGGCTGTCGATCGCGGCGAACATCTTCCTCGGCCGGGAGCTGCGCACGCGCGCGGGCATCATCGACGTCCGCCGGATGAACCGCGAGACCGGGGATCTCCTTGCCCGCACCGGGATCACGCTCGATCCGAAACGGCACGTCGGCGAGCTGCGCACCGGCGAACAGCAGCTCGTCGCGATCGCCAAGGCACTCGCGCTGGACGCGAAGGTGCTGATCATGGACGAGCCGACGTCCGCGCTTTCGCCCGCCGAGGTGACGCGGATGTTCGCGGTGATCACCGAACTCCGCGCGGCGGGCGCGGGAATCGTCTACATCTCGCACCGGATGGAGGAGATCAGCCGGATCGCCGACCGGGCGACGGTGCTGCGCAACGGGCGCGTCGCCGCCGCGTTCGCGACCGCGGACCTGACGGTGGCGCAGGTGACCGAGGCGCTGGTCGGCCGTCCGGTGCAGGCATTGTTCCGTACCGAACACGGCAGTACCGGGCGGGAGTTGCTCCGGCTGACCGACTTCGCGCTCCGGCCGCGGCGGACCCGCCCCGGCCGCCGGGAACCGGACGGCGTCTCGCTGAGCGTGCGCGCCGGGGAGATAGTCGGGCTGGGCGGATTGCTCGGCTCGGGACGCACCGAACTGCTCGAAACGCTGTTCGGCGCGGGCACCCCGGGCCGGCGGCACGGCGAGCTGCGGGTCCGCGACCGCGTGGTCCGGCCACGCCGCCCGCGTCAGGCGATGCGGCTCGGCATGGCACTGGTCCCCGAGGACCGCCGGATCTCCGGTCTGGCGCTGTCGCACTCGATCCGCGCCAACACCGTACTGTCCATAGTGGACCGAATCGCGGTCGGCGGGTACGTCCCGCGTAAGCGGGAGACCGGCGCGGTCCGCCGCGTCGTGGACGAGCTGAAGATCAAGATCGGCGGGCTCGGTGACGCGGCGAACACGCTCTCGGGCGGCAACCAGCAGAAGATCGTGCTGGGCAGGGCGTTGCTCACCGAGCCGAGCCTCCTGCTGCTCGACGAGCCGACGCGCGGCGTCGACGTCGGCGCGAAGGCCGAGATCTACCAGTTGCTCAGGGAGGCGGCCGGGCGCGGGATCGGCATCCTGCTCGCGTCCTCGGAGCCGGCCGAGCTGGTCGGGCTGTGTGATCGCGTGGTCGTGCTGCACGACGGGCGCAGCGTCCGGGAGCTGGACACCCGCGACGCGGGCGAGGCGGAACTGCTCGCCGCGGCGATGGGCGAGGGCAGAACGGCGGCGGCAGTGGGGGGAGAGTCGTGAGCGAGCAGCAGCGGACCGAGACGCGGCCGGAACCGGCGGAGTTCCTGCCGGGCCGCCGCGCCTCCGTCGTGGACACCCTTTTCCGTTTCCAGAGCCTGTTCGGCCTGGTGCTGGTGTTCGCCGCCGGGATCGTGTTCTCCCCGGTTCGCGACGGCGAACTGATCTTCCTGAGCAGCGACAACCTCTTCAACATCGTCCGCGCGACCGCCGAGATCGGGATCATCGCGGTCGGGATGACGTTCGTGATCCTGATCGGCGGCATCGACCTGTCGGTGGGCGCGGTGCTCGGGCTCGCCGCGGTCGGCTCAGCCGTGCTGATGGTGAACAACGGTCTCGGCGTGCTCCCGACCGTGCTGATCGTCCTGCTCGCCGGGCTGGTTTTCGGCCTGCTGCAAGGAATCGCTTCGGCGGTTTGGGGCATCCAGGCGTTCATCGTGACGCTGGCGGGCCTCCAGATCGCCCGTGGGCTCGCCCGGATCTGGTCCGGCGGGCAGGGCGTGCCCATCCCGTACGGTGACGGTCCCGGCAAGGCACCCGTGGCGTTCTCGCTGCTCGGCGAGCGCACCTTCAACGGCCTGGTCCCGATCCCCGCGATCATCTTCGTGATCGTCGCCGCGCTCGCCATCGTCTTCCTGCGCACCAGCGCGTTCGCCCGGCACCTGTACGCGATCGGCGGCAACGAGAAGGCGGCACGGCTCTCCGGTATCCCGGTCGTGCGGGTGAAGGTGCTGGTGTTCGGCCTGTGCGGGCTGCTGGCCGCGCTGGCCGGCATCATCCACGCCGGACAGCTCAACCAGGGCAGCCCCAACGACGGCAACACCTACGAACTCGACGCGATCGCGGCGGTCGTGGTCGGCGGCACCGCGCTGCAGGGCGGTCGGGGCTCGGTCGTCGGCACCGTCGCCGGGGCGCTCATGCTCGGCGCGCTCAACTACATCCTGGGGCTCAACAACATCGACTCGAACGTGCAGCTGCTCATCAAGGGCCTCGTCATCGTGGCCGCCGCCGGTCTGCAACGACTCCGGCCGACACCGTGAACCGGCCGAACCCGGCAACAGGGAGGAACGCCATGCCCGTCCGTCCACGCACCGGACTCACCGTCACCGCACTGGCCGGGGTGCTCGCACTGGCCTCGGCCTGCGGCACCACCAGCGAGAACTCCGGACAGGGCAAGCAGACCGGGCCCAGTCAGGCCGCCTGCAAGGGCGCGGGCGGCAGCTTCACCATCGGGATGAGCCAGGCCAACCTGTCCGAGCCCTACCGGCAGCAGATGAACGACGACATCGCCAGGGCGGCGAAGGGGGTGCCGCAGTTCACCGTCAAGTTCGCCGACGCCCAGCAGGACAACAGCAAGCAGGTCGCCGACGTGGAGAACTTCCTCACCCAGAAGATCGACCTGCTGATCATCAGCCCGAACGAGGCGAAACCGCTGACCGCGGTGGTGAAGAAGGCCTACGACAAGGGAATCCCGGTGCTGGTGCTCGACCGGAAGGTCGAGGGCGAGGCGTACACGCAGTGGATCGGCGCGGACAACGTCGAGATCGGCAAGCAGGCCGGAAAGTACCTGGCCGAGAAGGTGCTGCCGCAGGGCGGGAAGATCGCCGAGATCCGCGGGCTCGCCGGATCGACCCCCGCGAAGGAGCGGCAGGACGGCTTCGCGCAGGGGATCCAGGGGCACAACATCGACATCGTGTCCACAGTGGATGGCGACTGGCTGCGGGAGAAGGGCCAGCAGCAGGCGGACGCGGTGTTCAAGGCCCATCCCGAGATCCAGGCGGTGTACTCGCAGAACGACCCGATGGCCGAAGGCGCCTACCTCGCCGCGAAGGCCGCCGGGATCGACCAGCGGCTGAAGTTCGTCGGGATCGACGGACTGCCCATCCCCTCCGGCGGGATCAAGGCCGTCGAGGAAGGCCGCCTGTCGGCGACGTTCGTCTACCCGACCGCCGGCCGGGAAGCCGTCGGGTCGGCGAAGCAGCTCCTGATCGACTGCAAGCAGCTGCCGAAAACGCAGCTTCTCCAGACCTCGCTGGTCACCAAGGAAAACGCGGCCGAGGCCTACGCGAAGGGCAACAGCTAAAGCTTTCCCGTCCCCACCCTGGTAGCTCCTCCCTCCCCTCCCCCACCGATCGGAGTGCGCCATGCACAGCCGAAGAGCCCGCCCTGCCCGCAGACCACTACTGATAGCAGCCATGACAGCACTGACCATAGTAGGAATACCCGCCACCGCGGCCGGGGCCGAACCCGACCGGCCACCGTCGGCGGCCTCGGTGGGGCCGATCGGCTGGGACGTCTACCGGGATCTGGACGCGATGGCGGCGCTGCGGCCGGGCGCGCAGACCAAGCAGTTCTCCAGCTTCGACCGCACGGGCGGCAACGACGACGGCTTCAACGGGACCTACAGCTGCCTGCGGATCACCGCGGAAGGCTGCGTGATCGCGGAGAAGACCGGCGCCGGTGAGATCGAGAGCATGTGGTTCACCCGGGACAGCGGGAACATGGTCAACAACGGCCGTCTCAGAGTCGAGCTCGACGGGCGCGCCGTGCTGAACAGCTCACTTCAGGACATTGTGGACGGACGAATGGGCGCGCCGTTCGTCTGGCCGCTGGTCGGCAACGGCGACGACACCTCCGGCGGCTCGGTGATCAAGGTGCCGATGCCCTACCAGCGTTCGATGCGCGTCACCGTCCAGCACAACCCGCTCTTCTACCACGTCACCTATCGCGAGTTCCCCGACAACGCGGGAGTGCGCACCTTCGACCCGCGCGATCGGGCGCTCGACGTCGTGGATCGCCTGCGGGGCTTCGGGATCCGCGATCCGAAACCCGCCGCGCACCGTGCGCGGACGGACTCGGGCACCGCGAACGTCCCGGACGGCGCCACCGCGCGGTTCGCCTCACTCGGCGGCCCCGGCACGATCAGCCAGCTCCGGGTGACGCTGCCCCAGCTGGTCTCCGAACCGCGGGTCCGCGACGACGGGCGGGCGTTCGGCGCCGGCGGGCACAGCTCGTTCCGGATCGCGATCGATCCGGACAACACCGGCGTCCGGCTGACCCGGCGCCCGGATCCCGCGATCGGCCACCAGGTCGCCGACGTGACCGTGGACGGCAAACCCGCCGGGCGGTGGACGACCGGCGCGCCCACGCCGCGCGGGGTGTGGACCGATCAGGTCCTCGACCTCCCGGCGAGCCTGACCGCCGGCAAGTCCTCACTGCGGATCACGAACACGTTCGTCTCGTCCGACCTCGACGTCAACGAGTTCCGCTACGACGCGCACTCCCAGGTGAACGGGAAGTGGCGCCGCACCGACGTCCTCGACCTCGGCCCCGGCCATCCTGGCGAGGAGAAGACGCACGACTACCAGCTGACCATGCAGACCTGGAACGGTTTCCAGATCTACCGGTACGAGCGTGACGCCGCGAAGCTGGCGGCGTCACAGGCGGTGCTGTCCGGTACCCGGCTGCGGATCACCTTCGACGGGAAGACCACTGTGGACTCCCCGCTCGGCGAGTTCTTCGGCTCCGGGCTCGGCAAGTTCGACACCCGCACGATGCTGTCCTCGATCGACGCCACCGAAGGCGGCGCGCTCACCGCGTGGTGGCCGATGCCCTACCGCCATGACGCGGTCGTCGAGCTGGTCAACCACAGCGGGCAGCCGATCACCGGCGCGGCCGTGGAGGTCACCTCGGCCCCCACGCCTGCCACCGAGGCCGGGCTGCGGCCCGGCGGCGGGCTCGGCTACTTCACCGCGACCAGCCACAAAGGACTGACCGAGAACGGCAAGGACTGGTCGATACTGAAGACCGCGGGCCGAGGGGTGTTCTACGGCGTGACACAGAGCATGACCGGGCTCATCCCCTCCGGCAACCGGCGCGACTACCTCGAAGGCGACGAGCGCGTCTACGTCGACGGCGTGGCCAGCCCGCAGTGGCACGGCACCGGGACGGAGGACTTCTTCGAGTCCGGCTGGTACTTCCGCGACGGCACGAACTTCGCGATGCCGCTGGCCGGGAACCCGGCGTACAAACTGGACGGTGACGGCTGCCGCTACGACTGCACCGGCGCCGTCCGCCTGCTGGCGGGGGACGCGGTGCCGTTCTCCTCCGCGCTGGACTTCGGGATCGAGCACGGCCCGGTCGACAACGAGCCCGCCGAGTACGGCACCACCGCGTACTGGTACGGCCAGCCGGACACCGCCGCCCGTCAGACCGACCTCGTCGACGCCGGGAACGACGCCAGCAGGCGCGACCACGGCTACACCGCCGACGGCGAAACCCGGAGCAGCCTGACGTCGAGCTTCGAGGGGACCCAGCACCAGGTCCCGGTGACCCGCGAAGTCACCGCCGCGACCGGCGAGGTGCGCTTCACCCTCGCGCTGGACCCGCGCAACGCGGGCGCGCGGCTGGTACGGCTCGGTGACCAGAACGCTGCCTACCAGCAGGCCGCGGTGTTCGTGAACGGCAGGCAGGCGGGCACCTGGACCGAACCGCTGGGCAACAGAACCCTGCGCTGGCTGGAGGACACCTTCGCGCTCCCGGCGAGCGTGACCGCCGGCCGCTCCTCGATCGACGTGCGGATCGTGCCCGCGAAGGGCGCCCCCGCGTGGTCGGCCGCGCACTATCGGCTGGAGGTGCTTTCCTGACCCACCGGTACCGCAGGACCGCTCTTCGTCGTTTGGAGGACACATGGCACGCATCGGCGTGATCAACATTTCGGACGGGCGTGACTACGTCCACAGTGGAATCACCGACTTCATCAGGTCCAACGAGGACAAGCTCGTGGCGTCCCTCACCGCCGCGGGGCACGAGGTGGTGAGGGCCCCCTCAGCCGTTTCGGCCAACACCCTCGCCACCTCGCACGCCCGCGGGATCGAGGCGGCGGACGTCGATCTCACCGTGCTGCACTACTGCGTCTGGGCGTTCCCACACTTCACCATGCTGGCCGCGGGCGCGCTGCGCGGGCCGCTGGTGCTGGTGGCCAACACCGACCCGGTGCAGCCGGGCATGGTCGGCATGCTCGCCGCCGGTGGCGCGCTCGACCAGATCGGCCGCGACCACGTCCGGCTGTGGGGCGCGCCGGAGGACCCCGCGCTGATCGCCGAGATCGGGGTGCGCGCGAGCGCCGCGTCGGCGGTGGCCCGGTTGCGCGGCGCGACCTTCGGCCGGATCGGCGGACGGCCGATGGGCATGAACACCACCGTCGCGAACACCGACCAGTGGCAGCGGAAGTTCGGCATCGACGTCGAGGAGATCGACCAGTGGGAGATCGTCCGGCGCGCCGAAGCCGCCGACGCCGGGGAGAAGGCCAAGGCCAGGGCCTGGCTGGAGCAGCACGCCACCGTGCGCTACGACGGGGCCAAGCTCACGCCGGAACTGCTGGAACGGCAGATCGGCTCGTACCTCGCGATGCGTGAGCTCATCGACGAATGGCACCTGGACTTCAGCGGTATCAAGGGCCAGCCGGAGCTCACCGGTCACTTCGCGACGATGGACGTCGCGGAGGCGTTCCTGAACGACCCCTACGACTGGAACGGTCCAAAAGAGACACACGTGTGCGCGACCGAGGCCGACATGGACGGCGCGCTGACCATGCAGCTGATGAAGCACATCTCCGGGACGCCGGTGCTGTTCGCCGACGTCCGGCACTACCACGCCGACCGCGACATCTGGGATCTGTGCAACTCCGGGCAGCACGCCACCTGGTTCGCCGCGCGCAGCGACGATCCGGCGGAGAACCTCGCGCGGGTGACGCTGCACCCGGAGGTGTTCTTCTTCCCCGCCGGGGGCGCCTCGGTCGAACATGTCGCCGCGCCGGGGGAAATGACGCTGGGCAGGCTCACCCGCAAGGACGGCGAGTACCGCCTCCAGCTCATGCTCGGCGAGTTCGAGAACTACGACGAACCGACCACCGCGGAGCTGACCGCGCGCTCCACCCCGGAGTGGCCGCACGCGTTCGCCCGGCTCGACGCGCCCGCCGAGACGTTCCTGTCCCGGTTCGGCGCCAACCACATCCACGCGATCCCCGGCGACCGGCGCGCCGAACTGCGCGCGGTGTGCGCGCTGCTGGACATCGCGCTCGACGAGTTCACCCGGGGGTGAGGGCCGTGCCGGTGAACAGACGGACGATGCTGCTGGGCGGTCTCGCGCTGGGTGCCGGGTTCGGCCTGACGGCCACCGGCACCACCCCGGCCGGTGCGACCCCGGCCAGGGACGACGTCGTGGTCGGGGAGTTCGTGAAGATCTACGACCCGAGCGTGGGCGAAAGCGCGCCGTGGTACCTCAACGATCACACCTTCGTGCGG
This sequence comes from Amycolatopsis samaneae, assembly GCF_039541975.1. NCBI lineage: Bacteria > Bacillati > Actinomycetota > Actinomycetes > Pseudonocardiales > Pseudonocardiaceae > Amycolatopsis > Amycolatopsis samaneae. The sequence goes on from NZ_BAABHG010000004.1 coordinate 375,667, forward strand.
GACTGGCGCGGGACCTGGCACGTCTTCGGCATCACGCACGCGGAACCCGCCGATCCCGAGCACGAAATCGTCTTCGCCCACGCGACCGCGCCCGATCTGCACGGCCCGTGGACGAAACAGCCGTTCGCGCTCACGGTCGACCCGGGCTACGGGGAAACCCACCTGTGGGCACCGCACGTCATCCGCGTCGGCGGGACGTACCACATGTTCTACTGCGGCGGCGGCAAGGACAACACCCGGTCCGCGATCAACGTGGCCACGTCGCGGGATCTGTTCCACTGGACACGGTATCCGGGCGGCACGCTGTTCACCGACGGCTACGACGCGCGGGATCCCTACGTCATCCGGATCGGCGGGCGCTGGGTGCTGTTCTACACCGGCAACACCGAGCCCAGCGGCGGTCACCACGTCGTGCTCTATCGCACGAGCCACGACCTCCGCCACTGGGGCGAACGCAGGACGGCGTACGTCTCGCCCGAGACGGGTACCTGGGGCGGCCCCACCGAATCGCCGTTCGTGGTGCGGCACGGGCGGTACTGGTACCTGTTCACCGGCCCGCGCGGGGGCTACCTGGGCACGGACGTCTACCGCAGCACCGATCCGCTGCACTACGAGAACGCGGACCTGGTGGGACACTTCGCCTCACACGCGGCGGAAGTGATACAGGACGACGGTGACTGGTACGTCTCGCACGCGGGCTGGGGGCAGGGCGGGCTCTACCTGGCCCCGCTGCGCTGGCTGCGCTGACACCGGGCTCGCCTGTCGCGGACCTCCCGTGACGGGCGAGCCCATCGCCGCGAAAAACCATACGCGTCAAGGGAATTCCCGATGTTACGGTCGCCTGATGACGGCGTCCATGATCGCGGTACTCACCGGCGGTCAAACTCGGAGCCGACGCGTTCTGAACCACTGCCACGGCGTCCGCTTCGCGACGGGGTGCCGCTCCCGGCGTCCGGCGAGCGGGGACAGCCTGCCCTCGGTGCGGTAGTCCATTTCCACCTGCACCAGATCGAAAATCCAGTCGTGTTTCATACCCTTAGCGTGCCGCTGAGGGAGGGGGTCCGGCATCGGACGATCACGCCGTTCCCGGGCGGGCGGGGCCCTTACCCTGACACTTCAGACGGTAAGGACCTCGACGCCCGCGGCCTCGAAAGCCCTTACCGCGGCGGTGTCGGCATCGGCGTCCGTGACCAGCGTGTGCACGTCGTGCGTCGCGCAGATCCGCGCGAAGGCACGGCGGCCGAGCTTCGAGGAGTCGGCCACCGCGACGATCTTCTCGGCCCGCTCGACCATGAGCCGGTTGATGCTCGCCTCGCCCTCGTGGTGGGCGAAGGCACCGGCCTCGGCGTCGAGCGCGTCGACGCCGAGGAAGAGCAGGTCCATGGTCAGCTCGGACAGCACCCGGGTGGCCAGCGGCCCGCTCAGCTCGAACGACTGCGGCCGCGCGACACCGCCGGTGACGACGATCTTGACGTGGGGCCGCACGGCCAGCTCGTGCGCGATGTTGAGCGCGTTGGTCACCACGGTCAGCCCTGGCGCGTCGCCGCGGCCGGCCAGGTCCGCGCGCATCGCGAGTGCCCTGGCCACCCCCGCGGTCGTGGTGCCGCCGTTGAGCCCGACCGCCATGCCCCGCTCGGCGAGCGCGGCCGCGGCGGCGCTGATCCGCTGCTTCTCCGGGACGTGCCGGGCGGTCTTGTAGCGCAGCGGCAGGTCGTAGGCGAGGTCGTTGGCGACCGCGCCGCCGCGGGTGCGGGTGAGCAGCTGCTGTTCGGCGAGGTGGTCGAGGTCGCGCCGGATCGTGGCCGCCGACACGTTCAGCTCGGCGGCCACGTCCTCGACGTCGATCTTCTCCCGCTGCCCGAGCATGTCCAGCAGCGTGCTCAACCGTTCGTGCCGGGCCATCGGCGGTGCTCCCTACCTCTGCGGTGCCGCTCGCGGGGTGTGCTCCGCGCACTGTGCTGCGTCGTTGTACCCCGTTTCGAGCAGTATGCTGCATTCACCGCCGCGGACCACATCGGACCCGCCGGGTGGGATCAGCCGATCTCGTCCACCACCAGGTTGTCCAGGATCAGGTCGTGGTCCTGGTTCTGGGTGCCCGGGGTCAGCTTCGCGACCCCGATCCAGGCGTCGGCGCCGCCCTCGACGGTCGCGGTGAACGTCGTCGGCGTGTGTGCCTCGGCGAAGGTCGTGCTCGTGCCCGCGCCGGTCACGAACGCGTAGTCGCCGGTCTTCGAGGCCTCGTAGGTGAACGACACGCGATAGCGGTGTCCCGGCTCGAACCGCAGGGTCTGCGGCAGCGTCCGGTAGACCAGCCCCTGGTTCTCCTCGTGCGACTTCAGCGATTCCCCGTCGCCGATGACGTCGTCGACGAGCTTCCCGTTCCAGCCCGCCTGGGTGTAGGGCGCGTTCTTCTGCGCGAGGTGCGTGCGCGGGTCGTCAGGCGCGCCGTCGTTCCCGGCGTAGACGAACGGGCCCCAGCCGGTGTCGACGTGCTCGAAGTCCTCGGCGAAGTAGTGCCCGTTCAGCGGCGTCCGTCCGGTTTGGACGACGCGGACGTCGTCGAAGAACACCGGCGGGTTCCCGGCCGCCGCGTCCAGCGCCAGTGTCGCCGTCGACTGTCCTTCCGGGACGTCGAAGACCACCTTCACGCGCTGCGTGGTCGTCCCGGCGTACTCGCTGGCCCGAACGTAGTTCTTCACCGTCGAAGCGTCCGTCCACCGGGTCACGGGCTTTCCCCCGTCCGGGGTCACCGTGAGACTCGCCTTGCGCTGCCCCGGCGCGACCTGGACGTTCACCGACGCGGTGTAGGTCTTCCCGCTGGCCAGCCCGGTGACCCGCTGGGACACCGTGGTCCCGGTGCCACCGTCGAGCCGCAGCTGCCGCTGCCCCGCCGCGTTGGCGGGCACGGACGCCTTGCCCTTGTCACCGGTGATCTTCCAGGCGTCGAGATTCCCGGAGTAGAAGGACGGATCCTTCAGGCCGGTGTTGTCACCCCAGTTCGCGTCGGTGTTCGGCCCGGGATCGGCCGGGTACACGACGTATGGCGTCTTGGCCGCCGCGTCGATGGTGATCCGGCGCGCGGCGTCGACGTCCAGGTCCTTGACGAACCGGCGGCCGGTGTCGGTGAGCTGGTACAGCTTCACCGAGCGCCGGGCACCCCACGACTTCGGCAGCGTCCACTGTGTACGCCCACCCGCCGGATTCCAGTGGTACAGCTTGGTTTCCTCCTGCTGGCTCCACGGGAGGAGGTAGGCACCGCCGGTCAGCACGGGGTGCCCGTCCTTGGCGATCTGCCGGGTCCCGCTCGTGTCGGAGACGCTGACCCCGCCGGACAGCGTGATCGTGTGCGGCGCCCACTTCTGGATGGTGAATCCCTGGAGGTACTTGGTCGGCAAATCGGTGCCGAAGGTCCGGTCGAGGAAGGCCGGGTAGCCCGCGCCGCCGACCCAGCCCTCGTAGGCGCTCAGTTCGCCACCGCCGAGCAGCGGGTCACCCGCGATCCAGTCGTCCTTCTGGTGGTTACGGATGAAGCGGACGATCTGGCTGTTGATGCCCTTGTTGCCACTGCCACCGTAGTTCACGTCGTTGGCCCAGTGGCTCCAGACGCTCTGGCGCTCGAACTTCTCGGTGAACTCCGTCGCGACGTCGTAGCCGAGGTCGTTCATCTCGCGGGCGAACTTCTCCGAGGTGTAGCCGTCGCCGTACCACGTGTCGACGTAGAGGAAGTCGAGATCGGGCACCTTGTCCTTGAACTCCCGCAACCGCGCGAGGCGCTTACCGCTCTGGCCGTCGTGGCGGTAGTCGATGTGGTAGCTCTGGTCGAGCCAGTCCCAGCCGAGATCCTTCTCGACGTCCTTGGCGATCGCCGGGTCGAAGGCGGGCGAGACCGGGTACTCCTCGGTATCCTGGATGTGCACGCCGATGTCGGCGTTGTACCGGTGCGCGTTTTCGACCAGCGCGTTCAGGTCCTTGACGCCGCCCTGCCGCTTGCCGACCCCCGCGTAGTCCGGGTGCGCGGAGTCGTGCCCTTCCGAGCCGTACCCCTTGAGCAGCACGAACTGTCCGAGCCCGTCGGTGTTCAGCGCGACCCGTTTGGTCTCGTCGAGGGTCTGGGTGAACGGGTGCTCGGCGTTCGAGGCGAAGTTGAACGGGATGCGCATGACCGGGCGCCGCGCGACCTGCTGCCAGCCCTTCGGGTTGGTCATGATGTCCCGGAAGGCGATCGCGCCGTCCTGCCAGTCGACGGTCTTGTCGCCGTTGCGGTCACCGGTGACGACGATCCTGGTGTAGGGCAAGGGTTCCGTGTCGGACCGCGCAGCGCCCTTCGCCCGGTAGGTCCAGTCGCCGCTCCACAACCCGGCACGTTTGTAGCCGCCCTTGTCGGCGATCTGCTCGCGGATCCGGCCGTTGTCCTTGGTGGTCGGCCCGGACGGCGTGTCGTAGGCGGAGTTCGTCTCGATCGACGCCGCGAGCTGTCCGGTGTTCACGATGCCGTACATCGCGCTCGACGGCGCGGCCTCGGCCGGGGTGTCCCGGGTGATCCGGGTGAAGGTGTCGCCGGTGCCGCTCTTCGCGGTGTGCATCTTCGCCGTGGCGAGCGCCGCGCCGGGTTGGTCGCTGCGTACGGACACCAGGTTCTGGTCCGGAATGGACAGTGAGCCGACCGGATTCCTTTCGGTGTCCCGGATCTTCGTGACCGCGAAGCCGACCTCGCGGCCCTTGACCCGGATGCTCGCGTCGAGTTCGACCCCGCCGTAGTCGGGGAAGGTGAGCCGGTAGTCCACGCGGTCGCCGGTGCGGCGGCTGCTCACCCGGGGCGTGTAGGCCGTCCCGTCGAGGACCACCTGGCCGATCCTGTCCTCGTTCCCGTACAGCTTCGCCCCGCTGTGCGTGTCGGTGTACCCGACGACGCGCGGAAAACCCGGGTCGACGGTGACCTTCAGGTCCGGCGACCGCAGCGTGACGTACTCGTCGGCCGCCGCCGTCGCGGCGAGACCTCCAGCGGCGACCACGCACAGCGCGGCAAGACAGGCAAGACGGCGCATACGACGCTCCCATGTCCCCGGCCGGCCCCACACCGACCCGACGTCGCCCCATCCTCCGTTCACAACTGCACGAAAGTCAAGCAAAACCTCCAACATCAAACATCTCCACGCACTTTTGCACACACCAAACCAGCGAACTCACGTGATTGAGCACGTAACTCGCGTGATTGAAGGAGGTGCGGCTCTGATCACGCGAGTTACGCGTCTGATCACGCGAGTTAGACGGTGTGGAGGGTGGTGACGGCGGCGAAGGCGGTGGCCAGGGGCTCGGAGAGGGCCGCGTCGGTGACGACGGTGTCGACCGCGGAGATGGGGCAGATCCCGGCGAAGGCGCGGCGGCCGAGTTTCGAGGAGTCGGCGGCGGCGACGACGCGGGCGGAACGGTCCACCATGAGGCGGTTGATGCTCGCCTCGCCCTCGTGGTGGGCGAAGGCGCCGGCACGCGGGTCGAGCGCGTCGACGCCGAGGACCAGCAGGTCGACGGCGATCTCGTCGAGGACGCGGGTGGCCAGCGGCCCGGTCAGCTCGAAGGACCGCGACCGCGCCACACCACCGGTCACGACGAGCTTGACGTGCTGCCACACGGCGAGTTCGTGCGCGATGTTGAGCGCGTTCGTGACCACGGTGATCCCGCCGCCCAGCTCGCCGCGGCCGCCGAGCGCGCGGGCGATCTCGGTCGTCGTGGTGCCCCCGTTGAGACCGACCACCCAGCCCGGTTCGACGAGCGCCGCCACGGCCTCGGCGATCCGGGACTTCTCCGGCGCCCGGCGCGCCATCCGGTACCGCAGCGGCAGATCGTGCGCGACGTCCCCGGCGACGGCACCGCCCCTGGTCCGGATCAGCAGCCGCTGCTCGGCGAGCTGGTCGAGGTCGCGGCGCACGGTGGCGGTCGACACCGCGAGCTCCGCGGCCAGCTCGGCGACGTCGGCGCGGCCCCGCTCGGCCACGATCCGCAGCAGCCCGCCGTGCCGCTCGTCCTTCCGCCTCACCCCGGCCTCACCCCGGCGCCGACATCCGGAAGTCGTAGCGTTCCGGCAGCGGGCGACCGCCGGACACCGCGGCCCACGTGTCGGACAGCGACGTCTCCCCCTCGCGGATCCCGGCGATCTCGAAACCCTCCTCGAAGATCGTCAGCGCCGCGGCGGGATCGCCCTGCGCGAGCCGGATCCTGGCCTCCAGCAGGCGAATCCGCCCGGCGGCCCGCGCCGAGGACGGCAGTGCGTCGAGCAGTTCGGCGGCCCGGTCGGCCGAGCCCGCGGCGAGCTGGGCGCCGATCGCCTCGACCGCCAGCGGGAGCAGCCCCGGCGCAAGGGCGAACGCGCGCAGGTACAGCCGCGCCGCCTCGACCGCCAGCCCACCGGCCCGGGCCGCGACCGCCAGATTCCGCAACGCCCAAGGGTTCTCCGCCGCCGAGACCGACGAACTCCACGCCTGTTTCGCGGCCTCGCGGTCGCCCGCCGCCCAGCGGGCGACTCCCCGGTGGTACCAGACCGCCCAGTTCGACGGCGCCTTTTCGAGCCGGCGCGCCCAGTCCTGGCCGACCAGCGTGGCGGCCGGGACGTGCAACGGATCGCCGTCCGGCGCGACGCCGTCGAGCAGCTCCAGCCACGGCCGCTGCTCGGGCCCGAGCGAGGACGGCGGGAACGGGGTCCCCGGCAGGTCGGCCGTCATCCGGCGCAGCTCCAGCGCGCCCCAGCCACTGCCCTCGTGCAGCATCGCCGACGGTGGCGCGTCGGCGATCCCGCGCCACGCCGCGTGGTATTCGTCCACAGCGGACGCGGAAAGCAGACCGCGTTCCACCGCGTCCGTCGCCACCGTCCATTCACGACCATGCACAGTGGACGGATCGGCGACGACGGGGCCGTACGCCTCCAGCCAGTCCCAGCTCTCGCCCGCGGGCAGCCGCAGGTGTTCCAGCTGGGTGCGCGCGAGCCCGGCCTGGATCTCCAGATAGCCGGGAGCGCCAGGGGCGAGCCAGTCCTGCCACCGGCGTCCGCCCGCGGATTCGCCCCAAACGAACAGTTTCCGGCCGCGCAGCCGGTCCGTGGACACCTGCGCCATGCCGTGGCCGTCGCCGTCCACCGCCGCGATCCACCGGCGTGCTTCCGCCGGGATCTCGAAGAAGTAGTCCGCGGCGTGCTCGTGCCGCGCGGGGTAGGTCAGCTCGTCGCCGGGGACGTCGACGAGGTCGAGCCGCCCGCCGTAGCCGTAGTGCCACGCCTGCTTCGCGGGCACCAGCACGCGGCTCCGTTCGGTACGGGTCACCGCGATGTTCGACCACCAGTAGGCCGGGACGTCATGGGCGTGCGGGTTGCGGATCCGCACCCCGACCAGGAGGAAGTCGGACTCGTCCGGCAGCCAGAAGTCCAGCTGGTAGGGCAGGTCCCGCGTCCGCTCCCACTCCCACAGCCGCAGCACCGGACCGCCGTCCGGACCGGCCACCTCGGCCGCGAACATCGGCGCGCAGGTCAACGTCGTGTGCCCGGTGCTGCCGAGGTTCCATTCGACGCCGCCCGCGAACCAGGCGTCCCGCAACGCCAGGTTCGCGGGCTGGAACACCGGGTTCCGATAGAGCAGTTCGCGCTGGGAAGGCTTGTGGTACAGGGAATACAGCCGCCCGCCGAGCGAGGGAAGCACGGTCGCGCGCAGCCGGGTGTTCTCCAGCACCAGCGCGGGCAACGACCGGGTGCGCCGCTCGCGGCCGTAGCCGTCCTGCAGCCGGCAGGGCAGCACGGTGTCCAGCTGCCCGTAGCCCAGGCCCTCGGCGAGGTCCGGCGGCAGCTCCGCGCGGTTCGCGACCTGCTGGACCTGCTCCGGTTTCACCAGTGGCGGCAACGGGTTCTCCGCCCCGAGCGGTGCCGCGGGCAGGGTCAGTTCAGTACGACCTAGCCTCGTCATGCGATCGACTCGCTCCGCGAGACAGTGTTCAATCCCTTTAGGCGCATGATATCCATGATTCGCTCGCAAGCTTCGCTCATGCGTCGGGCAGCCGATCACCAGAGGCAGCGTCGAACAGGTGCACCGCGCCGGGTTTCGGGGCGAGGCCGAGCTTCTCCCCGCGCTGCCACGGCGCCATCCCCGGCGTGCGGACGGTGAACACCTTGTCGCTGCCCGAAGTCCGGCAGTACAGGTACTGGTCGCTGCCCAGCTCCTCGACGACCTCGACCACCGCGTCGATCCCGGTCCCGGCCTCCCCGAGATCCCAGCCCTCCGGCCGGACGCCGACCACCACACCCGGCCCGGTCAGCGCCGAACGCTGCGCCGGGGTCAGCGGGATCCTCGTCCCGCCGAGGACGACGCCCTCACCATCCACTGTGGACTCCAGAAGGTTCATCGCGGGAGAGCCGATGAACCCGGCGACGAACACGTTGACCGGCCTGGCGAAGAGCCCGATCGGGGTATCGCACTGCTGGAGCACGCCGTCGGAGAGCACCGTGACCCGGTCCCCCATGGTCATCGCCTCGACCTGGTCGTGGGTGACGTAGAGGGTGGTGACGCCCAGCCGCCGTTGCAGCGACGCGATCTGCGTGCGGGTCTGCACCCGCAGCTTCGCGTCCAGATTGGACAGTGGCTCGTCCATCAGGAACACGCTGGGCTCACGCACGATCGCACGGCCCATGGCCACGCGCTGCCGCTGCCCGCCGGAAAGCTTGGCCGGCTTGCGGTCCAGATAGGCCGTGAGGTCGAGCAGCTCGGCCGCCTCGCGAACCCGCTTCTCGCGCTCCTCCTTGGCCATCTTGGCGATCTTCAGGTGAAAACCGATGTTCTCACCGACCGTCATGTGCGGGTACAGCGCGTAGTTCTGGAACACCATCGCGATGTCCCGGTCCTTGGGCGGCAGCTCGGTGACGTCGCGGTCGCCGATGTGGATGGTGCCGTCGTCGACGCCCTCCAGCCCGGCGAGCATCCGCAGCGTGGTGGACTTGCCGCAGCCGGACGGGCCGACCAGCACGAGGAACTCGCCGTCGGCGATTTCGAGGTCGAGCCCGTCCACCGCGGGCTTCTCCACCCCCGCGTAGAACCGCGTGGTGTCGGTGAAGGTCACGGAACTCATGAAGGGTCCTTACTTTCCGGCGCCGAGCGTGAGGCCGGTGATGATCCGGCGGGCGAGCAGGAGGTAGAGCACGAGCATCGGGAGCACCACGATCGCGACCCCGGCGATCAGGCCGCCGTACTCGGACTGGTAGCTCGCCGCGCCGTAGAAGGTGAACAGCGCGCGGGACAACGTGAAGTGCGCCTGGTCCTTGAGGAACACGATGGCGAGCAGCGTCTCGTTCCACAGCCCGATGGCGTTGAGGATCAGCGCGGTGATCAGCCCGCCCCGCGCCAGCGGGAGCATCACCGAGAAGAACGTCCTGGTCGGCGAGGCGCCGTCGATCGCGGCCGCCTCCTCCAGTTCGTCCGGCAGTGACCGGAAGAACCCGGTCAGCAGGAACACGGTGAACGGGATCGACAACGCCACGTACAGCACGAACAGCCCGTACTGGTTGTCGAAGTGGATCTTGGACAGCACCACGAACAGCGGGATGATCACGGTCTGGAACGGCACCCCCATGCCGATCGCGACGAAGTTCGTCATCCCGCCCGAACCCCGCACGCCGAGCCGGGTCAGCGCGTAGGCGGCCGGGGCGGACACCGCGACCGTCGCCACGGTCGCCAGCCCGACGAGCACGACCGTGGTCAGCACCGCGTCGCCGAACCCGGCGTTGTTCCAGGCATAGACGAAGTTGCGGAACGGCTTACCGGCGTGGAACCACTGGTACGGCAGGTCGAACGGCTTGGTGAAGATCTCGACCGGTGTCTTGAACGACGCCGAGATCAGCCAGTACAGCACCAGCAGGTTCCCGGCGGTGAACAGCCACACGATCACCGAGCCGAGAATCCTCAGTGGACTCAACCGCCGGGATCCCGGCGCGGGCTTGGGTTTCCTCGGCGCTTTGCGCACCGGCTTCGGCGTCGCCGACGGGGCGGCAGCAGCGGACACGGTCGCTCCTAGAACTGGATCGCGTCACGGCGCATGAGGCGGCGCAACAGCACGACGAGGACGGACACCAGCGCGATCATCGCGACCGCGCAGGCACACGCGGCACCGAAGTCCGGCGTCGCGTTCGAGCCGAAGGTCCGGTCGAACACGTAGATCCCCAGCGTCCACGCCTGGTTCGGCGGGGCGTAGGTACCCGGGCCGGCGAGCACGAAGACCAGCTCGAAGATCTTGAGCGCGTTGATGGTCCACAGCACACCGGCGACACCGACGACGTCCCAGGTCATCGGCAGCGTGATGTTCCGGAACTTCTGCCACGGCGACGCGCCCGCGATGTCCGCGTCCTCGTAGAGGTAGGGCGGGATGCGGTCCACCGCGGCCATCAGGATCGTGATGTAGAACCCCGAACTCGCCCAGATCAGCGACGCGGTCACCACACCGGTCACATTGGACGGTGCGAGGAACTTCGCCGCGTCCGCGCCGAGGTGCTCCAGCACGAAGTTCGCCAGCCCCTGCTTGCCGGGCTGGTACTTGAACACGAACCCGAGGAACATGCCGAGCGCGACCGGGGCGACGATGTTCGGGAAGAACAGGATCGCCCGGACGATCTTCCCGCCCCGCATGTCCCGCAGCACCATGGTGAACAGGAACGCCAGCGCGAACGTGCCGATCCCGCCGAGGAAGACGTAGACGAGCGTGTTCCGGAAGGCGTACTGGAACGAGTCGCTCTCCCACATCTGGACGTAGTTCGTGACACCGTTGGGTTTCGGGGTGTCCCCCGCCCCGGCCCAGCTGGTGAAGCTGAGCACCGCCGTCGCGACGGTCGGCAGCACCAGGAAGGCCAGGTACAGCACCAGAGCCGGGCCGAAGAACGGCCAGAACAGCCTGCGCTTACGGGAAAGATGCGCGCCCCTGGTGGCGCGGGCCCCCTCGGCCCGCACCACCTTCTCCGCGACAGCGGTCATCAGCCCTGGCTCTTCCAGAACTCGGCGCCCTTGGTGGCGAGCTGGTCGATGAACTGCTGCGGCGTCAGCTGTCCCTTGAGCAGCGCGATGTCGGCCGGGTCGAACACCTCGGTCTGCCACTTGCCGCCCGCGAGGCTGTCGATTCCGTCGTACTGGAGGACGTGCTCCTTCTTCTCGTCGTCGAGCGCGGCCTTGGCCTGCTTGAGGTCGTCGGGCACGGCGAGGTCGGTGCGCGGCACCAGGTTGTCCGCGACGGCGGGGATGCCGGAAAGGATGTCCTTGTTGAGGAAGTAGGCGATGAACGCCTTCGCGGCCTCGGGGTGCTTGGCCTTCTTGGTCACCGCGAACCCGATCGGGATCTGCTCGACCGTGTCGTGCGTGGCACCCGGCGGCATCGGGAACTGGAAGGAACCGTACTCCAGCTTCGTGCCCGCGCCCTGCTTGTCGAGGTACTCGCGGGTCTCGCTCGGCGCCCAGGTGCCCATGTAGAGGAACCGCGCGTCGCCGTCGGCCCAGCGCTGCTGCACCTGCGGGAACTTCGCCGCGTCCCAGCCGTCGATGAGGTACTTCGGCAGCTTGGCGGTTTCCGTGGCGGCCTTGAGGAAACCGGGATCGCTCTTCCACGCCTGCCCGGTCCGGTCCGCGGCGGCCTTCGCCAGCCCGCCCGCGCCGACGTAGCGTTCGGCGAACTGGGTGAAGAAGTACATGTTGTAGAACGGGATGTCGCCGTCCTGCGCGATCGGGGCCTTGCCCTCGCCCTTCGCCTTGTCGAACAGCCCGTACAGCTCATCGACGGTCTTCGGGGCGGCGAGGTCCTTCGCCTGTCCCTTGTTGTACCACCAGGCGTTCGAGAGCATCTCGTACGGCACCAGGAAGGAGTTGCCCGCCTTGTCCTTGTTTTGCGGGAAGTCGTAGGAGGTGCGGGTGAGCACGTCCTTGACCTTCTTGTCGCCCTCGCCGACCTTCATGTCGAAGACGTCGTCGACGCTCTGCGTGCCACCCGCCGACACGATCGCGGCACTGACCTTGCTGACGTCCTGGTCGAACAGGTCCGGCACGTTGTCGGTGTTCAGCGCCGGGGCGATGTTCTGGGTGTAGGCCTTGCGCCCCAGCCACTGCACGTTGACCTTGACGCCGGTCTTCTCGGTGAAGCACTTGACGGCCTTCTGCAGCACCTTGCCCTGCGGCTCGTCGGCGGTCCACATCGCCCAGTAGGTGAACTCCTTGTCCGTCTGCGGTTTCGTGCCCGCCTCCGGACAGGGCGCGGTGAGGTACTGGTCGACGCCGGGGAGCGCGTTGGCCCCGCCACCACCGCCCGCGTCGCCGCCACCGCACCCGGCCAGCGCCATGGTGAGCGCGGCGCCGGCTGCCAACGGCAGTGCCTTCCCGGTTACCTTCCCGGACCTGTCCCGTGCCACCCGCATGGCCACCACCCGATCAGAGAGTCAGCTATCGCGCACTTCTTGCGCGTTAGCGCGCAGTTTTGTTTGGTTTCACGCAGCTGTCAACAACTTGCCCCAGGAAAGACTGCGCAATCGTCATTTCGCGACCTCCCCGTGACCCGGCGCGAGCACACCCAGCAACCGTTCGACCTCACCCGCCACCGCGTCCCGCGCCGCGCCCAGGTACTTACGGGGATCGACCCGCTCCGGATGGTCACGCCAGTACGCCACCGCCGCGCCGGTGAACACCTTGTTGAGCTGCGTGGCGATGTTGATCTTGCTCATCCCGGCCCGCGCCGCGGCCGCGAGACCGTCGTCCGGCACACCGGACGAACCGTGCAGCACCAGCGGCACCGGCACCCGCTCCCGCAGGCGGGCGATCAGGTCGAGATCCAGCGCGGCGTCCCTGGTCAGCATCGCGTGCGAGCTGCCGACGGCGACCGCGAGCGCGTCCACCCCGGTGACCGCGACGAACTCCGCGGCCTCGTCCGGATCCGTCCGCGCGCCGGGCGCGTGCACCCCGTCCTTGCCACCGACCTCGCCCAGCTCGGCCTCCACCCAGACGCCGTGGTCGTGGCAGTACGCCGCGATCTCCCTTGTCGCCGCGAGATTGTCCCGATAGTCCATTGTGGACGCGTCGAACATGACCGAGCCGAAACCCAGCGCGACGGCCTCCCGGACCAGTTCCGGCGACTCGGCGTGGTCGAGGTGCACCGCGACGCCGAGGTCGGCGGCCCGCGCGGCGGCGAGCATGGCGCCACCGATCGGCGCGAGCGCGCCGTGGTAGCGGACCGCGTTCTGGCTCAGCTGCAGGATCACCGGCGTCGCGGCCCGGCGCGCGCCCTCGATGATCGCGGTGACGTGCTCCAGCTGGATCACGTTGAAGGCGCCGCGGCCGCGGCGTTCCTTCGCGGCGGGGCCGACGATCTCCCCGGCGGATACCAGTGGCATGGAACTCCTTAACTCAGTGGGCACGCACCACCACGGCGCCGAGTTCACGCCGGTAGTGCGCGAGGTCGAGGTCCCCGGCCAGCGGCCCGAGGACGGCGGCGCCGGACAGCGCGACGGCACGGCGCAGCGTTTCGGGCCACGGCTCCCCGCGGGCGAGCCCGAGCGCGAGCCCGGCCACGGCCGCGTCCCCCGCGCCGGTCGCGTTGCCGGTCAACGTTTTCGACGGCCTCGCCTGCCAGGCACCGTCTTCGGTGACCGCGAGCAACCCGTCCGGGCCCAGTGAGACGACGACGGTTTCGGCGCCGCCACGCCGAAGTTCGGTGGCCGCTTCGACCGGATCGGCGCGGCCGGTGACCTCGCGGAGTTCGGCGAGGTTGGGCTTGACCACGCTCGGCCGCCCGGCCAGCCCGGCGAGCAGCGCGGCACCGGAGGTGTCGAGGATGGTCGGGACGCCGGCGCCGAGGAGTCCGGCGTGGCCCGCGGCCCCCGGCGGCAGGCTGCCGGAGCAGACGAGCACGTCCGGGACATGGCGCCGCACAGTGTCCACAAAGGACGTCCACTCGGCGGCGGTCACCTCCGGGCCCGGCTCGTTGAACAACGTGACCGTTTCCTCCACTGTGGACAGTACGGTCGTGGTCCGCCGGGTCTCGCCGCCGATTGGGACGAGGTCGGCCGGGATCCCGGCCTCGGCGAGCTCGGCCCGGAAAGCGTCTCCCGTCGCGCCGCCCGCCGTGGCCACCGCGTGGACGTCCTCGCCGAGCGCGCGCAGCACCCGCGCGACGTTGACGCCCTTGCCCCCGGCCCTGGCCCGGACCTGTCGGACACGGTGCACGGAATCCGGCCGCAGGGCGTCCACTGTGTACGTCACGTCGAGCGCGCTGTTGGGTGTCACGGTGAGGATCACGGCGCCACTCCCGCGAGGTCGGCCGCGAGCAGGCCCGCGCCGAGGCAGCCCGCCTCGTCACCCAGCCGCGCGCGGCGGAGTTCGGGCATCCGCTGGAAGGTGAGCCGCTCGGCGACCCGGCGGCGGACACGCGCGGCCAGCCCGTCCCCCGCGCCGAACAGGCCGCCGCCGAGGACCACGACCTCCGGCGCGAGCAGGGTGACCAGCTGACGCAGGCCGTCGCCGAGCGCCGCGACCGCGTCGTCCAGCACCGCCGCCGCGTCCGGGTCGCCGGACCCGGCCGCCGTCAGCACTTCCCGCGCGCCCTCGGCGGGACGGCCCGAGCGTGCGGTGTACCGCCGCGCCAGCGCGGCCGCGGAGGCGATGGCTTCGAGACAGCCGACGGCACCGCACCCGCAGGTCAGGTCGTGGCCGACGTCGAGATGTCCGAGTTCCCCGGCGTGCCCGCCCGCGCGGTACGGGCGGCCGTCGAGGAGCAGCGCGGCGGCGATCCCGGTGCCGACCGGCACGAACGCCACGTCGGCGAACCCGCGCGCGGCGCCGAGCCGGTGTTCGGCGAGCCCGCCCGCGGTGACGTCGTGCCCGAACGCGACCGGCAGGTCGATCCGCTCGGCGAGCAACGCGGGCAGCGGGGCGTCGCGCCAGCCGAGGTTCGCCGAAAACCGCGCGATCCCGGCACGTTCGTCGACGACGCCGGGGACCACGACCCCGGCCGCGGCGAGCGGCCCCGCCGACTCCGCCAGCTCGCCGATCAGCTTCCCGGCCTGATCGGCGAGCACGCGGGCCGGATCCTCGCCGCGTTCGGTCGGCCGCCGCAGGCCCGCGACCCGCCGCAGCCCGCCCGGCACCGGTTCGTACACCGCCGCCTTCACGCTGGTACCGCCGACGTCGAGGGCCGCGACCAGTGCCGACATGGGTCAGGTGAGCACGACGGAGCGGGTGAGGCTCCGGGGGTTGTCCGGATCGAGGCCCCTGCGCCGGGCGATCTCCCCCGCGACGAGCTGCGCGCGGACGAGGTCGGCGAGCGGGTCGAGGCCGCTGCACTCGAACCGGCCGCCCGCGCGGGCGACGTCCTCGGCCAGCCCCTCGGGCGCCTGACCGAACATCCAGGTCACGCGTCCCGGTTCGCTGATGCTGATGGGCCCGTGGCGGTACTCCCACGCGGGGTAGGACTCGGTCCAGAACAGGCAGGCCTCGCGGAACTTCAGCGCCGCCTCGTTGGCGATGCCGACCGACCAGCCGGTGCCGAGGAAACTGAACTGGCCCGCCGAGGCCAGCGCGTCCTCCACCGGCCGCGCGAGCACCTGCTCGGCCTGCGCGATCACCGGGGCGAGATCCTCGCCGAGGTGCGTGCGCAGCACGGCCAGCGCGGTGGTCGCGAACCTGGTCTGGACCACTGAGCGCTCGTCGGCGGCCGACAGGTCCACCACCTCGTCCACCGACGCGGCGATCTCGGCGGGGACACCGGTGACGGCGGTGGTCGGGAGCGTGCCGCGCAGCTTCGCGAGCAGCCCGAGGACCTCGGTCGTGGTCCCGGACCTCGACAGCGCGATGACGTGGTCGTACTTCCGGCCGATCGGGAACTCCGACGCCGCGAACGCGTCGGTTTCGCCGAGCCCGGCACTTTCGCGCAGGACCGCGTAGGCCTGGCCGATGAACCACGACGTCCCGCAGCCGACGACCGCCACCCGGGCACCCGCGGCGGGCAGCTTTTCGGCGAAGTCCGAGGTCAGCGCGGTGGCCGCACGCCAGCGCGCGGGCTGGCTCGCGATCTCCTCCGCCATGAAGGTTCCGGTCATGAACTCCCCATCCGCCGGTCGAGTGCGCAACAAGCACCACCGTAGTTGCAGCTTTGTGCATAGTCAATCGCGGTTTTGCGCAGCTTTCGTCAAAGTCTATGCAGGTTTGCGCGCGGACCTGATGAGGATGGCAGAGCCACGCCGGGAGCGGTCCCGAACGGGCCGTTCGGGACGTGCGCGAACGGCCCTGTCGCGACGGCGGACGCACCGAGGGACGCCTTCAGTGCACCCAGCGCACCGAGGGACGCCTTCGATGCATCCAACGCACCGAAGGCGTCCCTCGGCACAGCGCGCCCCCACCGCTCCCAGGCCCGTCGCGAACGGACCGTTCGCGACCTTGGAGCCGAGCCCCCATGTCCCGAAAGCGCCGTACGCGACGTTCAACGTCCCCAACGCGTCGTTCGCGACACGGATCGCGCCCACATGTCCCCGAACGGGCCGTTCGGGGACACGCGCGACCGGCGCCGTCACGACGGCGGAAGCGCCCAGCCGCGTCACCGGGCCGACACGTGCCGATCATCTCGGGTTCGTCGCGGGCTGCCGCACAGGTCACCCGGACGGCGGTGCGCGCCCGTAGAGTGGCCCCGTCGACGCGACACCGCGCCGACATGTCCACTATGGACAAAGCTGGGGAAACCGAGGTACGTGAAGCCCGCGTGAAGATGACAAGTTTGCGACGTTGGGTTTATGCCAGACGGACGAACTTCGCCGAAATCACCGGATTTCGCTTGGCAAAACGCCAGAGTTTGCTTTGATCGGATAGCTTTCCCATACCCACCGGTAACCCGGTGGAGCCGACGGACATTCGAGGGAACGAGGTGTGGGCATGCCGAAGCACCGGCCACGGAGGCGAGCGCGTTCGGTCCGGCAGCGGACCGCCGCGGCACTGGCGGGCGGCGCGCTGGCCGTGCTGCCGACGGTCACCGCCAGCGGCCTGATCTCCCCGGTCGCGCACACCACGCCCGACGCGCAGAAGGCCCCCGCCCAGGCCGCGCCCGCCCGCGTACCGGACGTCGTCATGCCGCCCGTCGCGGTCGACGGCAGCCTGCCGCAGCCCCCGGTGCCCGAGCCGCTCGCCGCGCCCGGCACGCGCGTCGGCTCCGGGTCGGCCGGGGTGTCCGGACCGCTCGGGATCCCGGCCAGCATGCTCCGGGCCTACCAGAACGCGGCCGACATCATGGCGCGGGAACAGCCGAACTGCCACGTCGACTGGGCGCTGCTCGCGAGCATCGGCCGCATCGAGTCCAACCACGCGCGCGGCGGCTACGTCGACGCCAAGGGCAACACGCTCGAACGCATCCTCGGCCCCGCCCTCAACGGCACCAGCGGGTTCGCCGCGATCCCGGCCGTGGACGGCGGCAGGCTCACCGGCGACCCGGTGTGGGACCACGCGGTCGGCGCGATGCAGTTCATCACCGGCACCTGGAAGCAGTACGCCTCCGACGGCAACGGCGACGGCGTCTCCGACCCCAACAACGTCTACGACGCGACGCTCGCCGCCGGCCGCTACCTGTGCTCGGGCAACCTGGACCTCTCCTCGGACGAGGCCCAGCGGGTCGCCGTGCGCCGGTACAACAACTCGCAGTCCTATGTGGACACCGTGATGGCGTGGGCCGCCGCCTACCGCGGCGGCGTGGCCAAGCTGCCCGACAGCGAGGTGCCGATCGGCGCCCCGCCGAGCCGGCCCGCCGAGGGCGCGCCCGGCGCCGTGCCGCCACCCCCGCCCCCGCCGGGCACCCCGGCGCCGGGCATCCCGGGCGGTCCCGGCGCGGAGACCCCGGGCAGCACCCTCCCGCCCACCGGGACCCCGACGACCTCCACCACGCCGACCACTTCGACGCCTCCGAGCACCCCGCCGACGACTCCCCCGAGCACCACGACGAGCAGCCCGGCGCCCACGACGAGCAGCAGCAGCACGCCGGCCGCCCCGTCGTCGAGCAGCAGCAGCACGACGCCGAGCAGCAGCACCACCACGACGGGGAAGTGAGTCAGGCGACGAGTTCCCCGATGCCGTCGAGCAGGCGGTTCAGGCCGAAGTCGTAGGCCTGGGCCGCCTGTTCGGCCGCGCTCAACTCGAAGCCGCCCCTGCTCCACACGCTCGCCATCGTCGGGTGACGGCCGACGTCGAAGTACTTGCCCCAGAACACCGAGCGCTGGTCCCACCAGGCGTCGGCGGACTGCCCGGTGACCTGTTCCAGATGCGAGCTTTCCGCCTCCAGCGCGGCGTTCGCGTCGACGTAGGTGGCCAGCCCGCCCACCGCGGCCACCACCTGCGCCGGTTCGAGACCGAGACCGTCCAAAATGGACAGCAGATACTCCTGTCCTGCCAGGTGCCCCGGCCCGAGCGCGGGCCGGACCCGGGAAACCTCGCGCAGCCACGGATGCCGCCGGTAGGCCGCGCGCGTGCGGTCGGAGTACAGCAGCACCTGGTCGCGCCAGTCCGCGGGCCGCTCGTCGCCCGGCCCCGGCAGGCGGCGTTCGGACAGCACCTGGTCGACCATGAGGTCCAGCAGTTCCGCCTTGCCGGGCACGTAGGTGTAGAGCGTCATCGTCCCGGCGCCGAGTTCCTTGGCCACCCGGTGCATCGACGCCGCGGCGAGGCCCTCGGCGTCCGCCACCTCGATCGCGACCTCGATGATCCGCCCGACGTCCAGCCGGGGACGGCGCCCGCGCGCCGGCTCGGGGTGGGGTCCGCGAAGGCGCCACAACAGGGCCAGCGCCCGGTCGATGTCCGCCGCGCCGTCGTGCTCGACCGTCATGTGTGCTGGCTCCTCACGCCGGTCGCCGTCGTCCCGGGGATCGTACGCGACCGGTCCCTTTTCGTACGTTATACGGCCACCGGCCGGTATCCTGAAGGCCGGGACGGGAGGAGACGGGGATGACGAAGCGGAAGCCGGTGGGGGCGTCGTTCGGCACTTGGGTCGACAAGCAGATCACCATCGCCGAGCAGCGCGGCGACTTCGACAACCTGCCCGGCGCGGGCAAACCCCTGCCGAAGGGCACCGGCAGGGACGCCGCGACGGAGTGGATGCTGCGGCAGGTGCGGGACAGGAACCTCGACACCTCCGACATGCTCCCGCCGTCGCTGGCGCTGCCGAAGGAGATCCAGGAACTCCCGGCGAAACTCGCCAAGGAGCGCAACGAACAGCGCGTCCGCGAGATCGTCGAGGACCTCAACGCGCGGATCCTCAAGGCCTACCGGGAACCGCAGCTCGGACCTCCCCTCGCCGTCGCACTGCTCGACGTCGACGAGGAGATCGCGAGCTGGCGGCAAAACCGGGAGGGTTAGCCCAGGATCGGGACGCGCTGGCGCACGGCACGGACGGTCTCGACATCGACGTCCGCGACGAGCAGGCCGGGGGTGCCGCCCAGCCGGGCGTGCACCCCGCCCAGCGGATCGGCGAGCACGGACCGGCCGACGCCGAGCGGATCGGTGCCCGACGGCGGTGTCCACGCCTGGTCGCAGGCGAGCAGCCAGGCCTGCGCGTCATGGGCCCTGGCCCGGGTGAGCAGGTCCCACTGCTCCTCCTTGCCCGGCCCCGCGCCCCACGACGCCGGGACGACGACCAGTTCGGCGCCAGCGCGGCCGAGCGCGGTGAAGTGATCGGCGAAACGCAGGTCGTAACAGGTCGCGAAGCCGATCCGGACGCCGCGCAGTTCCACCTGGACCAGCTCGGCACCGGGGGCGACGGTGTCCGACTCGCGCGAGCCGAAGGCGTCGTAGAGATGGATCTTGCGGTACGCCGATTCGACGCCGCGGCCGGTGATCAGCAGGGTGTTGTGCACGCGGCCGTCCGGGGCGGGCTCGAACATCCCGGCCACCACGAGGACGTCGTGCTTCGCGGCGGCCTTGCGGACGCCGGTCGCCCACGGGCCGTCGAGCGGCTGTGCCACGGTCCTCGGGTCCGCCGCGAAGCTCGCCAGCGCCGCTTCCGGCAGCACGACCAGATCCGCGCCGCGCCCGGCGGCCCGCTCGACGGCGTCCTCGACCACCGCGAGGTTCGCCAGCGGATCGGTGCTCCCGGCGATCTGGGCGGCGGCGATCCGCACGGTGGCGGGGTTTCCGGTCATCGAGGCCTCCTAGCCTGTATACATGTGGTATGCGATCTGATGGGGGTTCCGGCAGGGATCGGGCGTATCAGTACCTGCGTTCGACCGTACTGACCGACCCGGCGGTTTCCGGCACGTTCATCAACGAGCAGGCGGTGGCCACGAGCGTCGGCGTTTCCCGCACCCCGGTGCGGGAGGCGCTGCTGATGCTCGCCGCGGAGGACCTCGTGCAGCTGGTCCCGCACCGCGGCGCGTTCGTCACCCCGTTGCCGGGACGGCAGATCGCCGAGCTGATGCAGGCCCGCGCCGTGATCGAGTGCTGGGCCGCGAGCACCTCGCTGGCCGGGGGACGCGCCCCGGCCGCGGCGATGGCGGCGGTGATCGAGCGGCAGCGCGAGGTCGCCGACGACGCGCGCGCCTTCATCGACCTGGACAGCGAATTCCACGCGCTGCTCGTCGACGCCGCGGGCAACAGCGTGCTCGCGAGGCTGTACGAGACCCTGCGTGCCCGGCACGTGCTGCTCGGCGTCGTCGCGCTCGAACGCAGCGAGGACCGGCGCCGGGAGGTCCTCGCCGAGCACCAGGAAATCGTCGACGCGCTCGCCGCAGGCGACGCCGCCGGGGCCGAGGCGGCGATCCGGCGCCACCTCGACACCACCGGCAACGTCCTGATGCAGGGCTGACCGGATCACTTCACCGCCATCGCGCCGGGATCGACCGCCTCGTCGACGTCGTCGACCACCGCGCGGCCGAGGCCGAGCCCGACGAGCGTCACCACGCACGCCACCACGATGTAGGCGCCGATCACGTAGCCCGTGCCGGTTTCGGCGAGCAGCCAGGTGAACGCCAGCGGGGCGATCGCGCCGCCGATGACCCCGGCGAGCGTGTAGCCCAGCGAGCTGCCGGTGTAGCGCAGGCGCGCGTGGAACTGCTCGGCGACGAACGCCGCCTGCGGGCCGTACATGAGCGAGTGGAAGAACAGCCCGACGATCACGCCGATGAGCAGGGACACCATCCCGCCCTGGGCGAGCGCGAAGAACAGCACGCTCCACACCGCCCCGCCGACGGCGCCGATCGCGTACACCCTGCGGCGGCCGTAGGCGTCGGAAAGCCAGCCGGCCAACGGAATCAGCACGATCTGGAGCGCGGAGCCGACGAGCACCGCGGTGACCGCCTCGCCACGGCTCATGTGCAGCGTCTTGGTGGCGTAGGTCAGCACGAACACGGCGAACAACGCGTACAGCACGTCGGGGCCGACCCGGGAGAGCACCGCCGCGGTCAGCGCGCGGGGCTGGGTGCGGAAGACCTCGCGGACCGGCGCGGCCGGGCGCTCGCCCCGTTCGGACAGCTCGCGGAACACCGGGGTCTCTTCGAGACTGGCGCGGATCCAGAGCCCGAACCCGACCAGCACGGCCGAGAGCAGGAACGCGATCCGCCAGCCCCAGCCGAGGAACTGGGCCGGGGTCAGCACGCCGGCGAGGATCGCGAGCACGCCGTTGGCCAGCAGCGTGCCCAGCGGCGGGCCGACCTGGGCGGCCGAAGCCCAGAACCCGCGCTGTGACTGGGCGCTGAACTCACTACTGAGCAGCACGGCGCCGCCCCACTCACCGCCGACGCCGACGCCCTGGGCGAAGCGCAGCAGCACGAGCAGCGTGGGCGCGAGCGCGCCCGCCGAGGCGTGCGTCGGCAACAGGCCGATGCCGAACGTCGCGATCCCGATCAGCAGCAGCGTCGCGACCAGCACCTTCTTGCGGCCGATGACATCGCCGAGCCTGCCGAAGACGATGCCGCCGAGCGGCCGGGAGATGTAGCCGACGGCGTAGGTGCCGAAGGCCTGCAAGGTGCCGGTCAACGGGTCGCCGCTGGGAAAGAACAGGTCGCCGAAGACCAGCGCGGCGGCCGAGCTGTAGACGGCGAAGTCGTACCACTCGAGCGACGTACCGGACAGGCTCGCCGCGAAGGCTTTGTACAGGCTGCGACGCTCCGCGCGCGGCTGTGGGGATTGAGACATGGAACCGAACCTCCTTGGCGACTGCCCCATACTTGCTGTATACAACGTGTCTACGCAAGTCTTCACTCCGAATTACTGGAGGCAGCCCGTGACCGAAACCCAAATCAGCACTCCAAAGGCCGCCGAGCGACGGAATCCGGTGCGGTTCACCGTCCCCGGGGGCGCGGTGCGCGAGATCGACGTGCGCTACGCGCTGAACGCCGGGTACGCCGGCCGCGACACCGCGCAGGTCCAGCACCACGTCGACGAGCTCGCCGCGCTGGGTGTCCCGGCGCCGACCCGGGTGCCGACGCTGTACCCGCTGTCGGCGAACCTGGTCAGCCAGACGGGGAACGTGCAGGTGCCGCACGCCAAGACCTCGGGCGAGGCCGAGTGGGCGCTCGTCGTCGGGGATGACGCCGACGACCTGCTGCTCACCGTGGCCTGCGACCACACCGACCGGGCGCTGGAGGTGCACGGCGTGGCGTGGAGCAAGCAGTCCGCGCCGGACCTGCTCGGCGACTTCGCCTGGCCGCTGGCCGACATCGCCGGCGAGCTCGACGCGTTCGCCCTCCGGGCCTGGGTCCGGCACGGCGACGAGGAGCGGCTCGTCCAGGACGGCACGCTCGCGCAGCTGCTCCCGCCCGCGTACTGGGTGGACCGGCTGCGTGCGCACGGGCTGCTGCGGCCGGGCACCGTGGTGCTGAGCGGCACCATCCCGATGATCGAGGGCGTCGACCAGTTCGCCGACGGCTGGCGCGTCGAGCTGACCGATCCGCGCGGGACCACCAGCCGCGTCACCTACGCCGTGGAGAAGCTGCCCGAGGCCTGGGACTGACCCGGACGGCCCACTCCGCTTTTCGACTACGCTGGGTATATCCGGTTCGGTGGAAAGCAGGCAGCGAGATGGGTCGTTCTCTCCGGGTGGTCGTGCCGATCCTGGCGCCACTGCTGTTGTTCGGCGTGCCGTGGCTCTCGCTGGTGCTCGCCCCGGACTGGCCGGCCGCCGGGTTCGTCACCGGCACCGTCGTCTTCGCGGCGGCGCTGCTCGCGCTGCCCGCGCTGATGGTCCTCGGACACGGCCCGCGCCAGTCCGACGCGGCCGCCCGCACCGGTGACGCCCTGCTCGGCGTCGTCTGGGTGCTGTTCACCTGGAGCGTGCTCGGCCAGCTGGTGCGGCTCGTGCTCGTGCTGTCCGGTGTGGACGATCCGGCCGGGCCCGTCGCCGTGACGACCGCGGTCGTCGCCGCGGCCCTGCTCGTCACGGGCAACCGCGCGGCGATGCGGGTCCCGCCGGTCAGGGAAGTCGACGTCGTCGTCCCGCGCATCGGGCCGGGCATCGACGGGCTGAAGATCGCGGTCGTCACCGACACGCACTTCGGCCCGCTGGACCGGACGAAGTGGTCGGAACGGGTCGTCGCCGCGGTCAACGGCCTCGGCGCCGACGTGGTGTGTCACGCCGGTGACCTCGCCGACGGTTCGGTGGCACGGCGGCGCAAGCAGGTCGACC
Organism: Amycolatopsis samaneae; assembly: GCF_039541975.1. Taxonomy (NCBI): domain Bacteria; kingdom Bacillati; phylum Actinomycetota; class Actinomycetes; order Pseudonocardiales; family Pseudonocardiaceae; genus Amycolatopsis; species Amycolatopsis samaneae. The sequence goes on from NZ_BAABHG010000004.1 coordinate 399,304, forward strand.
CGCTCGCCGGTGTCCACGCCGCGCTCGGCCGGTTCTACATCACCGGCAACCACGAGTACTTCGGCGAGGCACAGGCCTGGCTCGACCACATGGCCGGGCTCGGCTGGGACACCCTGCACAACCGGAGCACGCTGGTCGAACGCGGCGGCGACCGGATCGTGTTCGCCGGGATCGACGATCCGACCGGGGCCGGATCCGGCCTGCCCGGCCACGGACCGGACCTGCCCGCCGCGCTCGACGGCGTCCCGTCCGAGGTGCCGGTCGTGCTGCTCGCCCACCAGCCGAAGCAGGTGACCGAAGCCGCCGAAGCCGGGATCGACCTGCAGATCTCCGGGCACACCCACGGCGGCCAGATCTGGCCGTTCCACCTGCTCGTCCGCCTCGACCAGCCGACACTGGGCGGGTTGAGCCGTCACGGCGAGCGGACCCAGCTCTACAACAGCCGGGGCACCGGCTTCTGGGGCCCGCCGTTCCGCGTCTTCGCGCCCAGTGAGATCACCCTCCTCACCCTGCGCCGTAGCGTCTGACCTGCGCTTTCACCTTCCCGCGACCACTCATGTGCCACCGACAAATTTTTTTGTCTTGACAATTCAAAGCTCCGGTGCGAACGTAGTCGCCAGCAGCAGGGGTTCCGCCAGAAGAGCCCCGCGGAACGGAAAGAAGACGTCATGAACACCGTGGTTTCCGAAGACGGCACGACCATCGCCTACAGCCGCGTCGGGCAGGGTCCCGCGCTCGTCCTCGTCGACGGCGCGATGTGCTACCGCGGCCAGGGCCCCGGCCAGGCGCTCGCCGCGGCGCTGGCCGACCGGTTCACCGTGTACACCTACGACCGGCGCGGACGCGGCGAAAGCACCGACACCGGCCCGTACTCGGTGGACCGGGAGATCGAGGATCTCGCCGCGCTGATCAAGGAGGCGGGCGGCGAGGTCTCGCTCTACGGCGTCTCGTCCGGCGCCGCGCTCGCCCTCGAAGCGGCGCACCGCGGCCTCGCCGTGCGGCGGCTCGCGGTCTACGAACCGCCGTTCGTCGTCGACGGCACCCGGAAACCGGTGCCCGCCGACTACCCGGACCGCGCCGGGGCGGCGGTCGCGAACGGCCGCCCCGGCGACGCGATCAGGATGTTCATGACCGAGGCCGTCGGCCTGCCCGGCCTGATGGTCACGATGATGCGCCTGATGCCAGCCTGGCCGAAGCTCAAGCGCGTCGCGCACACGCTGTGCTACGACGCCGAGATCATGGACGGCAACCAGTCCGGTCGCCCGCTGCCCGAGGGCCGGTGGTCCGGGATCACCGCGCCGGTGCTGGTCGCCGACGGCGGGAAGAGCCCGGCGTGGATGCGCAACGGCGTCGCCGCGCTGGCCGCGCAACTCGGGACCACGGTGCACACCCTGCCCGGCCAGACGCACCTGGTGAAGCCGAAGGTCCTCGCCCCGGTCCTCGCCGGGTTCTTCGCGCGGTGACAGCGAAATCCGTTCGCCTCACCGCCTCCGGCGGACGAGAATCCCGCTCCGGGAGGAAACCATGGCCACGATCGAACTCGTCGAAGGCGACCTGACCGAGCAGCACGCCGACGTGCTGGTGAACGCGGCGAACTCGTCGCTGCTCGGCGGCGGCGGGGTCGACGGCGCGATCCACCGCAAGGGCGGGCCGGAGATCCTCGCCGCGTGCCGGAAGCTGCGCGCCGGGCACTACGGGCGCGGGCTGCGCACCGGCCAGGCCGTCGCGACCACCGCGGGCAGGCTCCCCGCCCGGTGGGTGGTGCACACCGTCGGGCCGGTCTTCTCGGCGAGCGAGGACCGCTCGGCGCTGCTGGCCGACTGCCATCGCAACTCGCTGCGCGCGGCCGGGGAACTCGGCGCCGGGACGGTCGCGTTTCCCGCGATCTCGACCGGGATCTACCGCTGGCCGCTGGATTCCGCCGCGGAAATCGCGCTGACGACCGTCTCGGCCTGCCTCGCCGAGCACGGCACGCCGATCGAGGTGGTCCGGTTCGTACTGCGGGGCCGGGACGCGCTCGACGTGTTCCGCGCGACCGCCGACCGGCTCGGGATCGGCCGCGCGGAAAAGCCCTGACGCCGTGGCGTTCCTCTCAGCCGTCCGGCCCGGCGCCGTCCGGCTTGCTCCGGCGAGGCGCGGTCGGGCAGGGTGACCGGAGTGTCCATCCGCGCCCTGATCTTCGACTTCGACGGCACCCTCGTCGACACCGAAACCGCCGTGCTGGCGGCCTGGCAGGACACCTTCCGCGAGCTCGGCACCGAACTCCCGCTGGAGAAGTGGCACGAGGTCATCGGCACGAGCACCACGACACCCGCGATGTTCGCCCTGCTCGCCGAGCTCGTCGGCGAACACGACGAGGAGCTCATCCGGCGGTCGAACCGCACCCGGATCCTCGCGCGGCTGGAAACCGAGGGCGTGCGCGAAGGCGTCCTCGGCTACCTCGACGCGGCCACCACCGGCGGGCTGCGGCTCGGGGTGGCCTCCAGTTCCTCCAGCGGCTGGGTGCGGACGCATCTCGACCGGCTCGGGCTGTCCGCGCGGTTCGCGTCCGTCGCCACCGGCGACCGGCACGCGGCGAAACCGCGGCCGGACGTCTACCTCGCGGCGCTCGCCGAACTGGGCGTCGCGGCCGGGGAGGCGATCGCGTTCGAGGACACGCCGCACGGCGTTTCCGCGGCGAAGGCGGCCGGGATGACCTGCGTCGCGGTGCCCAACGCGATCACCGCCGGACTCGACTTCTCCCGCGCCGACCTCGTCCTGCCCGGCTTCACCGCCCGGCCGCTCGGCGACCTGCTGGAGACGTTCACAGCAGCGCGCTGAGCCGGTCGAGAAACGGCCGCTGACCGGCGACGAGTTTCTCCCGCGCCACCTCGAGGGTGAACCACTCGGCGCGGTCGACCTCGGGGAACTCCTGGATCCGGCCCGAGCGCGGCGGCCATTCCAGCTCGAAGGTCCCGGGCACGACGTCGGCCGGGTCGAGGTCGCCCTCCACCGCCCACGCCGTCACGACCTTGCCGGACTGCCGGACCTCGCCCAGCTCCCGGTACTCGCCCTCGGGCGCGGGCAGGCCCAGTTCCTCGGTGAACTCGCGGCGCGCCGCCGCCCCGGGCGCCTCGTCCGGGTCGAGCTCGCCCTTGGGCAGCGACCAGGCGGCCGCGTCCTTCTTCGCCCAGAACGGCCCACCCATGTGCCCGAGGAGCACCTCCACCTCGCCGTCACGACGACGGTGGAGCAGGATCCCGGCGCTGCGTTTGGCTGCCATCCGCCCAGTCTTCCGGCCCGTCTCCGGCGCCCACGAGACGGGTTCAAAAAAAATTTCCCCGCGGATGTCGATCCGGTCGATCGCCACACGACGCAGTAGTGAAAGCAGCCCGCACCCGGGCGACGACCGAACCGAAAGAGGCTGGACATGACCACGATCGCCCCCTCCGCCCAGACCGGCTCCGCCGCTCCCGCCGACGCCACGACCCCGCGCCGCCGCACCCAGCTCAGCGCGCCGGCCTCGGCCGTCCTCTCCGCCTTCCGGGTCGTGGTGGGCTTCCTGTTCCTCTGCCACGGCCTCATGGGTTTCGGCCTGCTCGGCGGGGTCGACGGCCAGGGCGCCGCGGTGCCGCTCGGCCAGTGGCCCGGCTGGTGGGCGACCGTGATCGAGACGGTCGGCGCGGTGCTGATCCTGACCGGCCTGTTCACCCGGCCCACTGCGGTGCTGCTGTCCGGGACGATGGCCTACGCGTACTTCACCGTGCACGCCGCCGAGGGCCTGCTGCCGCTGCAGAACATGGGCGAGCCCGCCGCGCTCTACTCGTGGATCTTCCTGCTGATCGCCCTGCTCGGCCCCGGCCGCTTCGCGCTCGACACCCTGCTCCGCCGTCGCCGCTGATCCCATCACGACGTGCTCTGAAGGCCACCTTGAGGGACTTGAACGCCCTCATGGTGGCCTTCAGAGCACGTCAGAGCAGGGGTCAGTACCCGGCTTGGGCGGCGGCGAGGTCCGAGCGCAGCATGACGTGCTCCATCAGGATCGTCAGCACCTGCTTCGTGGACTCGCGCTCACGGGCGTCGCACAACAGCAGCGGGACGTCCTCGCTGAGATCGAGCGCGGCCCGCACCTCTTCGGTGCCGTAGCGGTGCGCGCCGTCGAAGCAGTTCACGCCGACGACGAACGGCAGCCCGCGCCGTTCGAAGAAGTCCACCGCCGCGAAACAGGATTCGAGCCGCCGCGTGTCGGCGAGCACGACGGCGCCGAGCGCGCCCTCGGCCAGCTCGTCCCACATGAACCAGAACCGGTCCTGTCCCGGCGTGCCGAACAGGTAGAGGATCAGGTCCGGGGTGATGGTGATGCGGCCGAAGTCGAGCGCCACCGTGGTCGTGGTCTTCTGCTCGACACCGGAGAGGTCGTCCACGCCCTCCGACGCCGAGGTGATGACCTCCTCGGTGCGCAGCGGCGGAACCTCGCTCACCGAGCCGACCATGGTGGTCTTGCCGACCCCGAACCCTCCCGCGATGAGGACCTTGACCGCCGTCGCGGTCAGGGAGCGCCGGGGATCAGAGTTTCCGGATGCCATCGAGAACCGCCTGCAATACGTGTTTGTTGGGGGTGTCGGTCGCCGGTGCCGTGGTACGGAACAGCACCAGGTTCTGTTCGATCAGATCGCTGAGCATCACCTTGACCACCGGCAGCGGCAGGTCCACCCGCGCGGCGACCTCGGCCACCGACACGGGCCGCTGGCACAGGGTCAGTATCCGCGCGTACTCCGGATCCAGCGCGGCGACCTCGGCCGCCGTCCGCACGGCGACCACGAGCGTGATCAGCTCCAGCCCGAGGGTGTCCGACCGGGTGCGGCCGCCGGTGACCGCGTACGACCGGACCAGCGGGCCCGCCTCGTCCTCGAACCAGGCTTCCCGGCGGGCGTTCATGCGATGGACCCGCTTCGCGAGAAAGTGTCCAATCCCTTTTGGCGCATGACATCCATGATTCGCTCGCAAGCTTCGCTCATGGCGGGGTGGGCCGTCCCGCGGGCGTGCGCGGCGCCGAGGTGAGCACCGCCCCGACCCGCTTGACCATCAGGTTCATCTCGTAGGCGACCAGGCCCATGTCCGCGTCCTCGCCCGCCAGCAGCGCGAGGCACGCGCCCCGCCCCGCCGCGGTGACGAAGAGGAACGCGTGGTCCATCTCGACCATGGTCTGGCGGACGTTGCCGCCGCCGAAGTGCCGCCCGGTGCCCCTGGCGAGGCTCTGGAACGCCGACGCCACCGCGGAAAGGTGTTCGGCGTCCGCCTCGGACAGGTTGCCGGACCGGCCGATGAGCAGCCCGTCGGCGGAGAGCACCACCGCCCTGTCCGCGCCCGCGACCCGCTTGACGAGGTCGTCCAGCAACCAGTCGAGCTCACTGACCCCTGAGTTGACCATCACTCACGATCTCCGTACTCGTCGTCCGTGTTCGTTGCCGCCGCGGGAGGACGCGCGCCGGCGGGCTCCTGCGCCCGCGCGCGCCGCGTGCCCTGCTGGAACGCCGCCAGCCGGGTACGGGCGAGCTCCGGCGTGTCCTGGCGGACCTCCTCCCGTCCCTGCCGCACGGCCCTATCCTCCCGCAGCTGCGGAACGAGGTTCTGCTGCCTCCGCCGCTGCGGCAGCGGCGGACGGCCGGGCGCCGCGGGCCGCTCGGGCTGCTGCGGCCTGGCTTCCGGCGCCGGGTGCGCTTCCTGCGGCGGCCACGCGGGCGGAGGCGGGGTGTGCGCGGGGTCCTGGCGAACCTGCCGTCGCGTGCGTGAAGGTAGCGGTGGAGCGGCGGTCTCGCCACCGGGCGCCGTGGGCGGCCGCTCGGACGGCGGTTCGGTGGCGGGTGGCTCGGGCGGCGGTTCGGTGCGGTGCCTGCCGCGACGGCGGCCGACGACGGCGAGCCCGTCGGCAGGCGAAGGCAGCTCGTCCCCGGCGGTGTCGTCCTCCGGTTCGGGCAGCGGCGCGAGCAGTTCCGAGCGGACGAGCACGATCGCGCGCGTCCCGCCGTAGGCCGATTCACGCAGGTGGACGGTGATGCCGTGCCGCGCGGCCAGCCGGGCGACCACGAACAGGCCCAGCCGCGGTTCGTCGGACAGCGCCATGATCCCGAAGTCCGGCGGATCGGCCAGCATCGCGTTGAGCCGCTCGGCCTCCTCCGGCTCGATCCCGAGACCCTGGTCCTCGATCTCGACCACGACGCCCTTGCCGACGACGTTCCCGCGCACCTCGACCCGCGACTGCGGCGGCGAGAACGACGTCGCGTTGTCGATCAGCTCCGCGAGCAGGTGCACGAGGTCACCGACGACCGGGCCGCGCACGGCGACCCGCGGCAGCACCCCGGTCTTGACCCGCGCGAAGTCCTCGGTCTCGGCCGAGGCGCCCCGCACCAGTTCGGTCAGCCCCACCGGGTTGCGCCACTGACGGCCCGGCTGCCCGCCGCCGAGGATGATCAGGTTCTCCGCGTTGCGGCGCGCGCGGGTCGAGAGGTGGTCGAGCTGGAACAGCGTGTCCAGCTGCTCGGGGTCCTCCTGCCTGCGCTCGGCCGCGTCCAGCACCTTCAGCTGCCGGTGCACGATGACCTGGCTGCGATGCGCGATGTTGAGGAACACCGTCTTGGTGCCCTCCCTGGTCTTCGCCTCGTCCACCGCCGCCGCGATCGCGGTCTGCTGCGCCTTGTTGAACGCGTCGGCGACCTGGCCGATCTCGTCGCTGCCGTGGTCGAGGAAGTGACCACCGTCGTCCAGGTCGACCGGTTCGCCGTTGCGGACCCGCTCGACGAGCCCCGGCAGCCGCACCTCGGCCGCGTCCAGGGTGTCCTCCCGCAGCCGCGCGAGCCTGCCGATCAGCCGCCGGGACAGCCGCAGCGCGACGATCACCACCGCGAGCGCCACCACGATCACCGCGGCGGCGCCGATGATCGAGTCGGTCAGCGTGTCGTCGGCGTCCGCGATGGCCAGGTCGGTGGCGTGCGAGCTCTGCTGGACGAACAGCTTCATCAGCGTCCCGCCGACCTCGCGGGCCGCGGTGCGCCACTGCTCCTGCGGCACCGGGAGCCGGGTGAGGTCGCCACGGAGGAAGGCGTTCTCCACAGTGGACACCGTCTGCCAGGCCGGCGAGGCGACCAGCTTGTCGTAGCCCGCCCTGACCTCGGGGATCATCCGCGACGTCGCGGCTTCGAGCTGGGCGTGGTAGGCCCCGACCTGGCCGAGGTAGGTCCGGAAGTCCTCGGGGCTCAGCCCGCCCGAAGCGAGCGCGGCGGCGGCGAGCGCGTCGCTGCGCTGCATCTCGTCGGCCGCGCTGAACATCGGGATCGCGGTGAGCCGCTGGAAGGCGTTTTCCGCGCCGCGCGCGGCGCGGGCCAGCGAGCCGACCCCGTCGATGAACTGGTCCATCAGCTGGTTGTAGAACCCGAACGCCTGGCCGAGCTGGAGCTGGCCGCCGTCGGCCTGCTGGCGCATCTGCGGCGTCTTCGCGGACAGCGTGCTGAACATCGCGATGTTCTGCTTGACGCTGTCCGGCACGTGGCTGTCGTCGACGAACTGCTTCAGGTTGTCCGCCACCGGCACCACGGTCACGTCGGTCTTGGCCCGCGCCGCGGCGAGCGCGGGACGCTGGCCGGACTGCCCGGCGAGCACGCTCAGTGTCAGCCGCCGCTCCTCCTGGAGCGAGGCGAAGTACGGCATCGCGGGCGCCTCGGAGCTCTTGATCTTGATCGCGTATTCCCGTGACGTCGCCGCGTCGAAAACAAGGTAACCCGCCAGCGCCACACCGACGAGCAACAACGCGACACTGGGGATCAACGCGATCGTCAGCACCCGTGACCGGATCGAAGAGCCCCGGCCCCGTCGAAGGGAATTCTGCTTCACCGTGGTCCGCTTTCGTTCCGGCAGTTCATGGACTCGGCCTTCCGGCAGTTATGGGCACAGGTCACCGGGGAAACGCTTCTCACCCGGATTTCGGCCAGCCGGATCAACTCACCGTGGTCCGCTTCACCGGCGAAGACGTTAGGCAGGCCCGTATGCGCACGTCAAGTCCGGGGACCAGCGGTGATCGCGGGGCCGTGAGCAGGTCACCTACCGTTGTGGCGGCCGCGAAACCTCACCACGGCGACGGGGCCCGCTGAGCACCCGCTTACCTGCGGTTTTCCGGACGACACCGCTCCGAAAGCGATTGCCGGGACACCGGCAGCCGACACCGGGCACGCAGCGCAAACCACGAAAAACTCTTGGTGACTTCGGTCACGGGCCGTCCCGCTCACCAATCCCGCCGCCCGCGCCGACGACCGGTGACGGGCCCGCCGCACACACCGCGGAATGACGATCAAGGTACCACTGTCGGGTATTCACGAACATTTACCGAATTCGACCACGGCGACTCCGAAAACGATTAAGAACGAAATCCGAAGCCATCCTCCGGCCCGTTTCCGGATCCGGCCCGAAAACCGTCACGCCCCGGCGAATTCGTCGGCGAGGGTGTTCCAGAACCTCAGTTCGTAGCTCTGGAACAGCCGCGCGTACGTCCCGGCCCTGCCCGCCACCCGGCCCGCGTCCAGCCCGGCCTGGACGGCGGCCACCGCCCGCGCCTCGATCTCCGGCACCGGCGCTGCGAAGAAGTCGAAGAACCCGCAGGCCTCGTCGTCGAAGCCGTAGTGTTCCCGCATCGCGGCGGCGATGGCCGCGCAGTAGCGGCCCCAGGCGGCGAAGTTCGCGGTGATCGCGAGGACGACGTCGGCGGGCTCGCCGTTCAGCGCCAGCCACGCGAGGTAGGCGGGATACGCCTGACATCCCGCGCGCGGCTTCTCGACGCCGGCCTCGTCCGGTCCGGCCGCCGCGGCCAGCGCGTCGAGCTTCGCGAGCGCGAGCCCCTCCCCCTGCGCGAGCCCGGCGAAGAACTCCAGCGCGTTCTCCTCGTCCGCGCGGGCCGCGAGAGCATGGAAACCGCGACGATCGCTGCGCACGATCCACCGCTCCTCGGCGGCGATCGCGGCGAACACCGCGCGTGGCGCCGCACCCCGCGCGATCAGCGGCACCAGCCGGTTGTCGTCGTCGTAGGGCGCCCGCTCCGCCTGGACGGCGTCGAGCAGTTCGCGTACCGAGCCGGTCATTCGCACCCTCCCACCTGTACGGGCATGACAGTTCCATTCAAGCGGGCCGCGCAAGGCCGTCGCGGGCTGGCCGCGATTCTCTATCCAGACCGCGGTCGAGCTCTTACAGTGGGTGCCCCCGGGACTCAGGAGGCCAGAGTTGACCGACCAGCACTCCGTCACCGCGCAGACCGAAGGACTCACCATCCCCCGGTTGTTGCATCGCAACGCCACCGAGTTCGGGGACCTCCCCGCGATCACCTCACTCGACGCCGAGGGCAGGCCGACCCTGACCTGGCTGGAGTTCCGCACGGCGATCGCCGAGGTCTCCCGCGGTCTCGCCGGGCTCGGCCTCGGGCCGCGCGACCGGATGCTGATCATGGCCGTGAGCAGCCCCGAGCACCTGATCGCCGACCTCGCCGCGGTGCATCTGCGGGCCATCCCGTGCACGGCGTACCAGACGCTGAGCCCCGAGCAGATCCGGTTCGTCGCGCGGCACAGCGCGGCCCCGGTCGTCGTCCTCGGCGGCGCCGAGGAGCTGAGCCGCTGGCGGCCGGCGCTGGACGAGCTGCCCGCGCTCCGGCACGTCGTGCTGCTCGACGCCGCCGCGGTCCCGGCCGGGGACGACCGGTTCCTGTCGCTGGCCGACCTCCGCGCCAAGGGCAAGGAGGCGCTCGCCGCCGATCCGGACGCCTTCGACGCCGCCTGGACGGTGATCGAGCCGGACGACCCGCTGTCGATGATCTACACCTCCGGGACCACCGGCGATCCCAAGGGCGTCGTGCTCTCCCACCGCAACGCCATCCACGAAGGCCTCGCCATCCAGCGGGTGCACGGCGGCCCGATGCACCCGACGAACATCGCCTACCTGCCGCTCGCGCACATCGCCGAGCGCGAGCTTTCGGTGTACCTGCCGATCGTCTGGGCCGGGCACGTGCACACCCTCGCCGACCCGACCGCGGTCGTCGGCGCGCTCGGCCAGGTGCGCCCGCAGAGCTTCTTCGGCGTGCCGCGGGTGTGGGAGAAGATGGTCGCGGGGCTGAAGAACATGCTCGGCGGCGTCCCCGAAGACCGGCGGACGGCGTTGCTGGCCGCGAACGATCTCCTGCAACAGGGCTACAAACTGCGCAGCGCGGGCGAGCAGGTCCCGGCCGAGCTCGCGGAACGGATCGCGAAGACCGACGAAGCGGTGCTCGCCCCGATCCGCGCGCTGCTCGGGCTGGACAAGCTCATCGTCGCCTCCAGTGGCGCGGCCGCGCTGCCGGTGGAGGTGGTGTACTTCCTCGCCGGTCTCGGCGTCGAGATCATGGAGGTCTGGGGCCTGTCGGAGACGACCGGCGCGGTCACCTCGAACCACGCGGGCGCGTTCCGCGCGGGCAGTGTCGGCAAACCGCTGGCCGACATCGAGGTCAAGGTCGCCGAGGACGGCGAACTCCTGGTCCGCGGCCCGATCGTGTTCCTCGGTTACCTCCAGGAGGACGGCACGATCCGGTCCGCGACCGACGCCGAGGGCTGGCTGCCGACCGGGGACATCGGGACGATCGACGAAGACGGCTTCGTCACGATCACCGACCGCAAGAAGGAACTGATCATCACTTCGAGCGGCAAGAACATCGCGCCGACCCGGATCGAGGGACTGCTCAAGGAACATCCGCTGATCGGCCAGGCGGTCGCGATCGGCGACGCCCGGCCCTACGTCACGGCGCTGATCGTGCTCGACGACGAGATCGCGCCCGGCTGGGCCGCGGCGAACGGCGTCGAGGCGGACGACGTCGACGCGCTCGCCGGGCACGAGGCGGTGCTGGCGGAGATCGAGCGCGCCGTCGAATCGGCCAACAGCAGGCTCGCCCGCATCGAGCAGATCAAGCGGTACCGGGTGTTCGGACGCACCTGGACGCCGGAGAGCGGCGAGGTGACCCCGACGCTCAAGCTCAAGCGCCGCGTCATCAACGACCGCTACGGCACCACCATCGAGGCCCTCTACGACGCGGCCCGGAGCTGACCCGAAGCGCCCCAATGTGGCGTTCGGTGCGTCCAACGCACCGAACGCCACATTCGCTGCGTCCAGCGCACCCAATGCCACATTGGGCGCTTTCAGGCCGTGCGGGAGGGCGCCGTCCACTTGCGCAGCCTCGGCGGCACCCGCTTTTCGAGGCCGTAGTTCTCCAGGTGCGCGCTGAACACCTCGTCGAACGCGCGCTGCACGGTCTCGGTGTCCCACACCGGCCGTTCCAGGATCGGCTGCTTGAGGAACGGCTGTCCCATGACGTGCAGCTGCGGCCCGTTGCACCGGATCATCTGCCCGGTGATGCCCTGCGAGCCGTCCCCGAGCAGGAACAGCACCACGGGCGCGATCCGGCCAGGGGTCCGGTCCGGCGGGCAGGCCCGCAGCGACCGCTCGGACTTCCACACCATCCTGGTGTGCGCGAGCGGGCACACCGCGTTGACGCGGATCCCCGCGTCCTCCAGGTCCAGCGCCCAGGAGTAGGTCAGCGACGCCACCGCGCCCTTGCTCGCCGCGTACACCGCGAGCTTGCGCTGCCCGAGCGAAGCGCCCGAGGAGATGTTGACGATCGACCCGGCGGTGCCCGCGGCCACCATCGTCCTGATCGCCGCCAGCCCGGTGTACATCACCCCGAGCACGTTGACCCCGACGAGTTCCCTCGCCAGCTCGACGTCGTCCTCCCACGGCAGGGCCTCGTAGTTCAGCCCCGCGTTGTTGACCAGCCCGTCGATCGTGCCGAACTCCGCCACGCACAGGTCGACGATCTCCTGTGCCTGCGCCGGATCGGCGACACTGTGCCCGCTGGCCACCGCGCGGCCACCGTGCACTCTGATGTTCTTCGCGGTCCGTTCGGCCAGCTCGACGTCGATGTCGTTGACCACCACGGCACCACCCGCGCGCGCCGCGTGCACGGCGAACGCCTCGCCGAGTCCCCTGCCCGCCCCGGTCACCACCACGGCCTTGTCCTGCATCAGCCCGTTCATTGACTTCTCCCCGCTGCCGCGCCGGCGGAGCACCCGTCAACGCCGCCGGCTCACTACCCAGTGTTGGACCATTCGGCCCAACGGACACCGCCACGGCGCCGAGTGGTGGGCACGCTGCGCCGAACGTGTCGCGCTCGACCAGCCCGGAGATACCCACGCACGGATCAGTCCCCACCCGGTTGACGCCCGTTAGCCCGTTCGGTGCAGCCACCCGGGGGTAGCGTGTCCACTGTCGGCTCCGCGTGTCCGGTCGCATACTGACGGTCAGACGGCGTCCGGCAATTCGTGACTCCCTTACCGGCACCGGCACGGTGAGGGCCACAATGCGGTCTGCTGCACGTTCACCCGATCGGGGGGAAGTGGTTACCCGGTGACGACCGACGCGACGCCACGGCTGCGGGCCGTACTGGCCAACCGCGAGTTCCGCGCGCTCTGGTTCGCCGAGACCCAATCGCTCGTCGGCGATCAGCTCACCGTGGTGGCGCTGTCGATCCTCGTCTTCGACCGCACCGGTTCGGCGCTGTGGACCGCGGCCGTCTACGGCCTGACCTTCCTCCCCGCGCTCGCCGGCGGCCTCGGCCTCTCCCAGCTGGCCGACATCTACCCCCGCCGCACCGTGCTCGTCGCGACGTCGCTGCTGCAGGCGGTGACCATCGGGCTGATGGCGCTGCCCGGGATGCCCCTAGCAGTGCTGTGCGTCCTCATCGTGCTGGCGAAACTGGCCGCGGCGCCCGGTATTTCGGCGCAGAACTCGCTCGGCAGGGAGATCTTCACCGACGACCAGCGCTATCTGCAGAGCCAGGACCTGCGCGGGATCTCCAGCAACACCGCGATCCTGCTCGGCCTCGCGGGCGGTGGCCTGCTGGTGACCGCGCTCGGCACGACCTGGGCACTGGCCATCGACGCGGCCACCTACCTGATCGGCGCGTTCGTCGTGTGGGCCGGGGTGCGCGGCCGCCCCGCCGCGGGCGAACGCGGCGCCGGGTGGTTCGGCGCGATCCGGTACGTCTTCGGGCAGCCGCGGCTCCGCGTGCTGATCTGGCTTTCCTGGCTCGTCGGGTTCGCGGTCATCCCCGAGGGGGTCGCCGTACCACTGGTCCAGGAGCTCGGGGCGAGCAACCAGGCCGTGGGCTGGCTGCTCGCGGCCGACCCGCTCGGTTTCGTGGTCGGCACGTTCCTGCTCTCCCGCTACGTCTCCGCCGAGGGCAGGCGGCGCGCGCTCGGCCTGCTCGCGATCGTGCCGCTCCTGCTGCTCACGACGTTCGTGTTCCGGCCGAACCTGATCCTGAGCATGCTGATCCTGGGGCTCTCCGGCGTCGCGGGCGCCTACTTCATCACCGTGGGCGCCACCTTCATCACCTGGGTGCCCAACGAGATCCGCGGGGCGGCCGGCGGGCTGTACCGCACCGGGCTGCGGGTCGTGCAGGGCATCGGCGTGGCCATCGGCGGCGGGGTGGCCCAGCTGCTGGGCTCGGCGGGGACGGCGATCGCGGTGGCGGGGGCCGTGGGCGTCGTCATGGCGGTGCCCATCGCCATTTCCTGGGCACGCGTGCGGACCACCGGTTCCCCCGGAATCGTCACCTCATGAGCGAAGCTTGCGAGCGAATCGAAGACATCATGCGCCAAGAAGGACCGGGCGCTGTCTCGCGGAGCGAGTCGATCGCATGAGCGAGGACGACGTGTCGGCGCGACACCAGGTCACCGAACGAACCCGGTCGCACACGCGCGGACGAAGATCACCAGTCACGAGCGGACACGAAGGACACCTCCCTGTAACAACGCAGCACCTCGGGACACGAAGAACGGATCACCAGTCACGGGCCGACATAGGATTGCCTCCCATCGGTACTCGTCGCCTCAGCGGGCCGGGTCGGGCAAAGCGCACGACCGGAGTGTGCAGCATGACACTTCCGATGGGCTGAGATGATACCGGTCGAACAAAGCGAACAGACGCCCGAGCGGATATCAGCCGCATTACCGAAGCACCCGGGATGCGGCGGGAGAGGAGACGTGGTGACCGACCGTCTCCGGAAGGGTCCGTTCCGGAACCGGACCACCCCCGCGCGGGGGAGGCGGGCCGTCCGGTGACCGGCGCCGAGCCAGCGCCGGAGGGTCCCGTGGGCGGTTCGAGGGCCAGGCATCCCTACGACCCGCGCGCGTGGGCGCTCTGGAAACACCCGCGCCGGGTGATCGTTTACCTGCTGGCCATGGACGCGCTGGCGTTCCTCGTCTTCGGGCTCACCTTCGCCGCCTCCGCCCCGCCGGGGCAGCTCGACTGGCTGCGCTTCGGGATCCTCGCCGCGGGCGCGACCGTGCACATCCAGCTCACCCAGCGCCAGGAGGAAAGCCGTCGCGCGGGCACCAGCACCGTGCTGATCGACCTCACCGCGGTCTGGGTCTTCCCCGCCGTTCTCATCGTGCCGCCGATTCTGACAGTGGCGCTGATCGCCATTATCCGGGCACAACGGTGGCTTATCGCGCGACGCCCGGCGAACACATTTCTCTTCGCGTCCATTTCGCATTCCGTCGCGGCGGTTCTCGCACATCTCGTCTTCACCTCGTTCGGCGACTGGGAATGGACGTCGCTCAGCCCGCTGGAATCGGTGCGGGAATTCGCGATCGTCGTGCTCGCCGCGATCGTCTACGAGGGCGTCCAGGTCGTCTACATCGGCGGTGTCATCGCGCTGAGCGCGGGCAAACAGGCGAAACTGCGCAACATCCTTGGCAGCAAACAGGACAACATCCTCGAGGCGGTCACCACCGGGCTCGGCGCCATCACCGCCGTCCTGCTGGTCGTCATGCCACCGGCGGTCGCGATCATGGCCGTGGTGACCGTCATCTTCAACCGGCTCGCGGAACTCGACCAGCTGCTCGACGACGTGCGCACGGACTCCAAAACCGGCGTGCTGAACATGCGTGGCTGGTCGGAGGCGGCCGATCGGGCGCTGACCAGGACTGCCCGTTCGGAGGAGAAGCTCGCACTGCTGATGATCGATCTCGACCACTTCAAGTGGATTAACGACACCTACGGACATCCCGCGGGTGACGATGTCCTCCGCGATATCGCACAGTCACTCGACGAGGTGACCCGCCCCTCCGATGTGGTCGGCCGCTTCGGCGGCGAGGAATTCCTGGTCCTGCTCCCGGATATCGACGAGACCTCGGCACGGGAGGCCGCCGAACGGGTACGCTCGGCAGTGGCGAAACTGCACATCGTGACCACGGACAAACGCGGCGGACAGACCAGGATCGCCGACCGGACCGCCTCGATCGGGGTCGCGCTCTACCCGGACCACGGCACCACGATGGACCAGCTGCTGCAGGCGGCCGACGCGGCGGTCTACGTCGCGAAGGAACACGGCCGCAACCAGGTCCGGGTGGCCACCGAGGGCGGGCGGCCTGGCCCGGCCTGAACCGCTCGCACGGGCAGGATCCACTGCCCGACACACCGGACGGGGGCTAGCCCCCTCCCTCCGGCCGGGGCGGGCTGGCACCCTGGACGCCATGTCAGCTCCCGCCGAGAGCGCGCCGGACCCCGGGCCGGGGTCACTCCGCCGCCGACGCCCGTGGTCGACGTCCGGCTGGCTGCTGCTGGTCGTGGTCGTGGTGTTCGCGTTCGGCCTGATCTCCTCGCGCCCGCCCTCGCCGCCCGACCAGGGCCCGCCGACCGGTGACGTGCTCGCCGCGCAGAACGCCATCGACGCGCTGGTCCACCCCGGGCCCGCCGCCACCGCGCTCGCGCTGCTGCCGAAGGACTTCACCGCGGTCAGCGGTGTCACCCCGGGCAGCATGACCGCCCGCGACGGCACGGTCCGCGCGGTGCACACCGACGGCGGCTGCTCGACACCGTGGGGCGACGACAACACGAAGTGGGACTACGCGGTCCCGTGCAAGGCCCACGACCTCGGCTACGACCTGCTGCGCTACGCCGACCACAAGGGACACCCGCTCGGCCAGAGCGTCCGGGCGGCGCTGGACGCGCGGCTCTCGCAGGACATGCACGCGACCTGCGGGCTCAACCCGATGGACTCGCCACACACCTGCCAGGTGGTCGCGTCGCTGTACGCGGCCGGGCTCGTGGTCAACTCGTGGCACCAGCGCTGGGGCCCGCCGGTGGGCGATCCGATCGGCCCGATGATCGCCGGGGTGCTGGTGATCGCGTGTCTGCTCGTGTTCCGCCTGCGCGGCTGGCTGCACGCCCGCCGGACGGCGCCCGCGACGCGACCCGCCGCGCTCCCGGTCCCGGACGCGGGCCGCTGGGCGACGCTCGGCGCGGCCTCGGTCGTCCTGCTGATGCTCGGCGAATCGGTGGCCGCGCTGGCGCAGTGGGCGGGCGCGCCCGACGGCGCGGTGTGGCCGCTGACCTGGCTGGCCCAGCTCGCCCCGCTCATCTTCTTCGCCGGTGGCCGGATGAACGCGGCGAGCTGGCGCGCCGAACTCGAGGCGGGCGGGAGCTACCGCCAATACCTGGCCGGGCGCGCCGGCCCGCTGCTGCGCCCGGTGATGATCTTCGCCGTGGTCGCGCTGCTCGTCCCGCTCGCGCTCGAGGTGCTCGGCATCCCCGCCGGGACGACCGCGACGGTGCTGCGGATCGCGCTGCACCCGCTGTGGCTGCTCGGTGTGTACCTGCTCACGATCGTTCTCGCGCCGATGCTGCTGGCCCTGCACCGCCGGGCGCCGGTGAGCACGGCCGCCGGGCTGCTGGCGCTGGTCCTCGCCGGGGAGCTGCTCGCCGGGCTGACCGGGTCCCCGCTGCCCCGGTACGCGGCGACGCTGGGCATCGCGCTGCTCGCCCAGCAACTGGCGTTCGCGCACGCCGACGGCGTCCGGCCGGGGCGTCCGGTGCTGCTGGGCGCGGCCGTCGCCGGGGTGGCCGGCCTCGCGGTGGCGAGTGTCCTGCTCGGCGCGCCGCCGCTGCTGCTGGGCGGGCCCGGCGCGCCCGCCGCGTTCTCCGCGCCGCCCTGGGGTGTGCTGCTGCTCGGCGTCAGCCAGCTCGGCCTGCTCGGACTGCTGTCCGCGCCGCTCGCGCGGCTCGGCGCGCGGGCCTTCGTGCGGCGGCCCGCGCGCTGGGTGCTGCGGGCGCCGATGAGCCTGTACCTGGTCTTCCTCGCCGCGATGCTGCTGCTGATCGCGATCGTGTACCTGCCGGGCCGGTTCGCGGACGTGCTGGCCTGGCTGGTCCGGCCCCGCACGCTGCTGGCCGTCGGGCTGCTGGCGGTGCCCGCCGCGCTCGTGTTCTGGTGGTTCGAACGGCACGGGCAGGCGCGCCCGGCACGGGCCGACGAGAGCCCGGGACGGCGGACGACGGAGCTGACCAGGGCCGCGGCGGCGCTGGGCATCGGCTACGCGATGCTCGGCGTGTTCGGGTTCGCGCTGACCCGGTTCGGCTCGATCGCCGCCGACGCCGAACTGCTCGGCCTGCGGCTCGACCCGATCCAGAGCGTGGTCCACCTGCTGCTCGGGGTGTTCCTGCTGCACACCGTGCGGATCGGGACCAGCGCGAAGACCGGGACATGGCTGGTGTGCGCGCTGGCCGGGGCGCCGACCCTGTTCTCCGTGGCGGACGGCGACCGGCCGGGGACGGTCGGTGTCGTCCTGCACGCGGCGACCGCGGTGTTCGCGTTGTCGGCGGCGGCCGCGACGCTGCTGCCCCGGCGTGCCGCGACGGCCCTGCCGTCCTGAGACTTGTCCACGATTGTGGCAACGACCAGGCGAAACGGGACCGATTGACGGAAAATGGGTGGTGCGTCGTTGAGACGTCACGACGATGTGTCACCCTACGGCAACCGCAACCACGGCCCGCGCGTCTTAACGGCGGCCCCGGAAACCAGATCACCCGAAGGGAGACGTCCGCGTGGACCACCAGCCTCGGTACGGGCAAGGCGACCGCCGCCCCGCCCGCTCCGGGCCGGGCGCGCCCGGACGTGTCCCGCCCCGCGGCACCCGGCCCCCGGCTCCCCGCCGAGGTGGCCCGCCGCCGCGGCGCCGACCGCGGTTCCGCGGCGTCAAGATCACCATGGTGGTGGTGTCGCTGCTGGTCATGAGCCTGACCGGCTACGCGTGGGCCGCGATGCAGGGCCTGGTCAAGGGCCTCAACTACGCCGACGTGATCAGCAACGGCGCGGGTGGTGAGAAGCCAGCCGACGGCGCGCGGGACATCCTGCTGGTCGGCCTCGACAGCCGCACCGACGCGCAGGGCAACCCGCTGCCGCGCGAACTGCTCGACGAGCTGCGCGCCGGCGTCGCCGACGGCGAGCTGAACACCGACACGCTGATCCTCGTGCACATACCGAACGACGGCAGCAAGGCCGTCGCGCTGTCGATCCCGCGTGACTCCTACGTCGACATCCCGGGCGGCTACGGCCGCCACAAGATCAACTCCGCGTACGCGCGGGCGATGGCGGACGCGCGCAACGACCTGCAGAAGCAGGGTGTCAGCGATCCGAAGGAACTCGACGTCAAGGCCAACCAGGCCGGGGCGAAGACGCTGATCCAGACCATCGAGAAGCTCACCGGGTCGACCATCGACAACTACGCCGCGGTGAACCTGCTCGGGTTCAGCGACATCACCAAGGCCATCGGCGGCGTCGACGTCTGCCTCAAGGAGAACGTGAACGACTCCTACTCCGGGGCGAAGTTCACCAAGGGCCAGCACACGATCGCCGGCGTCGAGGCGCTGGAGTTCGTCCGCCAGCGGCACGGCCTCCCGCGCGGCGACCTCGACCGGGTCGTGCGCCAGCAGGTGTTCATGGCCGGGATGGCGCGCAAGGTGCTCTCCGCCGGGACGCTGGCGAACCCGGCCACGCTGAACTCGCTGATCGACGCGATCAAGAAGTCCGTCGTGCTCAACCAGAACTGGGACATCTTCGGCTTCGCGCAGCAGATGAAGGGCCTGACCGGCGGCCAGCTCGAGTTCCGCACCATCCCGGTGGTCAACCCCGACTACCAGACCCCCGAAGACGGCTCCGCCGTCCAGGTCGACCCGAAGCAGGTCCACGACTTCGTGCAGGGCCTGACCGCGCCCGCCGGCAAGCCCGCGCCGGCGCCGGACACGAACGCGGACAAGAACAAGTCGACCACCGTGGACGTCCGCAACACCGTCGGCGTCGACGGGCTCGCGGCGAAGGTCCAGAAGCAGCTCACCGACAAGGGCTTCACCGCGGGCGACACCGCGACCGCCTCGACGCGCCGGTCCACGGTGATCTCGGTCCCGCCGGGCCAGCGGGCCGCGGGGCAGGCCGTCGCGGACGCGCTCGGCGGCAAGCCCACGATCGTGGAGGACAGGACCGTCGACGCCGGGCACGTCATGGTCTTCATCGGGTCCGACTACCAGAGCCTGGTCTCGCCGGTGGCGAACGAGTCCTCCGCGGCACCCGTCCAGCAGCAGGCGTCCGGCCAGCAGCAACAGCAGGCTGCGCCGCCCGCGCAAGATGACGAGAAGCCGATCACGGCCGAAGGCGTCCCCTGCGTCAACTGAGCCGTTCGGCCGCCTCCGGGTAGCCCATTCGGTCCAATGCCGGAAATTGTCCCCAAAGACATGCCCGAAACCGCGTAAGAGCGGGCCCCCTGCCGACTTTCATACCCGTGAGGTGCATCCGCACGGGATTTGTCACCCCCGTGCGGGTGTCGTTGAGTCGGCTAGCAGGGCAGGGGATCGTGACGTGCTGATCGACGCTGAGGACTACCAGCGGATACTCGGCGACGAGCTCCGCAAGCTCCGGCGCAGGCGAGGCTGGACGCGCAAGGAACTGAACCAGCATCTGCAGAGCGAGATCTCGCTGCAGACGCTGGCCACCTACGAGCTCGGAACCCGGCAGTGCTCCGTGGTGCGCCTGGTCGAGCTGTGCGTGGCCATGGACGAGCTACCGCAGGACCTGCTGGCGAAGGTGCACCGGCGGGTGTTCACCGAGGAGCCCGGCCGCGTGCGGATCGACCTGCGCGAGGTCGTCAGCAACGCCCGGCCCGAACTGCTGCCGCTGCGCCGGTGGGCCGAGGGCAGGCTGCGCCAGGCCGGTGAGAACGGGTCCGCCGAGGTCGCGCTCGACCTGCCCGCGCTGGAGACCATGGCCGAGCTGTGCCAGATGCCGACCGTCGACCTCATCGCCGAACTGCGGAACCTGGCCCCCCACTGACCCCTCCCCCGAAGTCCGTGAATGCCACATCGAGGGACTCTGAGTCCCTCGATGTGGCATTCACGGACCGCTTGATCAGCCGAGGAGTTCGTAGTCGGACCGGCGGACCTTGCGCGTCGCCAGCCAGTAACGCCAGGTGAAACCGGGCCAGATCGTCCGGTTGACACCCTTCGCGTCGAGGTACCAGCTCTTGCAGCCCCCGCGCGTCCAGATCCCCTTCGCCAGCTTCCGCTGGATCTCGGAGTTGAACCGCTCCTGCGCCTCCGGCCGCGTGTCGAGCGCCCTGCCGCGGGCCATCCGCAGCGCCTCGGCGACGTAGGAGATCTGCGACTCGATCATGAAGACCACCGAGTTGTGCCCGAGGCCGGTGTTCGGGCCCAGCAGCATGAACAGGTTCGGGAACCCGGACACGGTGATGCCCAGATGCGTCCGCATCCCCTCGCTCGCCCACTCCTTGCCGAGGTCCCGCCCGTCCCGGCCGAGGATCTCCAGCTCGTCGAAGGCGTCGGTGACGTGGAAGCCGGTGCCGTAGATGATCGCGTCGACCTCGTGCTCGACCCCGGCGGTGTCGACGACGCTGTGCTCCCGGACCTCGGCGACGCCGTCGGTGACGACGTCGACGTTGTCCCTGGCCAGCGCCGGGTAGTAGTCGTTGGAGATCAGGACCCGCTTGCAGCCCATGGTGTAGTCCGGGGTGAGCTTGGCCCGCAGTCCCGGATCCTTGACCGCCTTGTCGATGTTGCGCTTGGCCAGGCGCTGGCCGAGCTTCATCACCCAGGACTGGCCGTTGAACCCGAGCGCCCGCGCCTCCAGCCGCCAGTAGACGAAGTCGCGGTAGGCCCGCTGCACCGGGGGCACCGCGCGGAACAGCGCGCGCAGCCAGCCCGGCATCGCCCGGTCGGGCTTGGGCATGACCCACGGCGGGGTGCGCTGGAACAGCGTCAGGTTCGCGACGTCCGGGGCGATCTTCGGCACGAACTGGATGGCGCTCGCCCCGGTGCCGACGACCGCGACGCGCTTGCCCGCCAGGTCGTAGCCGTGGTCCCACCGCGCGGAGTGGAAGGCGCGGCCGGCGAAGTTCTCGATGCCGGGCAGCGCCGGGATCATCGGCAGGTGCAGCGCCCCGACGCCGAGGACGAGCGCCTCGGCGACGAACTCGTCCCCGGACGCGGTCGTGACGTACCAGCGGTTCTCGTCGGCGTCCCAGCGGCTACCGGTCATCTCCTGGCCGAAGCGGACGAAGCGGCGCAGGTCGTGCTTGTCGGCGACCCCGCGCATGTAGCGCCAGATCTCCGGCTGCGGCGAATAGGCCCGTGACCAGCCGGGATTCTGCTCGAACGAGAACGAGTACATGTGCGACGGGATGTCACACGCGCAGCCGGGGTAGCTGTTGTCCCGCCACGTCCCACCGACGTCGCCGGCCTTCTCGAGGATCACGAAGTCCTCGCGCCCCTCCTTGCGCAGCTGGATCGCCATGCCGAGGCCGGAGAACCCGGTCCCGACGATGACGACCCCCGTTTCGGTGCGCTTGCCCATCAGCCGACCTCCCGAAGTTCCTGTTACCCGGAGTCCATCTTACTCGGAGTAGGTTACTGACGGTAGAGTGTGACCCGTGACCACCGCCAAACGCAAGCGCATGCCCCGCGCCGAACGGGAACGGCAGATGATCGAAGTGGCCGAGCAGGTGTTCTCGGCACGGGGATACGCGGCGGCGTCGATGGACGAGATCGCCGAACTGGTCGGCGTCTCCAAACCGATGCTGTACGAGTACTTCGATTCGAAGGAAGGCCTACTCGTGGCCTGCATCCGGCAGTCACGGACCGAACTGCGCGACGTCACCGCGCAGGCGACCGTCGGGGCGGCCACCGCCGAGGAGGCGCTGCGCCGCGGCATGCTGGCGTTCTTCGTGTTCATCCGCGAACGACGGCAGGCGTGGTCCCTGCTCCGCCACGAGATGGCACTGATCGGCACCCCCGCCGCGGAGGAGATCGAGCAGATCCGGCGCCAGCAGACCGACCTGATCGCCGCGATGGTGAGCGCCTACCTCGCCGACGACGACCACCTGCGCGCCGAGGCCACCGCGCAGATCGTGGTCGGCTCGAACGAACGGCTCGCCATCTGGTGCGAGCAGCACGAGGAAGTCACCCCGGAGATGGCCACCGAGTACGCGATGGACGTGCTCTGGCGAGGCCTGGATCCCCGCCAAGGGTGAAATGCCCGTGAAGATGCCCGCGCACTAGGCCATGAGGTCGTCACGGAGAGCACATTGAACTCCGTGTCTTGTGACACAGAGTTGTATTACGGTATCGATAACACGGACGAAGTGTGTTGGACTGTCACAGCCGCGCAACGAGGCGGGTAATTCCGTCATGCGTGCGCGGTGGCCGAGTCCGACTCTGTGACGCATGCTGATGAGGGGAAGGGGTGAGCGCAGATGGTGGAACCGATCACGGCGAACTACGTCCAGGAGGACGCCGACTGGACGATCACGGTGAGCGGCGGGGGGAAGCAGCTGACCGCCAGGGCGCCCGGCATCATCGCGGCAAGGGACCGGGCGGACCAGCTCGTGGAGAAGCTGGCACCGGAAGGCAAGTCGACGGTGGTGCACCTGCTCAACGGCAGCGCGCTCGAGTTCACCACGGCCTACATGACCGCGCGGCTGACACTGCCGGAGATCGCGCCGCTGGAGGTCCCGCCTTCGGCCATCGCCCCGAAGCAGGCCGAAGCACCCGCGGCGGAGAAGACGACCGGGAAACCGCAGCTCCCGCCGAGCAAGCAGCTCCCCAAGGCCGTCGAGGACCGCAAGCCGGACGAGCCGAAGGCCGACGACACCAAGGCCAAGGCATCCGCCAAGGCCGCGACGCCGCCGGCCGCCCGGGCCTGACTCAGCGGAACAGCTTGCGCAGCAACAGGAAGCCGATGAGGGCCCCGGCGCCGATCAACGGGAACTTGATCTTGGGCTCGTTCAGCTTGGCCTTGATGCCCTGACTCGCCTGATCGGCGAGCTTACGGGGGTCGGCCTTGGTGCCGAGCTGGTCGAGCGTGGCCGCCAGCGCGTTCCTGGCCTGCTCGATCTCACGCTCGATGGTCTCGGGATCGCGAGCCACGTGTCCTCCTCGCCGCTTCGGTACTTCAAGCGCCCACGTTAGAGGACACCGCCCGCGTACCCGGCACTGGCCACGCCGAGCGAAGCCGATCTCCTCGCGCGCTACGCTGCACAGAGCGTTCTTGGGGGCCGTAGCCCAATTGGCAGAGGCACACGGTTTAGGTCCGTGCCAGTGAGAGTTCGAGTCTCTCCGGCCCCACTCGAGACGGATGTCCCTGTTCGCGATCCCTTCGGGGATCGCTCCCGGTGTCCGTGGTATCTACCCGGGGGACAACCCCCGGACCCCCGGCACGCAACGCGTGTCACCTTGCGTGCTTCGTGTACTCCCGAACCCCGCCCGGCGGGCTTCGCCCCCGGACCCCCACCTGTGGTCCCCTAGGCGTGTTGGCGTGGTCGCCTTCACGAGTTTTGGTCATGTTGACGGCGTGGGTGGTTTGGTTTGTGGTCCAGGAGGATCGGGGGGACGGTGAGCAGGGCCAGCGCGGCGCCGATCCAGGACACGGTGGTGACCGGGGCACCCGTGGTGAGCGCCACGGCGGCGAAGACCGGGGTGAGGCTGATGCCCAGCTGGAACGCCGAGACGGTGACCGCGCCCGCCAGGGTCGGTGCGTCGGCGGCGATGGTGAACACCCGGCCGTAGACCGCGGGATTCAGCACGAACGCCGCGACGCCGAGCAGGAAGACCACCGGGACGACCACCCACGCCCGGTCGGCGAACACGGCCAGCGGGACGGAGAGCACCGCGGTCCCCACCGCCCCGGCCAGAAGCGCCCGGTGCGGACGCCGGTCGGCGATCCGCCCGCCCAGGGAAAGCCCCGCGAAGGCACCGGCCCCGAACAACGCGAGAACCGCCGGGATCCACACCCCCGGGACACGGGTGACCTCGGCGAGCACGGCGGCCAGGTAGTTGAAGGAGACCATGTACGCCGCGGTGCTCAGGATCGTGATCGCGTAGACACCCCACAGCCGCGGCCTGCGCATCGCGACGAACTCCCGCCGGACACTCGGCACGACCGACGACCTGGTCGCGGGCACCCCGAACGCACCGGCGGCCGCGCCCGCGAGGGTGAGCACGACCACCGCCCAGAACCCGCCCCGCCACCCGACGAACGCCCCGAGCAACGTCCCCAGCGGACCACCGGCGACCATCGCCACGCTGAGACCGCTGACGACCACGCCTGAGGCGCGGGCGCTGCGGCCGGGACCGGCCAGGCTCACCGCGGTCACCGAGGCGACCGCGAAGAACCCGGCGTAGGCCACCCCGGCGACGAACCGGCAGACCAGCAGGGTCGGGTAGTCACCGAGCAGACCGGCCACGACGGCGGCGGCGAATACGAGCTGGGTGACCAGCAGCGCGGTACGCCGCGGCCAGCGCAGGCTGAGTACCGCGAACGGCGGGCCCCCGAGCACGACGCCGAGCGCGAACGCGGTGATCAGGCCGCCCGCCGACGCGAGCGGGACACGCAGATCCTCCGCGACCGCGGGCAGCACACCCGCCAGCAGGAACTCGGCGCTGCCCATCGCGAACAGGCTGAAGGCGAGCAGATACACCCCCAGCGGCAACCGGCCGGTCGCGGTCCGCGGCGGGTCCACCGTCGTACTCATCGGCCCGCCCCCTCAGCCGATCGTCCCGCCCGCGCGGCGAAGTCCTCTTCCGGCGGCAGGGTGTCCGCCGTTCCCCAGTGAAAATCCATTGCTCGGCACCTCCGCGGGCGAGCATCCGGTCACCGGGGCGATTCCGGCAAACATTTTTGCCGAAACCGGAAAAGAGCCGGATCAGCGCGCGAGGGCGAGAACGGCACTCGCGGCCGCCAGCACCAGGAAAAGCCCGGGGACGGCGATGGTGCGGAGTACGCGGGCGCGGATGTGCGCGACCACGGCGCCGGTGAAGAACAGCGTCAGCCCGATCCCGGCGGCGAGCCCGATCTCCCGGAATCCCAGCAGGCCAAGCAGGAGACCCGCGGCGCCCGCGGCCTTGAGCGTGGCCAGCGTCGGCAGCCACGAGGGCGGGACGTCGACCGCCGCCGAGTTGGCCAACACGAACTTCGCCCTGGCGAAGTCGGCGGCGGCGATCGCCGCGTTGATCACGATGGTGATGATCGTGACGACGAGGTGGAGCTGGGTGGGCACGGGCATCGGCCTCCTCATGACGCGGTGGGAGTCGTCCACACTGACGACTCCCGCCGCGCGGAAAAGGTGACCGGCGCCCGGCGTCAGCTCGCCGGTTCCGCCCCGTCCGGCTCGTCGAGCAGGGCCAGGTCCGGCGGCACCAGCGTGGTCGTGTTCATCACGAGCTCGGTCAAAAGGTTGTGGTTGAGCCAGTTTCCGACCGGCTCCGGCACCTCTTCCTTCGTCAGTCCGGCCACCGGATGCCGGGCGTGGGCCAGCCGCCACCGGACGTTCGCGACGACCCGCTCGACCTTGCGGTATCCCCATTCCCCGTCCGGTTGCAACTCGGCGAGCAGATCGGCCACCTGGACGCGGGACAGCGGCTGTGGCCGCGCCTCGTGCCGGAGGTAGCGCTGTCCGAGCGCGACGAGGACCAAGCGCTCGTGCGGCTCCAGCCGCCAGGTGCGCGGGGTGTCGGTGGGTTCGGTGTGCACCGCCGTCGGCTGCTCGCCGTTCGACCCGACCACGTACACCTCCAGCAGGTGCTCGCGTTCGGCCGAGCCGCGCAGGAACATCGGCGTGTACCCGGAGGTGAGCGGGACTTCCTCCTCCTCGGGGAACAGCCACCGGGACTGCGGCAGCCGGATCGGCAGCCGTCCCGTGTTGCCCACCCACCACTGGCCCTGGCGGTGCGTGAGCACGCCCTGCTGCCTGCTGACCCGCCGGTCGTCCTCGCCGACGCAGACATGCACCTCGTCCTTGTTCCGTCCGAACAGGACGGTGCGGTTCTCCCGGGGGCCGACGGTGTAGCCGCCGCCGATCGCGAGCGCGGAGATCGCGCCGGGGGCGGGTGTCTTCGCGGGCCCGGGGTAGCGGGGTGCCACCCCGAACGCCAGGCTGCCGTGGTCGCTGGGCAGTCTGTGGCCTTCGCCGTCACTCGAACGCAGTCTCACGGCAGTTCCTCCTCACGGTTCCGGCAGCCGGACGAGCCGGTCCCGCGCCCAGCGTAGGCAGGACGGCCGGGA
The DNA here is from genome assembly GCF_039541975.1 of Amycolatopsis samaneae. Classification (NCBI taxonomy): domain Bacteria; kingdom Bacillati; phylum Actinomycetota; class Actinomycetes; order Pseudonocardiales; family Pseudonocardiaceae; genus Amycolatopsis; species Amycolatopsis samaneae. Next base: position 425,747 of record NZ_BAABHG010000004.1, read on the forward strand.
CCCCTCCCGCGTCGATTCAGCTCGGCAGCGCGTCCGCGGCGGCCCTGCCGATGGCGGTCGCCATCGCGCAGTAGTCCTTGGCCGGTTTCTTGCCGATCAGCTCCACCGTCACGTGCTCCACCGCCGCGCGGCCGTGCTGGTCGACGTAGGCCCGGTGCACCACCCGGACCATGCACGATCCGCTGGTCTTCCCCTCCGTCGGCATGACATACGCCTCGTGGCCGGCCAGCTGTGTCGGCGCGCCCGAAACGGCGGTCATCTTCTCGTTCCGCTCGAACTTGACCTGCAGGTCGGTCTTCTCGGTCGTGCTGTGCCACTCGCATTTCCAGTTGCCGAACCCGACCCGCGGGTGGATCGCGTCGATGCCGGGGACGGCGGCGAGCGCGCTGCCGTTGAACAGCCCGCACGCGTCGAAGTTGGCCAGCGACGCGGGTTCGAACGGCCGGCGCCGGGGCAGCTGACCATGGCGGAGCTTGTCGAGCACGCTCTGGGTGGCGACATCGGCCATCCCGCACAGATCGGCCGTGGCGTCCTTCTGCTTCGCGGTGATCCAGACGTCGACCTGCTGCGTCGCGCGCACCGCGCGATCGCATTCGTCACCATTGCGCGGGTTCACCTGGACGTCGAACCGCCCCGGCTGGACGGCACGCGGGACGTCCGGGTCCGGTGCCGAGAACTCGACCGCGATGTCCACCTGCCTGCGCGGTCCCACCGCGATGAGGAGATCGCAGCGTTCGAAGCCGCCGTAGTCGTTCTGCATTTCGACCTCGCCGAAGGGCCGCATGGCCTGCTGGTCGGTCAGCGCGCACGGATCGGCCGTGCGCGGTTCGCCGATGACGTCCCCGGCGGGCGGCGTCTCCTGGTGCAGGAAGGGAATGGTCACGGCCGCGGCGATCACCAGGAGCACCACGGCCGCGCCGGCCAGCCGGTACACCCGCCGCCTCGGCCCGCGGGCGGGGGCCGCGACCGGCGGCGGGGCGACCGGTGGCTCCCAGCCGCCCGCGCACTCCCTGAGCCGTTCGGCCACCTCGTCGGTACCCGGCCGCTCCGCGGGCCGGGTGCGGAGCATGTCGTCAAGCACCGGCGCGAGCGGGCCCGCGTTCCGCGTCGGCGGGATGGTCCCCTTCCTGGCGCGCGCGAGCACCGCCTCGGGATGCCCGGTGCCGAACGGCGGGGCGCCCTCCACCGCGGCGAACAGGGCGGCGCCGAGGGAGAACACGTCGGACGCCGCCGTCGCCGGCCTGCCGTTCGCCACCTCCGGGGCCACGTACGCCGCCGTCCCGCTGATCCGCCCGTCGTCGGTCAGCGTGACGTCGCGCCAGACGGCGATCCCGAAGTCGCCCAGCTTGGCCAGGTCGTTCTCGGAGACGAGGATGTTGCCCGGCTTGACGTCCCGGTGCACCACGCCGCGAACGTGCAGGGCCCGCAGCGCGGACGCGACCTGCACGCCGATCCGCGCCACCCGCTCCGGCGCCAGCGGCCCGTGCTCGATGATCTTGTCGAGGCTGCGCGAGGGGAGGTATTCCATCACGAGCCAGCAGTCGTCGCCGTCGACCGTGTCGAAGACGGAGACGACATTCGGGTGATAAACCTGAGCCGCGTTCTCGGCCTCTCTCCGGAAACGGTCACGCTCCGTTTCCCCGCGCAGGGAATGGGGCCGCTTCAGTGCGACGAGCCGCTTCAGCTTCCGATCGAACGCGCTCCACACCACGCCGTTGGAACCCGAGCCCAGTTCATCTTCGAGCCGGTACCGACTGGCGATCACGTCCCCGGTGCGCATTGAGCGCATCTTAGTAGTCGCCGAGAGTGGGCAATAGCGGATCCGGGGACAAAGCCCTCGCCAGTGGAGGTTACCGGACGGTTCACCAGGAAAATCCGGAAAACGATGTGTTTTCCCCTCACCGGACCGCCGCCGCGCCCGATCCGTGCGCCCGGCCCGGCCGGGGAGGCCACCGTCGTCGCCGTCCGCCCGCAGCGCCGGTCACTCAGCGCACACGGCGGACCCGCCGGGCGACCCGGCTCTTCCGGATGTTCGTGGCGAGCACCGCGGCCGCGACCGCCCGCCCGCTCGTGATCCGCCACGCGGGCGCGGCCCCGGACCATCCGATCCGTACACGGGCAACCGGAAGATCCACAGTGGACATAGCGGCGGCTGGCGTCCGGATCAAACAGGATGGTCGTCTCGCCTTCACCGGTTGCGCCGTCTGCCGCAATTCTTGATCACTGGTCTACGCCAATGGGGCAACGCGGCTTTTCCTTCCGGCACCGGCAACTTAACGTCGGAGGGATACCGCCGGACACCACGGAGTCCGGGCGCCCGACCCCAGGGGGCCGCGATGGTCAGCAGACGTGACGTGTTTCGGATCGGAAGCGCCGCCCTCGCGGGCTCGCTGCTCCAGCCCGCCGTTTCGGCGGGGCCGGCGCACGCGGTGCCACCGCCGATGCCGGAGATCCCGATGACCCCGTCTGCGCTGCCCGTCGGCCGGGGTTGCTACCTCACCTTCTGTCGCATCCCGACCGCCGGGCTGCGCACCTGGAAGTCCATCATGGACAGTTTTGCCGAGGACGGCGTGCACCGGGTCGTGCTGTGGATGGGCGGCGCGTTCCGGTCCCGGAAGTTCCCGATCACGTGGCGGTACAACCGGAACCACCGCAACGTGTGCGACAACTTCGTCGGCGAGCTCATCGACTACGCGCACACCAAGGACATCAGCGTCCTGCTCGGCTTCACGCCCTACACCTACGACGGCACCAACCAGTACGCGCTCGAACGGCCGGATCTGAAGGCCCAGCAGGCCAACGGCAAACTGGCCAGGACGCAGGGCATCCATTCGTGGGGCTACAACCTCGACCCGACGAAGGCCGACGCGAAACTGTTCATGCTCGAATACGCGCGCGAGATGTACTTCGACTTCTATCCGAACGCGGACGGCCTGCTCATCGAGTCCTCGGACATCGACATCTGCACCGGCGGCGACTGCGGCGGGCCGAAACACTACTACGAGATCGAGTTCGAGTTCGTCCGGCAACTGTCCGACGAGGTATGGGCGCACGACCCCGGCGCGGAGATCATCGTGCACCCCAACTACTTCGTCGGCGGGCCCAACGGCGCCACCCTCCCCTACGATCCACGGTGGACGGTGATCTTCAGCCCGTGGACGGTCAACCTCGAATTCGCGAAGAAGGTCTCGCGCGCCTACTACTTCGACCTGGACGTCATCAGCCAGCCGCCGGGGAACGTGCGGGCGAGCGTCCGCTGGGTGCACGAGCACGGCTTCGCGTCCTACTTCCCTTCCCAGGAGTTCTTCACCTTCGTCGCGGAGCACGCCGAGTTCGGCGAAACGAACCTCGTCGGACAGCAGCTGCGCCCCTTCGGATTCGACTTCATCGACCTGGACGAAAACCCCTACCGGGACCCCGTGGTCGCCGTCAACCGGGTCGCGCTGCGCGAGTACGCGGTGAACCCCGACCTGTCCGACGCGGACTTCCGCGAACGGCTGGGCCGGGCGGCGTTCGGGGACACCGCGACCGACCAGGACGTCGCGGATCTGCTGTTCCTGCACGACTTCTGTTACGGGCGCGACAAGTCGCTGTTCTCGCTCGCCGTCCAGGCCGATCCGCGCGCGATGCGGGACCGGCTCGAACGGGGCCTGCTCGGCTTCGGTGACCTCCGCGCGATCCGGTCGCGCCTCGACGCGCTGCCCGCGGTCGCCGAGCGGCTGCGCTGCTCCCGGAACCCGGCGGTGCGCCGGCTGACCCAGCACACCCGGCTCATCCAGCGCAACTGGGACTCCGGCGCCCGCGACCTTCTCGCCGCCCACCTGCGCCTGGACTGAACGGGCGTGCTTCAGCACCCGGCCCGGCTCTGGTTGTGCCGAGGGACGCCTTCGGTGCGGGACCGGCGAGACACCCCCGCGCGCGAGTTGTCCACAAGGGCTCCGGTTGTCCACAGATTCGCCGGGCACCCCCTCCGCGAACCCCCACGGCGATACGCTGGTTGCAGGGGTGCCCCCGGGAGGGTGGGGGTATACCCAGGGGATCCGGACCCCGGTGGGAATCGGGACGTGTGGGGGTACGGGGCAGGTGGGATACAAACGCGTGGGAATCCGGGCGCGCGGGGTGCCGGGGCCGGTGGGGAGCCAGGCGGGTAGGGAGTCTGGACTCATCGAGTGTCCATTGTGGACTCCGCAGAGAGCGGGACGTCAGGGGGCGGGGACGTACGCGCGGCCGGCGGTGAGGACCAGGGAGACCTCGCGCAGCGCGGCCAGTTCGGCCAGCGGGTCGCCGCGGACGACGAGTACGTCGGCCCGCAGGCCCGCCGCGAGCCGTCCGGTGTCGCCGAGCCCGAGCGCTTCGGCGGCGTTCACCGTGGCCATGTCGAGGATCTCGGCGTTCCCGAAACCGAGTTCGGCGAAGAACTCCAGCATGCCCGCGTAGTCGTCGAACCGGGCGCCGGGGACCCCGGCGTCGGTGCCCGCGATGAACAGCACTCCGGCCTCGCGCATCCGCAGGATCGAGTCGACCAGCGCGTCCGCGTTCGGCCCGAGCTGGGTGAGGAACAGCCGCCAGTCCCCCGAGACACACCGGCACACGCCGATCCGCCGCCTGGCGATCTCGCGCGCGAGATCGTGGTCGTACCGCAGTCCCGACTCGACCCGCCACGAGCAGTGTTCCAGCGTCCGCACCCCGGCCTCGACGCAGTGCGCGATCGTGTCCGTGCCGTGCGCGTGCGCGGCGACGCCGAGGCCGTGTTCCGCCGCGTGGTCCACGATCAGCCGCAGCTGTGCCGCGGTGAACTGCGGCTCCCACATCCGCGGCCCGCCGGGCGTCAGCGCGCCACCGGAGGCCATCACCTTGACCAGGTCCGCGCCCGCCGCCGCGGCACGCTCGACCTGGCCCCGGATCTCGGCGTCCGTGCCCGCCTCGCCGCCGAGGAACCCGCAGTGCCCACCGGGACAGGTCAGCGGCGTCGTCGCGGCGAGGATCCGCGGCCCGGCGAGACTCCCGGCCGCGATCGCGTCCCGCAGGACGACCGACAGGCCGTCCCGGTCACCGAGATCACGGGCCGTGGTGACCCCGGCGGACAGCAGACGCTGCGCCCGCCCGGCCATCCCCAGCAGCAGCTTCGCCGGATCGGCGCGCGCGACCGCGGTGAGCGGGTCGGCGCTCGAATCGAAGGCGAGGTGGACGTGCGCGTCGATCAGTCCGGGCAGGATCGTCCCTTCGGGGTGATCGCGCCGCGGCGTGTCCGGACCGGCCAGCCGCTCGACCTCCCGGCGCGGTCCGACGGCGCGGAGCACACCGTCCTCGACCAGGACGGCACCGTCCTCGACGCACTCGCCGGCAGGGCCGGTGAGCACCCGCGCCGCACTGAGCAGCAGACCGTTCATCCGCCTATGCCCGGCTTTCCACGAGCGCGTTCGACACCGCGACCAGGCCGCGGACGTCGGAGTTCATGTCGCTCCCCTCCGGGATCGCCACCGACACCGCGTTCAGCGCGTTGCCGGGATCCTCCTCGCCCGGCTTCAGCGTGAGGGCGAACCTGATGTACCCGGCGAGCTCCGCGGGCGTGCACCGGCTGACGTCCTCGCCCTTCGCCGCGATCGCGATGTACGGGCTGAGCCGCACGAGCCCGTCCCGGCATTCGATGAGCCTGCGGTAGAACCCGCGATGCGTGCGGCCGAACCGGAACCGGCCGTTCTCGGGCCGCTCCAGTTCCAGCTCCGGGAACGCCCGGTGCAGCGCCGACCAGAGCGGGTCCAGTTCGCGGTAGAGCCTGCGGTGCAGCAGCCACGAGCGGACCGCCCCGATCAGCTGCACCACCGCGGGCAGGCACATCCCGAGCGTGACGAGCACGAACGACGCGTTGGAGATCGGCCAGTTGATCGCGTTGAGGCCCTTGAGCGGCGGACCGCCGTTGTACCGGATGAGCACCCAGATCGCGCGGTTGACCGAGGTGAACGTGAGCCCGGCGAGGCCGAGCGTGATGATCCACAGCGCCACGGTGAGCGACCGCGACGCCGGGACCGAGTACCGCAGCGCCCACAGCCCGCTGACCAGGTACGCGTAGACGAAGTAGACGTTCCCGACGAGATAGAACCACGCGATCGGCGCTTCGGTGATGTTCGGCGTGGACAGCGTGTGCCCGCGCAGCGCGGCTGGCGTCACGATCATCAGCACGAGCATCGCCAGCAACGTCGCGGCGAGCAGGACGCCGTCGATCCGGAACCGGCGGCGGGCGGCGGGCCCGTCGCCGCGCGTCGCGTACACGAAGAAGGACACCAGCGCGAACAGCCCGCTCATCACCAGCGCGTTGTAGGCGACCTTGGACACACCGAGCGTCGTCGCGGCGTCGAGGGCCTTCGTGACCACCGTGAGGCTCAGCGCGTGCCCGAGCGCGAGCAGCCACAGGCAGGCGACCAGCAACCGGAGCAGCCGGTCACCGGCGGAACGGACGAGGTCGACGGTCTTCCACACCGCACCGATCGTGAGCGCGACCAGCAGGGTGATCTGCAGGCTCACAGCCAGCCCCTACGGCCGTTGAGCGCGGTCTGCAACGCCCGCCCGCCGGGCACCTGCGGAGCGACGTAGTTGATCACCGACGCCCATTCGAGAATGATCGTCGCGACCGTCTCCGCCTCCCGTTCCTGGTCGGCGTCGTAGTGCGTCCGGCGCAGCAGCGCGCGCCGCACCACGTCGGGCGCGATGTCGGGATACAGCCGCTGCAACAGCGCGTCGTCGGTTTCGTCGCTGCTGTGCCCGGCGATGATGTGGCCCACCTCGTGCAGGATGATGTGATCTTGGTGGGTTTTCGTGGTTTCCCGCTGATAGAGAACGTAGTCGGTGGTGTCGCTGGCGAACCAGACCCCGAACTCGCCCGGCACCGGCAGCGGGTAGTCGACGAGCTTGATCGGCCTGCCCCGGTGCCGGGCCAGCCGGTCGCAGAGCGCGCGAACGTCAAGGGGCGCTTGGATGTCCAGTTCTCTGAGCAGGCGGCGGCACTGTCGCCGCAACACCCGTTCCTTCATGGTGACCGTCCCGGATCGCCGCGCGCACCGGGCCGAGGAACCCGGTGCTCTCAGGTATCTTGACCATCATGGCCTCTTTCGAGGCGGTACACCATATCCACCATGTCGACGATTTTCCGGCGGTTCTCCGGGGAGAGTTCGCCCGCCCGGCTCGCCATCAGCCGGATATCACCGGAACCGGTAGCCGCTTTCAGCGCGGCCAGCTGGTCACGCAGCCGCCCCTCCACCGCGTCGTCGAAGAAATAGCCGGCGGGCACGCCGAAGAAGTCCGCGATCGCCTTCAAGTGCTTGAAAGTTGGATTGTCCTTCTGCCCATTGCGGAGCATCCAGAGGTAATTCTCGCTGAGACTTCCTCCCGCCGCGACCACCGCCCTGGCGACCTCGCCGTTGGTGTAGGGCCGCAGCAGACGACCGTCCTGCACGGTGTCGAACAGGTAGTTCAGCCGATCGGCCAGCGTCGACCCCGGTCCGGAACCGCGCGTCTCCTCCGCATCGCCGGAGCTCATGCGATCGACTCGCTTCGCGAAGCAGTGTCCGATCCTTCTTGGCGCATGACATCCATGATTCGCTCGCAAGCGTCGCTCATGGCCACCCAGCCCTCCTGCCGAGTCAGCGTCGATCGGGTACTGACCCGGAATCGTAGTAGACGGTTCCCCACCGGCGATGGCCTCGCCCGACGGTTGCCGTTTACCCCAGTGGTTACTTCCCTTCACCGTGTCACCCGCTTCAAATCCCACACGGGTTGACTATCGGTCTCATGTCAGTGTACTAACTAACTCGGGGCTTCACCAACATGAGACCTGGTTCGGATCTGGCAACCCCGATGCCCGTCATCCCCTCCCGAGATGACGATCCACCGCCAGGACGCACGGAGGGCGGGTCCGGCCGTCTAGGGGTCGGCCGGACCCGTCGGCCGGCGACCGGATGAGATTCCGATCACCGACGAAAGTCGTAGGTCAGGTGGAGCAGGACCGCAGCAGCCGAACGGACTCCGCCACCGCGAGTTCGGCGGCACCCTCGGCCACCGGCGAGATGTTGACCTCGTAGACGTCGGTGCCGTACGCCGCCGCGCCGGGAAGGTAGCCGAGGTATCCCCCGGTGTACCCGGCCAGCACCACCGGTCCGTCCACTTCGGACTCCACGGCGGCTTCGAGCGCCAGGTAGGGCTCCCCGCCGAGACCGATCATCCCCAGCTCACCGAGCCGCACCGCGCTCACCACCAGCCGCGGGTCCCGGATCCGCGCGGCCGAGGCCAGTTCGGCACCCAGCAGCGCCGTCTCGGCCTCGCGCACCGCCACCCGGTCCCCCGCCCGGCGCGCCGCGTCCAGCCGCACGCGCACGGCGCCGGTCTCCGGCGGCGGCTCACCCTCGCGTCCGGGCAGCGCGAACGACCAGGTACGCGCGCCGACCGGCCCCCTGCCGAGGTCGAGCGGCGTCCCCGGCGTCCTGACCAGCGCGAGGATCTGGTCGGCCGCCAGCGCGCCGAGCCGATCCAGCTCACCGGGACGCTGTTCGCGGCGGTGCGGCCGGGTGCTGATGTCCCCGGCGGCACCGGTGGCGACCACCGCCCAGCCGCCGAGGCGCCCGGCCACCGCGCGGCGTACCGCCCCGGCGAGATCCGCGCTGGCCAGCAGGTTGTCCGCGCCCAGCACGGTCGGATGCACCGGGAGCACGACCAGCACACCGAGCACCAGTTCCCGGTTGCGCACGGCCAGCACGGTCACCGGTACGTCCACCCGGGGACGCGGCCCGCTGCGCTGCCCGCCCACCTCGCCGATGAGTCCCTTGTGGACGGTGACACTGCCGGGCACCTCGGCGATCGCGGCGCGTGCGGCCGCGCGCTCACCGATCCGGAGCAACGGGCTGCGCCACTCGGGTGGGGTCCGCCCACCACCGGGATGACAGCCGACCTCCGGCCCGGCGTGCGTGTGCGTCGCCGAGATCCACACCAGCTCGGGGCAGGTCCGCAGCGATCCGGCCAGCCTGCTCAGCAACGGCCCGGCCAGATCGGTGTTCACCGCGGGCAGATCGGCCACCACCCAGGCGAACCGGCGCCCGCCCGCGCTGATCGTCACCGCGTGCACCTCCAGCGGATCGAGCGTGCCGGTGCTCGTCCCGCCCCGCGCGGCGTAGCCGCCGAGCGGGGTGCCAACGGGCACGTCGAGGACGGCGCGGCCGTGCCCGATCCGCACCGTCATGCGATCGCCTCGCTCCGCGAGACAGTGTTCAATCCCTTTTGGCGCATGACATCCATGGTTCGCTCGCAAGCTTCGCTCACGACAAGGCCTTCGCGAGCCGCGTGGTGATCGCCATCGGGTTCGTGATCGCCGTCCCGACGACGACGGCGTACGCGCCCGCGTCGACGGCCGCGCGCACGTCCTCGGCACTGCGGTAGCGGCCCTCCGCCACCACCGGGCAGTCGACCCGCTCCGCCAGCGCCGCGACCAGTTCCACGTCCGGGCCCTCCGGCACCGGCCCGCCGGTGTAGCCCGCCAGCGTCGTGGCGACGATGTCCGCGCCGGCCTTCCTGGCCGCGACGCCGGCCGCGAGGGTGTCGACGTCGGCCATCACCGGTACCCCCAGCTCGCCGTGGATCCGCCGGACCAGCTCGCGGAACGTGCCGCCACCGGGGCGGGGCCGGGCGGTGCCGTCGACGGCCACCATCGCCGCGCCCGCCCGCACGACCGCGGCCGCGGAGTCGAAGGAGGGCGTGATGAACACCCCGTCCGGGGAGAACACCTTGTTGATGCCGAGCACCGGTATGTCCACTTCGGACCGGATCGCGGCGACGTCGGCGGGGCCGTTCGCCCGGATGCCGCGCGCCCCGCCCGCGGCCGCGGCGGCGGCCATCCTCGCCATCGAGACCGGGCCGTGCAGGGGATTGCCCGGCTGTGCCTGGCAGGACACCAGGAGCGCACCGGACGGGAAGGGCAGAGTGTCCATAATGTACTCCACAGTGCTTTCCACAACAACGGCTTTCGCGGCCCTCGCCGCCGAAAAGGCCGCCGTACCACGGTGAATGTGCAACAGCCGGGCATAGGGGCCCGGATCGGACGTGGCCAGCCGGACGGCGCCGTCGAGCGGGTCGCCCTCGGCCGGGACGAGCCGCGCCGCCGGGGCGAGCTCGGCCAGCCGCGCGCGCAGCGGGCCCAGCAGCGGCTCCCCCGCCTCGAACACCCGGCCGGTGCAGGCCACCGGGACGACGCCGTCGTACCCGAGCGCCCGCACCGCCGTGGCGGCGGAGTGCGCGAGGTCCCCGGCGGCACCGGTCACGATCGCGGCGGCGACCGTGTCCCCCGCCTCGGCCGCGGCGAACACGTCGGGCGCGAACTGGGCGACGGCGGCGACCGGGGCCGGTTCCTGGTGGATCCGCTGGGCCATCCCTGGCCCCGGACCGTAACGGCACTCGGCCGCGCCGGTCAGCGCGGTCGCCGCGCCCCGGCCGTCCGCGGCGGCGAGCACCGCGGCGAGCCCGGCCCGCCCGATCGCGAAGCCGCTTCCCGCGTCCCCGAGCAGGTACCCGCTGCCGTCGACCTTCCACCACCGGCCGTCCTCGCCGACCGCGAGGCCCACCACCCCGGTCCCGGCGGCGAGCACCACGCCGTGGCCACCGGGCAGCGCACCGGCGTGCGCGGTCACCATGTCCTCGCACAACCGCACCTCGGCGGCGCCCAGCGCGGCCGCGACCGCGACGCCGAGCCGGGCCCTGTCCTCGGCCTCGGACGGGCAGCCGGTCAGGCCGAGACAGACCACGCCGGCCGGGCCGGTCACCCCCGCGTCCAGCGCCGCGACGCGCACGGCCGCGGTGATCGTGGCGACCGGATCACCCTGCCGGTAGTCGAAACCGGGGCCACGGCCGGTCTTCGGCTCGGGACCGGACACCAGCCGCAACCCGGTCTGACCACTGTCGACCGCGACCCAGGGACGCGGTACGGACCCGGCACTCATCGGATACCCGCCGACATCGTCACACCCTCCACGAACCGGCGCTGCAACGTCACGAACAACAGCACCGTCGGCAGCGCCGCCAGCAGCGCGGCGACGAGCATCATCGGCACCGCCGCGCTGCCGAGGTTGTTCGCCTGCATCGCCGCGAGTCCCACCGGGAGCGTGCGGTGCTCGTCGTCGGAGGCGACCAGCAGCGGCCACAGGTGCGAGTCCCAGTTGAGCATGAAGACGAACAGCGCCAGCGCGGCCATCGGGCCCCGCACGACCGGCGCGACGATCGACACCAGCGTGCGCAGATCACCCGCGCCGTCCAGCCGCGCCGCCTCCAGCAGTTCGTCCGGGACGTTGCCGATCGCCTGGCGCATCAGGAAGATCCCGAACGCGCTGGTCCCGGCGGGCACGATCAGCCCGGCGAAGCTGTCCACCCAGCCGAGCGAGTAGACCAGGCTGTACAACGGGACGTAGATGATCTCGACCGGGATCATCAGCGTCGCCAGCACGATCATGAACGCGGCGTCGCGGCCCCGGTAGCGGAACTTCGCGAAGCTGAACCCCGCCGCCGTGCAGGTCAGCACGTTCAGGCACGTGACGCTGATCCCGACCACCGTGCTGTTGAGGAAGTACCGCGCGAACGGCGTCTCGGTGAAGGGCAGGGTGACGTTCTCCCAGTCGAAGCTCGTCGGCAGCCACCGCAGCGGGACCGCCAGCACCTCGGAGGACGGCTTGAGCGCGGTCAGCACCGCGTAGCCGAGGACGGCGGCGAACACGCACCCGCCGAGCCCGGCCACGACCAGCGCCGTCGCGCGGCCGGCACGCGCGGCGGGCCCGCGCCGCGCGCTCATCGATCCCTCCGCGAGAACACCTTGAGCTGCAACAGCGTCAGCCCGAACAGCAGCAGGAACATCAGCACCGCGACCGCGGACGCGCGGCCCATCCTGGCGTTCTCGAACGCCGTCTTGTAGACGAACAGGTTGACCACCTGGGTGCCGAAGCCGCCGTTGGTCAGCACCAGCTGCGGGCTGAACGCCTGGAACCCGCGGATCACCGCCATCACCGAGCACACCGCGGTCACCGGCAGCAGCATCGGCCAGGTGATGTACCGGAAGCGCGCGAAGGCACCCGCACCGTCCAAACGGGACGCTTCGTAGAGCTCGCCGGGAATGGACTGGAGCCCGGCGAGGAAGAGGATCAGGAAGAACCCGGTCTCCTTCCACACGCCCATGAGCACCAGGCCCCACATCGCGGTGTCCGAGCTGGTGAGCCAGTTGACGTGTAGCCCGAGCGTCTGGTTGAGCAGACCGTCCGGGTGGAGCACGACCCGCCAGATCACCGACACCGCGACCCAGCTGATCGCCACCGGCAGGAAGTACAGCAGCCGCAGCAGGCCGCTGCCGCGGGCCCGGGTGTTCAGCGCGTGGGCCAGCACGAGTGCCAGTACGAGCGCCGGGACGTAGGTGCCCGCCGCGTACACCACGGTCTGCCACAACGCGGCGCCGAACTGCGGATCCGTTGCCAGATAAGTGAAGTTGTCGAACCCGACGAACTCCGGCGGCGCGGTCAGACTGTAGTCGAACAGGGACAGGTAGAACACCCGCAGCATCGGGTAGATCGCGAAGGCGAGGAACAACGCCATCGCGGGCACCGCGAGCAGGACGCCGACCAGCTCGCGCCGCCGGATCGGCCGGTTCCGCCGGGGCGCCGGGGTTTCCGCCGCGCTGGGCCGGGTCGAGAGCACCGTCATCCGCTCAGCTCCCCAGACTGCGGTTGATCCGTTCGGCGGCCTTCCCGGTGGCCTCCGGGATCGCGACGCGGTCGAAGACGGTGTCGTTGACCATCCCCATCACCGCGTCCTTGATCTCGGCGAAGTGCGGGGCGACCTCGTCGAACTTGCCCTTCTGGTACGCCGCCGACCACACGTCGAGCCCCGGGACCTGTTTGCCCGCCTCGCTGTTTTCCCAGCCCGTCACCGGCTGGATGAACTTCACGTCCGACAGCCAGCGCTGCGACTGGCTCGCCAGATAGGCGATGAACCGCCACGCCTGGTCCTGGTGCTTGCTCGCCCGGCTGACGCTCCAGTAGTAGCCGTACCAGCGGTTCACCGGATTCGCCGGGTTCACCTGCGGCAGCGGGACGAGCTTCAGCTGCGCGAAGGTTTCGGGGTTGCTCTGCCGGATCTGCTCCATCGCCCACGGGTAGACGACCGCCATCGACTGACGCCCGGTGGCGAGATCGCCGAACGGTGACGTCGCCTCGCGCGAGGTCTTGTTCGGATCGGCGGTCCGCGTGGCGCCGGTGGCGAGATCGGCCCAGATCTTCAGCGCCGCCTGGGACTGCGGCGACGCCACGGTCGCCTTCTCGTGCTTCGGATCGGTGATCGTGCCACCGGTTTCGTTCAGCAGGGTCTGCAACTGCTGGGTGTACCAGCCCGCGTGCAGGTAGAGGAAGCTGAACGCCTGGGTGTGCCCGGCGCCGACGAGTTTCTTCGACGCCTCGGTGACCTCCTGCCAGGTTTTCGGTGGCGCGTTCGGATCGAGCCCGGCGTCGGCGAAGTGCTTGGTGTTGATGGCGAACGCGGTCGCGTTGAACTCGCTCGGCAGGCCGAACAGCTCGTTGTCGGCCGACGCGCCGCCCAGGGTTCCCGGCAGATAACGCGCTTTGAGTGCGTCGGCGGACTGCACGCCGAACGCGCTGAGATCAACGGGGGCCAGCAGGCGCTTCGGCAGGTATTCGCCGCGCAGGGTGCTGTCGTCCATGTTGAGCACGTCCGGACCGGTGCCGTTGCTCATCGCGGTCAGCATCTTCGTGTCGAACTCGTCGTTCGGGATCTGCTGGTACTTGATCTTGACGTTCGGGTGCTGTTTCTCGTACTCGGCGATGATCGCCTGGTTGAGCTTGACCATCGGTGGATGGGTGTGCGTCCAGAACGTCAGCGTGACGTCGCCGGTGGAATCGCCGCCGCACGCGGTGAGCGCGCCGGTGGCGAGGATCCCGGCGAGGATCCCGGCACCCATCGTCCGGAGGGACCGCAAAGGACGGATTCCACGCATGGCCATGATGCCTCCAGGGGGGTGCGGGTCGGGTCAGCTCGGCACGCCGGTCCGGCCGGGCCTGCGCAGATCGGCGGTGATGGCGTACCGGTCGCCGCGATAGGTCGCCTCGCAGCTCTCCATCACCCGGCCCCGCGCGTCGAGGCTGATCCCGCGGATGCGCAGGCACGGCTGGGTGACGGGGATCTGGAGCTGTTCGGCGGTGCGCTGGTCGGGCAGCACCGGGTCCAGCTGGCAGGTGCCGGTGACGATGTCGGTGCCGTAGCGGGTGGCCAGCAGCTCGTACCAGGAGCTGTCGAGGTCACCGATCGCCAGCCCCGGCACGTAGCGGTCGGGGACGAAGGTGCGCTCCAGCGCCATCGGCGCGTCGTCGGCGAGCCGAAGCCGGACGAACTCGACCACGACGTCCCCGGCCGGGATCCGCAGCAGCCGGCACCGCGCGCGGTCGCCCCGGCGGCGGCGCAGTTCGAGCGTGCGGCTCGCCGGCCGCATGCCGCGGCGCCGCATCTCCTCGGAGAACGAGGTCATCGCGAGCCGACGGCTGACCTTCGGGCGCGAGGTGAACGTGCCGCTGCCCTGCCTGCGCACCAGCAGGTCCTGCAGCACGAGGTCGTCCATCGCCCGGCGCAGCGTCATGCGCGCTACCCGCCAGCGGACCGCGAGTTCGCGTTCCGGGGGCAACGGGGCCCCTTCCGGCAGCAGATCGACGAGATCGAGCAGCCGGGCCCGCACTTCGCCGATCTTCCCGGGAGCCGTCATCTTGCCCTCCTCACCGCCGAATCAGAGGCCGGGCGACCGGATCCAGCACACGGCATGCCCGCGTCGCGGCCAAGACCGCCGACGATCTCCGATGGACCAATCCGTCTGTCGATGATGCCGCAGCGAACCCCGTCACCAGTAGGTTTCCCGCGCGAATTGGTCTGACAGTGGTCTACTGCCCGGCCCGCGCGCGGCCGGACGAGTGACCGGAGTACGCGACAGTGGACACGAGGGTCCGGGCACGGGGGACACGCCGGAGGGCGAGACGTCGCCCGGCGTGTCCTCCGGCGGGCCACCGGCCCTCCGGGGAACGCGCCTACGCCGCCGGGACGAGGTCGACGCGGGAACGAGGGCCACGGAAGATGCCCCAGCCCACCAGGAACCCGGACAGCACGGTGAGCACGAGACCGGCGTAGGTGAGCGCGGTGTGGAAGTCGCCGAGCTGCGCCGCGCTCCATCCGGGCGTCGTCAGCGCGCCGGGGAAGACCACCGCCAGGATGGTGCCGCTGAGCGCGATGCCGATCCCGGTGGTGACCTCGCTGGCGGTGTCGACGAGCGCGGCCCCGATGGTCGTGCGGTTCTCCGGCAGGCCGCGCATCACGTTGGTGCCCGCCACGACACCGACCACGCGCATGCCCGCCGCGACGAGGACGAGCGCGAGCGCGACCCAGACGTAGCCGAATCCGCCGAACGCGGTGTAGACGGCGAGCCCGCACACGACGGCGCCGGCGCTGAGCCAGGCGGCCGCGGTGAGGCCGACGCGGGTGATCAGCGGGCTGATCACGGCACCGCCCGCGATCAGGACGACGACCTGGGGCACCATCCCGATGGCCGCCTCGGCGGGCGTCCAGCCGAGGCCGAGCTGGAGGTGCAGGGTCACCAGGTAGCCCAGCCCGGCGGTCGCCAGCCCCGCCGCGGCCTTGAGCGCCAGGCCGCTGGACACGAGCGGACGGGCGACCAGTTTCAGGTCGAGCAGCGGGTGGCGGGCGGTCCGCTCGCGGAGGACGAAGCCGGTTCCGGCGAGCAGGGCCGCCACGGCGGTGCCCCACGGCAGCGCGGAGGCGGTGCCCGCCTCGACGAAGAACGTCGGGGCGAGCAGCGCGAGGACGATCGTCGCGGTGCCGAGGACGGCGCCCGCGACGTCGATCGGATCGCGGTGCAGACCGGCGGGGTCGTCGGCCGGGATCCCGGCCCGGATGCCGAGGAACGCGAGCGCGGCGACCGGCACGTTCACCAGCAGCAGCGCCTGCCACGGCGCGAAGGCGAGCACGAAACCGCCGACGGTGGGGCCGACGGCGAGACCGATCAGGCCCACGGTGGAGATCAGCGTGGTCGCGCGCACGCGCAGCCGGTCGTCGGAGAACAGCCGGAACGCCAGCGCGAGCGACCCCGGCGTCGTCATCGCGGCCGCGACGCCCATCAGCGCCCGTACCGCGATGAGCTGCCACGCGACCGTGACGAACGCGGTGGCCAGGCTGGCCACGCCGAGCAGCACCAGCCCGGCGAGCATGACCTTCCGCCGCCCCGCCCGGTCGGCCAGCGCCCCGAACACCAGCATCAGCCCGCCGAACACGACGGAATAGGCCCCGGTCACCCACTGCAGGGTGGTCGTCGAGGCGGACAGTTCGCGGCCGATGGTCGGCAACGCGACGTTGAGGATCGAGTTGTCGAGCATCTCGAAGAGGAACACGGCCGAGAGCCCGGCGAGGGCGAGCCACACTTCGCCGAGGGTTCGAGGGGACTGCGGGGGATTCGTGCCGGATCGGCGGCGAACACGGGAAGACATCACGCACTCCTTCGCGGTGAAGGAGTGACGGATCATTCGATACCGCGTATACGCGTGCTCCCGACCTACCGGATGCCCGGCGCGGGGAGCACGTTTCTACCCCGATACGCCGATCATACCCCATCCCCGCGTGCTGCCCCGCCGGCTACCCGCCGAGTCCGATGTGGACGGTCGGGGCGTCAGGGCGGCCTCCCCGGCACTTCCCTGACCCGTCGCGGCTGGACGTGGCCGAGCGCCCCAATGTGGCGTTCGGTGCGTTGGACGCACCGAACGCCACATTCGCTGCGTCCAACGCACCCAGTGCCACATTGGGGCGTTTGGGCCGCCCACGAACCGCACCTCTCCCCGGCGGTGCCGTGAAGAGGTTTAGCGGCTCTGGCCGGTGTGGAGACGGGCGGCCTGGGTGGTGAGGTACTGCTGCTCGGGCAGGCTCGTGGTGCGGGCCGCGGCGGCGCGGTAGCACTCGACGGCGGCCCCGGTCTCCCCGGCCAGTTCGAGCAGGTGCCCGCGGACGGCGTCGAGGCGGTAGTGCCCGGCGAGCCGGTCGGCGACGGCGTCGAGCAGGTCGAGCCCCGCGCGCGGGCCGTGCACCATCGCCGCGGCGACCGCGCGGTTGAGCGAGACCATCGGGTTCCCGGTCATCCGCTCGAGAATCCCGTACAGGCCGAGGATCTGCGGCCAGTCGGTGTCCTCGACGCGCAGCGCGATGTCGTGCGCGGCGGCGATCGCGGCCTGCGCCTGGTACTCCCCCATGGACCCCGCCGTGCCCCGCGCGACCGCCGCGGTGACCAGCGCGACACCCTCCCGGATCAGCTCGCGGTCCCACAACCGCCGGTCCTGCTCGGCCAGCGGGACCAGCCCGCCTTCGGCGTTCGTGCGGGCCGCGCGGCGGGCGTCGGTGAGCAGCATGAGCGCGAGCAGTCCGGCGACCTCGCCGTCGGCGGGCAGCATCCGGTGCGCCAGCCGCGCCAGCCGGATCGCCTCCGCCGCGAGCTCGGTGCGTTGCAGATCGTCGCCGACGCTGCTGGCGTAGCCCTCGTTGAAGATCAGGTACAGCACGTGGAGGACCGAGCGGAGCCGGCCGGCCCGCTCGGCGTCCCCCGGCATCCGGAACGGCTCGCCAGATGACTTGATCTTCAGCTTGGCGCGGCTGATCCGCTGCGCCATGGTCGCCTCGGGCACCAGGAAGGCGTTCGCGATCTCGGCGGTGGTCAGCCCGCCGACGGCCCGCAGCGTCAGCGCCACCGCCGACGCCGGGGTCAGCGCGGGATGACAGCAGAGGAACAACAGCACGAGCGTGTCGTCACGGTCGGGGACGTCCCCGGCGGGCGGCTCCCGCAACGCGGCGACGTCCTCGCGGCGGCGCCGGGCCTGGTCGCTGCGGTACTGGTCGGTCAGCTTCCGGACCGCCGCCTGGATCAGCCAGCCGCGCGGATTGTCCGGCACACCGCCGTCTGGCCAGTGCGTCGCGGCGGCGAGCAACGCCTCCTGCACGGCGTCCTCGGCGGCGGTGAAGTCGCCGTACCGCCGCACCAGAACGCCGAGGACCTGCGGCGCCAGCGCGCGCAGCAGGTCCTCGACACGAGGTTCGGTGCTCACGACTCGATCGTCGGAGCGCCCATGATCTGGCGCAGTTCGACCGGCGCCTGGATCGGCACCCCGCCGGGCCCCGGCGCGGCCGAGATCTTCGCGGCGATCTCGATGGCGCGCGCCTCCGACTCGACGTCCACCACGCGGTACCCGGCGAGCAGTTCCTTGGCCTCGGGGAAGGGACCGTCGGTCACGACCGGGGCGGCCACGCCGTCGGAGACGACCTTCTTCGCCAGTTCCGGGCCGGACAGGCCCTGCGCCTCGACGAACTCCCCGTTGGCGACCAGTTCCCGGTTCAGCACGTGCTGGAACTCGATGTGGGCCGTGATGTCCTCGGGCGTCCACTCGGTCATCGGGATGTCGCAGCCCGCGCCACCTTCGTAGTTCTGCAGCAGCATGTACTTCGGCATGTCCGGCTCCTTCACCGTTTCGTGCGCCCATCCTGGCGCCTTCACGAAGAGGACGGAACACGCCACGCGCGCTCTACATGCTCCGGGAAATCAGCCGCCGAATTTTTTCGCGCCTTCGCCGAGCAGGTCGGGCCGACAGGTAACGCCCGCCGCGATCCGCACGAATCCTTTGTGCACACCACAGTGAGGAAGGCGCCCATGTCCACCCCTGACCAACTCCAGCCGAACGCGGTGAGACCGCAACAACCGAAGAACGGCCTCGGCACCACCGGGTTCGTGCTCGGCCTGCTCGGCCTGATCTTCTCGTTCATCCCGTTCATCGGCGTCATCGCCTGGCCGCTGGTGATCCTCGGCATCGTCTTCGCCGCGGTCGGGATCGGCCGGGTCCGTGCCCGCAAGGCCACCAACAAGGGCGTCGCCATCGCCGGGCTCGTCCTCTCGGTGCTCGGCCTGGGCGTCGCCATCCTGTGGGCCGCCGCGTTCACCAAGGCCGTCAACGACGTCACCACCGAGGCGAACCGCACCGTGACCGTGCACTACGAGGTGAGCGGCACCGCGAAGGGCGCCTCCGTCACCTATTCGACCATCGGCGAGGGTGGGAGCTCGACCAACCAGGAGAAGCCGGGAACCCTGCCCTGGTCGAAAGATCTCACCACCAAGGGCCTGATCAAGGGTGGCACGCTGACCGTCACCACCGGCATGGACGGCGGCGACGTCACCTGCAAGGTCGTGGTCGACGGCAAGGAGGCCAAGACCGCCACCGCGTCGGGCCAGTTCGCCATCGCCTCCTGCGACGGATTCTGACCCCCGGCCGGTCACGACGGCGCCCCGGCACCACTTCGGTGTGCCGGGGCGCCGTTTTCGTGGAAGCTCAGTAGCCGAACTTTTCCGCGCCCTCGCCGAGCAGGGCGAACGCCCGGTCCAGCGCCGCGACGGCCTCCCGGTGGACCTCGTCGGCGCTGCGCCCGGCGGCGAGCTTCGCCGCGTTCCGGTGGGCGAGTTCGTGGGTCACGGCGACGATCTGGACGGCCACGAGACGGCAGAGGAAGGCGTCCTTCTCACCGGTCGCCTCCTGGAAGGCCGCCGCCAGCTCGTCGGTGTCGTACGCGCGGTGCTGCGCCAGCCGCGACGCCAGGCTCGGCGTGCCGAACACCAGCCGGTTGAAGGCCAGCACCTCGGGGTCGTCACACAGCCCGGTGACCGGATCGCGTTCGCCGAGTGCCTTACGGATGTGACGTTTCAACGCGGCGAGGGGCGTTTCGCCGGGCTCGCGGCCTCGGACGACTCGGGCGGCCTCGCCGCGGTGATCGGCGAAGCGGTCGAGGACGAGGTCCTCCTTGGTCGGGAAGTAGCGGAACAACGTCGGCTTGGACACCTCGGCGGCGGCCGCGACGTCGGCCACCGACACCTCGTCGAACCCGTCCGCCAGGAACATCGCGATCGCGGCCTCGGAGATCGCCCGCCGCGTGCGCTCCCGCTTCCTCGCCCGAAGGCCGACCGGTTCCGTCACGCCGACCAGCCTAACACCGGGTCATTAATTTAACCCGGTTGCATTTGATACCCGGTTACGTTTTACTGGGCGTCGATCGAGAGGAGACAGATGGATACCGTGGTGATCGTCGGCGCGGGGCCCACCGGGCTGACCCTCGCGTGCGAGCTGGCCCGGCGCGGCACGCCGGTCCGCGTCATCGAGAAGTCCCCGGAGTACCCGCGCAGTTCGCGGGCCAAGGGGCCGAACCAGCGGACACTGGAGGTCTTCGAGGACCTCGGCGTGCTCGACCGGATCTTCGCGGCGAGCGGCCCGGCGCCGGTCATGCGCAAGTACCGGGACGGCGAGCTGATCTCCTCGGCCGACCCGTGGGCGGGTGTGCACCCGACCCCCGACCGGCCCTACGCCCACAGCAGGCTCATCGCGCAGTACCGCGTGGAGGAGATCCTGCGCGACGAGCTCGCGAAGCACGACGTCCAGGTCGAACTGGGTGCCGAGCTGACCGGGATCACCCAGGACGAGTCCGGCGTGACCGGCACGCTCGCGGACGGGCGCCGGTTCGAGGCCGCGTACCTGGTCGGCTGCGACGGCGGGCACAGCACGGTCCGCAAACTCCTCGGCCTGCCGCTGGTCGGGGAGACCGAGGAGGAACAGCGGATGGTGCTGGGCGACGTGGAGGTCGACGGGCTCGACCGCGCGTTCTGGCACCAGTGGCTCGACGCCGACGGCGGCGTCCTGCTGTGCCCGGTCCCCGGGACCGAGCGGACCTGGTGGTTCCAGGCCGCGCCGGAACGCGGTCCCGGCGGCGAGCCGCTGCCCCCGTCGCTGGAGAGCTTCCAGCGGCTGTTCGCCCGGTACGCGCGGCTACCCGGAGGGTGGCTGACCAGGGCGGACCTGCTTTCGACCTACCGGGTCAACGTGCGGATGGTCGAGCGCTACCGCGCCGGGCGGGTACTGCTCGCGGGCGACGCGGCCCACGTGCACCCGATCGCGGGCGGTATGGGCATGAACACCGGCATCCAGGACGCGTACAACCTCGGCTGGAAGCTCGCGCTCGTCGCCGCGGGTGCGGCGGGGGACGCGCTGCTGGACAGCTACGAAGCCGAGCGGCTGCCGATCGCGTCCTGGACGTTGAAGGTCAGTTCGGAACGGTTGAGCGTGGCGATGGCCGCGATCAAGAAGCCCGGCGGCGGCCTCGACGTCGTGGTGACCGAGGAGACCACCATGCTGGGCGTCGGGTACCGCTGGAGCCCGCTGTCGGCTCGTCCGTCCGAACGCGACAGTCCACTTCAGCCGGGCGACCGGGCACCCGACGCGCCGTGCGCGGATTTCGGGACCAGCACGACGGTCCGGTTGTTCGAGCGGTTCGCCGGACCGCACTTCACCCTGCTCGGGTTCGGCGAGCGGGCGGCGGCCACACTGGGCGGAATCGCCGCGCCGTACGGGGATCTGGTGCGCACGGTCGCGATCGACGCCGGTTCGCCCGGACTGTCCGACAAGGACGGACACGCCCGCCGGGCCTACGCCGTCGACGGCGACGCCCTCGTCCTGGTCCGCCCCGACAACTACGTCGCGGCGGTCGTGGACGTGGCCGAGCAGGCCACGATCACCCGGTACCTGGCCTCGATCACGACCTAGATCTCCGCTCAATCACGTGAGTTCCGCGCTCAATCACGCGTGTTCCGCGTCCGATCACGCGAGGTCGCACTTCGGTCACGGGAGACCTCCAGCCGGTCACGCGGGGCATCGGGCGACCTCGCGTGA
Organism: Amycolatopsis samaneae; assembly: GCF_039541975.1. Classification (NCBI taxonomy): domain Bacteria; kingdom Bacillati; phylum Actinomycetota; class Actinomycetes; order Pseudonocardiales; family Pseudonocardiaceae; genus Amycolatopsis; species Amycolatopsis samaneae. Next base: position 447,568 of record NZ_BAABHG010000004.1, read on the forward strand.
TCAGGCGGAGATCTCACGTGATTGGGGGCGTATCTCGCGTGATTGGGGACGTAACTCGGGTGATCAGGTGCAGGTGGCCTTCAGCTGGGCGGCGGCGTGGTGGGCGAGACCGCCGTTGTTCTTCCAGTCCACGCCTCGGGAGTGCAGCTGGACCGAGACCTTGCCGCCGCTGACCGCGAAGCGGCCGGCGTCGACCCAGCGGCCCCGCTGGCGGGTCTGGTCGATCTGGAAGGAGCCGCCGCCGGACACCGTGTAGTAGGACGGGCTGCCGCCGACCCTGGTCGCGTCGCCGTTCGGGATGTACACCTGGAGCTGGCAGCTGCCCTGGGAAACCGGCCCGGTGGTGAAGGTCCAGACGGCCGAGTTGTCGCCGTCGCGGCCGTCGCCCGACATCGGCACGGAGTAGAAGCTGCCGTTGCAGCCCTCGCCGCCGTAGCCACCGCTGCCGCTGCTGAGCCAGCCCTCGTCGCCCTTGGTGTAGTACCCGGGCTTGCCGAACGACCCACCGCCACAGCCCGGGCCCGCCACGAGCACGAACGGCGACGCGGACTGGGCGGCTGGAGGGCTCCCGGCGGGCGCTTGCGGGGCGTCAGGGGACCCGCCGGGAGCCGCTGGTGGGGCGACGGCGCCGGCAGGCGGACCGCCCGGTGCCGCCTGCTGGCCCGCCGGGGCGCCCGGTGGCGCGGCCGCGACCGGGTTCGCCGGCGCGCCCACGGCGCCGGTGTCCGGCCGCGCCCCGGGCACCAGGCCGCCGTGCGGGCCCGCTTTGTCCTGGAACGCGGCGGGATCGGGGGCGGCAGCCGGAGTCGGGTCGGCGTGGTTCGCCAGCGCCATCACCAGGAGCGGGGCGGCCAGCAGGAGAAGCCCGGCGACACCCGCGCCGGCGAGTACCGGCCGCGGGATCCGGCCCGACGATTCGGCGGGCTCGCCGGTCTGGCGCGTCTCGACCGCCGCGAGAGCTTCGGCCGTCGTCTCCGCCGCGGCCACACTGTCCGTTGTGGACGCCAGGTGCCGCGCGGTATCCGCGTCGGCGACGGGATCCGTCAGCGCGGAGACCACTGTGGACTCCGCGGCGGCGGAGTCGCCTTCGGACACGGTTTCCTGTTGCTGTGCCGAGATCAGGTACGCGGTCCCACTCCCCGTCACCGGTTCACCCGCGCCGCCCGCGGTGTTCCGCGGACCGGACATCCCTTCAGCAGTCACCGTCGTGTTCCCATCCTGCGCCGGATCCTTCTTACCCGATGCCGCCCGCACCGGCTCACGCCCTCATCCTTTCCGCCCCTCCCCGCCCCGGCCAGTCCCGGTTTCGGGGACATCCCGGTCAGGAGCCGGAGAGCTCCCGGACGAACATGTCCTCGCCGCCGTACCGTTTCAGGCCCTCGGCGTACTCCGTCGCCACCGGTTCCCCCTCGTCGCGGAGGATCCGGGCGAGCAGCGCCAGCACGTGCCGGTCCTCCGGCGAGGACGGATCGAACCGCAGCCCGGCCGCCGCCGCGATCCGGCGCGCGTTCACGGCGTCCGCGGTGGACTGCTTTCCCCGATCCGTCCAGCCCGCCCAGCGGTCGCGGACGGCTTCCCAGGCACGCCGCGCGGATTCCTCGTCCTGGTACGCGACGGCGTCGTGGAACTCCTCCTCGGGCTCGGCCGACGGCTCTTCCCCGGCCGGGGCCGGAGCCGGGGTTTCCTGCTCCGGCGGCGGGTCGAGCCCGAGCGCGCGCAGCCCCGCCGCGTCGGTGCGGAACACCACCGCGCCCCGGCCGCGCGCGGAACGCGGGCGCGTCCAGTGTTCCGGGGCCTTCCCCCGGTATTCCGGCGTAACCTTCCACCGGACGTCGCCGGTCACCAGGTACGTCGGGCCGCTCGACTCGTGTTCGGTCTCCTCGGTCTTCCCGCCGATCTTGAGCGGTTCGGCCTCCTTGTACTCCAGCGCGGGGCCCTTCACCGTCAGCTCCGTCGCGGCGCGACCCGCCTCGCCCGGCAGCGGGAGCCCGGCCGCGGTGCTCCACACCTGGCCGCTGCCGCTGGCCTTGACCCCGGTGCCCGCCGCCTGGGTCCTGGTCGCGGCGCTGTCGGCGAGTGCACTGTGGACGGTCTTGCCGGTGGTGGACGTGCCGCTCGACGACTGGTGGGTCACCCGGGCGTCCAGCAGTTCGGCGTGCAGGGTGAGCGCGGTCAGCTGGCCGTGGTTGAGCAGGCCGGTGAACGCGCGGTCCAGGTGGAGACCGCCGACGCGGTACCCCTCGGCGCCGAACAGGCTCGAAGCGTGCGCGGACAACATGCTGGGCCGGGTCGCGTGCTCGATCAGCTGCCTGCTGCCCCCGGCGTCGGCCGGCAGCTTCGGCGGCGGTTTGCCGGTCGACTCGCCAGGGGGCACGCCGTCCAGCACCTCGTCGAGCACCGTGTGGACCTCGTCGGCACGCAGCAGGGGACGAACCCCTTCCGGCAGCGGCTGTCCCACCGCGGCCGGGTTCACCGGGGACGGTGGGGACAACAGCGGCAGCGCGTCCGATTCGGCGACGGTGACGCGGACGGCCCCGGGAATCGTGTCGAGCGCCTTCTCGGTGGTGACCGTGACCGGCGGGAACCACCGATCGAGCAGGCCGGCCGTCACCGTCTTCGGCGCGCGGCCCCAGCTCGAAACCTTCTCCACCTCCAGGAAGAGTTCGAGGTCGTGAACGAACGAAACGGTCTTCCCCTCGTGGCTCAGCGTGTGCTCGGACTCGTCCTTGCCGGTGAACGTGGTCGCCAGCTCGTTCTTGCGGCTGCCGTCGGTACTGCCCGCCCAGCCGGGGTTCGACTGGACCTGGCCGTTCGGGAAGGCGCTCCACACCACGGGGGTTTCGATCGCTTCGGTCATCAGCGACGTGGTCTTCCCGGTACGTTCCACCGCCGCCTTGTACTTGTCCTTGAGCTTCCACCGGTCCGAGTCGTCCTCCAGCCTGCCCGGCCCCTGCCTGGCCCTGAGCTTCACCGCGATGTCGGTGCGGCCGAGCGGACCGTCGTGGGACTGGACGAACCGCACCCCTCGGCCGAGCAGATCGCCGTACAGCGCGGAGAGCCCGGACGGCGAGATCTGCGCGGCGAGGTGCGGGGACAGCGCGGTGCCGAGCGCGGACACCCCCGGCTCGAACAGCCAGGAACGCATCGACCGGGCCATGCCCCGCACCTGACCGAGCAGCCCGTCCCGTACCGGCCCCGGCAGTACCGGTTCGGCCACTGTGGACAGTGCGGCCAGCAGCTTGGGCAGCAGCAGCGCGGTCACCTCCGAGCGGACGGCGGCGTGCCCGAGGCCGGGATGGGTCACCGGCACGAACTCGCGTGCGGGCACCGGGGCGGGTGCGGGGACGGACGGGATCTCCCCCTGGAGCGGGCCGAGCCGGTCGAGCTGACCGGCGGGCACCCACAGCCGCACCGCGTCCGGGATGTCGAGCTGGAAGTGGGTTTCGTGCTGTTCGCCGAAGTGGTCGCCGACGACCACGTTGGTGTGCCGGACGTCCTGCCCGGTGAGCACCATGCTCGTGTCGAGGGACACGAGATAGGCCGGGCCGGTGTAGGTGCGGCCACGACCGGCCTCGTGCTCGAACTTCGCGCCGGTCCCGTCCGTGTGCTCGCTGGTCAGCGTGTAGGTGCCCTGTGGCACCACCGAAGCCTCGCTGTTGACCCGCAGGTTCGTCCGTCCGTCGAGCGCGAGGTCCCACACCTTGCGGTCCACTGTGGAGTGACCATGGCCGCTCTTGTTCTTGCCGGACACGGTGAGTTCGAGACTCTCCGCGTGGTCGAGCACCTTGGCGTTGGCGAACCGCAGCCACAGCGACCCGGTGCCGAGCTGGTCTCGGTACCCGGTGAACAGCTCGCCCTGTCCGTACCGGTGCAACGGGGTCCGATAGGTACCGGTGGCCGCCTTGTCGAGATGCGCGGCCAGCGCGCTTGGGCTGACGAAGGTGTGCGCGCGGTGCCCGGCCACTGGGCCGAGCCCATCCTCCTTCCCGGTCACCGCCTTGGCGAGCAGTTCGGCGAGCCCTGGCGGGAGCTCGATGCTGTGCACCGCGTAGTCGTCGGGGAGCGAGGATTGCTGCCACTCCGGCGGCAGTGCCGGGGTCCCGCTGTCGACGAGCTTGGCCACACCGGTGCGCGGCGCGGTGGTCGCCGCGCCCAGCAACCGCTTTCCGCCCGCCGCCTCGAACCGCGCCTCAGCGGTCAGCATGTCCTTCCGGACCTCGCCGTTCTTGCCGTACACCGTGATGTCGTAACGGACCTTCTGCCGGTAGCCGTGTACCTCGGAGGACTGCCAGGATTTTTCGTGCTCGTACCCGCCGGAAGCCGTCGTACCGGTCTCGATGTCGCCGAACTTCCGGTTGTGGGTGACCGAGAACTGGAGGGTGCGCATGACCGACCACGGGGAGATCGGGAGCACCCCGCCGACCCCGCCGCCTCCACCCCAGTTCCCCTTCACCGCCGAGGTGTGCTCGCCGGAGGTGACCGCCTGTGTCGTCGTCTTCAGCGTGGTGGCCCGCGCGGGGACGAGCGCCGGTGTGTCCTGCGGCGTCGCGCGGATGACCGCGCGGACGTACTCGGTGCCGGTCGAGGTCCCGGCGTGGGTTTCCGTGGCCAGCAACAGGGAAAGGCCGTTGCCGAACAGGTCCGCGCTGTGCGCGGCGAGGAACTGCGGGGTCACCGCGGTCTTGACCAGCTCCTGGTTCACCAGCAGGTGCGCGGGCTGGTGCCGGACCCAGTTCCGGTGCCGCAGCGCCGTCCCGGACAGCAGGTTCTGGACCCGGCCGGCCAGCGCCGCGGCGGGCAGCGCGGCCGAACCCACCCCCAGCACCGACGCCGGCGCGATGGCGAGCGCGCCCGCACCGATTTCGTCCATTGTGGACTGTCCGACCGGCGTGGTGTCCCAGCCCTGCTCGAAGGCCTCCTGCGCGGTCAGCCAGACCGTCGCGCCTTGCACGACCGGGTAATCGTCCACAATGGTCGTCGTGGGCCCGTCGTCGACGGTGAGCTGGACCGTGTAGCGGAGGTCGGCGCGGTAGGCGGTGACGGCGCCCTTGGTCGTCGCCTCGTACTGGACCTTCGTCCCGGACGTGTGCACCGCGCTCAGCTCGTCGCTTCCGGTCCCGCTCGCCGAGCCGGTCAGGTTGAGGTCACCTCGCGCGCCGAGCCCGTAGCCGCCGGCACCGGGCCACGACAACGACACGCCGCCGCCCCACTTCATCTCGAAGGCCTGTTTGGACTTCTGCGTCGTGGCGTGGTCGTTCTTGCCGTCCACGGTCCGCGTCACCGAGCCATCGCCGCGCACCAGCGGGACCGCGTTCCTGGCCGCGGCCTGGATCTGGAGCGTCGCCGCGCGCTGCCCGAAGGTGAGGGTTTTGGTGATCGCGTGCCCGCCGAGCACGTCCGGCGCGCGGGTCGACAGGCCCTTGCCGGTCAGCTGCTGTATCAGCGCGTCCCGGGTGGCCGAACCGAGGACGGTCACCGCGGCACGCACCGGCGAGTCCGGCGGCATTCCCTCGATGACCGCATGGAGCAGGCCGCGGTCGCCCCGCAGGAAGGCCGAACGCAGGCTGGTCAGCGGCGGCAGGGTCGACGTCTCGGCGGCCGGTGCCGGTGCCGGAGCCCGGGTGACGGCCGGGGCGGTGAGCGTCACCCCGTCCAGCTGGGCCCCGGTACCGGCGCGGGTGTGGCCGAAGGTGAGCAGCTGGAACTCATAGGTCAGCGTGTGCCGGGTCGTCGTGGTGGCGGAGGTCAGCTCGACGACCGACTTCAGCGACGCCTCCGTGGTGTGCGCGGACTTCCACGTCGTCGACGCGCCACCCTTGACACCGAGGGACAGCTCGGCCGTCCGCACCGGTGTCGCGGTGCCGGTGCCCGCCGACAGCGAGGCCGAACCGCCCTTGTCCCGCGGCGCCACCGAAGCCAGCTCGGCCGGGGTCTTCCCGTGGTCACCCTCGACGTCGGTGATCTTGTGCTTCGCCGATTCGTCTTCCGGGGTAACGGGTTTCGCCTCGCCGTCGAGTCCCAGGTGGACGGTCACCTCGACCGCGTCCTTCGCGTGCCCGATCGACTTGGTGACGCCCTCGTTCGCGAACGCGGTGAAGTTGTCCCTCAGCTCGATGTCCGAAAAGGACGCCAGCAGCGCCTTGGCCACGCGGTCGTCGACGCCCGCGCTCGTCATGGCGGCGGCGAGTTCCGCGCGCAGCTTCGCGCCGTCGATCACCTCCACGGTGGCGAGGTTCGCGATGACCAGCGGGCGCGTGTCCGTAGTGGTCGGCGGCTCGGTGGTCGTGGTCGGCCCGGTCGTCACGGCCTGGGACGTCGACTGCCGGTTCTCCGGCCGGACAGCGCCGCCGGACGACCCGGAAGTCGTCTTGTCGACATTCGGCGGGCGGGTGAGGACGGCTTCCGGCGGCGCCGGGCGGCTCTGCGACGGCGGGTGCATGGTCGCCGGATACGAGAACTCCGCCAGGTAGTGCCGCCGGTCGCCGCGGTCGATCTCCAGCAGCCGGGCCGCGCCGGGCGGCAGCTCGACCACCTTCTCCTGGTCGACGGCGATCAGCTCGTGATCGGTCACGCTACGCACCAGCGAGGCCAGCTCCGGGCGGGAGGCGAGGTAGCCGAGCGCCGCGGTCCAGACGGCGTCCGGGTCCGGGTGCCGCCGGACCACGCCGTCGACGGCGGTCAGGTGCAGGTCGCCGTCGCGGTTGTGAAGGTCCCGCACCAGGGTCTGCACGACCTTCTGGGTGAGGGCCAGCGTTTCCTCATCGGACATCGGGGCCGGGGGCGGCTGATCCCGCCGGGTCCAGCTGGAGCTGCTCTTCATCGGGCCGGACAGGCCGGGCAGCTCGGTCACCTGCCGATAGCCGAGGCTCTTCGCCAGCGTGCCGAGGTTGTCCGGGCCGGTGCGGGCCATCACCGAATGCCGCCGGGCACGCAGGTACGGGATGGTGACGAACGCGTTGGCGCCGATGGCCTCGACCGGCGGCAGGAGTTCCTGCTGGGACTTGGCGTGGTTCTCCCGGATCTGCGTCAGCATCAGGTCGGCGACCGGGTGTGCCTTGGGGATCACGAACAGGTCGTTGCCCTGTTTCGTCCCATCCTTGTGGATTCCGTAACCCGCGGGCGAAGCGATAGCCTCTTGCGCGCTGACGAACGATTCGGCGGTCGTGGCGTACTCGCCGTCGGCGTAGTAGGCGCCGAACCGGCGGGCGATCTCCAGCCGCAGGATGTCGCTCGCCGCCGCGTAACCCCGCGCGGTCTGCTTGACCAGCTCGGTCTGGAAGCCGAGCTGCGCGGTCATCGGCGCTTCGCTGTGGAAGACCTCGTCGACGTTCACCAGGATGACGTCGTTGTCCATCGCCCACTGGAGCATCTCGTACACCCCGTACAGCGGATGCGTCTCGTTCAGCTCGTGCGACTTCGCGTACAGCTCATCGATCTTCGCCCGTGGCACGTCGGTCCACAGCACGTTCCGGAGCCCGCCCTCCTCCGGGCCCGGCGCTCCCCCAAGGTTGTTCCGCATCTCGTTCCGGCCCGCGCTGCTGGTGTCCAGCGGCCCGCCCAGCCAGATCGCGTGCCGCAGCTTCGGCAGTTCGCGCGACTCGGGCAGCGGTGGCACTTCGTCCGTCTTCGCCCATCCGGTCGTCGGACCCGCGACCGATACGACGAGATCCTTGTCGTGCTCCCCGACGAGGTGATCCGGCTTGAGATGATCCGGATCGGGCGTCTGGTTACGCAGGTCGAGCCGTTCGAGCAGGTGGACGCCCTGTGCCGCGGTGAGGTTCCGGTGATCGTGGGCGGCCGCGAACGGTGGCGGCTTCGGCGGTGTCAGCAGTCCGAACAGATCCGGCGCGCCCAGCAGGCCCGGCGCGGGCACCGGCAGGGTGGTTTCGGCCAGCTTCTGCCGCAACCAGGACGCCAAGTCCTCCTGCTCGCCGGGACGGGTGGGATAGTACGGCGCGTCCTGAGTGTCCGATGTGGACTCGGGAAGCGCGGATTCGACGGTCTGCTGTGGTTGCCCCGCGGTGTCCGATGTGGACGCTGTGAGCGCGGGTTCGTAGGCGAACCAGTCCCGTACCCGCTGATCGAGCCGTTGCTTCGGCAGCGGGGCCGGATCGTAGTAGGCGGCGTAGGCCTCGGCAAACCATTCCGCGGGCGAGGCGAACTGGTAGTTCGACACCGCGTGTTCCCGTGCCCCGGCGAGGTAACTGGTCCACTTCCCCTCGCCACCGGCGCCGTCGTTGCTGTTGTCGATCTGGTAGATCCGGTCGCCGATGCGCAGTTTCGGGGCGAGACCGTCGTCGAACATCCAGGGATGGACGGCCGCGAGCTTGACGAACTCGATCGCCTTCGCGATCTTCTCGCCCGCGCCCAGTACCGCGAAATCCGCCAGGAGTTTGTCCAGGCCCGAGGGATCACGGCGGGCGAGGAACGGGGTCATGAGCACGCCGAGCACTTCCGGCAGGGTGTTCTTCCCCGTTTCCCCTGCTTCGATTTTTCCGTGCCGGACATGGGCGCCCAGTTCCTCGTCGGTGAGCCCGAAATGCGTGAGGATCTTCGCGGCGACCTCGCTCAGCCCCTTGTCCTCGTACACCTCCCAGCCGCCGAAGCGTGCTTCACCGGCCAGATCCTGCCAGTGGGTCCGGTGGTCCACGGAGTGGCCGATCTCGTGCCGCAGCGTCCATTCCACCAGGTTGCCGTGCGCGAGGACGTCCGAAACGCCACCCATGATGTGCCGGTCGCCGTGGTTCAGGCCCAGCGTGGCGTCGGTCTCCTTGGTGAGCAACGGATAGTCGGCGAGCGCGCCCTTGTCCATCTCCTTGAGCTGCCAGCCGACCCCGCGATCCAGCCGGTTGTGCACCCAGCCGGGGAGGTTGCGCGGCCGGACGAGGTGGATCTTGCCGGACTCCCAGAAGTAGCCGCTGGCGTTGCCGTCCTCGTCGCTCTTGTCGACCTGGATGCCGGTGAGCCGCTGGTTGTCCCGTGCGTGCGCGGAAGGCACCGTGCTCAGCACCTTGTCGATCTTGTTCAGCGTGGTGTGATCGAGCACCTGGCCGCCCGAGACCGAGCCGATCGGGGTGTTGTGCTTTTCGCTGAGCAGCCGCTCCCGTTCCCGGGCTCCCTTGTTCAGGAGCAGCTCGCCCGCCCCGTGCCCCTTCTCCGTTCGCTGGGGCTTTGGCGGCGGAACGTACTCCGTGTCCTGCGTGGTGACCTGGTCGCGCCGGGTCTGCTCGATCAGCCACAGGTTGCGCGGCTTGAGCTCGACCTGCCCGGTGCGGACGCCGCCGGTCATGACGCCGTTGTCGGTGTGGACGTGCCCCTTGCCCTCGCGGGCGTTGAACAGCCTCGTCCCGGCCCGCGCGTCGGCGTACTCGTCGGGCAGGCCGAGGTAGTGCCCGATCTCGTGCGCGAACACGACGCCCGGTTCGGTGACCAGCCAGTGGTCCTGGTCGGTGCTGCCATGTTCGCTGAGCTTGACCGTGCCGTGGGCCCGTTCGTCCGGCCCGGCGAACTCCAGCCGCACGTGGAACTGGTCACCGCCGGGGAGCCGGTAGCCCTGGTTGTAGATGTCGTCCACCGCGTCGAGCGCGGCCTTCTTCACGGCCGCCACCTGCGCGGGAGACACCGAACCGGTGTCGAGCTTCAGCTTGACGGTGTACTCCTGCACCGTCTTGCCCGGCGCCACCTCCAGTGACCGCAGGTCGTAGGCGATCGGCCCCCGGTACACCGTGCTCGGGCGGCCGGCCCGCTCGCCGACGTCGGTGGCCTCGGTACTGACCGTCTTCACCGGCGCGTGCTCGCGCAGCTGCTTCCACGCGCCGGACGGGACCGGATGGTCCGGACGCATCCACCAGGTCTCGGCGGCGGTCTTGCCGCTGTGGCGCCACCGGAGATCGTCCAGCACCGAGGGCTTGACGCCGGGCTGCGGGCCGCCCCAGATCTGGTAGTCCACTTCGGCGTCCTCGGACAGCGTTTCGCCGTACACCTTCGCGGTGAACGCCTCCGCGACGAACTCGAGAGTGTTCTTCGTCGCGTAGTGACTCACCTTCAGCGCGGACGGCAGCCCCGGTGGGAGCGGGAGCTTCAGCCGCGTCCTCTGCTGGACGTCGAGGAACGGCGCGGGGTCCTGCGCGGTGTGCAGGGCGTGCCCCAGTTCGTGCACGACCGTGGCCTCGACGAGCGCGGTTTCGTAGACCGACGAGCCGATCTTCGTGAGGCCCAGTTCACGCGTCTTCTTCGCCTTCCGGTATTCCTCCTCCACCGCGTCGCCGATCCGGTGGGGAACCCCCCGGTGGGGGCCGTGGCCGAGCCCGCCGCGGACCGTCTCGTGACTGGAGACGGCGTCGTTGCGATAGAAGAGCCTGTTGCCGAGGAACATGTGCCAGTGCTTCATGCCCTCGTCGTCGCGGAGATGGAACACCTGGGTCGAAACGTCTTCGGTGTCCGGCTTGGCGACCGCGATCTTCAGCGGTCCCGGCAGGTGATGACCACTGGCCGCCAGTTTGTCCAGCGCGCCCTGGATGGCCTTCTCCTTGATCGTCCACTTCGGATCGTGGCTGGCCGGGTAGTGCTCGACCTCGACGGTGAACCCGCCGGTCGCCGAGGTGAGGTGGGTGAAGACGGTCGGTACGTCACCCGCGCCACGCACTCGTTCGAGATGTTCTTCGACGGCCTGCTGCTGGATTTCGTGGATCTGCCGAACGTCCTCTTCGGGCATAAGGTCCGGTATGTTCCCTGGCGGCGGCTGGCTACCGGTGGCCTGCTCCTGTTCCGGCTGCTGGGTGTTCTCCGGGACCGTATGGCTCTCGCCGAGCAGGGTGTCGAGGTCGTCGGACCGCGGCACGGATCCGCCGGGTCCCGTCGCCTCGTGCTCGCCCGGCGGGCGTTGCAGAGTCTGCTCACCCGGGGCGGGGCGTGCCGGTGGTGGCGGTGTTCCCGGTTTGTCGACGGTCTCTTCGTGTCCGTTTCGGACGTCCGAAGTGGTGGGTCGATGGTCCGGGGCCGGGGGGAGGTCGCCGAGGTCGATCGGCTTGCTCTCGGTGTCCGGCACTGTTTCGGGCGTCTTGTCGGTGAGCTTGCCGAGCCGGGCTTCGAGGTCCTCGTCCGAGGGCCCCCGGCCGCCGCCCGGCCCGCGGGACGGCGGCGGGGGCAGCGGATCGTCCGAGCGGGGCAGATCCGGTGGCGACTGGATCTTCTCGGCGGACTTCAACAGGTCGAGCACCTGCTTCTCATGCCGGGGATCGGCGCTGGTCTTGACCGGGGCCGGGTCGGGCGTGAAGGATTTGAGGTCGTCGAGTCGACCCTGCCATTCCTCCAGTTCGAGCTTCTTCGCGGCTTCGTCGGCCGCGTCCTTGGCGGCGTTCAGGTCCCGCAGGCGGTTCTCGTACTCGTTCAGCAGGTCGAGATGCGCCTTCTCGTCACCCCGTTCGAGGGCGGCCGCTTTCTGCTTCTGCCACTTCGCACTCTCGACGTCGGTCATCCCCAGACGGCGTTCGTGATCCCTGGTCAGGCGCAGTGCCTGGTTTTCGACGTTCTTCCACGACGACTGCGTCTCCGGTGTGCCGTCGCCGAACACCTTCCGGTACCGCTCGGCCAGCGCGTCGGTCGTGAAGCCGTGCGGCACGCTCGGCGCACTGGCGAGCAGGTCCTGTTGCTGTCCCTCCTCTTTGGACAGATGCAGCGGGGTACTCGTGAACTCCTCGTACTTCTTGGTGAAGTCCGCCACGAAATCGGCGTGGTCGTTCGCCCGCTTTTCGTGGTGCTGCTCGGTGATTTCGTCGTAGCGCGCGTCGCGGTCCGCCATGACCTTCAGGACTTCCTGCGGCCCGATCTTCTCCGCCCCAGCGAGTTTGTCCGCCCACTGCCGGTGTTCCCCGGCCGACATCCCGTCGTGTCCGCTGGTGTGCAGCTGTTCCAGCCGGGTCCCGTCCGGGAGCGCAGTCGGCACCGCGGGGGCGTCCTTCAGGTGCTCGACATGCTCGGCCGGTGGGGTGTCCGGTACGGGTGGCGCGGCGCCGAGCTTCTTCTCCAGGTTCTTCACCTGCTGAAGCTCGGTGTGCTCCTGCGGGTGCTTGGCGGTCTCCTGCTGCCCGTGGTCCGAGCTGGTCGGCACCCGCTGGGGCGGTGCGGATTCGCCACCGGTTTCGACGGGATCGAGGGTCAGATCGGGCACGTCGGACGGGTCGAACGGGTCGTCGTGCTTCCCGGACCCCTGCTGCGCACCACCGTCCTCAAACGACAGCGCGCTCCCGCCGTCGCCATGCGCGGTACCGAGGTCCAAGTTCGACGACGTGCCTCCCGGCGGGGCGGTGGGCACATCCGGCATGTCCGGCAGATCGTGGTTTTTGAGGTTCTCGACGATCTCGCCGAGCTTGTCCGCGAGGGGCTCGCCCATGAACTTGTCCATCAGGTCGCCCGCGGCGCCGGTGACCATCCCACCGGTGAAACTCCACCAGTGCGCCTTGAACTGGTGCTCGTCGCTGAAGGCCAGGTTGTTCAGGCCCTCGGAGAGGTAGCCGTGCACACCGTAGACCGGCGAGCCCGCGATCGGCTTGAGGATCTGGTACGGCAGCGAACCCTTGAGGTGCTGTTTGGTTTCCTGGTAGACCGCCTCGGGCACGTCGTGCGTGAGCGCCTGGTAGGCACCACCGCTCAGCTTGGCCTTGAACGGCAGTTTGTCCACAGTGGTCTTGAGCTCCTGCTGGAGTTCGACCTTCCCGACGTGCCCGACATGGGAGGTGAAGGTGTCCGACCACGCCTTGCCGAGCGCCTTCTTCTCGGCGCTGTTGAGCGTGTTCTCGAAGCTCTTCTCGAACAGCTTGGTCAGGTCCTTCGCGAGCAGCTTCGCCTCGCTCTTGGGCAGGTTCTGCGACCAGGCGTCCCCGAAGGACTGCGCGATGTTGGTCTTGTACTTCGCCAGTGCGGCGCCGAACTTGTCGCCGAACTCCTTCAACGTGTCCGGGAACGCGTTCCCTACACTCAGGGCGAGATACTTGCCGAAATCCTTGGTGACGATCTTCGCCAGCGCGTCACCGAGCGCCTTGGCACCCAGCGAGGCGGCGCCGCCGAGCGACCCGGCCAGCGCGCCCGACTTGACGGCGTTCTCCAGGCTCTCCAGGTCGAACTTGTCGCGATGCCCCTGCCCGATCTGGATCTCCTGGGCGATCACGTCGGCCAGCACCGCGGCGATCACCGCCAGCGCGATCGAGACGATGGTGTCCAGCAACAGGTTCAGCAGGAACCGGAGGATCATCTGGCCGACCATGCGGATGGTCGGGATGAGCAGCAGGGAAAGCCCGGCGGTGGCCGGTGCCATCGCGTAGGCGGCCGCGATCTGGGCGGGGATCAGGATCAGCTGGATGATCGCGGAGTACTTCATGTACTCGACCTGCGTCGCCACCTGCTCGGCGTAGGCGGCGTATGCCTTGACCGCCTTCTCCGCGGTCTCAAGTGGGACGAGCCCCTTGTCGTTCTTGGTGATCAACTGCCGCATGCGGTCGACGAACGCCTCGCCCGCCGCGCCGTGGAAGTCGTTGCCGATGGCGACGGTCAGCTGCCGGATCTGCTCGGCGATCCGCGGGAAGTTGTCCCCCGCCCGGCGGTAGAGCGCGGCGACCTCGCGCAGCTTGTCCTCGTCGGCCGTCGGCCAGTCCGAACCGGTGAGCCCCTTGAAGAAGTTCACGCCGTCCTGGTTGATCATCAGCGACACGGCCGCGCTCCCCTTTCCCCGCCGCTCCCGGCGTCAGTGCCCTGGTCTGCCCACGTTGGTCGGCGTCGGTGTCCAGCCCGTGGTCAGCTGCTGGTTCCCGTCTTCGGTGGCGTCGAAGGTGCTCGCGGTGACGTGGCCGCTCTCCCCGGTCAGCCCGAGGTAACCGGCGATCTGCTCGACGAGACCGGACACGTTCTCGGTGCCCTTCGTCGTGTACTCGTGGTACTTTGTCGCGACCTCGTCACCGTGCCCGCCGGCGTCCTCGTTCATCCGGTGGATGTCGTCGAGGATCCTGCGCTGCTCGCTCACCAGATTCGAGAATCCGTCGAAGTTCGCGAACTTCTGCTTCAGGTCGGGCGGGACGGAGATCGGCTCGCTCATGCGATCGCCTCGCTTCGCGAGGCAGTGTTGAATCCCTTATAGCGCATGATATCCATGGTTCGCTCGCAAGCTTCGCTCACTTCCGGTCCTCGTCGAACATCGGCATCGGCATCATCTTCCGCAGCGGTTCGAGGAAGGTGTCCCACTCGTGGGCGCCGGTGGTCGAGGCGTTCAGGTCGGCCAGCCCGCGCAGATGCGGCTGGAGCGTGCTGGTGACCTGGCCGAACATGTCCCGGCGGGCCTGCTCGATCACCCTGGTGACGACGTCGGCGAGCTCGGCGGGCGCCATCGACCGGTACCGCGTGTCGTGGAACTCCAGTTTGGACAGTCCACCTTGGGCGTCCACTGTGGCCGAGACCATGCGGTCCTTGGAGCGCGCCGAGGTGGACTGGCCGGCCAGGTGCCGCTGGCAGTCCTCGATCGCCTTCTGCTGTTCGGTCAGCTCGGCGATGGCCTGGTTGAGCTGTTCCTGCAGACGGGTGTGCATTTCCTTCTCCTCAACGTCCGATGGCCGCGGTGAACCCACCGCTGTCCGTGCCCCAGGTGGTCTCGTCCTCGGCCAGCCAGGTCGTGCGCTGCCGCTCCTTGGCGTCGGCGCCGCCGCCCCCGCCCATCCCGGGCGGCGGCATCATCGGCTGCTGCCCGTTCTTGCCCGTCTCCCCGAGTGCGTGCGGCCCGGTCTCGGTCCGGAGCTTCTGCTGTTTCTCCAGCGCGTGATCCAGCGCCGAGGAGTTCGCCGTGCTCCGTTTCGACGGATCGCCGATCTCCGCCCCCGAGAACTTCGCGCCGCCCTGGGTGTCCGGGTGGAACGTGGCCATACTGCTCAGCTTGTTCTTGGTGTACGGGGTGTCCGGTACGTGCAGCGCGCCGTTCGGCCCGAACATCGACTGATGGTTCGGGTCCACGACCTGCCCGCCCGGCCCGATGCCCGAGCCCGGCGGCAGGTAAAGCCGCTGGTTGTTCCCGTCCTGGTAGGTCGACCCGTCCGGCCACCGCAACGCCGTGTTGTGCTGGAGTTTCGACCGCGGATCGACGTGCAACGGGTTGCCGTCCGACCCGGTCACCCGCGAGCCGTCCGGGCGGGTGACGGTGCCGTCCGGGTTGACGTGCGAACCGTCCGGCACGGTGAGCGGGTTCCCGTCCGGGCCCCGCACGACCTGGCCGTCCGGGGTGAGGAGCGAGCTGGTGCCACCGGCCGTCGGGTCGAACAACTGCGTGCCGCCGGACTGGTTCGGCCGGAGCACCGAGTCCTTCGGCACCGTGAGCGGCTGCCCGTTCTTGCCGGTCACCGGCGATCCGTCCGGTTTGACCACGGTGCCGTCCGGGTTGATGCGTGAGCCGTTCGGGACCGTGATCGGTGTGCCGTCGGGATAACGGACCTGGTTGCCGTCCGGGCCGATGATCGAGCTGGTGCCCGCCCCGCCCGGATCCGGGTTCTTCGAGCCGAACCCGCCACCGCCGGAACCGGTGCCGATTCCGCCGGGGCCGAAGTGGGTGGTGGTCGGCCCGATCGGTGGCGGGGTCTGGTCCTTCGTGTTCTGTCCGGTGGGCAGGTTCTGTCCATTTTGGTCATTTTGACCGCCGTGGCCGCCGGTTCCGGTGTCGCCGTCGCCCGTGTCCAGGTCGCCGACGTCGCCGTCGCTACCGTCGCCGTTCTGGCCGTGTTCGCCCCCGGCCCCTGTCCCGGTGCCGCCCGTGCCGGGCGGCAGGTCGCCGTTCCCGCCCGTTCCCGTGCCCTGGCCGCCCGAACCACCGGTGCCGTCGCCGGTGCCGGTTCCCTTGAAGGGGTTGTCGGAGCCAGTGCCGGTGCCGTCCCCTGTGGACGAAGGTGGCTTGGTCGTCGGCGCGATCTGTCCCATTTGGACGGGCACGATGCGGTTCACCGTGACGCCGTACGCGCTCTCGGTCGCGTTCATCAGGGATTCGGACAACGGGTCGAAGGACCACGCGTAGTGGTTGAGCCACCGGTTCTTGGCCTCTCGGTCCAGTCCGGTCTTGAAGCTTTCGTCCCAGATGCCGCCCCAGTTGGAGGTCACATTGGCCCAGTTGTTGGTGATGTTCCAGTTCACTTCGGCCTTGAGCCCGGAGTTCAGCAACGCCTGGTGCACTGCCTCCCTCGGGTCGTGCAGCGGGGTGCCCCGCCACGCGATGAACTGGTTGAGCAGGCCGACGACCTCGTTGCCGAGCGTGTCCCGGCTCCGGTTGAGCGCGTCGATGAGCAGCGGATCGGCCAGCCGCCTGCCGAACTCACCGAGGCGCTTTCCCGCGTTCTCCAGAAGGCTCTGATAGGTCTTGGCCGCCTGGCCTTCCAGATCCCCGCCGGACTCCACCTGCTTGGCCTGTGACGCGAGCTTCCTGCTCCACTGGTCGAGGAACGTGCTGATATCGCCCAGCATCCGCGCCGCGTTGGTGAAGCTGGGCCTGCTGACCACGCTGTTGCCCTCGGGTGGGTGGACCAGCGGGTCGAGGATCTCCGAACCGATGTGGAGGATCTTCGACCAGTGCCCGTCGGGGGCGTTGAGCTTGCCCCAGTCGAGGTTCGCCCAGACATAGCCGGAGCGGGTCTGCATCCGTCCGTTGATACTGGCGGTTGTGTCGAACGGGATGTAGACGTCCCAGGTCGCCGCCGGATCCTTGCCACCGCCACCGTGGCCGTCGTTGTCGGTGACACCGACCGCGGCGATCCACGACTCCGAACTCGGCCCGGCGAACTCGTCACGGTTGACGACCTTCTGCTCTTTCGGGACAAGAGCGGTCAGCGCCTGTTCCCAACCCATGACAGCATCCTCCGGAAGATAGGACTTACGCGGCCGTCAACCGCGACTAGTGCGCTCAGGCGTGGCCGCCGAGACCCGAATCGGTCTGATACTGCTGAACCGACCCGAAGTTCTCCTGCTCGGTGTCCTGGGAGTTCTTGCCCCAGTTCTCGAGTGCGTCGACCCAGCCGAGCACGGTCTTGCCGGACAGATCCTTCAACTGGTCCGAGGCCGATTTCGCGAAGGCGGCGAACTGGGTGGTCAGCTGGTTTCCCATGGCCGACGATCCGGCCTGCACCGTCGAATCCGGGGTACCACCCCCGACGCCGAAGCGCTGCAGGGCGAGGATCGCCGGATTCGACGTCAGATCGGCACGAAAGTCCGTCAGCTGCTTCTTCTGGTCGGCCACCGCCGACTCCGAGAAGGCGATGGTGTCCCCACCGTGGTGTCCCTTTTCCCCACCCATCAGCGCTGGAATTCCGCGGCGTTCTTGATATCGGTGCGCTGGATCGCCTCACGCATATTGGTGAGAATGCCGGTGCCGTGGGAGAACTGCGCGTTCATCTGCGCCTGCGCGTTGTTGATGGTGTCCTGCTTGATCTTCCACTCGTCGCTCCACTGACCACCGGTCTGCTGGACCAGCTTGGTGATGTGGCTCTTCAGATAGTCGATCTGCCGGGAGATCTTGGTGCTGATCTGCTGCATGTCGTGCTCGACCGCCTGGACGTTGGTCGGCTCGATGTACTGTTCGTCGTTCACGAAATGCTCCTCGGTTCAGCTCAGCGCGTTCTCGTAGGACGCGCCGACCTCCGGTGTGGTCTGGAAGCCCTGCGTCAGATCCAGGTTCTGGTCATCGGCGGTACGGAAGCTGTTGATCGTGCCCTGCAGCTTGGCGATGATGTCGTCGAACTGCCGCTTCACCAGCTGGTAGTTCTCGCTCCACTGCTGCACCTTGTTCTGGTACTGCAGGGCGGAAGGCGACCGGTGCATCTGCTGCAGGTGCGAGCGGATGTCGCTGACCCACATGCTGGTCTGGTTCATCTGGTTGGCGTGGTTCTGGATTTCGCCGATTCCGCGTGCCAGTTCGGAATACGGAACACTGATGTTCGGCGTAGTCACCTTCACTCCTTTGCGATGCCGAAGAGCTGCCGAGAAGAACCTAAGCCGGACCCGGAGTCCGTGCCATATCCCAGAAACGGGGACGTCAGCACCGCTTCGCGGCCGTCACCGTCACCCCGGTGACCGGTTTGCCCGCGACGCCGGGATCGAGCGCGTTCCCGGTGGGCAGCTGCCCGGTGAGCAGCGCGGGCATCCGTACCTGGGGCGCGCCCTCGTAGCCGAGCTGCTTGAGTGCCTCCGCGCCCGGCACCGGGTACGCGACGCCGTTGTCCGCCACCAGTGAAAGCGCGTCGCTCGCTCCGTCCCCTGTGGACACACTGCGCACGAGCACCCCACTGCCCGGCGCGATCGCGATCCGGTCGGGACCGGCGCAGGACAGCGCGACGCCGGGCAGGGCCTTCGGCGGTTTCGCCGCGTCCGTCACCTCCCTGCTCACCAGCAGGGTGCTCGTGGACAGGCGTTCGCCGGACGCCGTGGCCGCGCACAGCGCGGAACCGGGATCATCGCGCCGCAGCGCCGGCGGCGTCTCGGGCAGTGCCCCGTCCCGGGTCAGCTGGGCCTTCGCCGAGGGCGGCGCGGCGTGCGCGGTGACGTCCCCGGCGCCGATGGGCCGGACATCGACCGGATGTCCGCCGTAGGCACCGCTCTGCGTCTTCGGGTCGCCGCCGATCAGGGCGAACAACGCCGGGGTGAGCGGCACCAGCCCGTCGGAGCGCAGCAGGTACGGCTGCCCGGCGGTGTCCTTGAACAGCTGCCCGACGACGCTGGGCCGTCCGGCGAGGGCGGGGCCCGCGCCACCGCGGCCGGGGACCTCGGGGCCCACCAGGTCCGGGCCGGACGGCAGCGCGTTGAGGAACCCGGCGGGCACCCGGACCGGGTCGGCCGTGCCGTAGCCGAGCGCGGCGGGCCCGCCCGCGGCCGGGTCCATCCGCAGCTTCTGCCCGGACCACACCAGGAACACCGCGCCGTCCGGGCCGGACACCAGCAGCGCGTCGGCCGCGGTGAGCGGGCGCCCGTCGGCCTCGCCGACGAGCAGGGTGTAGTCGCGCGGCCGGCCGTCCTCGCGCGGCGCAGCGCAGGAGAGCCACGGCGCGGAGCTGAGCGCGGCCGCGCCGGGCAGCCCGTCCGGGGCGCCGGGGATCCCGATCGGCGTGCCGCGTGGCGTCCCGGCGAGCGAGTTCGCGGAAACCTCCTGTACCGCCAGCGACGGTCCGGCGAGCAGCTTCGCCGAGGCCTGGTTCAGCACCGGGTGCAGCTCGCCGCCGAGGTAGATCCACCGGGCGCCGCTCTCCCGCTCGACCACGACCGTGCCCGCCTGCTGCCACGAGGTCGCGCCACCGGGCTTGATGAGTCCGAACAGGACGGTGCCGAGTCCGATGAGGACGGTGACCGCGACGCCGATCGCGATACCGCGGCTCGTCCGCCGCTGCGGGGTGTCCGGGATGTCGGGGTCGGCCCGCAGCATGCCCGCGCTGAGCCTGCCCATGATGAACATGTGCGCCTGAACCTGGTCGCGTCGGGACCGCACGGCCGTTCCTCCTGGAGTCGTTATCCGTTGATGGCGCGGAGAAAGCCGAAGACGCCGAGCACCAGCAACGCCATCGGCAGCAGCGCGACCGCGAACAGCACGTGCACCACGTCGGCGATCCGGCCCCAGTAGGGCACCATGCGCCGTCCCGGCACCGTCCAGCCCGCGACCATCAGCGCGGCACCGGCGAGCAGCACACCGGCGACGAGCAGGAACCGGCCGGTCAGGTCCAGCCGGACGGCCTGGGTGACCGTCAGCGCGACCAGCCCGTAGGCACCGGGGAGCAC
This sequence comes from Amycolatopsis samaneae, assembly GCF_039541975.1. Lineage (NCBI taxonomy): Bacteria > Bacillati > Actinomycetota > Actinomycetes > Pseudonocardiales > Pseudonocardiaceae > Amycolatopsis > Amycolatopsis samaneae. The sequence goes on from NZ_BAABHG010000004.1 coordinate 467,344, forward strand.
GACGGCGAGCCGGGTACGGAGGCCGCCGACCTCGCGGCCGTGCAGAAGCAGCAGGGCGCCGAGCAGGCCCGCGAGCACCGCGGGCGCCCAGCCCCCGGCGGTCAGCAGGCCGGTGATCACCGCGGCGCACACGACCCCGGTGGCCAGGAACAACGCGGTGAGGTAGCGGTCGGCGACGGCACCGCGGTCGAGGACCGTCCGGCTGGGGTGCGGGTCGATGCCCTCCTGGAGCTGCTCGGCGGTGGTCGGCAGCGGCGGCATCTTCAGCCCCGCGAGCCGGAACGCGAGCCCGGGGAGGAACGCGCCGAAGAGCACCGCCAGCACCGCGGTCACCGCGAACGCCGGGGCGACCTCGCCGGTGAGCAGCATGACGCCCGCGGTCAGCACCCCGAACACGCACACCACGAGCACGCCGAGATGGACGTGCGGATGCGTGCCGGACGCGACGAGCGCGAGCACCACCCCGCCCGCCGCGGCGGTGGCGGAGGCGAGCAGCAGCGCGGACGGGGCCGCCGCCGGACCGGGCACGAGCAGCCCGGCGAGCGCGAAGAAGGGGACCGCCGCGACGCCGTACAACGTCCCGGCCACGGCGTCGCCGACCGCGCGGGACGCCGAACCCGAGGCGGCGAGCAGCAGCACCGCGACGACGATCGCCGCCGACGCGCGCGGCAGGATCGGCCCCGGCAGCAGGATCGCGGACCACGCGAGCGTGGCGGCCACCAGCGCGAGACCGTGCAGCAGCCACTTCGTCGCCGCCGGGCGCCAGGCGCCGGGCCGGTCCCGCAGCCCGGCGCCGATCCCGTCGACGAGGTCGTCGAAGTGCACCGCGGGAAGGGCGTCCTCGCGCGAGCGCAGGTACAGCACCTGCCCGTCACGCAGGCCGAGCGCCTCGGGCGTCGCCTCGTCGTCGAGTGGTTCCCCGCCGAGGTCCTGCAGCACCCAGCCGCCGTGGTCGAGCCCGGCCTCGTCGAGGTCGTTCCCGGCGTAGCCGACCATGGTGGGCACCAGGTCGGCCAGCGGCACGTCGGCCGGGACCGCCAGGTCGAAGCTCCTGCCCGGCGCCCGGATCGACAGGCGGCACAGGCCCGCGACGGTGCTGTTCACTCCACACTCCCGTTGTCCACTGTGGACTCTTCGGTCACCCCGGCGGGTCCGGCCGCACCGAGGGACGCCTTCGGTGCACTGACCGCGCCGAGGGACGCCCCTGTCGCACTGAACGCACCAAGGGCGTCCCTCGGTGGGTCCCCGCCGGGAGAACGCTAGCCGGACGCACCACGCTTGTAACGTCGCCGATTTACGGGACCTGTTTCCCCGCACCACCCCGTGCGATTCTTCGCCGGCCAGTACCGACCGGAAAGGACACCGCCGTGAGCGTCGTGCTGTTCCGCCGCCCCGAACGGCAGCCGGGGCCGCCGATGCCGTCCGGGGAGATCAGCCTCCAGGAGCCACCCGAACTGCCCGAGGTCCAAAGTGGCTTCAGCGGCGTCATCACCTACCTGCCGATGGCGCTGTCCTCGCTGGCGATGGTGATGATCTTCCTGCGGCCCGGTTCCGGGGCGGGCGGCACGCTGATGTACTTCGCCATCGGCATGATGCTGCTCGCCGCCGTCGGCATGCTCGCCGCGCAGTTCCTGCGCGCCGCGTCCGACCGCAAGCGCCAGATGTCCGGCGCGCGCCGCGACTTCCTGCGGTACCTGGCCCAGGCGAGGAAGAAGGTCCGGGCGACGATCGGCGACCAGCAGCGCGCGCAGGCCTGGCGGCATCCGGCCCCACCGGCGCTGTGGTCGCTGGTCCGCACGTCCCGGTTGTGGGAGACCCGGCCGGAGCACCCGGACTTCGGCGAGGTCCGGATCGCGGTCGGGGACCAGCAGCTGGGGACCCGGCTGTCCCCGCTGTCCACCAAACCGGTCGAAGACCTCGAACCGCTCTGCGCGCACGCGCTGCGCCGGTTCATCCGGGCCTACGGCACGGTGCCGGACCAGCCGATCGCGGTGTACCTGCGGTCGTACGCGCGGGTGCTGCTGCGCGGCGACGCCGAGGTGGCGTGCGGGCTGACCCGCGCGATCCTGGCCCAGCTGGCGGTGTTCCACGCGCCGCGGGACCTGCGGATCGTCGTCGTCGGCAAGGAACACGCCGCGTGGTCGTGGACGAAGTGGCTGCCGCACCACCTGCACCCCGCCGACACCGACGGCGCGGGCCCGGTGCGGCTGGTCGCCGAATCGGTCGGCGAGCTGGAGGGCCTGCTCGGCGAGGAACTGGCCGGGCGCCCGTTCTTCGACCGCGACGCCGTGCCCAGCCAGGACGAGCCCTACACGGTCGTCGTGCTCGACGGCGCCAGCACCGCGCACGGCAGCCGGATGGCCGGCGCCGGGTACCGCAACGTCACGGTCATCGACCTCGGCACCGCGCTGGACTGGCAGTCCGACGCGCGCACGCTGCTGCTGCGCGTCGAGAGCGGAAAGGCCGAGCTGGTACGCACCGAACGCGGCGGCAAGGAGACCGCGACGCCGATCGGCACGCCGGACACGCTCGGCCCGGCTCGCGCCGCGTCGCTCGCGCGGCTGCTCGCGCCGTACCGGCTCGCGGTGGCCACCGACAGCACCGAGCCGCTCACCACCGACTTCGAGCTGACCACCCTGCTCAACATCCTCGACCTGCGCGGCGCGGACCTGGCGAAACTGCACGCCCGGCACGCCGGCGCGGCCCGGCTGCGGGTCCCGATCGGGGTCGGGGCCGACGGTTCCCCGGTCGAGCTGGACCTCAAGGAGTCCGCGCAGGGCGGGATGGGACCGCACGGGATGCTCATCGGCGCCACCGGTTCCGGGAAGTCGGAACTGCTGCGGACCCTCGTGCTTTCCCTGGCACTGACGCATTCCTCGGAGACGCTGAACTTCGTCCTCGTCGACTTCAAGGGTGGCGCGACGTTCCTCGGCCTCGACCGGCTGCCGCACACCTCCGCGGTGATCACCAACCTCGCCGACGAGGTCGTGCTCGTCGAGCGCATGAAGGACGCGCTGCACGGTGAGCTGATCCGGCGGCAGGAACTGTTGCGCAGCGCGGGAAACTACAGCTCGGTGCTCGAATACGAGACGGCGCGCGCCGGGGGCACACCGCTGGACCCGCTGCCGACGTTGTTCGTCGTGGTCGACGAGTTCAGCGAGCTGCTCGCCGCGCACCGCGAGTTCATGGACCTGTTCGTGATGATCGGGCGGCTCGGCCGCAGCCTCGGCGTGCACCTGCTGCTCGCCTCCCAGCGGCTCGACGAGGGCCGCACGCACCAGCTCGAATCGCACCTGTCCTACCGGATCGGCCTGCGCACGTTCTCGGCCATGGAAAGCCGTGGTGTGCTGGGGGTTCCGGACGCCTACCAGCTGCCGCCGCAGCCGGGCAACGGGTTCCTCAAGACCGATGTGGACACGCTCACCCGGTTCAAGGCCGCCTACGTCTCGGGCACCTACCGCCAGGTGCGGCGGGAAACCCGGCAGTCGATCGTGGCGCGGCAGATCGTGCCCTACACCCCGGCCTATGTCCCGCCACGCGAACTCCCCACAGCCGAGGAGCCCGAGATCGAGGAGACCGGGGAGACGCTGCTGGGTGTCGCGGTCACGCGGCTCGACGCTTCGGGCCCGCCCGCGCACATGGTGTGGCTGCCGCCGCTGGACGTCCCGCCGTCGCTGACCGAGCTGCTGCCCGCGCTGACCAGGTCCGCCGAGCGCGGACTGACCACAGTGGACGCTCAGGAGCGCGGGATGGCCGTGCCAGCCGGGGTCATCGACCGGCCCTTCGAGCAGCTGCGCGAACCGCTCATGGCCGATCTCGAAGGCGCGGGCGGGCACGTCGCGATCATCGGCGGCCCACAGAGCGGCAAGAGCACGCTCGTGCGCACGCTGGTCACCGCGCTCGCGCTGATCCGGACCCCGCGCGAGGTCCAGTTCTACTGCCTCGACTTCGGCGGCGGCTCACTGACCGCGTTGACCGGGCTGCCGCACGTCGGCGGCGTGACCGGCAGGCTCGACACCGAACGCCTGCACCGCACGATCAAGCAGGTGACCTCGCTGCTGGCCGAACGGGAGCAGCGGTTCGCCGAGCTGGGCATCGAGTCCATCGCCGACTTCCGCCGCCGCCGCGCGGCCGGGCGGCTGCCGGAGCAGGAGTACGGCGACGTCTTCCTCGTCGTCGACGGCTGGGCCACCATCCGCCAGGACTTCATGGATCTCGTACCGACGTTCACCCTGCTCGCCGCGCGCGGGCTCAACTACGGCGTCCACCTGGTCGTCACCGCGACCCGGGCGGGCGAGGTCACCAGCGGGCTGCGTGACCAGCTCGGCACCCGGTTCGAGCTGCGCCTCGGCGATCCGGTCGAGTCGATGATCAACATGCGCGCGGCGGCGACCGTGCCGAAGATCCCCGGGCGCGGGCTGACCGAGGACAAGGCGCACTTCCTCACCGCGCTGCCCCGGCTCGGCGCCGACGAGGACCCGGCGGCGGGCTCGGCCGCGCTCGTCCACGCGATCGCGCAGGCGTGGCACGGACCGGCCGCGCCGCCGGTGCGGACCCTGCCCGCGGTGCTCGACCCGGCGGACCTGCCGCCCGCCGAGGGCGCGCTCCGGATCCCGCTCGGCCTGTCCGGCGAGGACATGAACCCGCTGTGGCACGACTTCACCGAGCACCCGCACCTGCTGGTCGTCGGCGACGACGCGACCGGGAAGACGAACCTGCTGCGGCACGTCGCGCGCGGGGTCGCCGCCCGCTACACGCCGGAACAGGCGCGGATCACCTTCGTCGACACGCGCCGGCAGCTGTTCGACGCCGTGCCCGAGGAGTACCGGCTGGGCTACGCGGTGTCGAAGGAGCTGGTGCGCGAGGCGGTGACCGGCTCGGCGCGGGCGATGGCGAAACGCCTGCCGGGACCGGAGATCACCCCGGACCGGCTGCCGGCACGGGACTGGTGGACCGGGCCGGAGCTGTTCCTCGTGGTGGACGACCACGACCTGATCGGCACCGATCCGATGGACACCCCGTTCCACGCCCTGCTCGACTTCCTCGCCCAAGGCCACGAGATCGGCCTGCACGTCGTCGTCGCGCGCAGCGCCACCACCATCGGCCGGGCCCAGCAGGACCCGCTGCTCAGGAGGCTCGCCGAGGTCAACACGCCGGTGGCGCTGCTGTCCTGCCCACCGTCGGAGGGCCCGCTGTTCAACGACGTCCGGCCGGTGAAGCTGCCGCCCGGCCGCGCGCAGTACGCCACCCGGCGCCGGACCGTCCAGGTGCAGACGCCCTACCTCGCCGGTCACTGACTGCACACCCCCGTTACTCTCGAAGCGGTGGGCGGCAGTGACGGGAAGGTGCAGTGACCGGCGGGCCAGACGAGCGGACACAGACCGCGCCACGGAATCATCGGGTCCTGGTGGTCGAGGACGATCCGACGATGGCCGAGGTGATCGCCGGGTACCTGAGCCATTCCGGGATGCTGGTCGCCGTGGCCAGCGACGGGGTCATGGCGCTGGACAGCTTTTCCGCGTTCCGGCCCGACCTGGTGATCCTCGACCGGATGCTGCCCCGGCTCGACGGCACGCACGTGTGCCGCAGGCTGCGGGAGATCAGCTCGGTGCCGATCATCCTGGTCACCGCGCTCGGTGAGGAGGAGGACCGCATCCACGGTCTCGAACTGGGCGCGGACGACTACGTCACCAAGCCGTTCAGCCCGCGCGAACTCGCGCTGCGCGCCCAGGCACTGCTCCGGCGCGCCACCGCGCAGCCGGTCGCCGCGGCCCCGGCGCCCCGGGAACTGCGGGTCGAGGACCTCACCTTCGACCCGGCGACCCGGCACGCCACCAAGGCCGGGCGCCCGCTGCGCTTCACCAGCCGCGAACTCGACCTGCTGGAGTTCTTCTTCACCCACGCCGGCCGGACCCTGCGCAAGGACGAGCTCATGCAGCAGGTCTGGCAGTGGCAGGTCGGCGACACCGCGATGGTGAGCGTCTACGTCCGGCGGCTGCGCGAAAAGATCGAAACCGACCCCGCGTCCCCGAGGATCCTCACCACCGTCTGGGGCGTCGGCTACCGCTTCGGCTGACCCCCGCGAGTTACGCCTCCAATCACGCGAGATCTCCGCCCAATCACGCGAGATACGCATCCAGTCACGCGACATCGCGGCTCACGCACGTGCCTCGTGCCGGGCCCTCACGACCTCACGTGACCAAGGACGCGACTCACGTGATCGGGCGCGTCACTCGCGTGATTGGAGGCGTCATTCGCGTGATCAGGCGGGGAGGCGGAGGGTGAACCAGCAACCGCCGGGGACGTGGGTGGTCAACAGGTCACCGCCGTGCTGGCGGACCAGGCCGCGCGTGACCGACAGGGCCGCTTCGCCGGGTTCGGCCGCGCCGAGCGGTTCGCCGCCGGGGAGGCCGCCGCAGGCGTCGCCGACCACGATCTCGACGCCGCCGGACTCGCCGGTCTCGCCGGACAACGGGGTGACCAGGACGGTCACCTGGCCGCCCGCGGGGGTGTGCCGGACCGCGTGCAGCACGACGTTGGTCAGCGCCCTGGTCAGCACCGCGACGTCGACGGCCACGGTGGGTTCGGGCTCGGGCCGGGACTGGCGCAACCGCACCCCGCGTTCCAGCGCGAACGAAAGCGCCGTGGCGAGCGCGGAGTCGAGCAGATCGCCGACCGGCACCACGGTCCGTTCGACCCGGCCCGCCCTGCTCTGCGCCTTCGCGAGCTCGAACAGGTCACCCGCCACCCGGTCCAGCCGCCGGGAATGGTGCACGACGCTCGCCGTGTACCGCTCCGGCGACGCGGCGACGCCGTCGTCCAGCGCCTCGGCGGCGGCCCGGATGGCCGCGAGCGGGGTCCGCAGTTCGTGGGACAGCCCGGCGATCAGGTCGCGCTGTGCCTGGCGCAGCGCGTCACGTTCCCGCTCCGCCTCGGCCAGCCGCCGCGCCGAGCGCGCCGCGTCGTGGCGCAGCCTGTCGAGCTCCGCCCGCAGCGCCGCGCGCCGTCCGGCCACAGTGGACAGCAAGGCGCGGATCCCCATCCCGTTCTCCCGAGGGTCGTCATCCCGCCCATTCCACCCGCCGCGCGCGGGCGCGGCCAGTCCCGGAAACGGGGACGCGGCGGCTGCTTTGGGGGACTGCCCCGCCGCCGCCGCGCCGGGCAGACTGGACGCGCGGCTTCCACGCCCCGGCGTGGAAGCCGTGGGAAGTCCCGGCAGTGCGTGAGGAGAGTGGAGCGTGGCACGGCCCGTCCTGTCGGTCAGCCCGGAAGGCCCCGAGGGCTACCGGACCATCACCGCCGCGCTGGAGGTGGCGCGTCCCGGTTCGGTGATCTCGGTGCGCCCCGGCCGGTACCGGGAGAACCTGGTGCTCACCAAGGTGGTCACCATCACCGCGGCCGAGGGCTCCCGCAGCGTCGAGCTCTCGCCCGTCCGGGGCAGCGCCGTGCGGGTGACGTCGGAGGCCGTGCAGCTGTCCGGCCTCGTCCTGCGCGGCAAGGATTCCGAACTGCCCACAGTGGACGTCCCGCGTGGACAGGCCGCGATGGACGACTGCGAGGTCGTCGGCTCGGCGTGGACCGCCGTGCTGGCAAGGGAATCGGGTTCGCTCGCGATGCGCGGCTGCCGGGTGTCCAATTCGGCCGGTGCGGGTTTCGTGGACACCTCGGAGGCGGGCAGCGTCGTCGAGGACACTCTGTTCGAGCATCTCGGCAGCTCGGCGGTGGTCATCAGCGACCGCGCCGCCCCGGTGATCAGGCGCTGCGTGATGCGCGACAGCAGGGGAAACGGCGTCTGCGCGAACGCCGAGTCGGCGGGAACCGTCGAGGACTGCCGGATCTCCCGCACCGACAAGCCCGCCATCGCGCTGGAAGCGGGCACCGCCACGACCGTCGTGCGCACGGCCGTCACCGACGTCGCCATCGGCGCCTACCTCAACACGAGCGGCCGCCCCGTCCTTCAGGACTGTTCCTTCGTCGGCACCCGCGAGCACGGGATCGTCGTGCTCGGCGGCGATCCGGTGGTCCGCGACTGCCGAATCGGCCGGACCAGGGCACACGGGATCTTCGTCAAGGACAAGGCCCGCGGCAGTTACGAGAACCTGCGGGTGTTCTCGGCTGGCCAGGCCGCGATCCATGTCGGCGAGCTGGCCGGGCCGGTCTTCCGCGACCTCGACGTGCACGACTGCGCGCGGGACGGCGTCGAGCTCACCGACGAATGCGCCGCGGAGTTCGACAAGCTGGAGATCCGCGACGTCGGGGGCAGCGCGGTCACCGTGCGCGCCGGTGCGAACCCGCTGCTGCGCCGGGTGTCCATTGAGGACGTTCGAGGCGACGGCGTCGTGTTCGGCGGCGGCGGACGCGGCAGGCTGGAGGACTCCAGCGTCACCGGCACCGCCGGGGCGGGCATCCGGATCGGCGACGACGCCGACTCCTACGTGAGCACGACGGTGCTGCACGATCTGCCCGGCGCGGGGGTCGTGCTCGAACCCGGCGGCACCGGGCTGCTGCGCGACTGCGAGATCCGGGGCTGTGGCGGCGACGGCGTCAGCGTCGCCGAACGCGCCGAGCTGACCATGTCCGGCAGCGGGATCCGGGACAACAAGGGGCACGGCGTGCTCGTCGCCTCCGGCGGACGCGGCACGCTGACCGGCTGCGAACTGCGGGGCAACGCCCGCGACGGCCTGCGTGTCGACACCGCCGAGCCGGTCGAGGTCACCGACTGCGTCACGGTCGGCAACGGTGGTGCCGGGATCGGCCACCCCGGCGGCACCGAGCGGCTGTCCGTGGAAAACCTGGACAGCAGGGACAATCGGGTGTCCGGTGTGGACGGTGCGCCGGAAGGTGGTGGCGCGCTGGAGGAACTGACCTCGCTGGTCGGGCTGGACGGCGTCAAACAGCAGGTCGCCACCCTGATCGACCTGAACCAGATGGCCAAGCGCCGTCAGCAGGCCGGGCTGCCCGGGCTGCCGATGAGCAGGCACCTGATCTTCGCGGGCCCGCCGGGCACCGGCAAGACGACCGTCGCGCGGCTCTACGGCACGATCCTCGCCTCGCTCGGCGCGCTGCGCAGCGGGCACCTCGTCGAGGTCTCGCGGGCGGACCTGGTCGCGCAGATCGTCGGCGGCACCGCGATCAAGACCACCGAGGCGTTCACCAGAGCCCTCGGCGGCGTCCTGTTCATCGACGAGGCGTACACGCTGACGGCGCAGGAACCCGGCAACGGCCCCGATTTCGGCCGGGAGGCGGTCGACACGCTGGTGAAGCTCATGGAGGACCACCGCGACGACGTCGTGGTGATCGCGGCCGGGTACTCGGCGCAGATGCACGGGTTCCTCGGGTCCAACCCCGGTCTCGCCTCCCGGTTCAACCGCACCATCGAGTTCGACAACTACGCGGTGGACGAGCTGGTCACCATCGTCGAACGCACCTGCGACGCGCACAGCTACCAGCTGGCCGAGGACACCCGCGCCGCGCTGGCCGAGCACTTCCGGCGGATGCACCGCGGCCCGGACTTCGGCAACGGCCGCGCCGCGCGCAAGCTGTTCGAGGAGATGATCGACCGGCAGGCGGTCCGGCTCGCCGCCCAGCCGGGCGCCGATGAGGAGGAACTTTCGCTGCTGCTGCCGTCGGACATCAGCGAGGCCGCCGCGCGGCCACCCGAGGAGAAATCGCCGTCGGCACTGACGCGGCTGCGGGAGATGACCGGGCTGAGCGCGGTGAAGGACACCGTCGAAGACCTGGTGAACCTGGTTGAAACGAACCGGAAGCGCGCCATGGCCGGCCTGCCGACACCGCCGATCGGCCACCACGCGGTGTTCACCGGCCCGCCGGGCACCGGCAAGACCACCGTCGCGCGGCTCTACGGCGAACTGCTCGCGGAACTCGGCGTACTGCCGACCGGGCAGCTGGTCGAGGTCAGCAGGGCGGATCTGGTCGGCAAGTACATCGGGCACACCGCGCGGCAGACCAGGGAGGCGTTCGAGCGGGCGCTCGGCGGCGTGCTGTTCGTCGACGAGGCGTACACGCTGACTTCCGCCGGTGGCAACGATTTCGGCCAGGAAGCGGTCGACACGCTGGTGAAACTCATGGAGGACCACCGCGACGACGTCGTGGTGATCGTCGCCGGGTACACCGGCGAGATGCGGGAGTTCCTCGCCTCGAACGCCGGACTGGGCTCGCGGTTCGCCCGCACCGTCGTGTTCACCGACTACGCCCCCGCCGAACTGGTCGACATCGTCACCCGCAGCGCGGCCGACAACGGGTACGACTGCGGCCCTGACCTGCTGACGGCGTTGCACGAGCACTTCGCCGCGATCCCCCACGACCGTTCGTTCGGCAACGCCAGGTACGCGCGACGGCTCCTGGAGTCGGCGATGACCCGGCAGGCCGGGCGGATCACCCGGCTGGACACCCCGACCCTGGACGACCTGCGCCTGCTCCGCGCCGAGGACCTGCCCGTCCCGGTGGGCTGAAGGACGCCTTCAGTGCATTCGGCCCCCTGTTTCCGGGACTGTCCCCTGTGGACGCGGACCGCATACCGTTGCGGGGTGCGATCCTCTCTCCGCTGGGCGGCCGTGCTCGGTGTGGTACTCACGCTCGGCGCGGCACCGGCCCAGGCCGCGCCGGAACTGCCGCCGATCACCCCTTCGCTGCAGGAAAACCAGGCCTGCCGTACCGCGTCCACAGTGGACACTGATGAGCTGCCGTGGGCCCAGGCGCGGTTGCGCCCGGAGCGGGCGTGGACCCACACCGACGGCGCGGGCGTCACCGTCGCGGTCCTCGACACCGGCGTGGACGGGTCGTCCCCCGCGCTGACCGGCAAGGTGCTCGGCGCCGGGCAGGACTGTGCCGGGCACGGGACGTTCGTGGCCGGGATACTGGCCGCCGCCCCGCGCCCCGGCGGCGGTTTCGCCGGGATCGCGCCCGGCGCGCGGGTGCTTTCGGTGCCGGTGACCGACCGGACCGGCGGGACCACCGCGCACGCGCTCGCGACCGGGATCCGCACGGCACTCGCGGCGGGCGCGCGGATCCTCCAGGTGTCGGCGGCGGTCACCGCCCCCGCGCCGGAACTCGCCGACGCGGTCGCCGAGGCCGTCACGGCCGGAGCCGTCGTGATCGCCCCGGCCGCCGTCGCCGCCGGGCAGCGGCCGGTGGCCGCGTACCCGGCCGCCTGTCCCGGGGTGGTCTCGGTCGCCGCGATCACCCCGCGAGGCACCCCGATGCGGACGGACCTCCCGGACATCCGAGTCGACCTCGCCGCGCCGGGCGCCGCGATCACCGGCGTCGGCCCCGGCGGCCCCGGCCTGTTCACCGCGAGCGACGACGCCGTCGCGGCGGCCATGGTGTCCGGCGCCGCCGCGCTCGTCCGCGCGTACCGGCCCGCGCTGTCCGGCCCGGAAGTGGTGCGGCGCCTGAAAGAAACCGCTTACCCACCGGCCGGTGGCGTGCCGGACCCGCTGCTCGGCGCCGGGGTCGTCGATCCGGCCGCGGCGGTCGTCGCGGAACTGCTACCGGGACCGGCCGCCCCGGCCGTGGCCCCCGCCGGCGCGCGCATGCCCGCGCCAGCCGACCCGCACCCCGGCAGGCTGGCCGGGATCGTGGCCGCGGTGGCGGGCGCGCTCGTCGCGCTCGTGACGCTCGGCGCCGTCGTCGTCCCCCGTGCGCGGCGGCGCGGCTGGCGGGCCGGGTGACTCACCCCGGAGTGCAGCTGACCTTCAGCTGGGTCGACGCGATGTGCCGGTAGTTCGCCTTGCCGTCACCGCTGTTCCAGTCGACACCGCTGTTGTTGAGCTTGACCGCCAGCTTGCCCGCGTCGATCTTGAACGGGCCGCCGAGGCTCACCCACTGCCCGAGATGGGCGGGCTGGTCGACGTCGGCCACCCCGACAACGTTGTCGGACGACGTGGTCAGCGAGCGGAACACCGAATAATGCGCTTTCACGCCACCGACGTGCTCGATGTTGCCGTCGTTCGGGATGTACACCGAGACCGCGCAGTGCCCGGCGGTGACGACGTCGGAAACGTCGAAGAGCCACCTCGTGTAGGTCTGGGGATCCGGCGCGCCGTTGGCGTTGCCCGCCATCGGCATCGCGTCGAAGGTGCCGGTGCACCCCGCCTCGACCGCGCCGCCCGGATAGCTGTTCCAGCCCGCGCGGCCCTGGGCGTACTCCCCGGCCTTCTGGTACGAAGCGCGGGCCGTGTTGGGGCAGCCGGCTCCCGCGACCACCGGGCCGGGCGCCGGTGGTGCCTCCGGCTTCCCGGTGCCCGGCACCGGCGCGCCCGAGGGCCCGGCGGGCTGCCCGGTCGCCCGCGCCCCGCCGGGCGGCACGCCCGGCGCGTTGGTCAGGCCCGGCGCGGGCTGCCCCGGCACCGTGTTCACCGGGGGATTGACGAGCGCGGGCACGCCGTCCGTCGCGTTGACGGCGGCGTCGCCGTCGGACTTCGGGGCGACCCACAGCTCGGTGATCAGGAACGGGACCGACACCAGCACCACGGCAGCACCGGCGAGCGCGATGAGCGTCGGGGTGGAGGGCAGCCTGCCCCGGCGGCGCGTGACGGGTTCGGCCTGCCCCGCCGCCGCGGCGCCCGCCGTCCCGGAGAGAACCTCGAGGGGCACCTTCTCGTACTCGGGCTCGGGGTCCGGCTCGGCGGGAGCGGGATCGGCGACCAGCCGCAGCCGTGCCCGATCGCCGTCGTCGGACGGCCCGGCTGGTGGGAAGACACGCAGGGTTCGCGCTGGTTCAGCCGCGGCCTCGTCCTGGTCGGACGGTGAACGCTGCCCTTCGGAATCGGACGCCACGGGTCTCACATACCTCCGAGTATCCTATACTTCGGCCGCGCCTGGCAGCAGATTGTACAGCGGCCGGATCGTGCCGTTATTCCCCGTAAGACACACTCACGAGACCTCGGGAAATGCCGCTTCAGCTCGAAATAGCCCTGGTGTCCCTGTGGTGTTCGGTCGCGGTCGCCTTGATCGGTTCCGCTTTCCTGTGGCTGCTGCGGCGATCCTCGCTCGTGGTGATGATGGTCGTACTCATCGTCATTCCGGTGGCGGGCATCGCGGCGAGTGTGGTGGCGCTCGCGTTAATGGATCGGCTCGCCTATCCGGATCTGAAGGAAATCCTGCTCGTCTGCATTCCGTGCACCGCGGTGTCACTGGTGGTCTGCCTGCTGCTCGGCCGCCGGTTCCTGCACGGCAGCCGCGACCTCGCGCGGGCGACGCGGAGCATGGGCGCCGGCGGGCGGTTCGCCGCGCCCGCCGGGGACAGCGCCGCCGAATGGGAGGTGCTGAGCCAGGAACTCGCCGCGATGAGCGCCGCGCTCGCGGCTTCGCGGGCCCACGAACAGCTGCTGGAAACCTCGCGGCGGCAACTCATCGCGTGGGTTTCGCACGATCTCCGCACCCCGCTGGGCAGCCTGCGCGCGATGGCCGAGGCGTTGCAGGACGGTGTCGCACCGGACCAGGACCGCTACCACCGGCAGATCCTGCTCGAAACCCAGCGGCTGGACCAGCTGGTCACCGACCTGTTCGACCTCTCCCGGATCCAGTCGCGGTCGCTCACCCTGTCACTGCGCACGGTGCCGCTGTTCGACCTGATCAGCGACACCGTCTCAGCATGTGAACCGCAGGCGCGCGGCCGCGGCGTTCGCCTGGCGCACGGCGGGATCGCGGCCGTCGAGGTCCGGGTCGACGTCCGGCAGCTGTCCCGGCTGCTGGGAAACCTGCTCGGCAACGCGATCCGGCACACGCGCCCCGGCGGTACCGTCACGGTGGCCGCGGCCGCCGACGGGGACAAAGCGGTCGTCACGGTCTCGGACGCGTGCGGCGGGATCGCGGCCACGGACCTCGACAAGGTCTTCGAACCGGGTTGGCGCGGCAGCGCGGCCCGCACCGGGACCGACACCGGCGGCGGGCTCGGCCTGGCGATCGTGCGCGGGATCGCCGAGGCGCACCACGGCACCGTGGCGGTGCGAAACATCCCCGGCGGCTGCGAATTCGGCGTCACCCTCCCGGCGGCGCGCTGATCAGGCGGCCGCGACGGCCGGTACCGGCTCCTGTCCGACGAGCCCGAATTCCATCGCCTTACGGGTCAGCTCCGCCTTGTTCCGCACTTCGAGCTTCGCCCGGATCCGTTTGACGTAGGTGTCGACCGTGGCACAGGACAGCCCCATCCGGCGCGCGGTCTGGGAATGGGTGTAGCCGTTGGCGATCCAGCACAGCACCTCCCGCTCCCGGGGGGTCAGCCCGGACGCGGGCTGCGGCGCGGGCACCGCGGCTGGAGCCGGGGCCGCGGTCAGTGCCTGGCGCGCGTCCGCCGCCACATACACCGCTCCGCGCGCGACCACCGCGAGCGCCGCGAAGAACTCCTGCTCCTCGCAGTGCGCGCCGACGAATCCCAGCGCACCGGCCCGCAGCAGGTCGGGCACCTGCCCGGCCGCGCCCTCGGGCAGCACCACGAGCACCCGGTAGGACCGGCCGAGCCGCTCGACGCAGTGCCGCAGCGCCGCGGCGGGCAGCGCACCGCCGTAGGCGACGACGGCGACGTCCGCACCGGGGCACGCGGGAGCCCGGCCCAGCAGGGCCGCCATCGCCTCCCGCGCCTCGGGACGGTCGGAAAACACGGTCACCTCGGACGACATGCTCACGAGCAACGCAACTCACTTCCGTACGGCTTATCCGCGACCGGCGCGGAACAGGAGTGTCGAGTTCCCCTTCACGAGGACGTCCCGACGTTATCCGGGGAAAGCGGCGTGGAAGAAGGCTTGGCGACGACCTGTAAAGGTCAGTCAAATCTTGAAAGAATCTGTAATAAAGGCCCGGGCGAATAGGACATTTGCCCGCCGGAACCGTTTGCGACGTCCGCCGGATTGTCTCACGCCGGACTCGTTGATGGCCATCTCATGTCTACCAGGTCACCGTCGGATCACGCCGGGAATTCTTTTTCCCGCATCGGTGAATTCCGGCGCCCGGGTGTGCTGAAGGACGCCATCGGTGCGCTCAGTGCACTGAAGGCGTCCTTCAGCACGGCCAACGCACTGAAAGCGTCCTTCAGTGCTGCCGCAGCCATTCGGCGGACTGGGCGGCGACCAACGCGGTCAGATCACCCAGCGCCAGGTTGAAGTCCTTGACGTGCAGCCCGAGTCCCTGCCCGGTGCCCGGCCCGCCGACCTGCGCGTCGCCGCCGCGGATCTGCAGCCAGCTGGCGTTGCCGCCCTGGTACTCGCGGAACAGGCACTGCCCACGTACCGCGCCCGGGTACCGCGCGTAGCCGGTCGGGTGGTCCGGCACCGTGGTCCCGGCGAGCAGCAGCGCCAGATGACCGCCGGGCAGCAGCGGATTGCCCGCCACGAGCCGCTGGGTCGGCAGGCGCGTGTCGAGGTCCGTGGCCCCGTCGGCGGGCGCGCCGGTCAGCAGTGCCGCCGGGTTCACACAGAGGACGCGGTGCCCCGGTTTGGCGAGCAGGCCGAACACGGAATCCGGCGGGAGCGTCCGGTCTCCGGGCTGTTTGTACGCGGAATAGCCGGCGACGCAGCCGGTGGGCACCGGCCGGTCCGCCGACGCGCGGGCGCAGACCGGCACGTACTGGAAGGCCGCGTCCGGATCGGCGCCACCACCGGCGGGGCGGTCGAGCGGCACCGGCACGTTCCCGCCGAGCAGCAGCGCCGAAACCAGCGACGGCTGCACGTCGCCCCGCCCGTCGATCCGGTCGCGGATCAGGCTCGCCACGTCGGCGGCGCCCTGCGAATGGCCGAGCAGCACGACCCCGCGCCGCCGGTGGGTCACCGGGTCGACGTTGTAGTCACGCCAGTAGGCGTCCCACGCCTGTTCGACGTCACCGAGGCCCAGCGAGTAGTCGGGCGTCGTGTGGGTGACGAGCCCGGCGACGTGCGCGGCCAGCGAGGACTGCCGGTAGGACGGGACGAACATCCGGCACCGGTTCAGCAGCGGGCCGGCCTGCGCGAGGGTGACGGCCAGCTGGTCGTCCCCGCGCGCGGGCGGGAGCGACCCGACCTGTGGCAGCGGGTTCGGCAGCACGTTGATGGTCGGATAGACGAAGAAGCAGTCGACCGGCGGCGCCGACGGCGGCGCGAACGGCTCGACGGCGGTCCGCCCGTCCGGCTCGACGCGGGTGACGTCGAGCGGGACCCGTCCGTGGGACACCGGATAACCCGCGGTGAACTTCCCGCCGGGCTCGGCGACCTGTGGTTCACCGGTCAGGGTTTGGTTGCAGGGATTGGCCGCCAGTCCCGGGCGGCACAACCACACCGGGTGAGCGAGCGGGGTGCCGCCCCGCGCGTTCGCCGGAGTGGCGCCGAGCAGCCCGAGCCCGACGAGGAGCGCGAGGAGGACGGCCACCGGGCGGCGGTGTCGCGCGAAGGTCCGGTGCATGGCGTTCCCTTCCGGTGCGGGATTTCCCGGTCGTACTGTGGCAGAGTGGCCCGGCGAGCGGGAGGTGAGAGGTGAGGTCACGGAATCCGCTGCGCTGGCTGGCCCGCTGGGCGGACTGGTTCGAAGAGCGCGGGGTGTACGTGCCGGGCGAGGAGAACCGCGCGGTCGAACCGGTCCGTGACTTCGGCTGGCTGATGGTCGCCTGGGTCTCCGGCGTCGCCCTCTTCGTCTTCCTTTTCATCGCCGCGGTCTGATCCGGAAAGCGCCTTCAGGGCCCCCGATCGGGCACTGTGAGTTCGGTCACCGGGGGTGCCGCTCCGATCACGGATCGGCCACGGCTGTACACCAGGTCCGCGTCAACCCCCCGCTTCCGCTCGTCCGCGCGCGGCCGGACGGCCACAGTGGAGCGGGTTCGGCTCGCCCCCCTTAGGCCGAACGGCCGAACCACGACGCTGACTGGAGCAACCCGAGATGGCGCCCCCGCGCACCCCCCTGATCCTGATCGCCGCCGGAGTGCTCTGCACGGCGGTGGCCTGCGGGGTTCCCGCGCGGGAGGGAGCCGCGGTCATGGGTGCCGCCGTGACCCCGGCGGACACGCCAGCCGCGCAGGCGGGGAGCGACCTCGTGTTCGGCAGCGGGCACCGGTTCGCGAGCGGGGTGTCGTTCTCGGTGGCGGCGCCGAAGTCGTTCCAGCCGAGCAGCGCCGCCTACCCGCCGAGCCCGCGAGGCGCGGCGTTCGAGATCGAGGTCGTCAACAACGGCGTCGAGACGTACCGGCTCTCCGGGCTCGCGGTGACCGCCACGATCGCGGGCGCCCCGGCGAAGCAGGTCGTCGACGCGACGCAGGGCTTCACCGGCGTCTCCGACGCGGGCAAGGACGTCCTGCCGGGCCGGTCGACCCGGATCACCCTCGCGTTCGCCGTGCCGTCGGAAGCGGTGCGGATGCGCCTGCAACTGCGGCCGAGCGCGACGGACCCGGCCGCGGCCACCTATTGCGGGCCCGCGTAGCTCTTCGGCGTTACTCTTCGGCCATGACCGAGCGACTTTCCCCCGGCGACGAAGCGCCGGACTTCACCCTGCCCGACAGCGAGGGCGGGAACGTCTCGCTGTCCGACTTCCGCGGCCGGTCGGTGGTCGTGTACTTCTACCCGGCGGCGGGCACCCCCGGCTGCACCAAACAGGCCTGCGACTTCCGCGACAACCTCGCGGAGCTGAACGACGCCGGGTACCAGGTGCTGGGCATCTCGCCGGACAAGCCGGAAAAGCTCGCGAAGTTCGTCGCCGCTGAGAAGCTGACGTTCCCGCTGCTTTCGGACCCGGACAAGGCCGTGCTCACCGCGTGGGGCGCGTTCGGGGAGAAGAAGAACTACGGCCGGATCGTGCAGGGCGTGATCCGCTCGACGTTCATCGTGGACGCCGACGGCAAGATCGCGAAGGCGGCCTACAACGTCCGCGCCACCGGCCACGTCGCGAAGCTGATCAAGGACCTCGGCCTCGCCTCCTGACCCCGCGGCCCTCTTGCGCCCCAATGTGGCGTTCGGTGCGTCCAACGCACCGAACGCCACATTCGCTGCGTCCAACGCACCCAATGCCACATTGGGGCGTTCGGAGCCCTGCCGACGTCACGAGTCCGCGGGCGCCGACGGCAGGCGCAGGGTGAACGTCGAACCCTGACCGGGAACGCTGGCGGCGGTCACGGTCCCGCCGTGCGCTTCGGCGAGCTTGCGGACGATGGCGAGTCCGAGACCGCTGCCCCCGGACTGCCGGGCCCGCGACCGGTCCGCCCGCCAGAAGCGGTCGAACACGCGCGCCAGGTCCTCCTCGCCGATCCCGGTCCCGGTGTCGGTGACCTCGAACACGACGTCCTCCCCGTCGCGCGTGCCGCGTACGGTGACCGTGCCACCGGCCGGGGTGTGCCGGACCGCGTTGGACACGAGGTTGTCGAGCGCCTGACGCAGGCGGACCGGATCGGCCGTGAGATCCGGGTCGGCCGGTGGCGACACGGACAGCGTGACCCCCGCGGCCTCGGCTCTCGGCACGTGCGCGGCGGCCACCTGGGTCAGCAGCGCGTTCGCGTCCAGCGGTTCCGGGTGCACGCGGAGCTCGCCCGCGTCGGCCAGCGCGAGGTCCTGAAGGTCGTCGACGATGTGCTGGAGGTGCACGGCCTGATCGTGCAGCAGGGTCAGGAGTTCCTCGTCGGGCTGCGCGACGCCGTCCTGCACGGCCTCGATCCAGCCGCGGATGTTGCTCAGCGGCGTCCGCAGCTCGTGCGCGATGTCGCTGACCATGCCCCGGCGCGTGGCCTCCAGCCGTTCCCGCGCCGCGGACATGTCGTTGAACGCCGTGGCCAGCCGCGCGATCTCGTCGCGGCCCCTGACCTCGACCCGCGCGCCGCTCTCCCCCGCCTCCATCCGCTGCGCGGCGCCGGTGAGCGCGCGCAACGGCCGGATCAGCCGGATCCCGGCCAGCACCGTGACGGCGACCGCGATGACCAGTACCCCGCCCGCGACGGCGGCGAGCCGGACCTTGTTCTCCGACGACAGCGTGAACCCGCTCGGCTGTTCCTCGCCGGGACTCAGGAGATAGAGCGACGCCGCGGGCGCGACGTAGGGCGTCAGCTGTTCGCGACGGCCCGCCGCGACGCAGGAGTCGACGGCCGGGTCCGTCCCGGTGCCGCGGAAGTCCTTGCGTATCCAGGTGAACCCGAGCAGCACCTGGATCTTCGGTTTGCCGATCCGGCCGAGACAGTCGTTGGCCAGTGCGGTCAGTTTGTCCAGCGCCACCTGTTCGGTCCTGGTCGGCGCGTCCATACCGAACGGAACCGGAGCCGGGCCGTACTTCGAGCAGTACGAAAGCAGGTAGGGGTCGGTGGCTTCGACACGTGCGCGGCCGTTCGGCTCGGTGACCACCGAAGCGCTGCTGCCCTTCCGGACACAGTTCAGCGTCCGGTCCGCCGTCTCGGCCAGGTACTTCCGTTCCTCGGCGGTCAGCGCGTACGGGCCGACGGCGTCCGGGTCGATGCGGTCGGCGTTGGTGGACACCCCGAGCCCGGCGTTGACCGACAACGGGTCGACCACCACGGACGGCTGTTTCGGCAACAGCCCCGGCCGGGGCGCTGAGTCGGCGATCGGCGCCCCGGACGAGGTTGTCAGCACGATCCGGCGGCCGGAGCTCTTCGCGAGCTCCGCCACGAGCGGGCCGGCCCCGGTCCAGTTCGGATGCGTGGCCGCGTACTTCAGCAGTTCCTGGTAGATCCGGCCGTCCTCGGCCAGTGCCTGGCCCTGCTCCTGCTGGATCGCCCCGGACGTGGTGCGGGCGGCGAGCCAGGCCGTGGCCGCGATCGAGCAGAGCACGATCAGCGCCGACACCGCGAGCAACCGGACCAGCAGGCTACGCGCCATGCGACGGCCCCGCGGTGAGCTTGTAGCCGACGCCGTAGACGGTGAGCAGCCGGGTCGGTTTCCGGGGCTGTGCCTCGATCTTCTTGCGCAGATTCATCACGTGGACGTCGATCGCCCGGTGGGTGATGTAGCGGTCGTACCCGTGCAGCCGCTCCAGCAGCTGGCCACGGGTGAACACCCGGTCCGGCTGCGCCGCCATGACCTCCAGCAACCGGAACTCTCCCGGCGTGCATTCGATCGGCCGCCCGTCGGCGAAGACCTCGTGCCGTGTCGGGTCGACGGTGAGCCCGCCGACGCGCAGCGCGTCGCTCGCCTGGCGCGTGGCCTTCGCGCGCCGCAGCAGCGTCCGCACCCTGGCCACCAGTTCACGGGGGCTGAACGGTTTGGTCATGTAGTCGTCCGCGCCGAGGTCGAGACCGCGCAGCAGATCGTCCTCCGTGGACCGGGCGGTGAGCATCAGCACCGGGACGTCCGATTCGGCGCGGAGCACGCGGCAGACGCTCAGCCCGTCCATCCCGGGCAGCATCACGTCCAGCACCACGAGGTCGGGGGACTCCCGGCGCACGAGGTCGAGCGCCACACGGCCGTCCGCGGCCACGGTCACCCGGTGGTGCTCCCGTTCGAGGTACCGGCGGACGAGCTCCGCCTGTTTGTCGTCGTCCTCGGCCAGCACGATATGGGCACCCATGCCGCCGAGAATAGGACGCGGGCGGGATACCCGAATGCGGGCTTGCCCCGGGCGGCCGTTCGGCGGAATCATCCGCCCTTCGAGGGCAAGGGGAGGGTACTCGTGGCCGGGCTGGAAACCTCTGCGCTGAAGCTGGGCGGGACCATCGCGTCGCATGCCGCGAAGTCGTGGCTGCAGCGGCGAAAAGACCGTTTCGAGCGGTCGGCGAGCCTCGCTGAGCTGGCCGCACAGGAGCTGAAGGGGCCGCTGGAACAGCGAAAACTCGAGAACCTCGTCCAGACTATCGGGACCCAGGTGGCCGAACAGCTGGAACCGGTGCTCGCCGACCGGTTCGCCGCGTTGCCGGACAACGAGGTCGAAGCCGCCTTCCTCGCCGTCGAAGACGCGCTCAACAAAGCGGATCTTTCGGACGAAGCGCTGCTGTCGGACGACTTCTCCCCGGAAAAGCTCGCCCGCCGCGTCCGCGACCGGCTCCCCGGCCTGGCCGCGCGGCGGCTGCTCGCGCCCGGCGCGGCCGCCTTGTACGAGCTGGCGCTCGACCTGTCCTGCCGCCATCTCGTGCAGGTCATCCGGCACTTGCCCTCGTTCCAGCCCCGGACGCTGATCGAACTGCTCGGCAGGCTAAGCCGTCAGTCCGAGCAGCTCGACGAAGTACTCACCCGGCTCCCGAAGACCGGGCTCGACGCCCCCGCCGACACCGACAGCGATTTCCGCGCGGAGTATCTGGACCTGCTGGCCCGCAAGCTCGACCGGCTGGAACTGCTCGGCCTGCCGATGGACGACCAGCCCGCACTGCCGCTGTCGGTCGCGTACCTGAGCCTGAGTGTCTCGTCCACGAGCGATGGGCCCCGGCTGCGGGACCACGGTCCGGACGAACTGTGGTTCGACAAGCGCCATCGCCGAGACGGTCACGCGACCATGCGCGTGGAGACCGCCATCGGCGGCCAGCTGCGGACGCTGGTGCGCGGCGAGGCCGGTTCGGGCAAGACGACGCTGCTCGACTGGCTCGCCGTCACCGCCGCCCGCGGCGAGTTCACCGGCAAACTGGCCGAGTGGAACGGCTACGTCGCGTTCCCGGTCCGGCTGCGCAGCTTCGCCGCCGAACCCCCGCCCCGGCACGAGGACTTCGTCGCGCACGTCGCGCCGAGTCTTGCCGGGAAGATGCCCCCGGACTGGACGCGCCGGATCCTGAACAGCGGCAAGGCGATGATCCTTGTCGACGGCGTCGACGAGGTCGGCGCGTCGCATCGCCGGGAAATCCGGAACTGGCTCAACGAGCTCACCCTCACCTTCCCGAAGGCACGGTTCGTCGTCACCTCACGCACGGCCGCGGCGGACCGGAACTGGCTGCGCCAGCAGGGTTTCGGCTCGGTGCTGCTGGAACCGATGTCCGCCGACGACATCCAGGCGCTCACCGAGCGCTGGCACCGGGCGGCGGCCACGAGCGGCACCGCCCGCCACGACGCCGATCTGCCCGCCGTCCAGCGTCGCCTGCTCAACCAGCTCGACAGCCATCCCCAGCTGCGCAAACTCGCCGCGAGCCCGCTGTTGTGCGCGATGCTGTGCGCCCTCAACCTCGCGCACCGGTCGGAGCTGCCGCGCGACCGGATGGACCTGTACCGCAAGGCCATGGCGATGCTGATGCACCTGCGGGACACCGAACGCGGCATCGCGGTGTTGTTGACGGAGTCGCAGAAACAGGTGCTCCTCGGCGATCTGGCCTGGCGGCTGACGATGGCGGGCAAGGTCGAACTGCCACGTGAGAAGGTCGCCGAACACGTGGAGCGGCGGCTGCGTTCGGTGCCCCGGGTCGATCACGAACCCGCCGTCGTGCTCGATCACCTGGTGGAACGCAGCGGTGTGCTGCGTGAACCGGTGCGTGGCCGGATCGACTTCGTGCACCGGACTTTTCAGGAGTATCTGGCCGCGAGCGAGGCCACCGAGCACGACTATCTCGACGCGCTGGTCAGCCACGCGCACCTCGATACGTGGTGGGAAACCACGATCATGGCGTGTGGGCACGCCAAGCATCACCAGGTAGGCGAATTGCTTCGTGGAATCCTCGACCGGGCCGATGCCGAGTCTCGCCATGCCCGGCGCCTGCGGCTCCTCGCGGCGGCGTGCCTGGAAACGGTGAGCGACGTCGATCCTGAGGTGCTCGCGCGGGTCGAGGGCGTGATCCGGGAGAAGCTAGTGCCGCCGAGGAATCTTCGCGAGACCCGCTCGCTTTCCACCATCGGCCCACGAATTCTGCGGTATTTACCGTCTACTTTGGACAGTTTGACCGAGAGTGCCGCCGCCGCGACCGTCCGCGCCGCGGCGCTCACCGGCGGCTCCGACGCCTTGGCAACGCTGAAGCGATACGCACCGGATCCCCGGTCAGCCGTGCAGGAGCAACTCGCTTCCGTGTGGCGCTACTTCGATCCCCAGAGGTTCGTGGACGAGGTGCTCGCGAATTCCCCGCTCGACAACGGAGAACTCAGCGTCACCACAAGGCGATTACTACCCTACATCAACCAACTGCCACAGCTTACCGGCCTCCAAGTCGCCATCAGCGACACAAAAGAGCACCCCGATCTCGCATATTTAAACGGTATTTCACACGTGAAATACCTGGACTTGTTCTTCACCTCCGACGCGCTCGTGAACTTGGGCACACTCATAGAACATCGAGAACTCGAGGAACTCAGTCTCTTCTACTCAAAAGGATTCACTAACCTGAGCACCTTGAAAAAGCTACCAAACCTCAAGCAGCTGACACTATTTCCAAGTAGCCCTTTGCGCAAAACTCAATCACTAAAAAACCTACAAGGACTCAACTATCTAGCCCTCGCGCGCGCACGTGAAATAAACTCGATCACTGCTTTGCCGAATCTGAGAACACTTCAACTTGTCGGCTGCGCCAAGGAACTACTCCCCGTCAGCAAGCCACTATCCCAAGTATCAAGACTCGTACTCATGAACAATTCAAGGGAATTCACAACACAAGAAATCGCCGAAGCGTTCCCCGAACTTACGGAATTATCGGTCACTCTCGACGAGCAGGACGACCTGCTAGCACTCGGAAACCTACCTTTAACCTCGGTAGCCCTGAATTTCACCACGAAGAATGACCTTTCGCCGCTCGCCTCGATCCCCACGCTGAAAGAAATCCGCCTCAACGGGTTCAGGACAGAAGTCAACCTCACTCCACTAGCCGACCTCCACGTGAACATCCAAGTGATGTTCGCCGAAAAGGTGATCGGCCTGGACCGGCTCGGCCCCGGTGTTAAGGTCGAAATCCGCTAACCGGCGAGCTTGCGCAGGTCCGGCAACAGCGAGCGCAACGCGCGGCCCCGATGCGAATCCGCGTCCTTCTCCGCCGGGGACAGCTCCGCCGACGTCCGCGTCCCACCCTCCGGCACGAAGATCGGGTCATACCCGAATCCGTTGGCACCACGGCGTTCCCGCACCAGCGAGCCCCGCCATTCGCCGCGCACCACGGTCTCCGTCCCGTCCGGCAGTACGAGCGCGGCCGCGCACACGAACGCCGCGCCCATCCGCTCGTCCGGAGTGTCCGACAGCTGCGCCAGCACCAGATCGAGATTCGCCTCGTCGTCGCCGTGCTTCCCGGACCAGCGCGCGGAGAGCACGCCCGGCATCCCGTTCAGCGCGTCGACGGCGATGCCCGAGTCGTCCGCGATGGTGGGCAGGCCGGTGGCCGCGACGGCGTCACGGGCCTTGGCCACGGCGTTGCCCTCGAAGTCCGGGGCCGTCTCCGGCGCCTCGGGGAACTCCTCGACATCGGCGAGCCCGACGACCTCGACGCCTTCGATCCCCTCGGCTTCCAGGATCCGCCGCAGCTCACCGAGCTTCTTCGCGTTCCGCGAAGCCACCAACAGTTTGGTCACTTCGAGCCTTTCTTCTTGTCCGGCCGCGGTTCCGGCAGCTCACCCGGATACGGGAGCGCCAGCGCCTCCCGCTGCAGCCTGGTCAGCTCCGCGCAGCCCGCCTGCGCCATGTCCAGCATGGTGTCCAAAGTGGACCGTGCGAAGGTGGCGCCCTCGCCGGTGCCCTGCACCTCGATGAGCGTGCCCGCGTCGGTCGCGACGACGTTCATGTCGACCTCGGCCCGCGAGTCCTCCTCGTACGGCAGGTCCAGCCGCACGCGCCCGTCGACGACGCCGACGCTCACCGCGGCGACCGAGGACGACAGCGGCTGCGGGTCGGCCAGCCGGTTCGCCGCGCCGAGCCAGGTGATGGCGTCCGCGAGCGCGACGTAGCCACCGGTCACCGCCGCCGTGCGGGTGCCGCCGTCGGCCTGGATGACGTCGCAGTCGATCACGATCGTGTTCTCCCCGAGCGCGGCGAGGTCGATGCAGGCACGCAGCGACCGGCCGATCAGCCGGGAGATCTCGTGCGTGCGCCCGCCGACGCGGCCCTTGATGGACTCCCGGTCACCGCGGGTGTTCGTCGCCGAGGGCAGCATCGCGTACTCCGCGGTCACCCAGCCCAGCCCGGACCCGGCACGCCAGCGCGGCACACCCTCGGTGACGCTCGCCGCGCACAGCACGCGCGTGTCGCCGAACTCGATCAGCACCGACCCCGCGGGCCACCGCTGGAAACCCCGGGTGATCTTGACGTCGCGCAGCTGGTCGTCGTTCCTGCCATCTTTTCTCGCCACGCCTTGCACTCTAGGGCGTCGCCCCCGGCCCGCCGACGCCGGAGTGCGACGAACCCCGCGCGGACTGGAAGGACACCGTGCCCTGCGCGGCGGCGACCGCGCGGCCCGCGTTCTCGACGTCGATCCGCACGACCGCGACCGAGCGCCGCCTGGCCAGGATGGTCGCCGTCGCCCGCACGACGCCCTCCCTGACCGGCGCGAGGAAGTTCATCTTGAACTCGAGGGTCGCCGGCCAGGTCCCCGGCTCGACGTGCGGCAGCAGCACCGAACCGAGGCTGTGGTCGATCAGCGCCGCCACCACACCGCCGTGCTGTATCCCGAAGTGCGAGCGGAACTCCGGCCGTACGGTCAGCTCGAAACAGCCGTGCCGGTCACCCAGCTCGGTGGTGGTGATGCCGAGCGCGCCGGGGAACTCCCCGAACACCGCCGGATCCGTGCGCAGCAGCTGGTCCCGTCCGGCGGGATTGACGAATCCCCCGTCCTCGGCGACCACCTCAGAGGTCATACACCGCGCCCTGCTCGACGAGTTCGGCGTTCGGGAAGATCGCCTTCGCCTCGGCCAGCACGGCGTCGCGGTCGGTCCACGGCGCGACGTGCGTGAGCAGCAGGCGGCCGGCGCCGGCGGCGCGCGCCAGCTCACCCGCCTGCCTGCCCGACAGGTGCACCCCGGCAGGCCGGTCCTCGGCGTCGGTCCAGGACGCCTCCGACAGCAGCACGTCGGCGCCGTCGGCCAGCTCGCCGAGCGCGGCGCACGGGCCGGTGTCCCCGGTGTAGGCCAGGATCCGGCCGCCATAGGAGACGCGCAGGCCGAAGGCGGGCGTCGGGTGATCGACCGGGACGGCGGTGACCTCGAACGGGCCGATCGTCGTCCGCTCGTCCCGCAGCCGGTGGAACGCGAAGACGTCGGAAAGGTCGGTCTCGGCGCGCTCGGCCTCGTTCGGCGCGTAGGCGTTCGCGAGCCGCCACGGCGCGTCCGCCGGGGCGTGCACCGGCAGCAGCCGCGGCCGGGCCGGGTAGGGCGGCGCCGGGTGATACCGGCGCAACACCGTCAGCGCGCTGACGTCGGCGCAGTGGTCCGGATGCAGATGGCTGAGCACCAGCGCGTCGAGGTCGAACGGATCGGCCACGGTCTGCAGCTGCGCCAGCGTCCCGTTGCCCAGTTCGAGGGCGAGCAGGAACCCCTCCGCCTCCAGCAGGTACCCGGACGCGGCGGTGTTCGGCCCGGGGATGCTGCCCGAGCAACCGAGGATCGTCAGTCGCACCACGCCACCCTAAGCGTCAGGAACCTTTTCTACCCGCCAGTAGGAGCAAGCACACCCGGCGCGAACCCCATAAAACGCTGGGCGAGCCGCGCGAACGGCTCCGCCGACCCGGTCGCGACGAACTCGTGCCGCGGCGGGGTGTCCCGCTCGGCCAGCAGCTCGCGCTCGGTCAGCACGCGGACCAGGTCCCGCGCGGTCTCCTCCGCGCTCGACACCAGCGTCACCTCGGGCCCCATCACGATCTGCAACACCCCGGCGAGCAGCGGGTAGTGCGTGCAGCCGAGCACGAGCGTGTCGACATCGGCGTCGATCAGCGGCTCCAGATACCCCTGGGTCAGGCCGAGCACCTGCCTGCCGGTGGTGATGCCCCGCTCTACGAAGTCCACGAACCGCGGGCAGGCGACGCTGGTGAGCCGGATGTCCGGCGCCGCGGCGAACGCGTCGTCGTAGGCACGCGACCGGACGGTGCCCTCGGTGCCGATCACGCCGACCCGCCCGCTGTGGGTCACGCTGGCCGCCCGTCGCGCGGCGGGCAGGACGACCTCCAGCACCGGGATGTCGTAGCGCTCCCTGGCGTCGCGCAGGCAGGCCGCCGACGCCGTGTTGCACGCGATGACCAGTGCCTTCACCCCACCCTCGACCAGCTCGTCGAGCCGTTCGAGCGCATACTCGCGCGCGGTGGCGATGGGCAGCGGGCCGTACGGGTTGCGGGCGGTGTCACCGACGTACCGCAGCTGTTCGGCGGGAAGCTGTTCGAGGATCGCCCTGGCGACGGTGAGCCCGCCGACACCCGAATCGAAGACACCGATCGGGGCGTCGAGGAGCGGTTGACTCACACCGCGAGGTTACCCGTGCCGCCCGCGGTGGCCTTCTTCGCCTTGTCCGCACGCGCCACCAGCCACGCCGCGAACACCCCGGACAGCGCGCCGAACAGGTGCCCCTGCCAGGAGATCCCCGGGTTGCCCGGCAGCAGGCCCCACAGCATCCCGCTCCACACGCCGAGCAGGACCACGGCCACCAGGATCTGCCCGAACGCCCGGTTGAAGATGCCCCGGACCAGCAGGAACGCCAGCCAGCCGAAGGCGAGGCCCGACGCCCCGACGGTCACCGCGTTGGACGGGCCGACCAGCCAGACCCCGAGCCCGGACAGCACCCAGATGATCGCCGTGACCATCGCCCAGCGGCCGATCCCGGCCGCCATCGCGAGGAAGCCGAACACCAGGACCGGGACGGTGTTGGAGAACAGGTGCGACCAGCCTGCGTGCAGCAGCGGCGCCCACAGGACGCCGTCGAGCCCGGACAGCTCGCGGGAGTGGATGCCGGCCTGGTCGAGCCGCATCGGGAGGATCGCGTCCACCAGCTCGACGAGGTAGAGCAGCGCGGTGAAGGACAACGCCACGATCGCGGCCGCCTTCGGATTCGGCGGCAGGACACGTTTGGCCGGATCGGTGACCGGTGTACCGGACGGAACCGACGGCTCAGGCAAAGTGCTCACACCGACCAGGCTACGTCGGCACACGCCGCCCCACCTCGGGTGAAATCCCTGATCCGCCGTCAAGGAAAACCCGGACTCCGGAAAACCCTGCCGAGATTGTCGGTACCCGCCGCTAGCCTGCGCGACATGGGGAACTTCGACGTCACCGCCTACCTTTCCCGGCTCGGCGTGCCCGCCGGGCCGCCGAGCGTGGACGCGCTGCGCGCACTGCACGCCGCGCACATCGAACGCGTGCCCTACGAAGCGCTGGAGATCGCGCTCGGCCGGGTCACCCCGCTGGCCCCCGAGGCATCGCTGGCGCGGATCCTGCGTGGCCGTGGCGGCTACTGCTATCACCTCAACGGCGCCTTTTCCGAGCTGTTGCGCGCACTCGGCTACCAGGCCACCCGGCATCTGAGCGGTGTACAGGGCGAGGCGGCGGACCTGCCGAACCTCAACCGCAGTCACCTGGGACTCACCGTCACCGGCCTGCCGGACGATCCGGAAACGACGTGGTTCGTCGATGTCGGGCTCGGGGACGGACTGCTGTACCCCGTCCCCCTGCGTTTCGGCGAGTTCTCGCAGGGGTCGTACACCTACCGGCTGCGTGCCTCCGACGTCGTCCCCGGCGGCTGGCGGTTCGACCACGACCCGGCGGGCAGTTTCGTCGGCATGGACTTCGCGTCCGGCGCGGCGGAGCTGCCTGACTTCGCGGAGCGGCACCGCTACCTGTCCACGTCGCCGGAGTCCGGGTTCGTCCGGGTGTGCGTGGTGCAGAGCCTGGACTCGCGTGGTGTCGACACGCTACGGGCGCTCACCCTCAGCCGCAGCGGTGACGTCGAGAAGAAAGAGGTCCTGGAGTCACCCTCGGAGTGGTGGACGGCGCTCGCCGACGTGTTCGGCATCCCGGGCGCCGCGTTCACCGACGAGGAGCGGGAACGCCTGTGGCACCTGGTACTCGGCCAGCACGAGGCTCATCTGGCGGGCGCGGCGGAAAGCGAGGTGGTGCCCAGCGCGTAGTCCGCCGCGGTCTCGGCGTGCAGCCGGGTGGTGGGGAAGGTCGGCACCGGGCTGTCCGCCGGGCCGACCAGCAGCTCGATCTCGGTGCAGCCGTAGATCACGCCCTCGGCGCCCGCGCCGGCCAGCCGCCGGATGACCGCGCGATAGGCGTCGCGGGATTCCTCGGTCACCACGCCCAGCACCAGCTCGTCGTAGATGACCCGGTGCACGAGCGCGGCGTCCTCGGGTCCTGGCACCAGGACATCGAGACCGTGCGCGGCGAGCCGCTCGCGGTAGAACGGCTGGGACATGGTGAACCCGGTGCCGAGCAGGCCGACCCGCTTCAGCCCGGCACCGAGGATCGCCCGCGCCGTCGTGTCGGCGAGGTGCAGCAGCGGGATGCCGAGCCCCTCGGTGAGCCGGTCCGCGACCTTGTGCATCGTGTTGGTGCACAACACGACGAAGTCCGCGCCCGCGGCCTCCAGCGCCTTCGCCGCGCGGCCGAGCTCCGCGCCCGCGTCGTCCCAGCGTCCCTCGGCCTGCATCGCCTCGATCTCGGCGAAGTCGACCGAGTACAACACCGTGCGCGCGGAATGGAAGCCGCCCCGGACAGCCTTGACCCGCTCGTTGACGAGCCGGTAGTACTCCGCCGACGACTCCCAGCTCATCCCGCCCAGCAGCCCGATGGTCTTCACCCCACCAGTCTGCCCGGTCGCCTCTCGCCGCGGCCCAAGCGCCCCAATGTGGCATTGGGTGCGTTGGACGCACCGAACGCCACATTGGGGCGCATGAGAGCGAGACGTGCCGCAGGCGACCGTGGGGCCCGCCGGGGCTCAGGCCCAGAGCTGGCCGTCGAGGCGTTCGGCGGCCTCGTCGAGGGAACCGGAGTAGGCGCCGGTCGAAAGGTACTTCCACCCGGCGTCGGCGACGACGAACGCGACGTCGGCCCGCTCACCCCGCGCGGCTGCCTTCTCCGCGACGGCGAGCGCCGCGTGCAGCACCGCGCCGGTGGAGATCCCGGCGAAGATGCCCTCGTGCTCCAGCAGTTCGCGGGTGCGCCGCAGGGCGTCGTACGCGCCGACCGAATACCGTCCATTGAGGACGGACGGATCGTACAGCTCGGGCACGAACCCCTCGTCGAGGTTGCGCAGCCCATACACCAGCTCGCCGTAGCGCGGCTCGGCGGCGATCACCTGCACGTCCGGCTTCGCCTCGTGCAGATACCGCCCGACGCCGACGAGGGTTCCCGTGGTGCCGAGACCGCCGACGAAATGGGTCAGCGTCGGCAGGTCCTTCAGCAGCTCGGGGCCGGTGCCGCGGTAGTGCGCGTCGGCGTTGGCCGGGTTGCCGTACTGGTAGAGCATCACCCAGTCCGGATTGGCCTCGGACAGTTCCTTCGCACGGCGCACGGCCTCGTTGGACCCGCCCGCCGCCGGTGAGAACACGATCCGCGCGCCGTAGGCCTGCAGCAGCTGCTTCCGCTCGGCCGAGGTGTTCTCCGGCATCACGCACACCAGGCCGTAGCCCTTGAGCTTCGCGGCCATCGCCAGCGAGATCCCGGTGTTGCCCGAGGTGGGCTCGAGGATCGTCGACCCGCGCCGGAGGACGCCCTCGCGCTCGGCGGCCTCGATCATCGCCAGCGCGGGCCGGTCCTTGATCGAACCGGTCGGGTTGCGGTCCTCCAGCTTCGCCCACAACCGCACGTCGTGGGTCGGGGAGAGCCGCGGCAGGCCGACCAGCGGGGTTCCGCCGAGCGCGTCGAGCAGGGACTCGAACCGAGCCATGGCTCAGCCGCCCGCCACGGCGGGCAGGATGGTCACGGTGTCGCCGTCCTTGACCTCGGCGTCGAGCCCACCGGCGAAACGGACGTCCTCGTCGTTGACGTAGACGTTGATGAAGCGGTGCAGCTTCTCCTCCTTGACCAGGCGCGCCTTGATCCCGGCGTGCCGCGACTCGACGTCGTCGATGATCTCGAGGACGGTCTTGCCCGCCGCCTCGACGGACTTCTCGCCGCCGGTGTGGGTGCGCAGGATGGTCGGGATGGACACGGTCACGGCCATGGGTTCTTACCTCCGGTGGGTTCTCTGACGCAGACGTTCGGGGTGGCCCGCTTATTCCGGCCCGGGATTCAGTCGACGATCTCGACCGGCTCCTCGGTGATTTCGGCGTCCACGATGCGGTACGAGCGGAACTCGTGGGTATCGGGGTCCCTCGTGGACACGAGCACGTAGTGCGCGTCCGGCTCGGCGGCGATGGACGCGTCGGTCCGCGACGGGTACGCCTCGGTCGCGGTGTGCGAGTGGTAGATCACCACCGGCACCTCGTCGTTCGCGTCCATCTCGCGGTAGAGCTTCAGCAGGTCGGCGGAGTCGAACTCGTAGAACGTCGGCGAGCGCGCCGCGTTGAGCATCGGGATGAACCGCTCGGCGCGGTCCGAGCCGACGGGACCGGCGATCACCCCGCACGCCTCGTCGGGGTGATCACGACGGGCGTGGGCGACGATCTCGTCGACGAGTTCACGGCGGATCCGGAGCACGACCACATCTTACGTGCTGGACACAGCGCGTCCAGATGATGAGACGCACGACTCCCGCCCTGGTCAGGGGCTCCCCCGGAGGCGCCCCGGCGCGGCGCCGGATACGGGACACTGGCCGCATGCCACTGCCGTCGAAGATACGTGACCGCTGCCGGAGGTACCTCGGCACCGACGAGCGGATCCAGTACCTGATCCCCGGGACGTCGATCTCCGTCGACAACATGGCCATGCAGGTCGGCTTCCTCGTGATGGTGACCGACCGGCACGTGACGATCCTCGCCTGCAGCCGGTGGTGGGTGAACCGGCCGAAGCAGATCTGGGTACGCCTGCCCCGGTCCACCGAACTCGGGCCGCTGGAGATCCACCCGTCGCTCGGCCCGGTGCTCTCGGTCGGCGGGATCGACCTGGAGATCGACGAGGAGTACGTCCCTGCCGTCCGCGCGGCGAACCGGGAGATCACCACCGACGCCCTGCCCGAGGACCCCTTCCCCGGCGGATAGGCCTCAGACGTCGAGTACCACCGGCATCCCCGGAGGCGCGAGCGTGGCCGCGGCGACACAGGCCTGCAACGTCCTCAGCCACGCCACCTTGACATCGTTGTCCCGCTTCGACGTGCCGACCGACGCCCGCCAGCGAGGTTTCCGCAGGTAGGACGTCTGCGCGTGGGCGAGCACCACCATCCAGTCCCGCACGGCCGCACTGTCCAGCGTGAGCCACGGCTGTTCCGGCCAGGCCTCCAGCACCCGCTCCAGCGCGGCCCCGAGTTCCTCACGCATCCGCGTCCCGTGCCGTTCCCGGAACGCGGCGTTCTCGGCGGCGCTGTCGTAGGCGTCCGGGAACAATCGCTTGTCCGGCAGGCGAAGCCGCCGGGGCGGTGGGTCTTGGCGCGCCTCAGCCAGTACCGAATCCAGCTCGGCCAGGATGTGCCACACGGCGTCCGCCGCGTTCTCGGACATCGCGAGCTGCACCGTGCCACCGCCGACGCCGGTGACGCGGATGTAGTCCTCCACCTCACGCCTCCCGCAGGGTCGCGTGCAGCCCGAACACCTGAAGATCCGCGACCAGCCGCTCGGCCTCCGGCCCCGGACGCGGCGTCAGCTCCACCGATTCGCTGTGGTGAAGGTCGGCGGCCAGCTCGTACCCCTGGTCCTGGGGCAGTCCCAGCAGCCGATGCGCGATCAGCGCGACACCGGCGTAGGTGTTGACCTCGTCGTTGTGAATCTCGACGATCCACTTTCCCCCAGCGCTCACGCGAAGGAGATCCGCGACACCGCGAGGCGCGTTACACGGTCAGCCCTGCGGCCAAGCCTCCGGCCAGACGTCTCGATAGGCCGGGACCCCGCCCGCGGTGGTCGCCGCCAGCAGCCCGTGCACCATCGCCCGCGCGAACACCCGTGCCGCCGCCGAACTCAGCTCGTTCCAGGCCTGTACGCGCGCTATCCCCTCCGCCGGCAACGCACGTTCGCCGGTCGCCAGCA
This sequence comes from Amycolatopsis samaneae, assembly GCF_039541975.1. NCBI lineage: Bacteria > Bacillati > Actinomycetota > Actinomycetes > Pseudonocardiales > Pseudonocardiaceae > Amycolatopsis > Amycolatopsis samaneae. Next base: position 500,234 of record NZ_BAABHG010000004.1, read on the forward strand.
CGAACACGGTGTCCCCGTCGAACATCGTGTGCGCCGGGCGCACCGCCCGCGCCAGCCCGTCCTGCGCGGCCACGGCGAGCCGGCGGGCCTCCGCCTTCGACAACGCCGCGTCGGTCGCGACCACGCCGACCGTGGTGTTCAGATCCGTCGGCCGCGACGTGACCTCGCCGGGCCGGTCCGGCCAGCGCACCCCGAACTCGCCGCCGACCTCGTGATCGGCCGCGAACGCGCGACCGGTGGCCAGATCGACCGCCTCACCGGCCGCGTTGACCGCGGCCAGCGCGCCGACGGTGTAGCCGTCCACCCGCTCGCTCGCCGTGCCGACGCCGCCCTTGAGCGAGCCGACGGCGGCACCGGCGCCCACCCCGACACTGCCCTGCGCCACCGGCCCGGTCGCGGCCGCTTCGCAGGCGGCGTAACCGAAAGCGGCGTCCGGACGCTTGCCCCATTCGCTGCGCGGCAGGTCGAACACGACGGCACCCGGCACGATCGGCACCACCTCGTACGGCTCCCGGCCGACCGGGGTGCCCAGGTTCCGCTCGCCGAGCCAGCGCATGACGCCGTCGGCCGCGGCGAGCCCGTACGCGCTGCCACCGGACAGGCACACCGCGTTGACCTGGCTGACCAGGTTCTCCGGCCGGAGCAGGTCGGTCTCGCGGGTGCCCGGCGCGCCGCCCCGCTGATCGACCGCGCCGGTCGCGCCGCCGGGCACGAGCACCACGGTGGTACCGGTCGCCCAGCCCCCGCCGATCCGCTCGTGGTGCCCGACCAGCACGCCGGGGACGTCGGTGATCGCGTTCAGGGGCACGGTCAACCGGTCACCGCCTGGATCAGCGTCTCCTGCACCCAGGTCAGCCAGTGGTAGACGCCCAGGTGCGCCGAGCGCGGATCCTCCTCCGGCAGCTCGTCCGGCATGTCCTCGGTGACGTCGAGCGCGGTGCCCAGCGCCAGCCGGACGTCGTTGAGCGCGCTCAGCCACGCGTCGGCCTGTTCGAAGGTCAGCCGCACGTTCCCGCCATCGCGCGGCAGCGTGTCGAGCACGACCCCGGCGACCCCGACCTTCAGGTCCAGCAGCTCCGGCTCGTGCAGCGACCGCATCGCGGCGGCGGAGTCGAGCTCCTCGCGCGTCGGGTTGTCCGGGTCGAGCCGGTGGAAGTCCGGCAGCAGCCGGGAAAGCACCGGGTCGTCCGGGGACTCGGTCGGGCCGGTGCGGATGCCGGTGAGCTCGGCCAGCTCGTCCTGCGGCGCCTCCTCGGCCCGCGCGCGCAGCATGTCCTCCAGCTGGCTGACCAGCCCGCGCAGCACCGCGGCTTCCTGCTGTTCGAAGCCGGCGACGATCGTCGCGCCCTTGCGGCGCCAACCGTTCACGAGGGCTGTTCCATGGTCGCCCACAGCCCCGCCGCGTGCAGTTTCGCCACGTCGGTCTCCACCTTCTCCTTGGAGCCCGACGACACGATCGCCTTGCCCTTGTGGTGCACGTCCAGCATCAGCTTGGTCGCATGGTCTCTGCTGTACCCGAACAGCTTCTGGAAGACATAGGTCACGTACGACATCAGGTTCACCGGATCGTTCCACACGATCGTCCGCCACGGTTTGTCCGTAGCGGCGTGCTCCACCCCGGCGGGTTCGACCTGCGTCTGTTCGGAGGCGACTGGCGTCGACATGCACACCATGGTGTCACGGGGCCAATCCGGCACGCCGTGCCAGGTCCGGCCGTGTGGGTGAATAGGGTGACTCGTATGGGTTCACCGGAGCCGGGTACCGGCGCCAGCACGGCGCTGCTCACCGACCACTACGAACTGACCATGCTGAGCAGCGCGCTGGCCGACGGCACGGCCGACCGGCCGTGCGTGTTCGAGGTCTTCGCACGCAGGCTGCCCGACGGCCGTCGCTACGGCGTCGTCGCCGGCACCGCCCGCGTGCTCGACGCGATCGCGGACTTCCGCTTCACCGACGCCGAACTGGCGCAGCTGGAAGCCACCGCGGTCGTCGACGACGCGACGCTGTCCTGGCTCGCCGACTACGAGTTCTCCGGCGACATCGACGGCTACCCCGAGGGCGAGCTGTACTTCCCCGGCTCGCCCTTGCTGACCGTGTCCGGCAGCTTCGCCGAGGCGGTCGTGCTCGAAACGCTGGTGCTGTCGATCCTCAACCACGACAGCGCCATCGCGTCGGCCGCGGCCAGGATGTCCGGCGCCGCGCACGGGCGGCCGATCATCGAGATGGGCGGGCGGCGCACCCACGAGTACGCCGCCGTCGCCGCCGCGCGGGCCGCCTACCTGGCCGGCTTCGCCACGACGTCCAACCTGGAGGCCGGCCGCCGCTACGGCATCCCCACCCGCGGCACCGTCGCGCACGCGTTCATGCTCCTGCACGACAGCGAGGAGGCCGCGTTCCGCGCGCAGGTGAGCAAGATGGGCGCGGACACCACGCTGCTGGTGGACACCTACGACATCACCAAGGGCATCGAGACCGCGGTCCGCGTCGCCGGGCCGGAACTCGGCGCGATCCGGATCGACTCCGGCGACGTCGGCCCGCTCGCCCGCAAGGCCCGCGAACAGCTGGACGCGCTCGGCGCGCGCGACACCCGCATCGTCGTCTCCGGCGACCTGGACGAGCACGCCATCGCCGCGCTGCGCGCCGAACCCGTCGACGCGTACGGCGTCGGCACCTCGGTGGTCACCGGGTCCGGCGCGCCCACCGCGGGCATGGTCTACAAGCTCGTCGAGGTGGACGGCAACCCGGTCGCCAAGCGCAGCGCGCACAAGGAGTCCCGCGGTGGCCGCAAGTCCGCGATGCGGCGGCTGCGCAGCACCGGCACCGCCGTCGAGGAGGTCGTCTGGACGACGGCCTCGCCCGCGCCCGCCCCGGGCCCCGACGACCAGCCGCTGCAGATCCCCCTGGTCCGGGCCGGACGCACGGTGGATGATGTGCCCACGCTCGACGACGCGCGGCAGCGGCTGCGCCGAGGGCTGGTGAGCCTGCCGTGGGAGGGCCTCAAGCTCTCGCACGGCGAGCCCGCGATCCCGACCCTGTTCCTCTAGGAGGTTAAGACCATGGCTACCGCGCTGATCGTGGTCGACGTGCAGAACGACTTCTGCGAAGGGGGGTCACTCGGCCTGCCCGGCGGCGCCGCGGCCGCCGCGGGCATCTCGAAGCTCGCCGCCGAGGGCGGCTACGGCCACGTCGTGGCCACCCGCGACTACCACATCGATCCCGGCGACCACTTCAGCGAGACGCCGGACTTCAACCACAGCTGGCCGCGGCACTGCGTCGCGGGCACGCCCGGCGCGTCCTTCCACCCGGCGCTCGACGTCGTCCCGATCGAAGCGGTGTTCTCCAAGGGCGAGTACACCGCCGCCTACTCGGGATTCGAAGGCAAGTCCGGGGATGACAAGAGTCTCGAGGCGTGGCTGCGCGAGCACGACGTGACCGAGGTCGACGTCGTCGGCATCGCCACCGACTTCTGCGTCCGCGCCACCGCACTCGACGCCGTGAAGGCCGGGTTCTCCGTGCGCGTGCTGCTGGACCACACCGTCGGCGGCTCGCGGCCCACCGTGGACGCGACGCTCGTGGACTTCGACGAAGCGGGCGTCGCCTACACCGGCACCGCCCCGGTCCCGCCTGCCGCCGCGTGAAAGAAATCCAGCGGGCGCTGGCGCGGCACCGGCTCGTCGCGATCCTGCGTGCCGCCGACGCGAGCCGCTTCGCCGAGGCGTCGACCGTGCTCTACGCGGCGGGAATCCGCCTGCTGGAGGCGACACTGACGACACCGGGCGCGCCGGAGGCGATCGCGAAGATGCGGGCGGACCTCGGCGAGGACGCGCTGATCGGCGCCGGCAGCGTCCGCGAACCGTCCGATGTGGACACCGCGGCGGACGCGGGCGCGGAGTACCTGATCACGCCGACGGTCAACCCCGCGGTGCTCGAACGGGCCGCCGCGCGCGGCGTCCCGGTGGTCTGCGGCGCGCTCACCCCGACCGAGATCGACCAGGCGTGGCGGCTCGGCGCGGCCGCGGTGAAGGTGTTCCCGGCCGCCGCCGTCGGCGGGATCGCCTACCTGCGCGCGATCCGCGCGCCGATGCCGGACGTGCCGCTGGTGCCGACCGGCGGGGTCCACCTCGCCGATGTCGAGGGCTACCTCGGCGCCGGGGCGATCGCGGTCGCCGCGGCGACCCCGCTGCTCGGCGACGCGCTCAAGCCGGGCGGCAGCCTGCCCGATCTGGCCGCCAGGGCGAGCGAGTTCGTCGCCGCGACGGCCCGGTACGCCCACCCCGGCTGAGGTGGCTCAGGGCTTCGGCTTTGCCTTGCCGTACGGATCGCAGCGCGCCGTGCCGAGGTAGATGTCGCCACTGGCCGGGCCGCCCTTCGGGAACAGCTTGACGTGCAACGCGTGCGTGGTCATGCTGCCGTCCGCCGGATCGGGCACCACGGTCTCGTTGAGCGTCACCGTCGCCAGCGTCTCGCCCGCCTTGCCGGGCACGGTGATCCGGTAGTTCGCCGGGATGTTCTCCGGCACCTTCACCCCCGTCACGGTGCCGAGCCGGACGTCACCGGAGCTGCCGTCCTTGGACGTGGCGCATTTGGCCTCGAACGTCCGGGCGGTGAGCACGGGCCCGCCGAACCGTTTGAGCACATCGGCCTGGAAGCGCTTGCCATACGCCTGGCCGATGGCCGCGGTCTCGTTCCGCCCGCAGCGGGTTTCACCGGCGCCGAACACCGCGATGTCCCCGGTCGCGCCACCCTGCGTGCGCTCGCCGGGCGAGGCGTCGACGGCGCAGCGCGCCAGCTCGGGTGTCACGATGTGCTCGTCGTCGATCATGATGTCCACCGATCCGACGGACGCCCAGGCGGTGGAGGTCACCGGATCCGCGTGCGCCGCCTGTGGCACCGCGAGCGCTCCCGCCAGCGCGGCCACCGCCAGTACCCGCCCCGCCGTCTTCCTGGCGTTCCGCATCACCGGCCTCCTCGATTCCGTGACTGAACGTGGCTACCCGCTCCGTCATCGGCAGCCCCGGCCGTCCCCCTGACGGCGGGACGCGGAACTCACCCGGACGTGTAAGCACACGGCGCGAACGGACCGTTGGTGCCGTAGTGCCGATCCTGACGGTGGTCCGGGCTAGGGTGTGACGCTGTGCCAGCCCGTGCAGACTTCCCCGGCGTCCTCGAACTCCTCACCCATGCGGTGGAGTCCGTCGGCGGTGCCGAACGCCCGGGCCAGGTCAAGATGGCCGAGGCCGTCGGCCAGGCCATCCGCCGCGGCGAGCACCTCGCCGTCCAGGCGGGCACCGGCACCGGGAAGTCACTGGCCTACCTCGTCCCCGCGATCCGGCACGCGGTGCAGAAGGAAGCCACCGTCGTGGTCTCGACGGCGACGATCGCGCTGCAGCGCCAGCTCGTCGACCGCGATCTGCCCCGGCTGGCGAAGGCGCTGAAGAAGCCGCTCGGCCGCGAGCCGACCTTCGCGATCCTCAAGGGCCGCCGCAACTACCTGTGCCTGCACCGGCTCGACACCGGCGCGCCCGACGAGCCCGAGGACGCGCAGCTGTTCGACCCGTTCGCGGTGTCCCGCCTCGGCAAGGAGGTCACCCGTCTGCGCGAGTGGTCGTCGGACACCGAGACCGGTGACCGCGACGAGCTGGTCCCCGGCGTCAGCGACCAGGCGTGGCGCCAGGTTTCGGTGACCGCCAAGGAATGTCTCGGCGCGTCGCGCTGCCCGATCGGCACCGACTGCTTCGCCGAACGCTCACGCGCCGAGGCCGGGCGCGCCGACATCGTCGTCACCAACCACGCGCTGCTCGCGATCGACGCGCTCCAGGGCTACCAGGTGCTGCCCGAGCACGACGTCGTCGTCATCGACGAGGCGCACGACCTGGTCGACCGGGTCACCTCGGTCGCCACCGGCGAGCTGACCAGCGCGATGGTCTCGGCCGCCGCGCGCCGCTGCGGCAAGCTCATCGACGCCGACGTCGCCGACCGCATGATGGAGGCGAGCGACGGCCTCGCCCTCATCCTCGACGACCTGCCCGCCGGCCGGATGGACTCGCTCCCCCAGCCACTGCGCGGCGCCGTCCCCGCCGTGCGCGACGCCGCGAAAGCGTGCCTCACCTCGCTCGGCGGCGACCGCAAGGAGGACGTCGACGAGGCCACCGCGCGCAAACTCGCGCGCTCGCTGGTGGAGGAGGTGCACGACACCGCCGTCCGGCTGCTGGAGGCGTTCGAGGAGGACCAGGCCCACCAGCGCGACGTCGTCTGGCTCTCCGGCGACCGGTACTCCGCGAACCCGCGGCCGCCCGCGCTCAAGGTCGCTCCGCTCGGCGTCGCCGGGCTGCTGCGCGAGCGCGTTTTCGGCCAGCACACCACGATCCTGACCTCCGCGACGCTCACCCTCGGCGGCACCTTCGACACCATGGCCCGGCAGTGGGGCCTGCCGCCCGGCCAGGACCGCGTCGAGAAGGCCGCCGGCACCGCGACCGACAAGGCACCGCCGTCCGACGCCGACGACGGCCCGAAATGGACCGGCCTCGACGTCGGATCGCCGTTCGACCACCGGCGCAACGGCATCCTGTACCTGGCCAAACACCTGCCCGCCCCCGGCCGCGACGGGCTCGCGAAGTCCACAATGGACGAACTGGCCGAGCTGATCGAGGCCGCGGGCGGACGCACCCTCGGCCTGTTCTCCTCCATGCGCGCGGCGAAACAGGCCACCGAGGAGATGCGCGAGCGGCTCGACCACCAGATCCTCTGCCAGGGCGACGACTCCACCTCGTTGCTCGTGAGCAAGTTCGCCGACGACGAACGCACCTGCCTGTTCGGCACGCTGTCGCTGTGGCAGGGCGTCGACGTCCCCGGCCCGTCCCTCCAGCTCGTCGTCGTCGACCGCATCCCGTTCCCCCGGCCCGACGACCCGGTGTCCTCGGCCCGGCAACGCGCGGTGGAGGCCCGCGGCGGCAACGGCTTCCTCACCGTCGCCGCCACCCACGCCGCGCTGCTGCTCGCCCAGGGCACCGGCAGGCTGCACCGGTCCGTCAGCGACCGCGGCGTCGTCGCCGTCCTCGACTCGCGGCTGGCCACCGCCCGCTACGGCGGCTTTCTGCGGGCCTCGCTGCCGCCGTTCTGGCCCACCACCGACCCCGAGGTCGCCCGCGCCGCGCTGCGCAGATTGGACGCGGCCGCGCCCCGGTGATCCGGTGCACACCCGCCAGGTACGGTAAAGGGAACGAAGCAGACAGGGAGCAGCGGTTGTCCCAGGATTCACCCAGCGCGCAGTCCCGGACCGTCAGTGTCGACGACACCGGCGTGCGGCGGCGTCTCGCCGATGGCAGCGAAGAAGCCGTGACGTGGTCGGACCTGTCCTCGGTGATGGTCAGAGTCATCCCCGACGGCCCCTGGAACGAGGACGTCTTCTTCATGCTCGTCGGCGCCGACGGCAAGGGCACCGCCATCCCCAGCGGCGACCCGGCCGCCGACGCCCTCATCGAGCGCCTCCAGTCACTGCCCGGCTTCGACAACGAGAAGTTCATCGAGGCCATGACCACCGACGCCGACGACGCCTACGTGGTCTGGACTAGCTGAGGTTTTGGGTGGAGTGTGTTCGCGGAACGCACTCACCCATCGGCCTCAGCTAGGTGTCCCTTGGGGGTCGAACCCCCAAACCCCCGCCAGGGGGCAAGCCCCCTGGCCCCCCCGCCCCCCGCCCCCCGCCGTGGTCACCTCGTCCGGCTGGTGGACCGGGCATACCCACGGGCCCGAGTTTCGCTCTCGGGGCCCGAATCGCTTACTGGGGCCAGTTTTCCGGTCGTCATGCGCCCCAATGTGGCGTTCGACGCCGGGTGATCAGGCGCCGGGGAACGACTCCGTGACGGGGATGCCCTTTTTCAGGGTGCGGCTGACAGTGCAGAGGCGCTCGATGGCACGGTCCACCGCACCGGCCAGCGCAGCGCGCTGATCGGCGTCCAGCACCGACACGTCGACGTCGAACGCCACGTGCACCGCGTCCAGTTCCCACGCGTCCTCCCGCCGGTCCGCGGTGACGCCGACCCGGAACTTCGAGTCCTCACCCACCCGGCGCGTGATCAGCTCCTCCGCCGTCACCGCCGCGCACCCCGCCGCGGCGATCTGCAACAGCTCCGCGGGCGAGAACACGCCCTCCTGCCCCTTGCGGCCCACCTTGACGTCGGCGCCCCGCTCGTTGCGCCCGACGAAGACGTGTTTGCCTTCCCGCTGTACTTCCAATGCCACGTCGCACTCCTCGCTCCGGTCTGCCGCGGAAGAACCCGCTCAAACTCCCGTTTGTTCCGGCGCCCACTGCGCGAGAACCGTGACCGTGCCCGGCTCCACCTCGGTGAACCCGGCGTCCCGCACGGCGACCACCCGGTCCCGCCGCCAGCCCTCCGCCGGATCGTCGACCGGGCACAGCTCCCGCCACCGCGCCGCGGACGGCGTCCGCACCGACGTCCGGTACCGCTGCGCGGCCCAGCGCGTGAGCGCGTCCGCTTCGAGCAGCGAGGCCAGGATCATCGTCGCGTGCCCGACCTGCGCCGAGGCCTTCCCGACCGTCATCGGCACGTGCGGGTTCAGCAACAGCACCGGCACCCCGGGCAACGCGGGCCCCGGCTCGTCGGGCGGCAGCTCACTGCCCGAGATCTGCAACCGCGAGACCTCTTTCGGGCTGTCGACGACCCGGCCGGGCACGAGCGCACGCGCCTGCGCGCCGTCGATCTCGACGGTCACGCCAGGCAGCTCCTGCACGGCCTGCCAGTGCGCGCCCCGCGCCCGCCGCGCGACCTTCCGGATGCGGTTGTCCAGCCACTCGTGCACCGGCCCGGCCCACTCACCGTCCGGCGCCGAACGCTCGTCGAGACACACCGCGAGCGCCGCGGCAGCCGCCGCTTCCAGCAAGGCCGTCCGCCCCGGCGGCTCGGCACGTTCGATGCGCAGGATCACCGGCATGGCCCGGACCTCCGCCGGATCCTCCTCGGAGGTGTCCGCGGTGTCGGCGGCGGGCAACCCCAGCCAGTACGCGTAGCGCGCGGCCAGCGGTTCAAGAACACTACTCACACTCGCTCCGGCTCAAGCCCATCGGCCGCGTCGGCGGCCTCCACCTCGGCCCTGGTGACCCCGAGGACGAACAGCACGGCGTCGAGATACGGGTGCGACAGGGCGGTGTCGGCGACCTCCCGCAGCGCGGGCTTGGCGTTGAACGCCACCCCCATCCCCGCCGCGGACAGCATGTCGATGTCGTTGGCGCCGTCACCCACCGCGACGCACTGGCCGAGCGGGATCTCGTACTCCTCGGCGAACCGTCGCAGCGCCGTGGCCTTGCCCGCCCGGTCCACGACCTCGCCGACGACCCGGCCGGTCAGCCTGCCGTCGACGACCTCCAGCTCGTTGGCGGCGGCGAAGTCCAGGCCGAGATCGTCCACCAGCCGATCGATGACCCGGGTGAACCCACCGGACACGACCCCGCAGCGGAACCCCATCCGCTTGAGCGTCCGCACGGTCGTCCGCGCGCCCGGCGTCAGCTCCAGCGAGTTCGCGACCTCGTCGAGCACCGATTCGGGCAGGCCGGCCAGCAGCGAAACCCGACGCTCCAGCGACTCGGTGAAGTTCAGCTCGCCGCGCATCGCCGCCTCGGTGATCTCGCGGACCTGTGGCTCGACCCCGGCGAACGCGCCGAGCATCTCGATGACCTCGCCCTGGATCAGCGTCGAATCGACGTCGAACACCACGAGCCGCTTCGCCCGCCGGGTGATCCCGGCCCGCTCCACCGCGACGTCGATCCCCGCCCGCGACGCCGCGTCGGCCAGGACCGACCGCAGCTCGGCGTCGGCGGACTCACTGTCCTCGGCGACCGAAACGTAGAGCTCCAGACCGGTCACGGGGTAGTCGGCGACGCTGCGGATCGAGTCGATGTTCGCCCCGACCGACGCCAGCCGCCGCGCCACCTCGGAGAACGCCCGCGCGGTGACCGGGCGGCCCAGCACCACCAGCACGTGCGAGGAGTCCCGGCGGCCCAGCGCGAACGGGTCCTCCCCGATCGCCGAGCCGATCCGCACGTCGACCTGCATCCCGACCGTGGCCATCGCCTGCTCGACGGACTCCTGCAGCCCTTCCGGGTCGCGGTACACCCCGGCCAGCACCCCGAGCACGAGCTGGCCGCGGATGACGACCTGTTCGACGTCGAGCACGTCGACGTCGTGCCGGGTGAGCACGGCGAACAGCACCGACGACACGCCGGGCTTGTCGGGGCCGGTCGTCGTGATCAGGACGGGGGTCTGGGTCACGGGTGTCTTCCTCGCTGGAGTGCGGTGATCTCGGCGGGTCCAGTCTGGCGTCCCGGACCACGCATGAAGAAGGGCGCGTGCCCGGCCTCACATCGGCCGTGGCACGCGCCCTGTCCTATCGGGTCACTGCTCGCTCGCGTTGTCCTTGTCGTGGTCCCCGGGGACCACCGCCTCGGTCAGCACCTGCGAGGGGGCCTTGGCCCCGCCGTGCACCTTCGGTTTCCCGAAGAAGCCGATCTCGCCTTCCTTGTGCATCCGCTCGATCATGTGCGGGTAGTGCAGCTCGAAGGCCGGGCGCTCGGAACGGATGCGCGGCAGCTCGGTGAAGTTGTGCCGCGGCGGCGGGCAGGAGGTCGCCCACTCCAGCGAGTTGCCGTAGCCCCACGGGTCGTCCACCGTGACGATCTCGCCGTACCGGTAGCTCTTGAACACGTTCCAGATGAACGGCAGCGTCGAGGCGCCGAGGATGTACGCGCCGATCGTGGAGATCGTGTTCAGCGTGGTGAACCCGTCGGTCGGCAGGTAGTCCGCGTACCGGCGCGGCATGCCCTCCGCGCCCAGCCAGTGCTGGACGAGGAACGTGCCGTGGAAGCCGATGAACGTGGTCCAGAAGTGCCACTTCCCGAGCTTCTCGTCCATCATGCGGCCGGTGATCTTCGGGAACCAGAAGTAGATCCCGGCGAAGGTGGCGAACACGATCGTGCCGTAGAGCACGTAGTGGAAGTGCGCGACCACGAAGTAGCTGTCCGACACGTGGAAGTCGATCGCAGGCGCGGCCAGCATGATGCCGGTCAGACCACCGAAGAGGAACGTGACGATGAAGCCCATCGAGAAGATCATCGGCGTCTCGAAGGACAGCTGGCCCTTCCACATCGTGCCGATCCAGTTGAAGAACTTCACGCCCGTCGGGACCGCGATCAGGAAGGTCATGAAGGAGAAGAACGGCAGCAGCACCGCGCCGGTGGCGTACATGTGGTGCGCCCACACCGCGACCGACAGCGCCGCGATCGCCAGCGTCGCCCAGACCAGGCCCTTGTACCCGAAGACCGGTTTCCGGCTGAACACCGGGAAGATCTCCGACACGATCCCGAAGAACGGGAGCGCGACGATGTACACCTCGGGATGGCCGAAGAACCAGAACAGGTGCTGCCAGAGGATCACGCCGCCGTTCGCGGGGTCGAACACGTGCGCCCCGATGTGCCGGTCCGCCAGCAGGCCCATCAGCGCCGCGGTCAGGATCGGGAAGGCGAGCAGGATCAGGATCGAGGTCACCAGGATGTTCCAGGTGAAGATCGGCATCCGGTACATCGTCATACCCGGCGCGCGCAGGCACACGATCGTGGTGATCATGTTGACCGCGCCGAGGATGGTGCCGAGACCGGAGACCACCAGACCGGAGATCCACAGGTCGGCGCCGACGCCGGGCGAGTGGATCGCGTCCGACAGCGGCGTGTAGGCGAACCAGCCGAAGTCCGCGGCGCCACCCGGCGTGAGGAAGCCGGAGAGCACGATCAGGCCGCCGAAGAGGTACAGCCAGTAGGAGAACGCGTTCAACCGCGGGAACGCGACGTCCGGCGAACCGATCTGCAGCGGCATGATGAAGTTCGCGAAGCCGAACAGGATCGGTGTCGCGTACAGCAGCAGCATGATCGTGCCGTGCATCGTGAACAGCTGGTTGTACTGCTCCTGGGACAGGAACTGCTGGCCGGGACGTGCCAGCTCGGTACGGATCAGCATCGCCATCGCGCCGCCCACCATGAAGAAGGCGAACGACGTGACCAGATACATGATGCCGATCTGCTTGTGGTCCGTGGTGCGGAACAACCGCAGCAGGTACGAACCCTTAACCGTCTCGTGCGCCGGATATGGGCGCGTGGCGATCGGCTTGGGGGCTACGGCCGTCACTCCTGCCTCCAACACTGCAGCCTTGTGGTGGTCATTGATCGGGAATCGCCGGGGCGCGCCCACCTGTGCGGCGGGCCCAATCCGGCAATCAAGGGGATCGTAGCCCTCGCTACCGACAGTCGCTCGCACCGGCTGGCAAGATCGGGCCGCGGCCGACGGATACACCGCCGCAGCGGTCGTCGCGGCGGTGGCCGTTGCCCGCCGGTACGGGCTGCCCGCCGACGCGCCCGAGGTACCGTACGAACGCTCGAACGTGCTGGTGAGACTGGGTCCGGTGGCGGCGAGGGCGCCCGCGACGACACGGCTCGCCCTGCCCGGTCCGGCCGCCCGGCTCGCCAGGGACGTCGCCCGGTCCGCCCACCTCACCGAACGTGGTGTGCTGGTCGTCTCACCGACCACGGATCCCCCGGCTGGGCCCCATTTCGCGGGCGGGCTCCCTGTCACGCTCTGAACACGCGAGTTCTCCGCTCAATCACGCGAGTTCGCTTTCGAATCACGCGTGCGCGCCGTTCGAGCACACCTTCGGGTACCACTCCAGGATCGCCTCGACGACGCCGGCCGGGTCCTCCAGCGGGGTCAGGTGCCCGGCCTCGGGCAGCACGACGAGCGTCGCGTCCGCCAGCGCGCCGACCATGGTGTTCGCCGCGTCCAGCGGGGTGATCGCGTCGTGCTCGCCGACGATCACCAGCGCCGGGACGTCCCTGCCCCGCAGCAGTTCGACCGAGTCCGGCCGGACCCGCATCGCCCGCGCGGCCCACGCGACGCCCGACGGCGGCTGGGCGTCGATGAGCCCGCGCACCGTTTCGGCGATTTCGGGGCGTTCGGTTCGGGTCTTCTCCGACAGCAGCTTCGGCAGGTTGTCCTCGGCGAACCAGCCCGACACCCCTTCGGCTTCGACACGCTCGGCCACGGCGAGCCGCCTGAGGACCGCGTCGGGATCGTCGGCGGTGGCCGTCGTGTCGATGAGGACCAGCCCGCCGACGCGTTCGGGCGCCAGGCGGAGCACGGCCAGCGCGAGATAGCCGCCCATCGAACAACCGCCGAGCACGACGCGGTCCAGGCCGAGCCGGTCAAGCAGGGCGACGACGTCGTGTGCCGCGTCCGCGAGACTGGGCTCGCGCTCGGTTTCCGGCAGCGGGCTGCGGCCGAGGCCGCGCTGGTCGGGGGTGATCAACCGGACCCGTTCGGCGAGCGGGGCGCGCACCGGGTCCCACATCCGGGCGTCGAAGGGGAAGGCGTGCAGGAGTACCAGGGGCAGATCCGTCATGCCGCGATTCTGTCGGACCCCCGCGCTAACGTCGCGGACATGCTGATCACGACCTTCACCGAGCTGCGGACCGAGCGGCTCGTGCTCCGGCCGCTGCGCGAGGAGGACAGGCAGGCCATGGTGGACATCCACACCGATCCGAGGACGAACCGGTTCAACCCGGCACCACCGGACGTCGCGACGTTCTCCGAGGTGTACACGGGGTGGCTGGCGCACTGGGCCGAACACGGGTTCGGCTACCTCGCGGTGACCGAACCCGGCGGCACGGAGGTACTGGGTGTCACCGGGGTGCGGTTCCGCGAGTTCCACGGCGAACGCGTGCTGAACCTGGCCTACCGGTACCGGCCCTCGGCCTGGGGCAAGGGCTACGCCGTGGAGGCGGCGGGCGCGGTCATGGACTGGTGCGCGGGGAAGCTGCCCGGCGTTCCGGTGCTGGCCAGCATCACCGTGACGAACAAGCCGTCCCTGCGCGTCGCGGAGCGGCTGGGATTCACCGACTACATCCTGGAGGACTACGACGGAGCACCCTCACGCCACTATCGGCGTACTCCCACAACCGAATAGGCGTTCACCAGCGGCGATGAGGCCGCCGGCGGGCCCGCGCGTCCCAGCAGGCGCGGTGCCAGTGACGACGGTCGGCCACGGAGCCGGTTTCGTCGGCGGGCCAGACCACCACGTGCGGGGTACCGGGCCGGATCTCGTGATCGCAGCCGGGACAGCGGTAGACCTTGGTCGCCTGGGCACCGGGCACGGTGCGCACCAGCCAGTCCCCGTCCGCGCCCGATTCGGCGCGCGCCCAGCCGGTGGCGGCACCCAGCTCGGACTGGGCACCACCACGGGCGTCGCGGGCACGGCCGTGGTCCGGGTGATTGCGTCGGGGCACGCGGAAACGGTATCCGCTGGACCGGGGCGGAGCGGTCCGGTGGGGGCGGACGCGTTGCCTGGCACACGTTCCCCCGGCCGGAGGGGTGTGGTCAGCCCCGCACCGTCACGAGCGGGACGAGTTGTTCGGCGGTGGTCAGCGAGCCGTGCTGGCCGATCAGCGAGGACTCGACGGCCTCGGCGAGTTCCCGCACCATGCCGAACCGCCCCTGTGCCGCCGCGACCACGTCGCCGATCCGCGGCCGGACGCGATCGCTGACGGTGTGCCCGAACCAGCCCGCCTCGATGGCCTCGTCCCGCGAGCGCACCCAGGCACGGTCACCGAGCACGGCGCGCCACGCGGCGAGCACGTCATCGGCGGCGCCCGGTTCGGTGTAGACGTGCCGGGCCCGGACCTCGCCGCCGATCGCGCGGACACCGGGAAGCAGCTCCGGGGTCTCGTCGATGTCGAGCGCGCCGTCGACGGCGACCATCCCGTGGTCGGCGACCACGGCCAGCAACGCACCAGGCGGCAGACCATCCACAAGGGACTCCACGAGGCGGTCCACCTGGCGCAGCTGCATCCGCCAGGCCGTCGAGCCCGGGCCGTACAGATGGCCGAGCATGTCGAGTTCGCTGTGGTAGGCGTAGCAGAACGCCCGGCCCTCGGCGAGCACGTCGAGGGTGCGGGCGGCGAGATCGCCGAGCGCGTGGACCCCGGCGTAGCGGGCGCCGCGCTGGGTCGCGCGGGTCAGCGCGGTGTCCGAGAACCGCGCGGAGGACACCACGGCGGCCTCGATCCCGGCCGCGGCCGCGCGCTCGAAGGTGGTCGGCAGGGGCTGGACCTCGAGCGGTGGCAGCGCGCCCCGGAGGTCGCCGCCGTGCTCGTGGCTGCACCAGCGCAGGGCGTTGAGCACCCCGGCGCCCGGCATCTCGAACGTGTAGCCGACCATGCCGTGCTCGCCGGAGGCGAGCCCGGTGCCGATCGCGGCGAGCCCGGCGGCGGTGGTGGACGGGAAGCCGACGCGGAGCGGTCGTCCGGCGAGTTCGGCCAGTACCGGGGCGTCCGCGGCGTGCTCGTGGAGCAGTTCCCAGCCGAGCCCGTCGATCAGCAGCACGGCGGCGCTGCGGCTGTCCGGTAGCGCCAGCGTGTTCACCGAACCGCTGTCGCCGACGGCGGCGAGCAGTGAGGGGACGACCTGGCCGAGATGCGGGATGTCGGTGATCTGCGGTGGTTCCACCCGCCCAGCTTCCCACTGTGCCCGGCTTCCCACCCAGCCCTGGGACCGACGATAATTCTTCGCATGCCGACCTACGCCTACCGCTGCCGGGAATGCACCGGAACGTTCGAACTGCTGCGGCCGATGAGCGAGTCGAGTGCGCCCGCGGTGTGCCCGGACGGGCACACCGACACCGTCAAGCTGCTGACCACCGTCGCGCTGACCGGTGCGGCGGGCGGGCCCGCCGCACCGGCGCCCTCCGGCGGATGCTGTGGTGGCGGCTGCTGCGGCTAGCAGGCCTTCAGCGCCTGGTCGAGGTCGTACCAGAGGTCCTCGACGTCCTCCAGGCCGACCGACATCCGGATCAGCCGGTCGGTGACCCCGGCGCCGTGCCGGTCCGCCGCGTCGACGATGCGGTGGCTGATCGACGCCGGGTGCTGGATCAGCGTGTCGACGCTGCCCAGGCTGACCGCCGGGGTGACGAGCCGGACCGCGCCGATCAGCGCGTGCGGATCGCCGTCGACCTCGAACGCCACCAGCGGCCCGCCCAGCCTCGGATAGTGCACGGCCTGGACCGCAGGGTGCGCGGCCAGGCGCTCGGCGAGCACGGACGCGGTCGCGGCGGCGGCGCCGACCCGCAGCGGGAGCGTGGAAAGCCCGCGCAGCAACAGGTATCCGGCGAGTGGGTGGAGGACACCGCCGGTCGCGAACCGGATCTGCCTCAGCCTGCCCGCCTCCTCGGCGTCGCAGGCGACGACCCCGCCCATGACGTCGCCGTGCCCGCCGAGGAACTTCGTCGCGCTGTGCAACACGATCCGCGCCCCGTGCCGCACCGGCCGTTGGAGCACCGGGGTCGCGAAGGTGTTGTCGACCAGCAACGGCACGTCGCCACAGGTTTCGGCGAGCGCGGCGATGTCGACTTCGCGCAGCGTCGGGTTCGCGGGCGTTTCGACGAACACCAGCCCGGTGTCGGGGCGCAGCGCGGCGGCGAGATCTTCCGGCGTGGTCCAGGTGACCTCGGTGCCGAGCAGCCCGGAACCGAGCAGATGATCGGAGCAGCCGTAGACCGGACGCACCGCGACGACATGCCGTTTTCCTTGCGCCACCGAGGAAAGCAGGCAGGCCGACACCGCGGCCATTCCGCTGGCGAACGCGACCGCCTCCGCGCAGCCCTCCAGTTCGGCAAGCGCTTTCTCGAACCGTTCGACCGTCGGGTTCCCGATCCGGCCGTACACCGGCATCCCGGGCGCGACCGCACCGGCCGCGAACTCGTCGATCCGGCGGGCCTCGTCGGCGCTGTCGCGGGAGGGATAGGTCGTGGACAGGTCGAGCGGAACGGCGTGCACGCCCAGGTCGGTGAGGTCCTCACGGCCGGCGTGCACGGCTCGCGTGCGCAGTGCGGTCATGGCGTCATGGTCGGTCTCTGCACGACCCATGAGCAATATTCTCGGATATCATTCGGCGATGGCCGATTCCGTCGAACTCAGCCCGGTTGATCTTGAGATTCTGCGGCTGTTGCAGAACGACGCCCGGATGTCCAACAAGGATCTGGCGGCCGCGGTCGGCGTCGCGCCGTCGACCTGTCTCGACCGCGTGGCGCGGCTGCGCGAGACCGGCGTGATCACCGGACAGCACGCGCAGGTCGACGCGGCGAAGCTCGGCCGCCCGCTGGAAGCGTTCCTCTTCGTCCAGGTCCGCCCGCACCGCCGCCCGCTGGTGGACCGGTTCATCGGGCACCTGCTCGCCCAGCCCGAGGTCCGCGCCGTCTACCACCTGACCGGCCCGGACGACTTCCTCGCGCACGTCGCGACCGGTTCGGCCGCCGAACTGCAACGCCTGGTGCTGGACGAGCTGACCGCGCGCGACGAGGTCGCCAGGGTGCACACCAACCTCGTCTTCCAGCACTGGTCCGGCGGCCCGCTCCTGCCACCGGCGTAGCCCCCGGCGCCTTGCCGAGTCGCGAACGCTCCGTTGGGGACGTTGAACGTCCCCAACGGAGCGTTCGCGACGTCAATCCAGCACCGCGAAATCCCTGGGAACGCCTCGCCGTGAGCACGGAAAGTTATCTCGCGATCAAGAGAAAACGATAGCAAAGGTCCCTTGCTACCACTACGAGTGGCGGGTGGGGCGAGTGTGACAGGTGGGACGGGCAGGCAAGCGATGCTGGTTACCGTGCGTACTCAGTAGTCCTTGAAGCCCTTACCGGTTTTCCGGCCGAGGCGGCCGGCGGTGACCAGGTGCTCCAGCAGGGGCGCCGGGGCGAAACCCTCTTCGCGGAACTCGTTGAACAGCGTCCGCTGGATCGCCAGCGAGACGTCCAGACCGACGACGTCGAGCAGTTCGAACGGGCCCATCGGCAGGCCGCAGCCGACCTTCATGGCGGTGTCGATGTCGTCCGCCTCCGCGTAGTGGGCTTCGAGCATTTTCACCGCGTCGTTGAGGTACGGGAACAGGAGCGCGTTCACGATGAAACCCGCCCGGTCCCCGCAGTGCACCGCGTGCTTGCCGACGGCGGTACACACCGCGTCCGCGGTCGCGAGCACGTCGGGGGCGGTGGCGATGGTCGAGACGACCTCGACGAGCTTCATCACCGGCGCGGGGTTGAAGAAGTGCAGTCCGACCACGTCGGCGGGCCGGGAGGTCGCGGCGGCGCATTCGATCACCGGAAGCGACGAGGTGGTGGTCGCCAGGATCGCGCCCGGCCGCACGACCTCGTCGAGCGCGGCGAAGACCGCCTGCTTGACCTCCAGTTCCTCGGCGACGGCCTCGATCACCAGGTCCACGTCGGCGAGCCGGTCGAACTCGGTCACCGGGGTGATCCTCGCCAGCGCGGCCGCACCGTCCGATTCGGACAGTTTGCCCTTGGCGACGGCCCTGTCGAGCGACTTCTTCACCCGCGCCACCGAGGCGTCGGCCTTCTCCTGACTCCTGGCCCGCAGCACGACCTCGAAGCCGCGCTTGGCGAACACCTCGGCGATCCCGGTCGCCATCGTGCCCGTGCCCACCACGCCGACCCGGCGCACCTCACGCGGCGCGGAGTCCACAGTGGACGATCCGGCCGCGCCGTCGGCGACCACGGTCGGCGAGTCCGGCGCGTCGTAGGTGTAGAACCCGCGGCCGGTCTTGCGGCCGAGCAGCCCGGCGGTGATCATCTGCTTCAGCAACGGCGCGGGCGCGTGCAACCGGTTGCGCGACTGGTGGTACATCGTGTCGAGGATTTCGTAGGCCGTGTCGAGGCCGATCAGGTCCAGCAACGCCAGCGGGCCCATCGGGTATCCGCAGCCGAAGCGCATCGCCGCGTCGAGATCCTCACGCGTGGCGTAGCGCTGCTCGTACATCCGCACCGCGTGGTTGAGGTACCCGAACAGCAGCGCGTTCGCGATGAACCCGGCCCGGTCCCCCATCACCACCGGCACCTTGCCCAGCCGTTCGGCGAAGGCCACGACGTCGGCGATCACCTCGGGCTCGGTGACCACCGTCCGCACGACCTCCACCAGCTTCAGCACCGGCGCCGGGTTGAAGAAGTGCATCCCGACGACCTTGCCAGGACGCGCGGTGTGCACGCCGATCTCGGTGATCGACAGCGACGACGTGTTCGACGCGAACACCACGTCGGGGCGAGTGATCTTGTCCAGCTGGGCGAAGACGTCGGCCTTCGCGGCCAGGCTCTCCGGGATCGCCTCGACCACCAGGTCCACATCGGACAGGTCGGACAACGACGTGGTGACGCGGACGCGGCCGAGCAGCGCGTCCCGCCCGGCCTCGTCGAGCTTGCCCCCGGACAACGCCCGCTCGGTCGAGTGCGCCAGATGCGCGCGGCCGCGGGCCGCCGCCGCGTCGTCGAGTTCGACCGCGATCACGTCCAGCCCGCTGCGGGCCAGCACCTCGGCTATGCCGGCGCCCATCGTGCCCAAGCCGACCACACCGACCGTCGAGATGTTCCGCGCCATCGAGGCCTCCGGAGGTTACTCGCTAGTAGTTTCCCCGGATACTGCCATGTCCCGGCCATCGAGACAGGGTCTGTCACCCTCCGAATCGAGTCAGATGAATCCGGTACACGTCCGCGAACAGCCGACACGCGCACCGGGATGGGCGACTCGCGTACCCGAACGGTCAGCTCGCGTACCCGGACGGACGACACGCGTAGCTGGAGGGTCGGCTCGCGTACCTGGACGGTCGGCTCGAGTTATTCGCCGAAGTTGCCGTCCACCAGTTCGCGGGCCTTGGCCAGTGCCTCGGCGGCCTGCGGGCCGCTGGCCCGCACCTGGATCCGGTCGCCCTGCCGCGCGCCCAGTGACATCAGCGCCAGCACGCTGTGCGCGTCGGCCTCCTGCTCGCCGAGGCGCACCGAGACCTCGGCGTCGAAACCGGCGAGGCTGCGCACCAGCACCGCGGCGGGCCTGGCGTGCAGGCCGACGTCGTTGCGCAGGGTCAGCTCGAGGATTTCGCCGCCCTCGCCGGGCGAAGTGGTCACGAGATCGTCCGGCAGGCCCGCCGCGGCGGCGGCCCCGGCGACGGCCGTGCGGTCCGCGCCGCCCTGCGCGGCGACGGCGGCGGCGACCGCGCCCTCGACCAGCGGGGCGTCCACGACGAGCGCGGCGGACGGGTCGGCGAGCGTCTCCACCGCGAGCTCCGCGGTCATCTGGGCGCTGCCGAGGTCGTAGAGCAGCACGACCCCGGCGCCCGAATCGGCGCGCTGGGTGGCCGCGACGACCTCGTCGTAGTCGGTGCCGATGCTCCCGTCCGGCAGCCCACCGGCGGGAATGATCGTGACGTCCGGGGCCATCTGCGCGGCCAGTTCGGCGAGTCCTTCGGCCAGCCGCGCGCTGTGGGAAACGAGCACGATTCCGACGCTCACCGGGCGGCCTCCGCGAACGCGCGCAGCAGCAACGCGGTGGAGCGCGCGCCGGGGTCCATGTGCCCCACCGCGCGCTCCCCGAGGTAGGAGGCCCTTCCCTTGCGCGGCACCAGGTCCACTGTGGACTCCGCGCCGCGGTCGGCGGCGTCCGCGGCCGCGGTCAGCACGGCGGCGAGGTCGCCACCCGCGGTGGAGGCGGCTTCGGCGGCCGGTGCCAGCGCGTCCACCATGGTCGCGTCGCCCACGACGGCCTTGCCGCGGGCCTGCACGCCTTCCAGCGCCGCCTTCAGCGCTTCGACGAGCACCGGCACGTCGACCTCGTCGCTCGCGCCGAGCTTGGCCGAGGCACGCAGGAAAGCCGTGCCGTACAACGGTCCCGCCGCGCCGCCGACCTTCGAGATCAGCGTGGTGGCCGCGAGTTTCGCGACCGCGGCCGGGGTTTCCGGCACCCCGGCGTCGAGCGCGGCCACGATCGCCTCGAATCCCCGGTTCAGGTTTTCGCCGTGGTCCGCGTCGCCGATGGCCCGGTCGAGCTCGATCAGCTCGGCGCGGTGCCCGGCCACCACCGTGGCCGCGGCCCGCAGCGCCGCGGCGAGTCCCGTCGCATCGCAGCCCATGTCAGATCCCCCACCGCAGCGCCGCGGTGCGCACCGGCGCGTCCCAGAGCTCGCGTAGCTCGTCGTCCAGTTTGAGCACTGTCAAGCTCATTCCCTGCATCTCCAGACTCGTGATGTACGGACCGACGAGCCTGCGCTCGACCACGATCCCGCGCCCGGCCAGCAGCCGTTCGGCGATGCCGTGCGCGAGGTACAGCTCGACCAGCGGCGTCCCGCCCATCGAGTTGGTGAACAGCAGGACCCGGTCCCCTTCGGCGAACGGCAGGTCGGTGACCACGGCCTCGACCATCCTGGCCACCAGCGCGTCGGCGGGCTCGGCGGGGATCCGCTCGCGCCCCGGCTCGCCGTGGATGCCGATGCCGAACTCGACCTCGTCCTCGCCGAGGTCGAAACTCGGCTCGCCCACGTGCGGCACGGTCGGCGCGGACAGCGCCACCCCGATCGAGCGCACCTGCCCGATCACCTTGCGCGCCAACGCCTCCACCGCGTCCAGGGTGTCCCCGCGCTCGGCCGCGGCGCCGAGGATCTTCTCCAGCAGCACGGTGCCGCCGACACCGCGGCGGCCCGCGGTGTAGGTCGAGTCCTTGACCGCGACGTCGTCGTCGATCACCACGCTGCGCACGTCGAGGTCTTCGGCGGCGGCGAGTTCGGCGGCGGTCTCGAAGTTGAGCACGTCGCCGGTGTAGTTCTTGACGATCAGCAGCGCGCCCGCCTCGCCCGTGGTCGCGGTGACCGCGGCCTGCACCGCGTCCGGGGTCGGCGAGGTGAACACCGGGCCGGGCACCGCGGCGTCGAGCATCCCGCGCCCGACGAACCCGCCGTGCAGCGGTTCGTGCCCGGAACCACCGCCGGAGACGATCGCCACCTTCCCCGCCACCGGCGCGTCCGCGCGGACCACCACGGCCGGATCGGGGTCGACGCGCAGGATGTCCGCGTGCGCCGCGGCGAGCCCGCGCAACGACTCCTCGACCACCTTCGCCGGATCGTTGATGATCTTCTTCAAGGCGGCCTCCGGCACGTCGATGGGTGGGGTGCCCTCTTCCTACCGCCCCCGGCGCGTCGCCGCCAGGCGTCAGGCCTTGGGCAGCTTCTGCGCGAGGTTCTTCGCCAGCCCGACCGCCTTGCCGCACGCGGCGTCCTTGCCCGAGCTGCCCCCGACGTCCGTGAACTGGACCTGCGCGACCTCGACCTGCTTGCCCTGCCACTCCCGGTGCTTCCACTGCACCCGGCAGTCCGCGCTGGTCGTCGACGCCTTCTGGTAGGCGGTGAGCCCGCCGCCGAGGTCGACCTTGACGAAGCCGTCGCCCTCGGCGGGCGCGAGATTGGGCGCCAGCGTCACGGTGGCCGTGGGGCTCAGCCCCCAGACGCAGGAGTGCAACGTGGTCGTCAGCCGGGTGGCGGATTTGACGCCCGCGGCGTCGATCGCCGAGGTGTCGAGCATCGTGCACGGGTCGGCGGTGAGCAGCGAGCCCGTGGGGGCCGAGTACTTCGCGGGCGATTCGTGCAGCTTCTTCAGCGCCCCGTCGAGCGCGGTCTGCCCGGCCCGGCACGCGTCGCCGCCGTTGTACATCACGGTGAAGGTCACCCCGAGCTTGAGCTCCCGCGAGGTGAGCGCGCTGACGTCGCAGGAACTCGTGTCCGTGCCCTTGACCACGACCAGCGGCAGGCCGCCGATCGAGCCCGCCATGTTGTTGCTCGTGGCGAACGAGACGGCGCCGCCGACCTTGACGGTGAACCGGATCTCCTTGCCGCCCGGGTCCTTCACCCCGTTCCGGCACTGGTCGAAGGCCACCGACGACGGGCTGGGCTCGTCGGTCACCGTGCCGAGCGAGGCCAGCGCCGTCTTGTCGACGAACTGGCACGGCTGGACCAGCCGCAACGCCTCCGACGCCACCGCCGGGTCCGTGATCGGACCGCTCGGTGTGGTGTCGGCGTTCGCCGCGGCCACGGTCGTACGGGGATAGTTGGACTTGCCGAGGTCCCCGCCGCCACAGGCGGTGACCACCAGCGCGAGCGCGGCGGTCACCCCGGCGACCTTGAAGAACCGGCTACTCAGGACATCAGCGGACACGCCGTGCACGGTAGCCGGACGCGCACGGTCCTGTCCGGACAACCCGGCTATTCCCCCTCGGCCGGCGCGTCCGCGGCCTCGGCGGGGACCGTGAGCGGCCGCAGCACCGCCCACAGCACGAACAGCGCGGTGACCACCAGCATGCCGATCCCGGCCCACAGGTTGATGTTCACCCCGGCCGCCTTGGCGCGGTCGGCGTCGGTGGTGAACGCGATGCCCATCACGGTGAGCACCACGCCGTAGACACCGATCAGCAACGCGATGATCAGCCGGATGTCGAAGGCGCCCGCCTTGCGCGGCCGTGCGGACTGCTCTGTCATTCCGACCTCCTCCTAGAAGATGATGTTCAGCGCGATGGTCAGGATCAGCACGATGCCGGCGAGCAGGCCCGGCTTGCGGTACCAGCCCGCGTTCTCGCCGGTGTCGTCGTGCTTGAGCGAGTCCTTCGGGGTGAGCGAGTAGACGAGGCCGACCAGCTCGCTGTCCGGCTTCGGCGTGGTCGCCAGCGAAACCCCGACGCTGACCACGATGTCGACGACGAACGCGGTACCGGCGGCCACGAAGCTGATGCCCTGGCCCGTCAGCCCCAGCACGCCCGCCTGCGACAGCGTCCACACGGTGATCGCGGAGGCGGTACCGAGCACGAGGCCGATCCAGCCCGCCGCGGGCGTCATCCGCTTCCAGAACATGCCGAGGATGAACGTGGCGAACAGCGGCGCGTTGAAGAAGGAGAACAGGTCCTGCAGGTAGTTCAGGATGTTGCCCGAGTTTGACGCGATGAACGCGGTGCCGATGGCCAGCACGGTACCGCCCGCGGTGACGCCCCGGCCGAGCTTGAGGTAGTAGCCGTCCGGACGGTCCTTCTTCACGTACGTCTGCCAGATGTCGTACGTGAACACGGTGTTGAACGAGCTCAGGTTCGCCGCCATGCCCGCCATGAACGAGGCCAGCAGACCGGCGATCGCGACGCCGAGCATGCCGTTGGGCAGCAGGTCGCGCATGAGCAGCAGGAGCGCGTTGTTGAAGGTCACGCCGCTTTCGGCCTTGCCGCCGTCGAGCAGCACCTGCTTGTCCTTGACGTACTCGGACACGGTGACCGCGGCGATCATGCCGGGGATGATCACGATGAACGGGACGAGCATCTTCGGGAACGCGCCGATGATCGGCGTGCGCCGCGCGGCGGACATGCTCTTGGACGCCATCGCGCGCTGGACCTCGACGAAGTTCGTCGTCCAGTACCCGAAGGAGAGCACGAACCCGAGACCGAAGACGAGACCGAGGATCGACAGGAAGTTGTTGCCGAAGCCGGTCAGGTTGTCACCGGGCCACGAATGCAGCTGCGCCGACCCGCCGGGGCTGCCGGTGACCTTGTCCACCAGGCCCTGCCAGCCGCCGACCTTGACCAGGCCGACGATCGTCAGCGGCAGCAGCGCGGCGACGATGACGAAGAACTGGAGCACCTCGTTGTAGATCGCCGCGGACAGCCCGCCGAGCGCGGTGTAGGAGAGCACGATGACGGCGGCGATGATGATCGACACCCAGATCGGCCAGCCCAGCAGCAGGTTCACCACGCTGGCCAGCAGGAACAGGTTCGCCCCCGCGATCAGGATCTGGGCCGCGGCGAAGCTGATGCCGTTGACCAGGTGCGCCGGTTTGCCGAAGCGGCGGCGCATGAACTCCGGGACGCTGCGCACCTTCGAGCCGTAGTAGAACGGCATCATCACGATGCCGAGGAACAGCATCGCCGGGATCGCGCCGATCCAGAAGTAGTGCACGGTCGGCAGCCCGTACTGGGCGCCGTTGGCCGACATGCCCATGACCTCGACCGCGCCGAGGTTGGCCGAGATGAACGCCAGCCCGGTCACCCACGCCGGGAGCGAGCGCCCGGAGAGGAAGAAGTCGAGACTGCTGGATACCTGTTTTCGCGCCAGATAGCCGATGCCGAGCACCAGCACGAAGTAGAACGCCAACAGGATGTAGTCGATGGGACTCGCGTCGAGCCGCAGGTTCGCATCGGCCAGCACTACACCGCCGTACACCCGGCCACCTCCGGAATTGAACATACTCGCACAGGAAACACCATCGTTCCCCGTCGGCCCCGGACAGTACTGCATGGATTCAGGCAGCGGAAGCCACAGTCCGATGACACGCCGGACAAGGGCGCTGACCTGCGGCTACAGCGGCCCGTTCGCGAGTAATCCGCCAGCCGGGTCGTAGGCGTCGAACGCGACAGGGGTGCTCGAGCCCCCCTCACGGGAGAACACGGTCATCCCGCCGCCGCCCCCGGCGCACCCACCGCACCGAGGGACGCCCCTGTCGCACCCAACGCACCAAGGGCGTCCCTCGGCACACCGGCCGACCACCCGCCCACCCCAACGACCAACACCTCCGAAACGCCGTGAAGGACCCCTTACCGGCGGGGAGCGACGGTAAGGAGCCCTTCACGGTCCTGCGGGGGAGGCTCAGCGGTCGGTCGGGATGGCGATCTCGCCCTCCTCGGCGATCAGGCGGGCGAGGACGTCGTCGGGCAGGTACGTCCGGTGCGGGTAACCCGGTCCCCAGGAGTTGAGGAGCGGCACGGCACCGAGCTGGTCGGCGCGCGCGTTACCGAGCACGGCGTGGACCTCCTCGACGGTTTTCGCCCAGCGGTAGGCCTTGATGCCCTGCTTGGCCTCCGGGACGTAGGTCTCGCGCTTGTGCCAGTCGTCGTTGGCGTAGGCGTCGTTCCAGAGCACGTGCCCGAGCTCCTTGAGCACCTGCGCCGCGGCGCGCACGGAGGTGCCGTTCTCGTCGCCGGGGTTGGTTTCCGGCCAGTCGTCGCGCTTCTTCGCCGCGTCCCACAGCCAGCGCGCGGAGTACTCGTCGCCGTTGAAGATCGACATGCAACGCGACCAGCCGAACCCGACGCAGGCGCCCTCCTGGCCCTGGTCGTAGAAGGCGTACCAGGCGTCGCTGTCCGGTGTGCCGCCCGGCTCCAGGCACACGCAGTGTCCACCGCGGACGGTGGTGAGCGACTTGGCGCCGCCCTTGGCGATGAAGAACTCCCCGGAGCTCTTGTCCTGCTCGGGATGATCGAATTCGCTGTACCAGTTGACGCCGATGACGACCGGCGTCTTCGACGGTTGTTCCCCGGCGGGCAGCGCGGTCAGCGGATACCTTTCCACGTGCTGCCAGTCGTCCGGCACGAATCGTCCGAGCCGCGGGTCGGCCGGTTCCGTACCGAGAGGTCGATAGCGCATTTTTTCCTCCTCGAAACTGAACGTGAAAACGGCCTACGCCGGCACGTCACCCACTCGGGCATCCGGAATCCGTTGGCACGCCTACACATCGGCCTTCACGAGCCAGTCATTCGCCGATTCGGACCGGCATCCGGCGGCCCCCTCGAATTCGAGTGTGACACAACTCTCGCCCGTCGCCGCCGACTCTCACCTGTTCGGCGGCAGGCCGGAACAATCCGCGATGATTCGCCACGACCAGGTCCGCCAACCGGTTATTTGTTTCCTCGCGTGGAGCACTTTCCGAGCCCATGGATACGCGAAACCCGGGCTCGATTCGGCGGCATTTTCGGGCGACCGCCCGTGCATCCGTTCGCGCGGCGGACCGTGCCCGCCGGGGCGGCGGCGGCCGGGCGCCGCACCCGGCTTCTGGCAGACTCGGAGGCACTACCTGGGGAGAACGACGATGATTCTGGTGACCGGCGCGAGCGGGAACGTGGGAACGGCGCTGCTGACGCGCCTGCGAGCGGACGGGGTGCGCACCCGTGCCGCCTATCGGGATCCGGCCAGGACCGCCGCGGCGATCCGGGCCGGACAGGACGCGGTGACCCTCGATCTGACGGTGCCGACCACCCTCGGCCCGGCGCTCGACGGGGTCCGCGCGGTGTTCCTGCTCGCCGCGACCGGCCCGGCCCAGACCACGCAGGAGCTGGCCGTGCTCGACGCGGCCCGCGCGGCGGGCGTGCGCGTGGTCAAGCTGTCGGTCTGGCGGGCCGACGAACTGCTCACCCCGATCGCACACCTGCACTGGCCCGCCGAGCGGGCACTGCGCGAATCCGGGCTGCCGTGGACGATCCTGCGGCCCAACTTCTACCTGCAGAACTTCCTGCGCCAGCCGTCCATCCGCGAGGCGGGCGTGTTCAGCCAGCCGCTGGTCACCGCGCCGATCAGCTTCGTCGACGTCGGCGACATCGCCGAGGTCGCGGCACGGGTGCTCACCACCGAAGGCCACGACGGGCGCGTCTACGACATCACCGGCCCGCGGGCACTGACCTATGACGAAGCGGCGTCGGTCTTCTCGGAGGTCCTCGGCAGGCCGGTGCGCTACGTGGGACTCCCCGACGACGAGGCCCGCGCCGCCATGCTGGGCCGCGGCATGTCCGAGTTCCAGGTCGACACGCTGATCGCGGTCGCCCGCGCCTACCGGGACGGCGGGGCGGACACGGTGACCTCCACCGTGCCCGACCTCACCGGCCACCAGGCACTCGGGTTCGCCGACTTCGTCCGGCTGCACCAGGACGTCTTCGGCTAAGCCGTCACCGCGCGGAGCCCGGTGCACACCCACCTCACGAGCAGCGTCCCCAGTATGACCACAGTGGACACTCCGGCCGCGCTCGGCGGCACCACGCTCGGCTGGGCGGAAAGGCCGGTGTGCTCGTCAGCTTTCCCGCAGCACCGCGCGCAGCCGGGTCGCGAAGGCCGCCGGGTCCCCGGCGAATCCGATGTGGTCACCGGGGAACCGGACGGACTCGACGTCGAGTCCCGCCGCGAGCGCCTCCGACGTGCGTTCACAGATCTGACCGGCGGAATCCTCGCCGATGCCCACCACGATCCGGGAGGACACCGCGCGCAGCGCGGCGAAGTCCGGCTGCCAGCGGACGGTCGGGCGCATCATGTGCTGGTACTGGAAGTCGTCGTCGGCGATCTGCTGCGCGTCGCGCTCGCCGCCGAAGACCTGCTGGAACACCGGCTCCGGCATAACGATCTTGGCCTGCGCCAGGAACTTCCGCATCGCGCCGACGGGATCGCCCGCGAGGTAGGTCGCGATGATCTCCTCCGAGCCCGCGAACAGTTCCTCGCGGTCCTCGAGCAGGCCGAGCGACGGCGGTTCGTGGGCGACAAGAGTACTGACCAGGTCGGCGTGGGCCTGGGTGAGCGCCAGCGCGCTGACGGCGCCGCCGCTGGAGCCGAGCACCGTGGCGGGGCCCGCGTCCACGTGCCTGATGAGCCGCGCGAGGTCGTCGGCCCGCAGTTCCGCCGTCGCGTCCTGGTCACGGTCCTCGACCGTGCTGCGGAAGATGCCGCGCGGGTCGGTGGTGAGCACGGTGTACTCGTCGGCCAGCAGGTCGGCCAGCGGCGCGAACGACCGGGCGTCCATCGGCGCCCCGACGAGCACCACCAGCGGGCCCTCGCCGCGCAGCTCGTAGTGCAGCCGCGCGCCGGGCACCGGGAGCGTATCGGTGGTGACGGGGACGGCTGGGGTGACGTTCATCGAAATCCTCCTGGTCAAGGGCCCGGAAAAGGGCGTTCACCGGTAAGTGACTCCCGCTGTCGGGCAGAATCATCGCTTGTGAGCGAACTTTCTTCGCGGGTTGTCGAGGACCCCGACCTGGCCGGTGCCCGCGCGGGGGACGACGACGCGTTCGCCCGGCTGGTCGAGCCGCTGCGCCGGGAGCTGCACGCGCACTGCTACCGCATGCTCGGCTCCGTCCACGACGCCGACGACGCGCTGCAGGACGCCCTGCTGCGGGCCTGGCGGGGCCTCGCGCGGTTCGAAGGCCGCAGCTCGCTGCGGTCGTGGCTCTACACCGTCACCACCCGGACCTGCCTCGACCTCGCCGAGAGCCGGGGGAAGCGCGCGCTGCCGATCGATCTCGGCCCGTCCAGCGAGCGCGCGGTCCTCGACAACGCCCCGCTGAACGACGTCGCGTGGCTCGGTCCCTACCCCGACACCGGCCTCCGGGACGTCGCGGCCGGCCCGGACGCCCGCTACGAGCAACGGGAAGCGGTCGAACTCGCCTTCGTCGCCGCCTGTCAGCACCTGCCGGGCAACCAGCGCGCGGCGCTCCTGCTGTTCGACGTCCTCGGGTTCTCCGCCGCCGAAATCGCCGACACGATGGCGACCTCCACCGCCTCGGTGAACAGCGCGCTGCAACGCGCCCGCAAGATCGTCGCCGAGAAGGTGCCCGCCCGTACCCAGCAGCGGACGCTGCGCGAAATCGACGACAGCCGGGTGCGGGAGATCGTCACCGGGTACGCCGGCGCGCTGGAACGCGGCGACGCCGACACGCTGGTCGCGCTGCTCACCGAGGACGTCACGTGGTCGATGCCGCCGCTGCGGCACTGGTACCGCGGGATCGAGGCCGTCCGCGACTTCGCCGTCGAAATCCCGCTGACCCGCTGCCCCAGCTGGCGACACCGGGTCACCAGCGCGAACGGGCAGCCCGCCGTCGCCTGCTACCTCGGCGGATCCGCCGACGCGCCGCACCTGGCGTGGTCGATCAACGTGCTGACCCTGCGCGACGAGCGCATCGCCGAGGTCACCTCGTTCGTCGGCGCGGAGCACTTCGGCGCGTTCGGGCTACCGGACTCACTCTGAGCGGAAACGCTCAGAACAGGCGGAACTCGTCGGATTCGATGCCGCGCAACGCGTCGTAGTCCAGGGTCACGCAGCGGATGCCGCGGTCCTCGGCGAGCGTGCGGGCCTGCGGCTTGATCAGCTGCGCGGCGAACACACCCTGCACCGGCGCCAGCAGCGGATCACGGTTGAGCAGTTCGAGATAGCGGGTCAGCTGCTCGACACCGTCGATCTCGCCACGTCGCTTGATCTCGACGGCGACGCTGCGGCCGTCGCCGTCACGCGCCATGATGTCGACCGGCCCGATCGCGGTCGGGAACTCGCGCCGCACCAGCGTGTGTCCCTCGCCGAGGGTCGTGATGTGCTCGGCGAGCAGCTCCTGCAGGTGCGCCTCGACGCCGTCCTTCTGCAGCCCCGGCTCGGCGCCGAGTTCCTGCTGGTGATCGTGGTAGATCTCGTCGATGCTGATGACGAGCTTCTCGCCCTGCTTGTTCTCGACGATCCAGATCTTGCCGTCCTCGATCAGCCAGCACGGCGGGCTCATCCAGTTCAGCGGCTTGTAGGCGCGGTCGTCGGAGTGCACCGACACCGAACCGTCGGCCTTGACGAGCAGCAGCCGGGTGGCCATGGGCAGATGGGCGGTCAGCCTGCCGGCGTAGTCGACCTGGCAGCGAGCGATCACGAGACGCACCCGCCGAGGGTAGGACAGGCTCCGCGATACTGGGCGAGTGGACCCCATTCAGCGTGTCGCGTCCCGCGAGGTGTACCGGAACAACTGGCTGACCGTGCGCGAGGACATGATCCGGCGGCAGGACGGCAGCCCCGGCATCTACGGCGTTATCGACAAACCGACCTTCGCGCTCGTCATCCCGTTCGACGGCGAACGGCTGCGGCTGGTCGAGCAGTACCGCTATCCGATCGGGTTACGGCGCTGGGAGTTCCCGCAGGGGACCGCCCCCGACCGCGCCGAGATGCCGCGCCGGGAGCTGGCCGCGCGCGAACTGCGCGAGGAGACCGGGCTGACCGCCGAGACGTTCACCCACCTCGGCCTGATCGACCTGGCCCCCGGGACCTCCAGCCAGCGCGGGCACGTCTACCTGGCGACCGGGCTCACCGAGGGCGAACCGGAGCGGGAGCACGAGGAGCAGGACATGCGCACCGCGTGGTTCGAGCGCGGCGCGGTGGAGAAGATGATCACCAGCGGTGAACTCACCGACGCCCAGTCACTGGCCGCCTACACCCTTTTCCTGCTCCACGAACGAAACTCCTGAGCTGGTCACGTTCTCCGGAGGTCGAACGCCCCAATGTGGCGTTCGGTGCGTTGAACGCACCGAACGCCACATTGGGGCGCATGAGCCGTGCGCGGAGCCGAGCTGCTCAGTCCGGCCATTCCGGGCGGCGCTTCTCGAGGAACGCGGCCATCCCTTCGCGGGCGCCGGGCAGCTGGGACGCGGCGGCCATGACCTCGAGCGCGATCGCGTAGGCGTCGGCCTCGGGACGGTCGAGCTGGGCGTACAGCGTCTGCTTGCCGAGTGCCTTGCTGGCACGGCTGCCCCGGGTCGCCCGCGCCAGCAGTTCGGCGACGGCCTCGTCCAGCGTGTCGTCGGGGACGACCCGGTTCACCAGGCCCCAGTCCAGCGCGGTGGCGGCGTCGACGACGTCGCCGGTCAGCGCCAGCTCCATCAGCCGCTTGCGCCCCACCGCCCTGGCGACCGGCACGGCCGGGGTGTGACAGAACCAGCCGCCCTTCCCGCCGGGCAGGGCGAAACCGGCCGACTCCGCCGCGACGGCCAGATCGCACGACGCCACGAGCTGACAGCCCGCGGCGGTGGCCAGGCCGTGCACCCGCGCGAGCACGATCTGCGGCACCGACTGCATCGTGCGCATCAGCTCGGTGCACAGCTTCAGCAGTTCACGCACCCCCGGCAGGTCCCGCGCGGCGACGTCGCCGAAGTCGTGCCCCGCGGAGAACACCGGGCCCGCGCCGGCCAGCACGATGCCGGTGGCGTCGGTGCGCCCGATCTCGCGGAACGCCGCGAGCAGCTCGGCGAGGTGCTCGGCGGACAGCGAGTTCCGCCGCGCGGCGCGGTTCATGGTGACGGTGACGGTCTCGCCGTCCCGCTTCACGAGGATGTGCTCGTACTCGGCCATGACCCGACGGTAACCCCCACGGCGCGGGAACGAAACGTGCGCGCGTCAGGCGTCCGACTGCACCGGCTCGTGCAGGAAGAGAATCGTGCAGCCGGTCCGGCTGAACGTCTGGTGCTCGACGGGATACGGATAGTCGACGAAGTCCCCCTTCACCCGGTGCGCCGTCTGCCGGGTCCCGTCGGGGAACACCAGCTCGTCGTCGGCTTCACCGTCGAGGAACAGGAACCGGTGTGCGGTGGGATGGGGATGCCGGGGCGCGGTCGCGCCCGGCTCGAAATGGGACAGCCCGACCACCCGCTCGTCGAAGTTCTCGTCGAACGTGACGTCGAGGAGCAGCCGGAACCACACGCCGGGACTCGACTCCCGCCAGCCGTCGGGACCGAACACGTCCGCGGCGGGCGCGCCCAGCCGTTCGCCCTTCAGCACGAGAGCCAGTGCGCCACCAGAGCCCGCCAGCAAAGTGCCGTCGCCGGGCAGCGCGCGATAGGCACCGACACCGCCGATCGAGAGCTCACCGTCCAGCACGAGGATCCGGTCGTCCGGGGACCCGGGTACCGCGAACTCGGCTCCCGGGCCGAACCGCAGCAGCGAAAACGAGTCGCCGTGCGGGGAACTCAGCAATTCCTTGGTCCAGACACCGGGAATCCGCTCGCCGTCGCTCCTGGCCGCCGGTGTCCACCGGACAGGGCCGAAGGTCGAAGTGTGGCCCGTCATTTCTCTCCTGACCGCGGTGGTTCACCATTCGACGTCGAGGACATCACCCCGGACCGCGCTGGTCGAGGCCGTTGCCCGTAGCGTCGCGGAGCACGGCGTGATCAGGCAGGCGGCGGGACCGGAACGTGCGCCGGTAGGAGTCCGGGCCGACGCCGACCTCGGCCCGGAGCCTGCGCCGCAGGTTTCCCGCGGTGCCCAGCCCGGACCGCTCGGCGACCCGCTCGACGGACAGTTCGGTGGTCTCCAGCAGCCGCCGCGCGTGACGCACCCGCTGCACCAGCAGCCACCTGCCCGGCGTGACCCCGGTGGCGGCCGCGAACTCGCGGTGGAAGGTGCGCTCGCTCATGCCCGCGTGCCCGACCAGATCGTCCACCCCGATCCCGGTGCCGAGCCGCGCCATCGCCCAGTCCATTGTGGACGCCAGGCCGGGACGGGACGGCCTCGGCGGCAACGGGTGCTCGACGTACTGGCGCTGTCCGCCCTCGCGCGCGGGCGGCATGACCAGGTGGCGGGCCAGCGCCGCGGCCACGTCGGCGCCCTGCTCGCGGCGGACCAGGTGCAGGCACAGGTCGAGCCCGCCGACGACACCCGCCGAGGTCAGCACGTCGCCGTCGTCGGTGTAGAGGACGTCCGGCGCCAGCCGGGCCCCTGGCGCGGCGCGTTCCAGGCCGTCGAACAGCCGCCAGTGCGTCGTCGCGGCCCGTCCGTCGAGCAGTCCGGCGGCGGCCAGGGTGAACGCGCCCGAACAGAGCGACGCGACGACGGCGTCGCGCCGGTGCGCGCGGCGCAGCGCGGCGACGGCGGCCTCCGGGACCTCCTCGCGCGGGTCCGCGCGGCCGGGCGCGAGCACGAGGTCGCACCCGTCGAGACCGGCGAGCCCGTGCGTCGCCGCGATGTCCCCTGCCGGGTGCAGCGCCGTACGCACCCGGCCCTGGCTGCACCAGCGCAGCGCGAACGGTCCGATCCCACGGTCGGCGCGGTCCTCGCCCCAGACCTCGCCGATCACCGCGAGGTCGAACATCCGGGTGCCCGGCAGCAGCAGAACGCCGATCGTGTACATGGCAGAAAAGTATCGCATGACGCCTCTTCTGCCACTCCCCGCGACGACCGGGGACCGCGAAACTCGACGGCATGACGAACACGGCACTGATCCTGATCGACGTCCAGCGCGGTTTCGACGCCGCCGGCTTCTGGGGCCCGCGCAACAATCCCGGCGCCGAAGCCAACATCAAGGCACTCCTCGACGCCTGGCGGGAGCGACGGCTCCCCGTCGTCATGGTGCACCACGACTCCCCGAAGCCGGACTCGCCGCTGCGCCCCGGCCAGGAGGGCAACGACTTCAAGCCCGAACTCGACGGTGCCCGGCCGGACCTGGTGTTCGGCAAGAAGGTGAACTCGGCGTTCCTCGGCGACGTCGATCTCGACGCGTGGCTGAAGACCAGGGGGATCACGAGCTTCGTGCTCGCCGGGATCCAGACGAACTTCTGCTGCGAAACCACCGCGCGGATGGGCGGAAACCTCGGCTACGACGTGACTCTCGCCCTCGACGCCACCTACACCTTCGACCTCGCCGGGCCGGACGGCGCCGTGCTGACCGCGGACGAACTGGCCCGCGCGACCGCGACGAACCTGCACGGCGGCGGTTTCGCGGCCGTGAAGTCCACAAAGGACGTACTGGCCGGGCTCCGCTGATCCGGCGGCCACCGATCGCCCGGGGAGCCGGGTGGCGCGAACCCGGTTCCCCGGACGAACCGGAGCGGCGAACGGGGAGCCACCGGGAACCCGGCGGCTCGGTACGTCCGGAAGCCCGGTTTGGGGTCTACGTCTCCCGGGCAGCCGGCACCGGCCCGGCCGGAGCCGGAGGTCACGGGGTGAGGTGAGGAGTCCGCACTCCGCGGGCCGGTGATCGCCTTCCCGTGAAGAACATCATCCCGGGGGCCACCGGTCGAGCGGTCTGCCCGTTCGGCGGCGGGCCGGTGGTGCGATCGGGCAGCGGGCGGCTTCCCGGGGCGAGTTGGGTGCTGAAGGACGCTTTCAGTGCGTTGGCCGCACTGAAGGACGCCTTCAGCGCACTGAACGCACCGATGGCGTCCTTCAGCACACCCGGGCACCCGCCGTGACTGCCCCCGGTAACGCCCGGTCACTCGCGGTCGATCACCGCCCGCAAGAAGCGCCGGGTCCGCTCGTGTCCCGGCTCGCTGAACAGCTTCTCCGGCACGGCGTCTTCGAGCACCCGGCCGTGGTCGAACATCATCACGCGGTCCGAAACATCCTGCGCGAACTGCATTTCGTGGGTCACGCACAGGATCGTGATGTCCGTGCTCGTCGCGATGTCCCGCAGCACCCGCAGGACGTCGGCGACGAGTTCCGGGTCGAGCGCGGAGGTCACCTCGTCCAGCAGCAGCACGTCGGGCCGCATCGCGAGCGCCCGCGCGATGGCCACGCGCTGCTGCTGCCCGCCGGAGAGCTGGGCCGGATGGGCCTGGGCCTTGTCCGACAGGCCGACCATGTCCAGCAGGTCGAGCGCGCGGGCCTCGGCCTCGTCGGCGGCGAGGCCGAGCGACCGCACGGGCGCCTCGGTGATGTTGCGCAGCACGTTCATGTTGGGAAAAAGGTTGAACTGCTGGAACACCATCCCGATGCGGCGGCGCATCGCGCGCAGGTGCTTCTCGTCCGCGCGCCCGAGCCGGTCCCCTTTCCGGACGTGGCTCAGGTAGTCGCCGCACACCTCGATCGTGCCGCCGTCGACCTTCTCCAAGGTCATCAGCAGCCGCAGGATCGTCGTCTTCCCGGAGCCGCTCGGCCCGATCAGCGAGACGAACTCCCCCGGCGCGACGGTGAAGTCGAGGTGGTCGAGCACCACGTTGTCGCCGAATCTCTTGACGACGCCGGAAAACCGGATCATCGCGTGCGGGTCGGGCGGCAGGGGGTCAGGCACTGTGGGCACGGCGGCGTTCCAATCTGCGGACCAGTATCGAGGCGGGCAGGCTCACCAGCAGGAAGAGCACCCCGGCCATGGTGTAGGGCTCGACGACGCGGAAGGTCTCGGCACCCACCGCCTTCGCCTGGTACAGCACGTCCAGCACGCCGATCGACAGCAGCAGCGGGGTTTCCTTGAACATCGAGATGGTGTAGTTGCCCAGCGCGGGCAGCACGCGCGGGATCGCCTGGGGCAGGATCACCGCGCGCCACACGTGCGCCCGCGGCAGGTTCAGCGCGACCGCGGCCTCCCACTGTCCTTTCGGGACGGCGTCGATCCCCGCCCGGTACACCTCGGCCGTGTAGGACGCGTAGTGCAGCCCGAGTGCCACCACGCCGGAGACGAAGGCGGACATCTTGAACCCGGTCAGCGAGGGCAGCAGCCAGAACAGCACGAACACCTGGATCAGCAGCGGGGTGCTGCGCACGAACTCGACGAACAGCCAGATCGCCTGGGAGAGCACGGGAATCCGGGCGCGGCGCAGCACCGCGAGCGCGAGCCCGAGCAGGTAGGCCAGCACCGAGCCGAGCAGCGTGAGCTCGACAGTCACGAGCAAACCCTTGAGCAGCAACGGAAGTGATTCGACCGCCGCCTGCCAGCTCCAGTTCATCCCGCACCTCCCGCCGAGGCGAAGACCTTGGCCCGTGCCGGCGGTGTCCGGCCGAGCCGCCGCGCGGCGGACCGCTCCAGTGCCCGCATCCCGATCGTGATCAGGATCGCCAGCAGCAGGTAGAGCACCAGTTCCGTGGCGTAGATCCAGCCGAGATCGGCGCCGAACACCGGGCGCAGCAGCTCACCCTGTTCGGCGATCTCCCCCGCCGAGATGAACGAGAGCAGCGCGGTGCTCTTGAGCAGCTGGATGAACAGGTTGTTGAACGGGGGCAGCATTTCCACGAAGGCCTGCGGCAGCAGGACCCGGAACATCCGCTGCGCCGGGGACAGGTTGAGCGCGATCGCACCCTCGTACTGCGCCTTCGGCACCGACCGCACCGCGCCCCGCACGACTTCCGCGCCGTAGGCGCCGTGGTTGAGGCCCAGCACCATGATGCCCGCGAAGAGCGGCACGAGCTGGAAGCCGACGAGCACGGGCAGCACGAAGAACAGCCAGAACAGCTGGACGACCTCCGAGGTGCCCCGGAATATCTCGACGTACACCCGCGCGATCCCGCGGACGAGCCGCGACGGCGAGAGCAGTGCGAGGCCGGCGACGAGGGAAAGCACCACGGTGAGCGCGATTCCGCCGAGCGCGGCCTCGACCGTAGCGGTCAGTCCACTGAGGACGGAGGTGACGATGTGCGGCACATTCGACACAGTTTACCACCCGCTACGCGGCGCACAGTTTCTCGGTGGTCACGTCCGGCTTCGGCAGGTTCGCCTCGGTGAAGCCGAACGGGGCGACGATCTTCACCCATTCCCCGCCCTCGTGCAGCTTCTTCAGCTCGGCGTTGAAGGCGTCCCGCAGCGGCGCGTCGCCGGTGCGGAAGACGAAACCGCCCGCCGAGATCACCGGTTTGCCGTCCTTCACCGGGTCGAACCCCTGCGTCACCTCGGCGGCGGCGCCGGGGTTCTTCTTCAACAGGTCCTTGAGCGAGATGTCGGTGAGCGCGGCGCAGTAGACCCGGCCGTCGGTGACCGCGCGCAGCAGGTTGTCCTGGCTGTCCAGGGTGGTGATCTGGTCCTCGGGTACCCCGGAGTCGGTGGCGTAGCCCTTCTCCACCGCCGCCGAAAGCACCGCGACCTTGACCTTCTTCGCCTTGATGTCCTCGAACTTCAGCACCTGCTGGGGATTTCCCTTCGGCACCAGCAAAGCCGTCAGCGCCGAGTAGTCCGGCAGTGAGAAAGCCGCCTGGCCGCAGCGTTTCTGCGTGATGTTCATGCCGGCCGCGACGACGTCGTACTTCTTCGCGTTGAGCGCGGGAATCAGCTGGTCGAAGGACACCGCTTCGGCCTCGACGGTGTCGATGCCCATCGCCTTGAACACCGCGCGCGCGACCTCGGGGGCCTCCCCGGTGACCCGCCCGCCCTGGTCGGTGAATCCGTACGGCGACTCGTTCGCGATGCCGATTTTGATCTTCTTGGCGCTCTTGGCCGCCTGCAACGCGTCCCCGGAGGAAGTCGACGTGCACGCGGACAACAGGACGGGACCGCCGATCGCGACGGCGCCCAACACCGCCGAACGGCGGAAAAAGTCACGCCGGGACCACTCGCCGTGCTTCATGACAGCACCTCGTTTCGATCCATTCTGGGTGGAACCGAACGTAGGTGCCGCACCGGAACAAAGCACGACGAGCGGAATGATCACCGGCGGCCGTTATCGGAAATTGACTATAGGAAACGGAAAGTGTCCGGCCCGGCTCACCCCGTTACCCTGATCTCGCGTGATGAAAATTAGAAACGCGATCGTCGTGATATCGGTTAGTTTCCGAATACGCGATTTCAGGCGGGCAGCCCGTGCCGTTCCCGCACCAGGCTCACGATGCCGTCCATGATGTCGGTCAGCTCGTAGTCCTTCGGTGTGAACACGCGCGCGATCCCCCGGTCGAGCAGGAGCCGCTCGTCGTCCGGCGGGATGATGCCGCCGACGATCACCGGGATGTCCCCGGCGCCCGCGGCCCGCAGCCCGTCCACGACGTTCGGCACGACCTCCAGGTGCGAGCCCGACAACACGGACAGGCCGACCACGTGCACGCCCTCCTGCACCGCGGCCGCGACGATCTGCTCCGGGGTCAGCCGGATGCCCTGGTAGACGACCTCGAAACCGACGTCGCGCGCCCGGACGGCGACCTGCTCGGCGCCGTTGGAATGCCCGTCCAGCCCGGGTTTCCCGACCAGGATGCGCAGCCGCTCGCCGAGTTCGTCCCCGGTCACCTCGACCCGCGCGCGGACGCGCTCCAGCCCGGGATCACCGGTGCCCGGCGCCGCCGAGGCGGACACCCCGGTCGGCGCGCGGTACTCGCCGAAAACCGCCCGCAGCGCGGCCGCCCACTCGCCGGTGGTGACCCCGGCCCTCGCACAGTCCACAGTGGCCTCGAACAGGTTCTCCGTGGTCCCGGCCTTCGTCCGCAGGTCCGCCAGCGCGCGTTCGACGGCGGTGTTGTCGCGCCGCTCCCGCCATTCCTCGATCGCGGCGATCGCGGCCTTCTCCACCGCCGGGTCGACGGTCTCGATCGCCTTGGCACCTTCGGCCTGCAAGGGCGAGGGCTCGGTGGTCTCGAACCTGTTGACCCCGACCAGTACCCGCTCGCCGTTCTCCATCCCCCGGCGGTACTCCGCGAGCGAGGTGACCAGCTGCGACTTCATGTAGCCGCTCTCGACCGCCGCGACCGCCCCGCCGAGATCCTGGACGTGTGCGATCTCCTCGCGCGCCCCGGCCACGATCTCGTCCACCTTGGCCTGGATGACGTGCGAGCCGTCGAAGATGTCCTCGTACTCCAGAAGATCCGTCTCAAACGCGAGCACCTGCTGCATCCGCAGCGCCCACTGCTGGTCCCACGGCCGGGGCAGGCCGAGCGCCTCGTTCCACGCCGGCAACTGGATCGCGCGGGCCCGCGCGCCGCGCGAGAGCGACACGGCGAGCATCTCCAGCACGATGCGCTGGACGTTGTTCTCCGGCTGCGCCTCCGTCAGTCCGAGCGAGTTGACCTGGACGCCGTAGCGGAGCCGCCGCGCCTTCGGATCGGTGACGCCGTAGCGGTCGCGGGTGATCTCGTCCCAGAGCGCGGTGAACGCGCGCATCTTGGACATCTCCTCGACGAACCGCACCCCGGCGTTGACGAAGAACGAGATCCGCGAGACGACCCTGCCCATGTCGCTCTCGTCGATCTGCCCGGAGTCGCGGACCGCGTCGAGGACGGCGATGGCGGTGCACAGCGCGTAGGCGACCTCCTGCGTCGGCGTCGCCCCCGCCTCCTGCAGGTGATAGCTGCAGATGTTGATCGGGTTCCACTTCGGCACGTGGTGCACGGTCCAGGCGATCATGTCGGTGATCAGCCGCAGGCTCGGCCCCGGCGGGAAGATGTAGGTCCCGCGGGACAGGTACTCCTTGATGATGTCGTTCTGGGTGGTGCCCGCCAGCTTGGCCAGCACCTCGTCCACGTCGCGTCCCTCGGCTTCGGCCTGCTCACGCGCCACGGAGACGTACAGCGCCAGCAGCCACATGGCGGGCGCGTTGATGGTCATCGACGTGTTGGCCTCGGCGAGCGGGATGCCGTCGAAGAGCCGCCGCATGTCCCCCAGGTGCGAGACCGGGACGCCGACCTTGCCGACCTCACCGCGCGCGAGCTGGTGGTCCGGGTCGTAGCCGGTCTGCGTCGGCAGGTCGAACGCGACCGACAGGCCGGTCTGCCCCTTGGCGAGGTTGCGGCGGTAGAGCTCGTTGGACGCGGCCGCCGAGGAGTGCCCGGCGTAGGTGCGCATCACCCATGGCCGGTCCCGCTCACGATCCGTTGGATAGGGCACGGTGCACCTCCGGGTGGACGACCCACCGATTGTACCGGCCAGTAACATCGCCGACCCAGTGGAATCGGACACGTCAGGGTGACCAGGACGGCCACCCGCGCCCGAGGTCTCGCGTGTCTGGCGGCGGAACTCACGTGATTGAACACGGAACTCGCGTGATCGGGCGGAGAACTCGCGTGTTTGGAGGTGTGTGACGGAAATCCGCGAGACGTCGCCGACGCCCAGCGGTTAGCGTGCACCGGTGACGTGGAGTGCTTACGGCAGTTACCTGGTCATCGCCGTGCTGATCGTGCTCGCGCCGGGGCCGGACACGATGGTGATGCTCAAGAACGCCCTCGCGGGCGGGGCGAAGGGCGGTCTGCTCACCACCGCGGGGATCTTCGCGGGCAACGCCGTCCAGGGCACCGCGGCGGCGCTCGGGCTCGGGGTCGTCATCGCGAAGTCGCAGCCGGTGTTCGTCACGCTCAAGTGGCTCGGCGCCGCGTACCTGCTCTTCCTCGGCTTCCAGGCGCTGCGCGGGGCGTGGCGCGGCGACTACACCGGCGTCGCCGAGGCCCAGCGCCGGAAGGCGAGCGGCTTCCGGCGCTGGCGCGAGGGATTCCTGTCCAACATCACCAACCCCAAGGTGCTGGTGCTCTACCTGTCGGTGCTGCCGCAGTTCCTCGACCCCGGCCACACCACCACGCTGGACGCGCTGACGCTCGCCTACACCGTCGCGGTGCTGGGCTCGGCCTGGCTGCTGGTGCTGCTGTTCTTCGTGCACCGCGTCCGCGGCTGGCTGGAGCGGCGCCGGGTCCGCCGCGCCCTCGACGGCGTGACCGGGACGGCGCTGATCGGGTTCGGCGCCGCCCTGGCCATGGAGTCCTGACCCCGCCGCCGGGTCAGAGCGTGCGGTCCAGCCAGTCGTAGATCCGCCCGCTCGCCAGCCGCTGCGCGCCCGCGTGGCAGTGCGCGTCGGCGCCTTCCGCCGCGGTGAAGGTCATCAGCGTCTTCGGCGCGTTCAGGTGTTCGTAGAGCCGCTTGGGCTCGGGCAGGGTGTCCTCGTCACCGTTGAAGAACAGGTCCTCCTCCGCGTCGCAGACCAGCACCGGGCAGGTGATCCGCTCGGCGACGCCGTCCTCCAGCGTGTACTGGAGGTACTTGGCGACGAACTCGCGGTCGGTCGCGGCACCCATGACGTACCGGCCGTGGTCGCACGCCCAGCGCATGGTCGGGCTCGCCTCCCTCGCCGCGGCGAGGATCGCGTCGAGTTCGTCGTCCCGCTCGGCGTTGGCGCGGCGCACGATCTCCGCGCGGTCCCACTTCAGGAACGACGTCAGGACCGAAGCCGCGTCATAGATGCCGTCCACCGCGACCACCGCGGCCAGCCGGGACTCGAACGCCGCCGCGCGCGGCGCGAGCATGCCGCCGAGGCTCACCCCGAGCAGCGCGATCTTCTCCTGGTCGACACCGGGCACCCCGGCGAGGAAGTCCAGCACCGGGCCGACCACGTTTTCCCAGTCCGGCCGGAACACCAGCCCGCGCCGGATCGCGCTCGGCTGCCCGGGACCGTCGAAGGTCAGCACGTGGTAGCCGCGCTCGACCCCGGCCGGCGCGCCGAAGTAGTGGAGTTCCTCGGCGCTGCCGTCGAACCCGTTGTGCATCACCAGCGTCGGCTTCGGGCCCTCCCCCGGCGCCCGGTAGAAGTAGCCGCGCAAAACCGTGTCCTGGTAAGGGATTTCCACCGGTTCGACGGCCGGGCCGAGCAGCTCCACCGCGCGGTGGAAGGACTCCGAGCTGCGGTCGTAGGAGTGGTTGATCCGCGGGTCGCCCGGGTTGCCGTGCAGGAAGAACCCGGCCGAGAAGTAGTAGGTCGAGGCCCGCATCAGCAGGTCCCGCTCGGTCACCGGACGCGCGGACTTCGCCTCCTCGGCCAGGCGGTCGGCCGCCGCGAGGTAGGCGTCGTGCCAGCTGTCGTAGTCACCCGGCTTCACCTGGGACGCCGCGGCGAGAACCTCGCCGAAGTCCGCGCCACCGTAGGAAGCGTGGCTGAACAGGCGCACGGTCTCGAACCAGAACTGGGGGTCGTTTTCGAACATGAGCTGCTTCATCGGATCTCCTCCTTGACGAACGTGTGGAACGAGCGGGCCGGGGTTCCGGTGACCCGCTCGACGGTCGGGGTGACACGGTCTTCGGCGCCGCGCCGGATGTCCTCGTCCAGCGCGGCGAGCACGGCGGCGAACGCGGCGGGCAGGCCCGAGTCCGTCAGCCGCCGGGTGAATTCGGCCGGGCCGACGGCACGGTGGCGCACCGGACGTCCGATGTGCCGGGCGACGATCTCGGCGGCTTCGGCGTAACTCAGCGCCTCCGGGCCGGTGAGGACGTGCTCGGTGTTGTGCGGTTCGCCGTCGGTCAGCGCGCGGACCGCGACGGCGGCGATGTCGGTGGCGTCGACGAAGGCGATCCGGCCGTCGCCGGTGGCCGTCACGATCTCGCCGTCCCGCACGCCCTGGGCCACCGGATGCTCGCCGGTGAAGTTCTGCATGAACCAGGACGGCCGGAGCACCGCCCATTCCGGCATTTCCGCGCGCACCAGCCGGGGCAGCACGCCGAGTCCCGAGTCGCCCTCGGCGACCGCGGACGAGCCGAGCAGGACGACGCGGCGGACCCCCGCGGCACGCGCGGTGGCCAGGAACGGCTCGACGACCGGGCCGGGCTCGGCGACCCCGACCGGGGCGACGAGGTACACCGCCCGGACGTCGCGCACGGCGTCGGCGTGGGTGGCGCGATCGGCCCAGTCGAACCGGATCTGACCTGCCCGCGCGGGTTTCCGGGTCGCGGCCCTGGCGGCGACACCGCGCTCGCGCAGCCCGGCGAGCACGCGGCCGCCGGTGGTCCCGGTGGCGCCGATGACCAGCACGTCAGGCATCGCCACCGCCCGCGAACGCCGCCGTCAGCTCGTCGGCGCCGCCGAGTGCCTGTGCTGCGGCGAGCGGGCTCCAGTAGTCGCGGTAGTGCCGGATCTCGCCGTCCCGCACGGTGACGACCGCGACGTAGGACAGCCGGTAGGGCCGCCCGGTGCGCACCACGACACCCTCGGCCGTGAACTCGGCGATCACCACCTCCGGGTCGGTGGTCTCGTGGACGCGCTGCTCGGTGATCGCGCGGAGGTCGACGATGTCCGGATAGTCGCGCAGGTACGCGCGGACCGCGGCGCGACCGTCGAGGCGGCTCGGGTAGCCGGGCGAGGCGAACGGGAACTCCAGCACGCCGTCCTCCGCCCACAACTCGGCGAACGCGGACATTTCCTTGGTAAGCAACAACTTCAGCGCATGCTCGACCAACTCGCGAGGTCGCATGAGAACTCCTTCGACGTTTGGACGATACGGACCCGTCCCGACGTCGAACATACACGGGACGGTACCGTCCCGTCCACCCGTTACACTGACCCCATGAGCCGCAAACCGACCGGCGCCGCCGTGCTGCAACCGGAAGTCACCCAGGCCATCACCGAGGCCGTGCTCGACGAGCTCGCCGAAACCGGCTTCGGACGGTTGTCGATGGAAGCCGTGGCGAAGCGCGCGGGTGTCGGCAAGAGTGCGCTGTACCGGCGGTGGCCGTCGAAGCACGACATGGTCACCGCGGTGGTGTCGGAGTTCAGCGTGGCGCGCGCGGAGGTCGAGGACACCGGCTCACTGCGCGGCGACCTGCTGCTGACGCTGAAAGCGCTCCACGAGTGGATCACTCACCCGCGGTTCTCGCGCATCCTGCCCGACCTGATCGCCGAGGGAGCGCGGAACAGCACGCAGGCCGACATCATGCGCGACTCCATCGGCGTCCCCCGCCGGGAACGCGGCGAGGCCATGTTCCACCGCGCGATCGCCCGCGGCGAACTGCCCGAGGACACCGACCTGGAGATGGCGCTCGACGTGCTCGCCGCGCCGATGTACTGGCGGCTGGTGGTGCGCCAGGCCCCGCCGGGCCCGGACTACCTGGAAAGCCTGGTCGAGCTGTTCCTGCGCGCGCTGAACGCGAAGGTCTGACCGCGGTTCAGAGCAACTCTGCCAGGTCGAGGGCAAAATCGAACGGTTCGGACACCGCGAGCTTCCGCTTGTGGATTCCCGCGGACGCGTACGTCCTGGTCGTCGGGTCGAGCTGATAGCAGAACACCGTCAGCCCGCGGACGTCATCTGTCTCGTTCTCGACCCGCCAGAAATACGGAATCCTGGCGGCCGCGTACTCGGCCGGTTTGTCGGTCTGGTCCGCCGTGACCGAGCCGGGCGACATCACCTCGACAACGAGCCTGCAGTGTTCCGGGCGGAGCACCGCGTCGGCGTCCAAGGACGACTCGTAGATCACCAGATCGGGGCGTCGATTGAGCAGGGGCACGTCACGGAGCCGGAGATCGACGTCGAACTCGACGGCGAGCTCCGGACCGCAAGCAGCTTCCAGCGCATACGAAAGACGCCGGATGATCTTCTGGTGTGGGCGGCGCGGAGCCGGGTTCACGACAATCGCGCCGTCCACCACCTCGATATCCCGGCAGACTTCTTCAGGCAGCTCCTCGTAAGCCGCTGCGGTCAGTCTCTCCGGCAGAAACACGCCGTTGTGGAGGCTAGGAACGCTCGGGTTCGCCGCTGACGCGGTCGATGCGGGCGCCGAGGCGGTTGAGGTTCTCCACGAAGTGCGGGTAGCCGCGGTCGATGTGGAACACGTCCCAGACTTCGGTGACGCCGTCCGCGCACAGCCCGGCCAGCACCAGCCCGGCGCCCGCGCGGATGTCCGAGGCCCACACCGGCGCGCTGGAGAGCCGGTCGACGCCGCGGACCACGGCGTGGTGGCCGTCGGTACGGGCGTCGCCGGAGAGCCGGATCATCTCCTCGATGAACCGGAACCGCGCCTCGTAGACGTTCTCGG
This sequence comes from Amycolatopsis samaneae, assembly GCF_039541975.1. Classification (NCBI taxonomy): domain Bacteria; kingdom Bacillati; phylum Actinomycetota; class Actinomycetes; order Pseudonocardiales; family Pseudonocardiaceae; genus Amycolatopsis; species Amycolatopsis samaneae. Next base: position 545,091 of record NZ_BAABHG010000004.1, read on the forward strand.
TGATCATCGACGTGCCTTCGGACACCGCCGAGAGCGCCACCGCGAACGGCTGCAGGTCGGTGGCGAAGCCCGGGTACGGCAGCGTCACCCAGTCGACGGCCTTCGGACGCTCGGGCTGGACGACGCGGAAACCCTTGTCGTCGAACGTGGTGACCTCGGCGCCGGCCAGCCGCAGCTTGTCCAGCACGAGGTCGAGGTGATGCGGGTTGACCCCGCGCACGGTCAGGTCGCCCCGGGTCATCGAGGCGGCGAACGCCCAGGTGGCGCCGACGATCCGGTCGCCGATCACCCGGTGCTCGGTCGGGTGCAGCTTCTCGACGCCGTGCACGGTGAGCGTCGAGGTGCCGGCGCCCTCGATCTTCGCGCCCATCTCGGTGAGCATCGTGCAGATGTCGGCGATCTCGGGCTCGCGCGCGGCGTTGTCGATGATGGTGGTGCCCTCGGCGAGCACGGCCGCCATGAGGATGTTCTCGGTGGCGCCGACGCTCGGGAAGTCCAGCCAGATCTGCGCGCCGTAGAGGCCGTCGGCCTTCGCGACCACACAGCCGTGTTCGATCGTGCTCGTCGCGCCCAGCTTGCGCAGGCCGCTCTGGTGCATGTCCAGCGGACGCGAGCCGATCGCGTCACCGCCCGGCAGCGCGACGACGGCCTGCTTGAGGCGGCCGACCAGCGGCCCGAGCACGCACACCGACGCGCGCAGCTTGCCCATCGCCGCGGAGTCCGCGCGGTGGGACAGCTCCGCCGGGGTGGTGATCTTCGCCGTGTCGCCGTCGATGACGACCTCGCAGCCGACACTGCGCAGCACATCGCCCATCAGCGGGACGTCCAGGATCTGCGGACAGTTCGTGATCGTGGTGGTGCCCTCGGCCAGCAGCGCCGCGGCCATCAGCTTGAGGACGCTGTTCTTGGCGCCGACCACGTCGACCTCGCCGACCAGCCGGGCTCCACCACGCACGTCGAAGTGCTCGCTCATGGCCGCCAATCATGCCCTCTCGCCCAGTCCCGCTTTTCAGCGACCCAGTGCCTTACGCCGGGCCGGTAAGGTCGGGTGCATGGTCGTTCGCATCAACCGCGTGTACACGAAGGTCGGCGACAACGGGACGACGGCGCTGGGCGACGGTTCGCGCGTCCCCAAGACCTCGGCCCGGCTGGGTGCCTACGCCGACACCGACGAGGCGAACTCCGTCATCGGGCTCGCGATCGCGCTCGGCGGCCTCACGCCGGAGATCGCCGACGTGCTCCGCACGGTGCAGAACGACCTGTTCGACGTCGGCGCCGACCTGTGCCTGCCGATCCAGGAGAACCCGCCGTACGAACCGCTGCGGATCACCGAAAAGTACCTCGAACGCCTCGAAGGCTGGTGCGACGAGTTCAACGAGCGGCTGCCGAAGCTGACCTCGTTCATCCTGCCCGGTGGCACCCCCGGCGCCGCGTTCCTGCACCAGGCCCGCACGGTCTCCCGCCGCGCCGAACGCTCCGCGTGGACCCTGCTGGAAGCCGAGCCGGACACGACGAACCCCATCGCCGCGAAGTACCTGAACCGCCTGTCGGACCTGCTGTTCATCCTCGCCCGGCTGGCCAACCCGGAGGGCGACGTCCTCTGGCAGCCCGGCGGCGCCCCCTCCTGACCACGCGAGTTCTCCGCCTGATCACGCGAGTTACGCCTCTAATCACGCGAGTTCGCCCTAACGGACGCCCTAGCCCTGCTCCTGGGCCGCCCAGTACCGCTCAAGGTCGACGTCCGGCGTGGAGTCCAGGCCCGGCTCGACGGGCTTCGTCGTGATGATGTCCTCAAGCCGGACCGGTTCGGGAAGCTTCGACCAGCCCTGCTGACGCTCGATGTCTTCCATATGACGAGAGTAGCCCCGAACGCGGACGGCGTGGCGCGGCGGAAATGCCGCCAGCATCGGTCGGTTCGCGTGATCAGGGGGAGATCTCGCGTGATCAGGCGCGTAACTCGCGTGATTGAGCGGAGATCTCGCGTGATCAGGAGGCGCGGGGGAGGCGGCGGCCGGGCGGGGCCGATTCGAGCCAGGAGAGGAAGCCGGTCAGGGCGCCGGGGCCCATGGCGATCTCGATCGCCTCCTGCGTGGCGGACTCACAGCGCAGGACGGTGGACCCGTCGGGGACGGCGTAGGCCTCGGTGCCGGACGGATCGCGACGGTCGGCGATCTGCATGCTTTCGCGCTGGAAGACGCGGTCCGGGCCGGTGCGGAGACTCCAGACCCGGAACCAGACGAATTCGTCGCCCTCGTAGCGGCCGAGCCCCAGATGCCAGCCGGACCGCTCGTTGTCCGGACGCCACCGCAGCGCGACGCTCACGCCACCGCCGCGGCGCATCCGGACCCATCGCCACCCGTACCAGGCGACGACGACCACAAGCACGATCAGGAGCCCCAGCACCACCAAGGTGATTTCCACGGCGCGGCCCCTGTCGCTCGTATCAGACCGATTGACCGGCCGCGCGCAGCTGGGCCGATGCCCTGGCCCGCGCTGTCTCGTCCTCCGCGGTCAACGCCGCCTTCGCCGCGCTCACGTCGATCTCGTCGGAAAGCTCGGCGCTCTCCGCGAGGACGCTGACGCCGGTAGCGGTGACGGAGAGGAAACCCCCGTGGACCGCGGCGCACACCGTTTCGCCGTCGGTGGTCGTCACCTTGACGACGCCACCCTCGACGAGCTGGCCGAGCACAGGCTCGTGACCAGCCATGATGCCGATCTCGCCCTCGGTGGTCTGGGCCACCACGAAAGTGGCGGTACCCGACCAGAGACGGCGCTCTACGGCCACCAGCTCGACGGACATCTCAGCCACGTAGGACTCCTTCAGTTCGGGCGTTACCACCGAGTGTAATAGCAACAGGTCCGGTTACGAGTCGGGCGGGGTCGTGAGTCCACAATGGACATCGACCCCGCCCGCCCCGCGGGAATCACTTCTTGGTGATTTCCTTGTACTTCTTCTCCAGGTCCTCCAGACCACCGATACCCAGGAACGCCTGCTCCGGGTAGTGGTCGAAGTCACCCTTGGTGATCCGGTCGAAGGACTCGATGGTCTCGGCCAGCGGCACCGTCGAGCCCGGGATCTGCGTGAACGCCTCGGCGACCAGCATGTTCTGCGACAGGAACCGCTCGATGCGGCGTGCGCGCTGAACGGTCAGCTTGTCCTCTTCCGAGAGCTCGTCCATACCAAGGATCGCGATGATGTCCTGCAGCTCCTTGTACTTCTGCAGGATCCGGATGACCTCGGAGGCGACCCGGTAGTGGTCCTCACCGACGATGGCCGGGTCGAGGATCGTCGAGGTCGACGCCAGCGGGTCCACCGCCGGGAAGATGCCCTTCTGGAACACGCCACGCGAAAGCTCGGTGGTGGCGTCCAGGTGGGCGAACGTCGTCGCCGGGGCCGGGTCGGTGTAGTCGTCCGCGGGGACGTAGATCGCCTGCATCGAGGTGATCGACCGGCCACGGGTCGAGGTGATCCGCTCCTGCAGCTGCCCCATCTCGTCGGCCAGCGTCGGCTGGTAACCCACGGCCGAAGGCATGCGGCCCAGCAGGGTCGAGACCTCGGAACCGGCCTGGGTGAACCGGAAGATGTTGTCGATGAACAGCAGCACGTCCTGGTTCTGGACGTCGCGGAAGTACTCCGCCATGGTCAGCGCGGAGAGCGCGACGCGCATACGCGTGCCCGGCGGCTCGTCCATCTGCCCGAACACGAGGGCGGTGTCGTTGATGACGCCGTCCTCGGACATCTCCAGGAAGAGGTCGTTGCCCTCACGGGTGCGCTCGCCGACACCGGCGAACACCGAGGTACCACCGAAGTTCCGGGCGACACGGGTGATCATCTCCTTGATGAGCACCGTCTTGCCGACGCCGGCACCGCCGAACAGGCCGATCTTGCCACCCTCGACGTACGGGGTCAGCAGGTCGACGACCTTGAGGCCGGTCTCCAGCATCGTCGTCTTGCCTTCGAGCTGGTCGAAGGAAGGCGGGTTGCGGTGGATGCCCCAGCGCTCCAGGTCGTCGCCGTAGCCCGGCTCGTCGAGGCACTCGCCCAGCGCGTTGTAGACGTGGCCCTTGACCTTGTCGCCCACCGGGACGGTGATCGGCTTGCCGGTGTCGGTGACCTCGGCGCCGCGGACCAGACCGTCCTGCGGCTGCAGGGAGATCGTCCGGACGAGGTTGTCACCGAGGTGGCTGGCGACCTCGAGGGTCACCGTCTTGCGCAGCTGCTCGAACTCGATGTCGACCTTGAGCGCGTTGAACTGGTCGGGAACGGAACCGCGCGGGAACTCGACATCGACGACCGGCCCGGTCACCGACACGATGCGCCCCTTGGCACGCGGGGTTTCAGTACTGGTCATCAGTCATCACTTCCTGCTGCGGTCAGCGCGTTCGCGCCACCGACGATTTCGGAGATCTCCTGGGTGATCTGCGCCTGGCGGGCCTGGTTCGCCTCCCGCGTCAGCGTGTTCACCAGTTCGTTCGCGTTGTCCGACGCGGCCTTCATCGCGGTCCGTCGCGCGGCCAGCTCGGAGGCCGCCGATTCCAGCAACGCCGCGAAGATCCGCGTGTTGATGTACTTCGGCAGCAACGCGGCCAGCAGCTTGTCGGCGCTCGGCTCGAACTCGTAGCTGGGCAGCAGCCCGGCGGGCGTCTCCTGCTCACCCTCGGAGTACTCGACCTCCAGCGGGGCGACCCGCTTGGCGACCGGCTTCTGCGTCAGCATCGAGACGAACTCGGTGTAGACCACGTGGATCTCGTCGACACCGGTGACACCGTCGGCGTTGCCGCTCGCGTCGTCCGCTCCGGCGAGGAACGACTCGACCAGCGTCTCCCCGGCCTCCGCCGCGCTGGCGTAGCCCGGCTGGTCGGAGAAGCCCGTCCAGCTGGCGGTCACCTCGCGACCGCGGAACCGGTAGTAGCTCAGCCCCTTGTTACCGGTCACGTAGACCTGGGCTTCCTTACCCTGTTCACGCAGCAGCGTCAGCAGTTCCTCGGTGGCACGCAGCACGTTGGCGTTGTAGCCACCGCACTGACCCTTGTCACTGGTCACCACGAGCACCGCGACGCGCTTCGGGTTCGGCCGCTCGACGAGCAGCGGGTGGTCCAGGTTGGACGCCGCACCGGCCAGCGCCGAGAGCACCTTGGTGATCTCGTCCGCGTACGGCCGGGAAGCGGCGACCTTCGCGCGCGCCTTGGTGATGCGCGCGGTGGCGATGAGCTCCATCGCCTTGGTGATCTTGCCGATCGACTTGGTCGCCTTGATGCGCGACCGGAGTTCCCGGAGTTGTGCGGCCATCAGCTACCCGCTTACTTCTTCGGCGCGGGCTTGTTGACCTTGACGGTCTCCTGCCCGACCTTGTCGGCGTCCATCGCGTCGGCGACCTCGACCACGCTGCTGCCGTCGGTCGTGGTGAATTCCTTCTTGAACTCGTTCACCGCGTTGATCAGACCCTCGCGGGCCTCGTCCGAGAACTTGCCGGTGTCCCGGATCGAGCCGAGGACCTCGGCGTGCTTGCGGCGCGCGGAGTCGAGGAACTCGTGGTTGAACCGGCGGACGTCCTCGGTGGGCACCGAGTCGAAGTGCCCGTTCGTGCCGAGGTACACCGTGGCGACCTGCTCCTCGACCGGGATCGGCGAGTACTGCGGCTGCTTGAGCACCTCGTACAGCCGGACACCGCGCTCCAGCTGCGCCTTCGACGCGTCGTCGAGGTCCGAGGCGAAGGCGGCGAACGCCTCCAGCTCGCGGTACTGCGACAGGTCGATACGGAGCGAACCCGAAACGTCCTTCAGCGCCTTGACCTGCGCGGCACCACCCACGCGGGAAACCGAGATACCCACGTCGATGGCCGGGCGCTGACCGGCGTTGAACAGGTCCGACTGGAAGAAGCACTGACCGTCGGTGATCGAGATGACGTTGGTCGGGATGTAGGCCGACACGTCGTTCGCCTTGGTCTCGATGATCGGCAGCCCGGTCAGCGAACCCGCGCCCAGCTCGTCCGACAGCTTCGCGCAGCGCTCCAGCAGACGGGAGTGCAAGTAGAAGACGTCGCCGGGGAACGCCTCACGGCCCGGCGGGCGGCGCAGCAGCAGCGAGATCGCGCGGTAGGCGTCGGCCTGCTTGGTCAGGTCGTCGAACACGATGAGGACGTGCTTGCCCTCGTACATCCAGTGCTGGCCGATGGCCGAGCCGGTGTAGGGGGCGATCCACTTGAAGCCCGCGGAGTCCGAGGCCGGGGCGGCGACGATGGTGGTGTACTCCATCGCGCCCGCGTCCTCGAGGGACTTCTTCACCGCGGCGATGGTGGAGCCCTTCTGGCCGACCGCGACGTAGATGCAGCGCACCTGCTTCTGCGGGTCGCCGGTCTCCCAGTTCGCCTTCTGGTTGATGATCGTGTCCACCGCGACCGCGGTCTTGCCGGTCTTGCGGTCACCGATGATCAGCTGGCGCTGGCCGCGGCCGATCGGGGTCATCGCGTCGATCGCGGTGATACCGGTCTGCATCGGCTCGGCCACCGGCTGGCGCTCGACCACCGAAGCGGCCTTGACCTCCAGCGGACGGCGGGTGGAGGTCTCGATCTCGCCGAGACCGTCGATCGCCTGGCCGAGCGGGTTCACGACGCGGCCGAGGTAGCCGTCGCCGACCGGCACGGACAGGACCTGCCCGGTCCGCTTGACCTGCTGGCCCTCTTCGATGCTCTCGAAGTCACCGAGGATCGCGGCACCGATCTCACGCGCGTCCAGGTTCAGTGCGACGCCCAGGACGCCGCCGGGGAACTCGAGCAGCTCGTTGGCCATGGCCGAGGGCAGACCCTCGACGTGGGCGATACCGTCACCGGCGTCCGCCACGATGCCAACTTCTTCCCGGCTCACGTCCGGGGCGTAACTCGAGACGTAGTTCTCGATCGCGCTACGGATCTCATCCGAGGAGATCGTCAGCTCGGCCATGTCTTTCCCGCTCTCGCTTCGTTCTTGCCAGTGTGCAAAGTCTTGTGTGACGCCGGGGTCACGCCCGTGCGAGGCGCCGGCGCAGCGAGGCCAGCTGGCCCGCGGTGCTGCCGTCGATGACCTCGTCACCGACTCGGACGACGAGACCGCCGCCGAGGGCCGGGTTCACTTCGACGTGCAGGGCGATACGCCGCCCGTAGAGGTCGTTGAGCTTCGTGCCCAGCTGGGCGGTCTGCTCGTCGGACAGCGCGCTCGCGCTGGTCACGTACGCGACCGAGCGTTCGCGGCGTTCCGCGGCCAGCTTGACGAGTTTGTCGAGCCCGTTGCCGACCCCACGCCCCTTGGCGCGGTGGACGACCTGCTCGACCAGCGTCTCGACGACCGGGTCGACCTTGCCTGCGAACAACCCGCGCACGAGGGTCCGCTTGGCGTCGGCGGGACCGGCCAGGTCCGACAGCGCGGCCTCCAGCTCCGGGGAGCCGGCGACGACGCGCGCCACCTGGAACAGCTGGGACTCGACGGTGTCGACGTTCCCGGCCTTCTCCGCCGCGGTCAGCAGCGCCGAGTAGCCGAGCGACTCGAGCCCGTCGACCAGCTGCCGGGGGCTGGACCAGCGGCTGCCTGCCACAACGTCGAGCACCTTCAGCGCCGGGTCGCCCAGCTTGCCCTCGAACAGCCGGCGCACCAGTCCGGTGCGGGCCTCGGGCGCGGCCGAGGCGTCGCTCACCACCCGGCGGAGGCCGATCTCGGTGTCCAGCAGGTCGACGACCGAAAGCAGCTCTTCGCCGACCGTGCGGGACACTGCCGCGTCGGCGGCGGCCAGAACCTCGCCGAGGCGTTCCTCGGCGAGGCCGAGCGCTTCACGGCTCGCAGCATGCAGCGTCATCCTGGTCTACTTCCCCGCTCCGTTAGTGGCACCAGCGGTTTCCAGTTCCGCGAGGAACCGGTCGACGGTGCCGCGACGGCGCGCCTCGTCCTCGAGCGACTCACCGACGATGCGGCCGGCCAGCTCGACGGCGTTGCGGCCCATGTCGGCACGCAGTTCGGCGACGATCTGCGCCTTCTGGGCCTGCAGCTGAGCCTGCCCGGCAGCGACGATGCGCTGGGACTCGGCCTCGGCCTCGGCACGCAGCTCCGCCTTGATCTGCTCGGCTTCGAGCCGGGCGTCGTCGCGGATCTTCGCGGCCTCGGACCGGGCTTCGGCCAGCTGCGCCTTGTACTGCGCGAGCGCCTCTTCGGCCTCGGCCTGGGCCTTCTCCGCCTTCTCGATGCCACCTTCGATCTTCTGCGCACGTTCCTCGTAAGCCGCTTCGAAGCGGGGCACGACGTACTTCTTCATGACCCACAGCAGCAGGATGAACGCGACGAAGCCGAGGATGAGCTCGGGAATGTGCGGGAGAACCGGAAGCGGCGCGTCACCCTCCGCCAGCACCAATTCAGTCTTCAGCACAACGTCTCCTTAAGCGATGAGCGAACGAACTCAGGCAGCGGAGGCGATGAAGTAGATGACGATACCGATCAGCGCCAGCACCTCGGTCAGCACGAAGGTCGAGTAACCGATCGTCTGCAGCTTGCCCTGGGCCTCCGGCTGACGGGCGGTGCCGTTGATGACGGCGGCGAAGATCAGACCGACACCGATACCGGGGCCGATGGCGCCGAGGCCGTAACCAATGGCGGCGAGGCCCGGGTTGATGTTGCCGGCGGCCTGGGCGAGAACCTCAGTGGTCACTTGCATTTCCCTTCAAACTCGGTCCGCGCGACTCACGCGGATCGGGGGCTTCTGGTTTTCTCAGTGCTCCGACGCCAGCGCGGCGCCGATGTAGCTCGCGGTCAGTGTCGCGAAGATGTAGGCCTGCAGCACCTGGATGAAGGCCTCGAGGAAGGTCATCAGGATGGCGAAGACGAACGCCAACGCGGAAACCGGCTTGAGTCCGCCACTCGCCTCCGTCAGCAGGAAGCTGCCGCCGAGCGTGAACACCATGATGATGAGGTGTCCCGCGAACATGGCGGCGAAAACTCGGATCGCGAGCGTGAGCGGGTTGAGGAAGAACTTCTCCGCGAACTCGATGAGCGCGTACAGCGGCAGCACGAAGCCCGGCACACCCGGCGGCGCGAGTTCCTTCCTGAGGTAACCCTTGAAGCCGTGGCGCTTGAAACCGACGTAGTGGTAGACCGGGTAGACCACGAGCACGGACAACGCGATCGGGAAGCCGATCCTCGCCATCGTCGGGAACTGGAACACGGGGATGATCCCGTAGATGTTGTTCACCAGGACGAAGACGAACAGCGAGAAGATGAGGGGGACGAACTTCTGGAAGTCCTTCGACCCGATCTGGTCCCGCGCGATGTTGTTGCGGCCGAAGTTGTAGATGCCCTCGGCGAAGAACTGCCCCTTGCCGGGCACCGTCTTGAGATTGCGCGTCGCCAGGAGGAAGAAGGCCGCGATGATGACCACCGACAGCACGACCATCAGCATCGGCTTGGTGACGCTGCCCCAATAGCCCGAGCCGAAAATGGCAGGCAGGTTGAAGTCCTTGACACCGGGGGGCTCGAATGTCGCACCCTCGGCCAGTACCAGCGCGCCCACTGGGCTCCTTCCGGTTCTCCCGGCCGGCGTTCACTCCGCCGGGGGAATCGTCACGATCTGGACTTAACGTACCCGACACGTGTCGGGACGTTAGAGGCGGCTACCCCACTGTGTGGTGAACGTGGTCTCACGCTACGCACACACCGGAATACCAGGTGAACGCTTCCGCAAACGGGTACCTACCAGCGGAGACGGAACGAGCCATACGGTCGCCACGCTGCTGATCGCGGTTCGTCTGAGGAGGCGTGCGACGCAGGGTCGCCGCCTATGACGCGGACCTTATCAGCCGGTCAAGGAGTGCCGTACAGGCGTACTCCTAACCGGTTGCGGTCCAGCCGTTCGGCCGAGGACCTAGGTCCCGAACCGGCCGGGACCGACGTCCCGGCGAGGGCGCTCAGGCCGGGATGATGGTCGGGATCTTGGTCTTGCGGTAGGCGTTGAACTCCACCGCGGCGGCCACCAGTACGGCCACGATCATGGTGATCCCGAGCGAGAGCGGGTGCAGGGCGGACACGCCACGCAGGAGCGACATCGCTCCGAAGAGGACGGCCACCTTGATGACGTAGCCACCGAGCGCGGTCACCATCACGAACATCGGGTCGAGGCCGGCGCTGAACCGCATCATGCCGAGCGTGGCCAGTGCGGACAGGAACGCGATGACGCCGCCGACCAGCGACCCGAACAGGCCGGGAAGGCCGTTGAGGATCGTGAACAGCACGACGCAGACGACGATGACCGGCGGGACCAGCGTCACGGAGGCCTTGGTCATCGCGTTGGCGGCGGTCAGCACCACCTTGGCGTGCGGGTTCTCCTGCTGCTCGGTCTTCTCGGTCGGGGTCTCGGTCTCGCTCACCACACGGCTCCCTGGTCGGTTCGACACGCCAGTGTAATGCCGCACGTCACCGGGATCCCGGGCGCGTGCGACGAGACACTCACGTGGAGTGCTGGTTACGGGACCTGAGCCGGGGCACGATCGACACCAGCGCCGCGAGCACCAGCCCGAAACCGACGATCCAGATCACCGCCGCGCTGTCGAACAGGGTGACCGAAACCGCGCCGAACGCGAGGATCCCCGCCCACAGGTAGATGAGCAGGACGGCCCGGCGCTGCGAGTGCCCGATCTCGAGCAGGCGGTGGTGCAGGTGCATCTTGTCCGCGGCGAACGGGCTCTCGCCGCGGCGGGTGCGGCGGATGACGGCCATGATCAGGTCCAGCAGCGGCACGAACAGCACCGCGGCCACCACGAGCAGCGGGGAAAGCAGCGCGAGCGCGTCGGAGCCGGAGAACTGCGTGTAGGACACCCGGCCGGACGCCGAGGTCGTCGCGCCCGCCAGCATCAGGCCGATCATCATCGACCCGGAGTCGCCCATGAAGATCTTCGCCGGTTGGAAGTTGTAGGGCAGGAAACCCAGACAGGCCCCGGCGAGCGTGGCCGCGATGAGCGCGGGCGGGTACGCGCCGACGTCGCCGCCGGAGGAGTCGAGAAGGCCGAGCGAGAAGGCGCAGGTCGCCGTCGCCGCGATGAAGCCGAGGCCGCCGGCGAGCCCGTCGAGGCCGTCGACGAAGTTCATCGCGTTGACCATGACCACGACCAGCACGACGGTCAGCAGCGCGCCCTGGTTCTTGTCCAGCACGAGCACCGAGCCGAACGACTCCCCGCTGCCGCCCCACGGCACCCAGAAGGACACCCACTGCACACCGAACAGGACCAGGATCCCGGCGCACATGACCTGCCCGGCCAGTTTCGTCCACGCGTCCAGCTCGAAACGGTCGTCCAGCGCGCCGATGAGCGAGATGACCCCCGCCGCGAGCAGCACGCCGACCGAGTCGAAGGAGAAGCCGAAGCTGCGGGACAGCGCGGGCAGGTGGCTCGCGAGCCCCATCGCGGCGGCGATCCCGAGGTAGATGCCGATCCCGCCCATGCGCGGGATCGGCGCGACGTGCACGTCGCGGGCCCGCGGGTTGGCGATCGCGCCGATCTTGATCGCGAACCGGCGCACGAGGCCGGTGAGCAGGAAAGTCACGGCCGTCGCGGTCAGCGCGACGAGGATGTACTCCCTGATCGGGAGAAGACCTTGAACGGGCTGCACTAGCGCGTCACGTCCACCGGGGTCGCAGTCACGGCGGACACGCTACCGCGCCCGCCGCCGACGCCGGAAAAGGGCTTCACACCAGCGTTTCCGCGGGGACCCCGAGCACCTCGGCGACCGCCGCCGTGCTCACCGCGCCCTCACGGAGGATCACCGGGTCGCTCCCGGTCAGATCGACCATCGTGGACGGCACCGGGTCGCCACTGGACCCGCCGTCGAGGTAGACCGCGACGGACTCGCCGAGCTGCTCCTGCGCGTCCTGCGCGGTCGAGGCGGGCGGGCGGCCGGAGACGTTCGCGCTGGACACCGCCATCGGGCCGACGTCGCGCAGCAGCTCCAGCGCGACCGGGTGCAGCGGCATCCGCAGCATCACCGTGCCGCGCGACTGGCCGAGATCCCAGCGCAGGCTCGGCGCGTGCGGGAGCACAATGGACAGGTCGCCCGGCCAGAACGCCTCGATCAGCGCCCGTGCCTGCGGCGGCACCCCGAGCACCAGACCGTCCACTGTGGACCACGAACCGACCAGGACGCCGACCGGCATGTCCGGGCCCCGGTTCTTGGCCCGCAGCAGCGCCTGGACCGCCCCGGAGTCGAAGGCGTCCGCGCCGATGCCGTAGACGGTGTCGGTGGGCATGACCACCAGGCGGCTCGAACGCACCGCGCCCGCCGCCGCGGCGAGCCCGTCGGCCCGCGAGTCCCGCTTGCTGCAGTCGTACACCGCGCTCATGCGGCCCAGCGTAGCCCTGCGGTTCCCGGCCGTTGCTGAAGGACGCCTTCAGTGCGCTGAACGCACCGAAGGCGTCCTTCAGCTCACTCGCGGCCGGGATGCCCGTCGGCAGTGCGCCCCAATGTGGCATTGGGTGCGTCCAACGCAGCGAATGTGGCGTTCGGTGCGTCCAGCGCACCGAACGCCACATTGGGGCGCTTGAGCTGCCCGGGGTCAGGAGCCGACGGCCACACAGGTGGTGGTCGCGGACTTCGCCGGGTCGCTCACCGAGGTCGCGGTGAGCCGGACCTTCGCGACCGGGGCCGCGCCGGAGCCGTGCCGGGCGTACGCGACCGCGTTCACCTGCTGCCCGAACCTCGCCGTGGCCAGTTCGTTCGGCAGCCGGACCTCCCAGCCGCGGGCGTCGGTGGACGCGCTCAGCCGGTAGGTGTCGGTGTCGAACGGGGCCGCCGCCCCGCGGGCCGAACCGGTGTTGAACAGCGCGAAGTCGCACCGGGCGAGGCCGCGGTGGGCGAAGGCGGCCGACGTCGGCCAGGTGACGACGCCCCGCGCCTGGTCCCCGGAGCCGTCCAGGGAGGCGACGGTGACGGTGTAGGACAGGATGCCGTCCTTGTTCCGCTCGACGTTGGTCACGAGGAAGTGCAGCCGGTTCGCCTTGTCGGTGTACTCGTAGGGACCGGCCGCCTCGGTGCCCGCCTTGAAGGCGGCGTCGTTGAGCTGCCGGTAGTCCCCGATGGTGATCTTCACCGGCGTGCCGTCCGGTTTGGTGTAGTCGGTGAGGTTGATGTCCTCCGGGTGCGCGTCGACGATCCACTCGAACGGGGCGTCGTCCCGGTTCTTGGTCTTGGCGATCAGCACCCCCGAGTCCGGCGCGAAGGAGTCCGAGCCCATCCGGTCGACGACCTCGACGGTGTAGTTCTGGTAGCCGCCGCCGTCGCACAGCGGGTCCTTGGTGCGATCGCACTTCGGCGACCGGTCCCCGCCGGGCAGCGCGATCGTGATGCCGCTGTAGTCACCCGGTGCGGGCACGGCCGCCCGCGCGGTGATCCGCGCCGACACCGGCCCGGTCTTCGCGAGCTGGTCACGGTCGAGCTTCAGCACGTCGTCGGGGTCGACGATGCCGAGCTTCATCTTGTTGCGCAGCATGTGCTGCGCGCCCATCGAACCGCCCTGCGTCGCCGGGATCTGCCAGCGCGTGTGCGGGCCGCCGGGGCCGTTGAAACTGCCGCGCGACAACATTTCCCACGGTCCGCTATAGGAGCGTGAAGGCGGTTTCCCGAACGGGTTGTTGTAATTGTCGCCGATCCCGAGAATATGGCTGAACTCGTGCGCGAACACGCCCTGCCCGGAACTTTCCGCCTGGGTGGACGAACCGGTCACCGCGTTGGGCCAGATACTCGCCGCCGATTTCCACGAGGTCCATGGGACGTACCGGGTGCCGGCCCAGTTCGGCAGGCCGCTGCCGCTCGGCGGCCCGAACGCGTCGGGCACCTTCTCCTTGGTGCCGAACTTCATCTCGCCGAACTCCTGCCAGGTCGAGCTCTCGTCCTGGCCGGCGGAAAGGTAGAAGACGAAGTCGAACTTCTTGGTCCCGTCACCGATGTCGGCGCGCCAGGCGGCGCCGGCGTCCGCGCGCAGATCGCGGGCGCAGTTCGCGCCCGGCGGGCACGCGTCCTGGAAGTCCATGCCGTATTCGAACGACTTCCCCGGCATCCGGTACGCGCCGAACGCGGTGAGCTGGACGCCGAAACGGCCCGCGGAGTCCTCCATCCAGTACTCGTTGATGGTGTGTCCCCGGTTGAGCGTTCCGGGCTTGTTCAGGAAGTCCTCGTAGAACTTCGCGACCCCGGCGCGCGGCACGTCGTGCGCCTCCACCGAGGGATTGCCGAACACCGTCGATCCCTGGGGCCGGGTGACGGCGAAGTCCTGGTCCGGGTAGTCGGCGAGCACGACGGCGCCCTTGAAGGTGCGCTTCGTCGGCTTCAGCGACGGATCGGCCCAGTTCGTGCCGGGGACCTTGCGGTAGTCGCCCCAGGTCATGTCGTCCTGGTTCTTCCAGTGCGCCGCGTCGATCGGGGCGGGCCAGTCGCGGACCAGCGGTTCGGCGACCGCGGTGCCCGCGGTCAGGCCGGGCAGCAGCACGGCCGTGGCGAGTACGGCGGCGATGGTGGTACGGCGTCGGATCCTGGCGCGCATGCGCGGGCTCCTCCCTGAGACCGCCCCCATGACGGCCCCGAAGATCGACGGTAGGAGCCGGCGCCGGGGCACGGGAAAGGTCCACCCGCTTGCCGCACAACGAAAGTCGGGGCCGTACCCCTCGCCCGGCGCGCGTCCGTGAATGCCACATTGAAGGACTCAGAGTCCCTCGATGTGGCATTCACGGACCGAAGCGGCCCGGGAGGCTCAGCCCAGCCTTCGGGCGGTGACGAAACGAGCGCGGCCCGCGAGGTCGTTGTGCCCCTCGACCGCGGTGAGCACCCGGCGGGCCCGCACCAGCGCGGGGACGGCGGAGCCGTGCGTGTCGTCGTGCTCGATCGCCAGCCCGCCCCCGGCGCGCAGCAGCCGCGCGCCCGCGGCGATCGCGTGCCGGATCACCGCGAGACCGCTTTCCCCGGCGAACACCGCGCGGGCCGGGTCGTGCTCGGAGACCTCGGGCGGGACGGGCGTGCCCTCCGGCACGTACGGCGGGTTGCACAGCACGAGGTCGACCAGGCCGTCGAGCTCGGCGAAGATCGTGGTGTCGGCGATGTCGCCGGAGTAGAGGCGGATGGGGGTGTCCCCGGCGTCGGCGTGGACGTCGGCGTTGTGCCGTGCCCAGGCCAGCGCCTGCGCGTCGACGTCGACGGCGTAGACGACCGCGTCCGGCCGCGCGTGCGCCACCGCCAGCGCGAGCGCGCCGGACCCGGTGCACAGATCGACCACGACCGGGAATTCACGGCCGTGCAGGAACTTCAGGCCCCATTCGAGCATGAGCTCGGTCTCCGGACGCGGGACGAACACCCCGGCGCCGACGTTCACCGTGATCTCGCCCAGCGCCGCCCAGCCGGTGAGGTACTGGAGCGGAATGCGTTTCGCGCGCTGGCTCACCAGCTGCCCGATCGCCTCGACGACCGGCGGATCGACCAGGGGCACCATCGGCAGCCTGCCGCGGTCCACGCCGAGCACGTGCGCGGCGATGAGCTCCGCGTCCGACCGTGGCGAGGCCACGCCCGCTTCGGTCAGGATGCGGGTCGCCTCCATGATGGCCAGGCGCAACGGCTGCCGCTTCACTGGTCGTCCTTCATCTTCTCGAGCCTGACACACCAGGCGGAGCTACCCCCTGCACGAACACGGCGCGTCGGGGCGGATCCGCGCGCCCCCAGACTATCGAGTCGCGCCCGGCCGTCTCCGCCGCAGGCGCCTCCCCGCGTCCGCCTAGCGGCAGGCGAGCCGGACCGCGTACCGCAGCCCGGCGAGCTGGTCACGGGAGTACCCGGACAGCGTGCCGTCGCCGTCGAGGTGATCCAGCGCGTCCCCGGTCCGGCCACGCAGCCGGGGCCGCTCCGCCAGCAGCGACGGCCGCGAGACGACCAGGCTGTGCAGGGTGTGCAGGTTCAGCTCCAGCTGGGGCGTGCCGGGGACCAGCCGGGTCACCAGGTGCCACCCGAGCCGGTTCCCGCCCCAGCCGCACGGGTCGATCTCGGTGAGGAACCGGTCGTCGGCCTGGTCGTCGAGGAGCTCGCCGGTCCAGTAGGCCCAGTAGTTGAGGGTGGCGGCCGCCGCCCAGTCACCCGAGGCGCTCCGCACGTACGCGCCCAGCGTGTCGGCGTCACCGGCCGACGCGAGCGCGATCGACGCCGACCGCTTCGCCAGCAGCTCGGCGACGTCGCCGTCCGCGATCCGCCGTCGCCGGGTGCGTGCCCACTCCTCGCGCAGCCAGCCCCGCACGGCGGCGCTCTTCCCGAAGCCGAGCAGATACACCGCCTGACGGCGGAGCAGCCGCTGGTCCGGCGCGGTACAGCGCTCCGCGACGGCGAGCAGGTGATCGAAGAACCGCTTCTGCTCGTCGGGGTACAGCGTCGGCCAGACCGGTTCCGGGCCGCGGCGGGGAACCCGGGGCGTGAACCCGTCGAGCTGTGCCGGGGCGAGGCGGGTGACCGGCCAGGTGATCAGGTTGGTCAGCGAATGGCGGTGCACGGCGGCGGCGAGCGGATGCGGATCGGGCACGTCGCCGAGGCCGCCGTGCTCGATCGCCAGCGACAGCACGAGGTCGGCTTCGATCGCCTCACGCAGGTGCCGTCCGCTCGAACACGGCGCGCCGAGCCGCACGAGACAGTTCCGCAGCCGCAGGAAGTCGCCCGTCTGGAGCGCCGAGAGCGGGCGCCTGCCGGATTCCCACGCCTGCACGGTCGTGACGTCGGCGCCGATCGCCCCGGCCAGCCGTTCCTGGGTGAGCGCGGCCGTCTGCCGGGCGAGTTTCAGCACGAACCCGGACACGGTCCCCCGACAGCGGGCACCCCGACCGTCGGTAGATGTCGCCACGCCACCGTCCTCCTCCGCCCCACCGTGACCGGAAACCACTGGCCCCCACTCGGACCGGTGGTCGGTTCCGCGCGCGGCGCGGCGAGCCTACGCTGCGTCCGCATGATCACCAACAGTGACCGACGAGGAGGCGCCCTATCGTGACCGCGCAGATCATGGTCGACCTGGAACGGGTTCACCCGGTTGTCGACGGCCGCTGGCACCGGGCGACGCTGACCGGCATACCGGGCCCCGGCGAGGTGATCACGACCCTGTGCGGGCGCACGGAGCAGGTCGAGTACCTGCCCTACAGCTCCGCCGCCCCGCTCGCGACCATCTGCTGGGACTGTGACCTGGAGTACCGGGCCCGGCACGGGATCGCGACGCTGCCGAACCATCCGGCGCTGCGCGGCACCGTCCCGCCCGCCCCGCGCGCGAAATAGCCGCTACTCCCCGGCGCCGAGGTAGCCCGCGAGCACGCCCCGGCGCCGGCGTAGCGCGTCGATCCGGTCGTCCATCGCGTCCAGCTCCCGGCGCAACGTCGTGGCGAGCTCCGGGCAGAGGTCCAGCTCGGCCTCCTCGCCGTGCGCGCAGCCCAGCGCGGTGGCGATGACCTCGGTGGTCAGCCCGGCGGCGAGCAGACGGCGGATCTGCCGCACGCGGACCACGGCGTCCTCGGCGTATTCGCGGTAGCCGTTGCTGTCCCGCTCGGCGACCAGGAGCCCCTGCTCGCCGTAGTACCGCAGAAGCCGCGTGCTCACGCCCGTCCGCCGCGCCAGCTCACCGATCCGCATGTGTCCCCCACCACCCGGGATTGCCCTTCACACCAGTGTCAAAGCCTAACGTCGCGGGCATGACGAAACATTTCGCGCACGTCGTCCGGGGGTCCGGGCCGGGCCTCCTGCTCGCGCACGGCGCGGGCGGCACCGTCGCGGGCAACTTCGGCCCGATCCTCGACGACCTCGCGCGCACGCACACCGTCGTCGGGCCCGACTACCCGGGCAGCGGCGACACGCCACGGAGCGCGACACCGCTGGAGCTCGACGCCGTCGCCGACGAACTGGTCGCCGTCGCGACCGACGCCGGGCTCGACCGCTTCGCGATCCTCGGCTACTCGCTCGGCACCGCGGTCGCGGTCCGGGCGGCCACCCGGCATCCCGGCCGGGTCACCGCGCTGATCCTCACCGCCGGGTTCGCCCACCCGGACAACCGGATGCGGCTCGCCCTCGACGTCTGGCGCGAGCTGCTCGACGGCGACCGCCGGCTGCTCGCGAAGTTCCTGACCCTCGCCGCGACCGGCGAGCGGCACCTCGCGTCGTTGAGCGCCGAAGCGCGGGAGAAGGCCGTCGACGAGCTGGCGGCGTTCATCCCGGCGGGCAGCCCCGAGCACGTCGACCTCGTCTCCTCCGTGGACACCAGGGCCGAACTGGCCGGGATCGCCGTGCCGACGCTGGTCGTGGCGACCGCGCTGGACGGTCTCGTCTCCCCGGCGCTGTCGCGGGAGCTGGCCGCGGGGATCCCGGGCGCCGAGCTGGCCGAGGTCGCGGCCGGGCACGACATCGGGGGCGAGGCACCGGCGGACTGGCTGGCCGTCGTCCGGCGTTTCCTCGGCCGGAGCTGAGCCATGGACCTGCAGGTGGTACTTCCCGACGAAGCCCCGGACATGGATCCCGGGCGGCCCGCCGCGCTGGCGCGCACCGCCGAGGACCTCGGCTACGAGACCGTGTTCCTGCCCGACCACGTACTCCCGCCGGGCCCCTACGGCGAGGTGTTCGGCGGGGTCTACGAACCGCTGGTCACGCTCGCCCACCTCGCGGCGGTGACCGGCCGGATCCGGCTCGGCACGTCCGTGCTGATCGTCCCGCTGCGTGACCCGTTCGTGCTGGCGAAACAGGTCGCGACGCTCGACCGGCTGTCCCGGCACCGGCTCACCCTCGGTGTCGGCGTCGGCTGGAACACCGAGGAGTTCGCCGGGCTGGGCCGGGATTTCGCGAGCCGGGGCAGGCGCACCGACGAGACGCTGGAGCTGCTCGACCGGCTCTTCACCACCGGGCGCGGCCCGGACGGCGGGTACTTCGAGCCACGTCCCGAGGGCCCGGTGCGGATCCTGGTCGGCGGGAACTCGGCGGCCGCGCTGCGGCGCGCGGTGCGGTGGGACGGGCACTGGCAGAGCGCGGGCCTGTCCCCCGCCGCGTTCGGGCAGCGCGTCACGCGGCTCACCGAGCTGGCCGGCGGGCGGGAGATCCGGGCCACCGCGCGCATGGCGTGGACCGGCGGCCGTGCCGAGCTCGACCGCGCCGTGGCGGACGCGCGTGCCTACGGCGAGGCGGGCGCGTCGGCGATCGCCGTCCACTTCGGTGCCGAAGGCGGCTACGCCGAGCGCATGGCGGCGTTCGCCGAGCGCCTGACCTCGTCGCCGCCGGGGTCCTGATCTCCTAGGATGGGCGCACGATCGCCGTGAGAACCGGGAGACCCAGTGTCCGCGCAGGTGTCCGCACAGCCGGCAGAGGAAGCACGCAGCGTCGCGTTCATCTTCCCGATCTTCAACGAGGAAGCCAACATCGACCTGCTCCACGCCACGGTCGACGAGGTCACCCGCCCGCTCGCGGACAGGTACGAGTTCAGCTTCGTCTACGTCGACGACGGCAGCCGGGACGGATCGCTGGCCAAGCTCACCGCGCTGGCCGAGGCCGACCCCCGCGTCACCGTCGTCGAACTGTCGCGCAACCACGGCCACCAGCTCGCGGTCACCGCCGGGCTCGACCTCGTCGACGCGGACGCCACGATCGTCATGGACAGCGATCTGCAGGATCCGCCGCGGGTCGCGCTGGAACTGATCGGGAAATGGGAAGAAGGCTTCGACGTCGTTTACGCGCAACGCCGTTCGCGCCAGGATTCGGCGTTCAAGAAACTCACCGCGAGCGGGTTCTACTGGTTCCTGCGCAAGATGGCCGCGGTCGACATTCCCAAGAACACCGGCGATTTCCGGCTGCTGGACCGCAAGGTGGTCGACGAGCTGCGCAAGTACCGGGAACGGGACCGTTTCCTGCGCGGGCTGGTGAGCTACGTCGGGTTCAAGCAGACCGCGGTGCTGTTCGACCGCGACAAACGGCACGCGGGCGTCACCGGCTACCCGCTGGGCAAGATGCTCCGCTTCGCCGCCGACGGCATTCTCGGGTTCTCCGTGACGCCGTTGCGCATGATCACGCGCTTCGGTTACCTGATCTCGCTGCTCAGTTTCCTCGGGGTGCTCTACGTCGTCGGCGTGAAGATCTTCGCGCCGGAAACCGCGGTGCCCGGCTGGGCGTTCATCACGATCGCGATGTTCTTCCTCGGCGGTATCCAGATCATCATGCTCGGCGTCCTCGGCAGCTACATCGGGCGCACCTATTCGCAGGTGCAGAACCGGCCGCTGTACGCGATCGCCTCGGTCCGCACCGGCCCGCCGGACTCCGCCGGACCGGAACGGGACGGCCGGGAGCGGGCGGGCGCGGACGCCGGGAGTGCCGCGCGGTGAAGCTGATCACCGGCACCCAGCTGCGGTTCGGCCTCGTCGGGGTCGCGAACACGCTCCTCGACGCGCTCGGCTACGCGCTGCTGGTCACCCTCGGCGTCCCGATGTTCGTGGCGAACTTCCTCTCCACGAGCGCCGGGATGGCGCTGAGCTTCACCCTCAACCGCAGCTTCACCTTCCGCGCGAAGGACGGGGACGTGCGGCGCCAGGCGATCCTGTTCTTCGCGGTCACCGCGTTCGGGCTGTGGGTGGTCCAGGCACTGGTGATCCTGGGCGTCACGAAGGCCTTCCCGGGAATCCACCTCCTGGTGCCGAAGGCGGCCGGGATCGCGGTCGGCCTGGTGTGGAACTACGTGCTCTACCACAAGGTCGTCTTCCGGAAACCGCACCGGGAACCGGCCGCGCCGGCGAACGAGGTCCCGTCCGATCCGCCGCTCAGGTGACAGCGGGCCAGAAGATGTCGAACAGGGCGCCGCCCACGGGGGTGGACGCCACCAGCACGACGACCGCGGCCGTCAGCACCACGATGCTCACGACGAGCAGGACCACCCGGACCACCGAGGCGAGGCGATGCCGCATCGCGACGGTTCCGGCGAGAACGAGGACGGATGCCGCGCAGGTCAGCGCGGGGCTCAGGGGGAACGACACCGGCCGGCTACCGAGGGCTCGCTACCCGCCCTCGCTGTCCGCCACGCCAACGACTTCCCGGTACCACGCCTGCCGCCCGCGTGCGTCTGCCCAACGGTCGCCCCTCCCACGAAGCCCCGACCGACATCAAGTAGTCGGAACCTAGCGAGAAGACGATCAGCGGGCAAGCGCTTTCCGCGCCACCTCCGGACGCGAAACGGTCACGTCGTCCTGCCGGGCACGGACTTCGCCGCGACCTCCGGTTCCGGGAGCGTCTCCTCGCCGGTCCTACGCGGCAGCAGGCCGATCCCGGCGAACACCGCGGCGAGCAGGGTCGGGAACAGCGTCAGCTGCTGGTGTTTGACGCCCTCGATGCCCTCGCCGAGACCGGAGGCGAGGAACTGCCCGCACGCGAACAGCAGTAGCATCAACGTCACCACCCCGATCTCCCGCCTGCCGGACCGGCGCCGGAACGCGCGGACACCGAGCCAGAGGATCACCAGCCACAGCGGCAGCAGGAAGAACAGGCCGAGCGGCGCGAGGAACCCGGTCACCCCGGACAGCACGGGCACGCGGTACTCCTTGGCCAGCGGCGCCTGCCCGGAACCCTCGCCGAAGCTGCCCAGGTTCGGCACCCGCGCCGTCAGCACCTCCTGCGCCGACCGGTGCAGGATCTCGACTGTCCTCAGTGGATGCGTGAGGTAGAAGTGCGCGACGTTCCGCCTGCTGATCCGGTCGCGGTACCGCCCGTACGACGGATCCTTCGTCGCCGAGTTCGCGCTCCACCACGTCGATCCGGCGTACTTCGCGAACTCCGGTGGCAGGCCCAGCTCCGCGAGGTCGGCCGCCGCGTCGTGCCGTCCGTCCACAATGGAGTCGAAGACGACGTGGTACATGTTGGCCTCGCGGTATTCCGCGTTGGCCGGGTCACCGGTGCCCTGCTTGAGCGCGGTCCCGGTCCCCACCACCGCGAGCACCGCCACCGGCAGCGCCCACCGAGCCAGGCCACGACTGCCCGGCGCTCGCACGAAAGCCAGCGCCAGCACGAAAAACGGGAGCAGCAGCAACGTCTGGGTCTTCGCGTTGATCCCGATCATCGCGCCCAGCACGGTCACCACCGCACCGGTGTAGCGCCACGCGCCGGGGCGGTTCATCAGCAGCAGACCACCGCACAGCAGCACGATGCCGGCGAACGCGGCGCCTTCGCTGAGCACCGAAGCCACGTAACCGAAGAACGCCGAGTCCGCGACGACGAGCAGCAACAGGACGGTGGCGATGATCCGGTCACGCGTCGAAAGGCGCAGCCCCAGCACGATCGCGGTGACGCCCAGCGCGAAGAGCACACAGCAGAGGACACCCAGCACCACGAGGTTCAGCACCGAGGGCAGGCCGAACAGTCTGCCCAGCGCGCTCGCGAACTTGTCCAGCCAGGCCTGGCTGGAGATATACGCGCTGTCGCAGGCGGGTGCGGAGTGGTAGGCGAACCGGACGAACTTCTCCGCGGGCCGGTCGGCTTCCTTCGCACCGAGCTGGCACAGCAGCCGCCAGCCGTCCCCGTTGTCGGCCATGCCGACCGGTCTCGGCACGAGGAACCGGACGAGGAGTACGCCAGCGGACGTGATCAGTACACCCAAACCGAGCCGGAGTTCGCGCCACACCACGCGGCCACCCTAGGTTGTCCCGGGCGGCCCCGGCCATCGGGGTTAATTTATGCCTCGAATTAAGGGAAATTCGTGATCAGTTCGCCTGGGCGGCGAGCCGTTCCTCACGGTCGGCGGTGGCCAGCGCGTCCAGCACGCCGTCGAGCTCGCCGTCGAGCACCTGGTCCAGGTTGTAGGCCTTGTAGTTGACCCGGTGGTCGGAGATCCGGTTCTCCGGGAAGTTGTACGTGCGCACCCGCTCCGAGCGGTCGACCGTGCGCACCTGGGACCGGCGCGCGTCCGAGGCCTTGGCCGCGGCCTCCTCCTCGGCGATGGACTGCAACCGCGCCTGCAGCACCTGCAGCGCGCGGGCACGGTTCTGGATCTGCGACTTCTCGTTCTGGCAGGAGACCACGATCCCGGTCGGCAGGTGGGTGATCCGCACCGCCGAGTCGGTCGTGTTCACGCTCTGGCCGCCGGGGCCCGAGGAACGGAAGACGTCGACGCGCAGGTCGTTCGGGTCGATCTCGACCTCGACCTCCTCCGGCTCGGGGTAGATCAGCACCCCGGAGGCGGAGGTGTGGATGCGGCCCTGCGATTCGGTCGCGGGGACCCGCTGCACGCGGTGGACGCCGCCCTCGAACTTCAGCCGCGACCAGACGCCGTCGGCCTGGGCCGTCTTGGTCTTGATGGACAGCGTGACGTCCTTGTAGCCGCCGAGGTCGGAGTCGACCGAGTCCAGCACCTCGGCCTTCCAGCCGTGACGCTCGGCGTACCGCAGGTACATCCGGAGGAGGTCACCGGCGAACAGCGCGGACTCCTCGCCGCCCTCACCGGACTTGATCTCCATGACGACGTCGGAACCGTCGTAGGGATCGCGCGGCAGCAGCAGCTCGGTGAGCTTGGCCTCCAGTACCGGGATCCGGGCGTCGAGCTCCTCGGCCTCCGCGGCGAAGGCCGCGTCCTCGGCCGCGAGCTCCCGCGCCGCGGCGAGGTCGTCCCTGGCGGTGTCGAGCTCACGGACGGTGGTGACCACCGGCGTCAGTTCGGCGTAGCGGCGGCCGAGCTTCCGGGCACGCGACTGGTCCGCGTGCACGCCGGGGTCGGCCAGCTGCGTCTCCAGTTCGGCGTACTCGGCCAGCAGCCCACTGAGCGAACTCGAATCCACCACTCCACCTCTCCGACAACGCTCTCGCCGACCAGCTCGGCAAAACAAACGGCGCCCATCCGCTGCTCGCGGATGGGCGCCGTCGATCAAGCTACTTGGCGTCGGCACCCTTGGTGCGCTTGCCGTAGCGCTTCTCGAAGCGCGCGACCCGGCCACCGGTGTCCATGATCTTCTGCTTGCCGGTGTAGAACGGGTGACAGTTCGAGCAGATTTCGACGTGGATGTGACCGGACGTCTTCGTGCTGCGGGTGGTGAACGTGTTCCCGCAGTCGCAGTTCACGGTCGTGACCACGTAATCGGGGTGAATGCCGCTCTTCATGGGGTCCTCTCTCGTTGGCCGCCGGGTCCCCGGAGTCGGGGTGAACCGGAGCCGGACTTCAGCGGATTGATTGTGCCAGACGCGCCGACAGGCTGTTCAACACGCCCTCCCGGCCCAGTATTCCGGACATAAAGGACACGTTGAGTCATCAAGCATGTACCTCGGGTGTACGAATTTTGTACCTCCCGCCGGGAAGCTGCCGCGGTTCGTGATTCGTCCACCGACTGGAGGAAGACCGTGCGCAGACTGATTTCCCGGATCGCCATGCCCGTCGGAGGCGCGGTGGCCGCACTGGCCGTCGCCTGCACCGTCGCCCCGGTGGCCCAGGCGGGTGCCGCCACCGCGGACGCCGACGTCACCGCCGCCGACATCAACCCGGCCGCGGGCACCTTCACCACCGCGCCCGAAGACGGGCTCACCGTCCAGGGCGCGGCCGACGGCACCCCGGCCGGCGCCGTGCAGTGGTACAAGAACCACCTGGGCAGCACGGCCTGGCAGCACTACTGTGAGAAGGCCGCCGAGAACGCCTACGGCACCACCGGCGTCTGGGCCTCGGCGAACGCGCACTGGAACGGTGCGAGCCCGAAGCACACCAGCGGCACCCCGCCGCTCGGCGCCTTCGTGTACTGGAACATCAGCGCCTACGGGCACGTCGGCATCGCGGACGGGCACGGCGGCATCTACGCCACCAGCATCGGCGGCAAGATCGGCCACGCGAGCAGCGTGAACTACTTCAACAACTACCGCGGCTGGACCCCGGGCGCCGTCCCCCGCCACTGAGCCGTTCCCGACCTGCCGTCAAGGCCACCTTGCGGGCATCAGACGCCCGCAAGGTGGCCTTGACGGCTTTTGGGGCGACTCGAAGCGCCGAGGGACGCCCTTGGTGCGTTGGATGCGACGGGGGCGTCCCTCGGTGCGGTGAGTGCACCCGGGGCGTCCCTGGGATCGGCGGCCGCCGCTACCGCTTTCAGGACGTCCCGAACGACGCTGCGGGGACGCTGAACGTCCCGAACGGCCCGTTCGGGACGCAGGCGCTCCGACGCCCCCGCCACCGTGGGCCGTGAAGGCCTCCTTCACAGCGTTGAGCGCTGTGAAGGAGGCCTTCACAGCACGGGGCGGGGCATCGGGGGCGGGAGAAAAATGCGAAAAGGCCCCCGGCACAAAAGTGCGGGGGCCTTCGCGGACCGGAGTCGCTCAGTCGTCGTCGGACGAACCGAGCGCGGTCTTCGAGACCTGCATGAGGAACTCGACGTTGGTCTTCGTCTTGCGCAGCCGCGAGATCAGCAGGTCGATGGCCTGCTGCGAGTCGAGCGCGTGCAGCACCCGGCTCAGCTTCACGGTGACCGCGAGCTCGTCCGGCGAGAGCAGCAGCTCGTCCTTGCGGGTACCGGACGGGTTGACGTCGACCGCCGGGAACACGCGGCGCTCGGCGATCTTCCGGTCGAGCTTGAGCTCCGCGTTACCGGTGCCCTTGAACTCCTCGAAGATGACCGTGTCCATCGTCGAACCGGTCTCGACCATCGCGGTGGCGAAGATGGTCAGCGAGCCGCCGTTCTCGATGTTGCGCGCCGCGCCGAGGAACCGCTTCGGCGGGTACAGCGCGGTCGAGTCGACACCACCGGACAGGATCCGGCCGGACGCCGGGGCCGCCAGGTTGTAGGCGCGGCCGAGGCGGGTGATCGAGTCGAGCAGCACGACGACGTCGTGGCCCATCTCGACCAGGCGCTTCGCCCGTTCGATGGACAGCTCCGCGACCGAGGTGTGGTCGGACGGCGGGCGGTCGAAGGTCGAGGCGATGACCTCGCCCTTCACCGACCGCTGCATGTCGGTGACCTCTTCCGGACGCTCGTCGACGAGGACGACCATCAGGTGGCACTCGGGGTTGTTCGTGGAGATCGCGTTCGCGATGTCCTGCATGATCGTGGTCTTACCGGCCTTCGGCGGCGACACGATCAGCGCGCGCTGTCCCTTGCCGACCGGCATGATCAGGTCGATCACGCGGGTGGTGAGCTTGTGCGGCTCGGTCTCCAGCCGCAGGCGCTCGTTCGGGTACAACGGGGTCAGCTTGGTGAAGTCCGGACGGCGCTTGGCCTCGTCCGGCTCCAGGCCGTTGATCGAGTCGACGCGCACCAGCGGGTTGAACTTCTGCCGCTGCTGCTCGCCCTCGCGCGGCTGGCGCACGACGCCGGTGATCGCGTCACCGCGGCGCAGGCCGAACTTGCGCACGAGCGAAAGCGACACGTACACGTCGTTCGGGCCGGCGAGGTAGCCGGAAGTACGCACGAACGCGTAGTTGTCCAGCACGTCGAGGATGCCCGCGACGGGCAGCAGGACGTCGTCCTCGCGGATCTCGGTGTCCGGCGAGCCGCCTTCCCCTCGGCCGCCGCCACTGCCCCGGCGGCGACGGTCGCGGAACCGGCGGCCGCGACGGCCGCCTTCCTCGTCGTCGTCGGCCTGGGCGCGGTTGCCGTCCTGCTGGTTGCGCTGGCGCTGCTGGTCCTGGCCGCCGCCCCGGTTGCTGTTACCACCGTCACGGTTGCCGCCATCACGGTTGCCACCGTCGCGATTGCCGCCGTCACGGTTGCCACCCTGGCGGTTGCCACCGCCCTGGCCGTCCTGGTTCGCGGCGCGGTTCGCGCCGCCGCGGCGCCGCCGGTTGCGGCCGCCCTCACCCTGCTCCTGGCCTTCACCGGCAGGCTGGTTGTCCTGCTTGTCCGCCGCGGGGCGCTCGGCCTCCCGCGCGGGCTGGGCGTCCTCGGACGCCTGACGCGGCGCCTCGGCCTTCGCCGGCGCGCTCTTGGCGGGCTCGGCCTTGGCGGGCTCCGTCTTGACCGTCTCCACCTTGGGTGCCTCCGCGCGCGTTGCCTCGGCCTTGGGCTCCGGCTTCGTGGCCTCGCCGACCCCCTCCAACGGCAACGTCTGGCTGCCGGCGGCGCTGCCGGTGGTGCTGCGGCGCTTGGTCTTGCCCTGCCGCTCGCGGATCGCGGCGATCAGGTCACCCTTGCGCATTCCCGCGGTCTCACCGACGCCCAGTTCACCGGCCAGCTGGCGCAGCTCGGCGATGACCATGCCGGACAGTCCCCCGGTCCGGCGCTTGGGAGCGGTGGCAGTTCCGTTCGACTCGGCGCCGTTCGACGCGGCGGTCTGACTGTCCACGTCCCCGCTCAAAAGATCGGTGTTGCTCACACATGTCCTTCCTGACCGATCCACGCCTCCAGGTGGATCAGCGGACCACCGCCCGCGTCCGATTGCGAGACGATGTTGTTTTTCCCCGATGCGGGCAAATCGCAGCTTAGCCGTGCGGAACACGGCGGGCAGGCCGCCAGCACAGGGGTTTGCCTCCTCCTAACGAAGGATGCGAAATTCGGCACCGCCGAAACCGGAAACCCGCCTGCGTCACTCCGCTATCCCGCTAGCCAGGCGGTGCGGATCTGGCGGATCGACGAAGGATGCGGCTCCGGGAGGCTTCGAGGCTCCCCATGACCGGCATCGGGTGCGGAAACGCACGGTGATCGAACGCCCCCGAGGGTAGACCGCACCCACGCCTGGTGCAACAACCACCCCCCGCGTGGCGGTGTCCCGGTCACTCACGTGACCAACGCTTTACAGAGCCGCAACCTGCACACCAGCGGTGTCGACGACCAGCTCGGCGACGTCGAAACCGGAAACGTCCACCGCCGAGGGCAATATTCCCGTCGTGGTCAGCGCGAGCACCGTCGGGCCCGCGCCGGAGATCGTGGCGGGCACGCCGTGCGCACGCAGCGTGCGCACCAGCGCGGCGCTGGCCGGGTAGGCGGGGGCGCGGTACTCCTGGTGCAGCCGATCCTCGGTGGCCGCCAGCAACAGCTCCGGACGCTCGGTGAGCGCGCGCACCGCGAGCGCGGCGCGGCCCGCGTTGTGCGCCGCGTCGGCGAGCGGGACCTCGGCCGGGAGCAGGCCGCGGGTGGCCTCGGTCGACGAGCGGGTCGGCGGGATCGCCAGCACCGGGCGGATCTCGGCGGACGGGGTGAGCCGCTCGGCGTGGAATCGGTCACCCTCGGCCCACGCGATCACCAGCCCGCCCAGCAGGCTCGCCGCCGCGTTGTCCGCGTGCCCCTCGAACTCGGCCGCCAGCTGCAGGGCGTCGCCGTCGAGCGGGCGGCCCGCGAGCGCGTAGCCCGCGGCGATGCCGGAGACGACCGCCGCGGCCGAGGAGCCGAGGCCGCGCGCGTGCGGAATGGCGTTGGCGCAGCGCAGATGCAGCCCGGGTACCTCGGCGCCGAGGTGCGCGCAGGCCCGCCGGACGGCGCGGACGACCAGATGTGTCTCGTCGGTCGGGACGTCTTCCACGCCACCGGCGCCCGCGTCGGTGACCTCGACCTTCAAACCGCTGTCGGCGACCCGGACCTCGACGACGTCGTACCGGCCCAGCGCCATGCCCAGCGCGTCGAAACCGGGGCCGAGGTTCGCCGTGGACGCCGGGACGGTGACGCGAAACCCGTTCACGACCGCGTCCCGTCGAGCGCCCCAATGTGGCATTGGGTGCGCTCAACGCACCGAACGCCACATTGGGTGCGTGGAATCAGGGCTGGGCGCGGAGCGTCTCCGTTGAGGGTGGCGGCGGGGGCAAGGGCGGAGCAGCGAACGCCACATTGGGGCGCATCGGCCACGGCGGAAAACGCGCGGGTCACGAGAGGTCCAGTGCCGCCGCGACGGCGGAGGGGTCGACGGCGAGCGGCTCGACCTCGACGTTGCCTTCCAGCGCCGTGGCGGGGTCCTTGAGACCGTGCCCGGTCACCGTGCAGACGACGGTCGATCCCTTCGGGAGACGTCCGTCGGCGGCGGTGGCGAGCAGCCCGGCGACCGACGTCGCCGAAGCGGGCTCGACGAAAACGCCTTCCTTGCTGGCGAGAAGCCGGTACGCCTCGAGGATCTTCGCGTCGGTGATGGCGTCGAAGAGCCCGCCGGAGGCCTCCTTGGCCTTGACCGCGCCGCCCCACGAGGCCGGGCTGCCGATGCGGATCGCGGTCGCGATCGTGTCCGGATCGGCCACCGGCTCGCCGTGCACCAGCGGCGCCGCGCCCGCGGCCTGGAAACCGAACATCCGCGGCGTGTTCTTGACCACACCGTCGGCGGCGTACTCGGCGTATCCCGCCCAGTAGGCGGTGATGTTGCCCGCGTTGCCCACCGGGAGGCAGTGGATGTCCGGCGCCTCGCCGAGCACGTCGCAGACCTCGAACGCCGCGGACTTCTGGCCGGCGATCCGGACCGGGTTCACCGAGTTGACCAGGGTCACCGGGTAGTCGGCCGCGGTCTTGCGGGCGAGTTCGAGGCAGTCGTCGAAGTTGCCGTCCACCTGGAGGATCCGCGCGCCGTGCAGTACCGCCTGGGCGAGCTTGCCCATCGCGATCTTGCCCTGCGGCACCAGTACCGCGCAGGTGAGCCCGGCCCGCGCGGCGTACGCGGCGGCCGAGGCCGAGGTGTTGCCGGTCGAGGCGCAGATGACGGCCTTGAGCCCGCTGGCGAGCGCGTGCGTGATCGCGACGGTCATCCCGCGGTCCTTGAACGAACCTGTCGGGTTGACGCCCTCGACCTTGAGGTACACCGAGCAGCCGGTCAGCTCGGACAGGTGCGCCGCGGGCAGCAGCGGGGTGTTGCCCTCGCCGAGGGTGATCACCTTCGCCCCTGCGGGCACGGGGATCCGATCGGGATACGCCTCGATGATTCCGGGCCACACCTGAACACTCATGCGAACGCCTCGCTTCGCGAGACAGCGTTGAATCCCTTTTGGCACATGATATCCATGGTTCGCTCGCAAGCTTCGCTCACTGGTCTTCGCCTTCCACCCGCATCACGCTGACGACTTCGTGCACCACGTCCAGCTTGCCGATCTCGTCCACTGTGGACTGTAGCGCCGCGTCCGGTGCGAGGTGCGTCACCACGACCAGGCTCGCCCGGTCGTCGGCGTCCCGCTGGCGCACCGCGGCGATGCTCACCCCGTGCCCGGCGAACGCCTGCGCCACCTGGGCGAGCACACCGGCGCGGTCGGCCACCGACAGGCTGACGTGGTACCGCGTGGGGGTCTGCCCCATCGGCCGCACCGGGAGCGCCGCGTGCGCGGACTCACGCGGCCCGCGCCCGCCCGCGACCCGGTTGCGGGCCACCGCGACGAGGTCGCCGAGCACGGCGCTCGCGGTCGGCGCGCCACCGGCGCCCTGTCCGTAGAACATCAGCTCGCCCGCCGCGTCGGCCTCGACGTAGACGGCGTTGAACGCGCCGCCGACACCGGCCAGCTGGTGGCTGCGCGGGATCATCACCGGGTGCACACGGGCCGACACCGACTCGACGCCGTTGTCGTCGGTGACGCGCTCGCAGATCGCCAGCAGCTTGACCGTGCGGCCCAGGATCCGGGCGGCGGCCAGGTCCGCGGCGGTGACCTCGGCGATGCCCTCGCGGTGCACGTCGGCGGCGGTGACCCGGGTGTGGAACGCCAGCGAGGCGAGGATCGCGGCCTTCGACGCGGCGTCGTAGCCGTCGACGTCGGCGGTCGGGTCGGCCTCGGCGTAGCCGAGCCTGCTCGCCTCGTCGAGTGTCTCGGAGTAGCCCGCGCCGGTGGAGTCCATCGCGGAGAGGATGTAGTTCGTGGTCCCGTTGACGATGCCCATCACCCGGGTGATCCGGTCCCCCGCGAGGGATTCGCGCAGCGGGCGCAGCAGCGGGATGGCACCGGCGACGGCGGCCTCGAAGTACAGGTCGGCGCCGGAGGCGTCGGCGGCCTCGAACAGCTCGCCGGAGTGCTCGGCCAGCAGCGCCTTGTTCGCGGTGACCACGGACTTCCCCGCCCGCAGCGCGGCCAGCAGCCAGCCGCGCACCGGTTCGATCCCGCCGACCAGCTCGACCACGACGTCGACGTCGTCGCGGGTCACCAGCTCGGCTGCGTCCGCGGTGAGCAGTCCGGGCGGCAGTTCCGGATGCTTGTCCGGCCTGCGCACCGCGATCCCGGCCAGCTCGACCGGCGCACCGGCCCGCGCGGCCAGCTCACCGCCCTGTTCGGCGAGTATCCGCACCACCTCGCCGCCGACCGTGCCGCAGCCGAGCAGGGCGACCCTGATCGCGCGACCGTCTACTTTGGACACCGTTCATACCTCCAGGCGGAGCATGTCGTCGGTCGTCTCCCGCCGCAGCAGCACTCGCGCGCTGCCGTTGCGCACGGCAACCACCGCCGGGCGGGGCTGCCGGTTGTAGCCACTGGCCATCGAGTAGCAGTACGCGCCGGTCGCCGCGACCGCGAGCAGATCGCCGGGTGCCAGGGTGTCGGGCAGCCAGCAGTCCCGGACCACGATGTCACCGGATTCACAGTGTTTTCCCACGACGCGGGACAAGGTCGCCGCGACCGGCTGCTCCCCGTCCGCCGCGGAACGGGACACCAGGCGGCAGTCGTAGACCGCGTCGTAGAGCGCGGTGCGGATGTTGTCGCTCATCCCGCCGTCGACGCTCACGTAGCGGCGCGCGACGTTGTCGCCGAGCGCGACGTCCTTGATGGTGCCGACCTCGTACAGCGTGATCGTGCCGGGACCGGCGATCGCGCGGCCGGGCTCGCCCGCGATGCGCGGCACCGGCATGCCCGCGTACTCGCACTCCTTGCGCACGATCTCCCGGATCTGGGTGATCATCTGCGCGGGCGGCGGCGGGTTGTCCCGGTCGGTGTAGGCGATGCCGAAACCGCCGCCGAGGTCCACCACCGACAGCTGTTCGAGCAGTTCGGGGCCGTGTTCCTTGGCCAGCTCGGCGAGCAGGCCGACGACACGCCTCGCGGCGACCTCGAAGCCGTCGGCGTCGAAGATCTGCGAACCGATGTGGCTGTGCAGGCCGATCAGCCTGAGCGAGGAAGCGTTGAGCACCCGCCGCACCGCCTCGGCCGCGTCGCCGGAAGCCAGTGAGAACCCGAACTTCTGGTCCTCGTGCGCGGTCGCGATGAACTCGTGGGTGTGCGCCTCGACGCCGACCGTGACCCGGATCAGCACCTTCTGCGTGACCTCGAGGCGCTCCGCGACGTCCGCGAGCCGCGCGATCTCGTAGTACGAGTCGACGACCACGGTGCCGACACCGGCGGCGACGGCGGCCTCCAGCTCGTCGAGCGACTTGTTGTTGCCGTGGAAGGTGATCCGCTCCGGCGGGAAGTCCGCCCGCTGCGCCACGGCCAGCTCGCCGCCGCTGCACACGTCCAGGCTCAGCCCCTGTTCGGCCACCCAGCGGGCGATCTCGATGGACAGGAACGCCTTGGACGCGTAGTGCACCAGAGACGGGTCGTCGAACGCTTCGGCGTAGTCGGCACAGCGAGACTTGAAGTCCGCCTCGTCGACCACGAACAGCGGCGTGCCATAGGTTTCCGCCAGCTCTCGGACGTCGACCCCGGCGATCCGCACGACGCCGTCCGGCGCGCGGTAGGTGTTGCGGGGCCAGACCTTCGGGTAGAGGCGGTCGAGTTCGTCGGCGCTCGCGGGCGGGAACCCGGAGGCGTCGGCATGGGGGTAGACGTCGGCGTGGCGGGGGCCCGCGGGGTGAGCCATGCGATTACATCCGTTCCGGAGCGGAGACACCAAGCAGGGAAAGGCCGTTCGCCAGCACCTGGCGGGTGGCCGCGCTCAACGCGAGCCGGGCGTGGGTGAGCGGGGTCGTCTCCTCGTCACCCCTGGGCAGCACCCGGCCGACCGCGTTCCACTTGTGGTAGGCGCCGGCGAGTTCTTCCAGGTACCGGGCGACGCGGTGCGGTTCGCGCATCTCCGCCGCCCGGCGCACGGTCGCCGGGAACTCGCCGAGCGTACGGATCAGGTCGCCCTCCGCGGGCAGCGTCAGCAGCCCGAGATCGGCACCCTCACCGTCCTTTTCGGACTTGATGCCGAGGTCGTCGGCGTTGCGCTGCAAGGAAGCCAGCCGCGCGTGGGCGTACTGGACATAGTAGACCGGGTTGTCGTTGGAGTGCTTGCGCAGCAGGTCGAGGTCGACGTCGAGACTGGAGTCCACCGAGTAGCGGATCAGCTCGTAGCGGGCCGGGTCGACGCCGACGGCCTCGACCAGGTCCTCCATGGTGATCACGGTGCCCGCGCGCTTGGACATCCGCACCGGCTTGCCGTCGCTGACCAGGTTCACCATCTGGCCGATGAGGACCTCGACGGTGGCCGGGTCGTCGCCGAAGGCCGCCGCGGCCGCCTTGAGCCGCGCGATGTAGCCGTGGTGGTCCGCGCCGAGCATGTAGATGCACAGGTCGAAGCCGCGGTTGCGCTTGTCCTTGAAGTAGGCGAGGTCACCGGCGATGTAGGCCGGGTTGCCGTCCTGCTTGATGACGACGCGGTCCTTGTCGTCGCCGTACTCCTTCGACTTCAGCCACCAGGCGCCGTCTTCGAAGTAGAGGTTGCCGGAGTCCTTCAGTTCCTGCACCGCGGCGCCGACCGCGCCGGACTCGTGCAGCGAGTTCTCGTGGAAGTAGACGTCGAAGTCGGTGCCGAACTCGTGCAGGCTCTGCTTGATCTCGCCGAACATCAGCTCGATGCCGATCGCGCGGAACGTCTCGTGCCGTTTGTCCTCCGGCAGGGACAGCGCGCCGGGCTCCTGCTTGATGACCTCGGCGGCGATGTCGCTGATGTACCCGCCCGCGTAGCCGTCCTCCGGCGCGGGTTCGCCCTTCGCCGCGGCGATCAGCGACCGCACGAACCGGTCGATCTGCGCGCCCGCGTCGTTGAAGTAGTACTCGCGGGTGACGTCGGCGCCCTGCGCGGCCAGCACCCGGCCGAGCGCGTCGCCGACCGCGGCCCAGCGGGTGCCGCCGAGGTGGATGGGGCCGGTGGGGTTCGCCGAGACGAACTCCAGGTTGATCCGGCGCCCGGTCAGCGCGTCACCGAGGCCGTAGCGGTCACCGGCGGTGAGCACCTGCCGGACGAGTTCGCCCTGCGCGTCCGCGGCGAGGCGGAAGTTGAGGAAGCCGGGGCCCGCGACCTCGGCGGCGTCGACCCCATCGGCCGCCGCGACCACCTCGGCCAGCGCCTCGGCGAAGTCTCGGGGCTTGAGGCCGGCCTTCTTGGCCACCTGGAGCGCGAGGTTGGTCGCGTAGTCGCCGTGTTCGGGGTTGCGGGGACGTTCAATGGTCACCTGCTCGGGCAGCACGGCGGTGTCGAGACCGCGGGCGCTGAGCACCTGCACGGCGGAGCTGCGGACCAGGTCGGCGAGAGCGGCGGGAGTCACTCGCGGAATTCTAGGTGTGCCCAGGTCGGGCGCTCGCAGCGGTCCGGGCGGCACCGCTCGCTCACCGTGCTCGGCCGACGCGTTCACGGTGATCAGACGCGCGGTCTCTACACTGACCGGGGGCGGGTCCGTCCGGGGCCGCAGGAGGAGAACGCGGGAGCCATGGCGAACGGGACAACAGGAAAGAAGGGCACGCCGAAGAACGCGATGAAGGCGGCCCGGAGCAGTTCCGTCGTGTCCAAGAAGGGCACGCCCTGGGGCACCATCATCGCGGTGGTCGCCATCGTCGCGCTGGCGGCCTCGGTGTTCACCTACTACATGGTGCAGTCCGCGCCCAAGCGTGGTCAGGCCGACCGCGAGGCCGCGGCGGCCTCCTACGCGCCGAACCCGCAGGACCCGGACCCGTCCAAGCGCATCCCCGGCGTCGTCGCCCAGCAGTACGCCGGCCAGGCACACGTCATGCCCACCGAGCGGGTCGCCTACGACCACAGCCCGCCCTTTGGCGGGCCGCACGACAACTACTGGGCGGCCTGCAACGGCGTCGTGTACCCGAACCCGGTCCGCAACGAGAACATGGTGCACCCGCTGGAGCACGGCGCGATCTGGATCGCCTACAACGCCGACCAGGTCAAGGGTGACGACCTGAACCTGCTCAAGGCCAGGGTGACCGGCAAGACGTACATGATGATGTCGCCCTACCCCGGGCTCGACAAGCCGATCTCGCTGCAGTCCTGGGGCCACCAGCTGAAGCTCGACAAGGCCGACGACCCGAGGATCGACCAGTTCATCGCGGCCCTGCGGACTAACCCGAACGGGGTCTACCCGGAGATCGGCGCGTCCTGTGACGCGATGGGTCCCGGCCAGTTCGACCCGAACAACCCGCCGCCGTTCGACCCGTCGAAGCCGGGCCCCGACGCGAAGCCGATGGACTACAAGGGCAGCGCGGGCGCCAACACCGACATGCCCGGGCAGCAGCCGTCGAAGCCGGCCGGGCAGTGAGCACCGAAGCCGACCTCGCCCCCGAGCCCGAGGCGCCGCCGGAGCGGCCCGGATGGTCACGCTGGGTGATCATCGGGGCGGCCCTGCTAGCCGTCCTGCTGATCGGCGCGACCATCGGGATGTTCCTCACCCGCCTCGCCGACGGCGCGGACGACACCGCGACCCCGAAGGCCGGTTCGGTCGAGGTCGGCTTCGCCCAGGACATGTCGACGCACCACCTCCAGGCGGTGACCATGGCGAACTGGGCCCGCGACCACTCGACCGACCCGGAGATCCGGCAGCTCGCGTTCGACATCCAGAGCACCCAGCTGGAGCAGGTCGGCCGGATGAAGGGCTGGCTGATGATGTGGGGCCAGCCCGAGCAGGCCATCGGCGCCTACATGAAGTGGATGACCGAGCCGATGGGGCACGGGCACGGCGGCTCCGGGCCGATGCCCATGCAGCCCGCGAACGGCGCCCCGATGCCGGGAATGGCCTCGGACGCCGAAATGGCGAAGATGCAGACCCTCACCGGCAAGGCGCTGGACGTCGACTTCCTGCAGCTGATGCTCCGGCACCACCAGGGCGGCACGGACATGGCGCAGTACGCGCTCGACCACTCGCAGCTCCCCGCGGTCAAGGCGCTGGCGAACAGCATGCTCACCTCCCAGGGCGCCGAGATGAACCAGATGACCCTGCTGCTCAAGGCACGCGGCGCCGAGCCCCTGCCCGCTCCCTGATCTCCGCTTCCGGTCCGTGGGGGCCTCCTTGAGGGACCTGGAATCCCTCAAGGAGGCCCCCACGGACTTTTTCGTGGCCCCCGCGTTGTTCACCCTGTTGGTCGCTGTCACCCGGCCAAGATCGGCGATAGTTTCGAATCGTCTGCAACGGGGGATCACGGGGGTTCGTCCGGAGGCTGTTGTCAGCACGAGGACTCCAGCGCACCGATCCGGATATCGACAGGTTCCGAAAGCACGGTGAATCACGCTCTTGTCACCGGCAATGAGCGGCGATTCACCGATGGCCCTTTCGGATCGAAAGCCGACTGTCTAACGCCCGTGACGATCCGCCTGCCCGGAAATCGGCCGGATCGACGAAAGGGAATTCAATGGGAGACAGGAAAAGAAGCGCACAGCGGGTCGTCGCGGGTGCCGCGCTGGCACTGGCCGCCACCGCGACCATGAGCGCGACCGCGGCCACCGCCACCGCCGCCCCGCGATCACCGCTGACCGACTGCTTCGTCACCACGGTGAACGTCCCGGCGTACGAGGTCCCGAACGGCCGCATCGTGGTCTGGGTCGGTCAGGGCCAGGGACTGTTCCTCACGCGCATCGAAGGCCCCTGGCGGCAGGGCAATCTGTGGGGCGGCCCCAGCGGGGTCTGGATCCACTCCAACTACCTGCGCTGCTGACCGCGGGTGATGACGCTTTCCGACGCGTGACAACGCCGTCGGGTGATCCGGCCGGACGATCGGCCGGGTCACCCGGCGGAGTATTTGTGCGTCGAGTGAGCAAAACGCGAACATGACCCCGAAAGCACGGCACAACAATTCGGTTCCGCCTTGTTCAGCAAGGAAATATCGCGCTGTGGCGGTTAAAGTGAGCCGATGAACGAAACCGACCTCCGGGATTCCGTCGCGGGCTTGTTCGACCGTTCCGCGGAAACCTACGACGCGGTCGGCGTCGACTTCTTCGCCGTTTTCGCGCGGCACCTGCTCGACGATGCCGGCCTCCGCCCCGGCGAACGCGTCCTCGACATCGGCTGCGGCCGAGGGGCGGTGCTCTTCCCCGCCGCCGAGCGCGTCGGCCCGGCGGGCTCGGTGACCGGGATCGACCTGTCACCCGGCATGGTCGAACGCACCACGCGCGACATCCGCGCGCGGAAGCTGGCCACCGTCACCGCCGAGGTCATGGACGCCCAGGAACCCACGCTGCCGGACGCGAGCTTCGACGTCGTGCTCGCCTCGGCAGTGGTGTTCTTCCTGCCGGACCCGCTCGCCGGGCTGCGGGCGTGGCACCGGCTGCTGAGGCCGGGCGGCCGGCTCGGTGTGACCCTGTTCGGCGGCAACGACCCCCGCTGGTCCGGGATCGAGCGGGTGTTCCGCCCGTTCGTGCCGCCCGCCATGATCCAGGCGATGGTGAACCCGGAAAGCCCGGTGGTGTCCCAGGAGAACTTCACCCGCGCGCTCGGCACCGCTGGCTTCACCGGAATCGCTTCGGAGACAAGGGAACACGCCATCCGCTTCACCGGCCCGGAGCAGTGGGTCGACTGGTCGCTTTCCCACGGGCAACGCGCGTTCTGGGAGTTCGTACCCGAGGAGCGACGGTCCCGGGTGCGCTCCGAGGTCCTCGGCGAACTGGACCGGCTTCGCGCGCCGGACGGCGGCATCGTGATGCGCCAGGTGGTGCGCTACACGGTCGCGACGGCGGATTCGTCGGGCCGCTAGCCGTCCCGCCGGATCACCAGGTCAGTTCCTGGCATCGGCGCGCGCTCTGCGGAGCCTCGACCTGCAACGTCGCGTGCTCGATGGCATAGCGCTCGGCCAGCAGGTTCTGTGCCTCGGCGAGCACGTCCGGTTGTTCGGCCGCCGAACGCACCGTCAAATGCGCCGAGGCGACCTCCATCCCGGAGGTGAGTGTCCAGACGTGCAGATCGTGCACGTCGGAAACGCCGGGCAGCGCGGCGAGTTCGGCGCTGATCGCGGCGACGTCCACCCCGTGCGGCGCGTGCTGGAACAGGATCCGCAGCGCCCGGCGGGCAAGTGTCCACGTGCGGGGCAGCACGAACAGGCCGATCGCCACCCCGATGATCGGGTCCGCGTACCGCCAGCCGGTCAGCAGCGTGATCAGCCCGGACAGCAGCACGCCGACCGAGCCGACGAGATCGGCCAGCACCTCGAGATAGGCGCCCCGGACGTTGAGGCTTTCCCGCGCCCCGGAGCGTAGGACGAAGAACGACACGAGGTTGGCCACCAGACCGGCCACCGCGGCCAGCAGCACCGGGAGGCCGGGCACCTCCGGCGGATCGGAGATCCGGCCGACGGCCTCGACCAGGACGTACCCGGCGACGCCGAACAGCAGCAGCGCGTTCGCCAGCGCGGCGAGCACCTCGGCCCGGTAGAGCCCGAACGTCCGGCTGAAGGTCGGGCCGCTGCGGCGGGCGAGCAGGATCGCGACCAGCGCCATCCCGACCCCGAACACGTCGGTGACCATGTGCGCCGCGTCGGAGATCAGCGCCAGCGAACCGGTCGCGAAGCCGACCACGACCTCCAGCACCATGAACCCGGCGCCGACCGCCAGCGCCACGGCCAGCCCGCGGACGTACCGCCCGGACGCGCTCGCCGCGGCGACGTGTCCGTGCCCGTGCCCGTGTCCGTGGCCCATCGTTCCGCCTCCCGGCCGAATATCACCGCATGCGCATACCACTAAGAAAGGCAACCCTAACCTCGGCTCCTGCACGGTACCGGAGAACGCCGCCCAGCCCCATCCCCCAGCCGAGGCGATCCCACGTCATGGCGTCACACACCGCGAGATTCCCACCACTCCGGCCATCCCCGCGCCACGTTTCCGCAGGTGATCACGGCTCCCGCGGACAAGCGCCACCCAGCAGGACACCCGCCGACCGCCATGCGCTAGGCTTTGTCCAGCAACGAGACGCCCTCGTAGCTCAGGGGATAGAGCACTGCCCTCCGGAGGCAGGTGTCGCAGGTTCGAATCCTGCCGAGGGCACCCAGATCCAGTCCTCCCGCACAGTATTGCCGGGAGATGGCATGACGCCGGTCGTGACCCGAGCAGCGTTGGAGTTCGTTCCCGGCGCCGTCTGTCGGCGGAACATTGGTGCCGCACAAGGCTTCCGACCGGTCATCGATGCTGATCGGCGGTCAGTTCCGCGAGCCTGCGGACGGACCGGCGGTGCCAGTGCGTGGCCTGGAGAGCGGCGTTGTGGTCGGCCGCCTGCCGGAACAGGACGACGGCCCGGGCCGGTTCGCCCGCGCCCGCGGCCACCTCGCCGAGGAAGTGGTCGATGGACCCCCAGCACAGGATGCCCGAGCCGTTGGTGACCGCGCGCCCGGAATACGGCGACAGCTGGTCCAGGGCGTACCGGCAGGACGCGGTGTCGCCACACAGGGCCCAGGTGTAGGCGCGCAGAACCATCTGGAGCAGCCACAGCCAGTCCCGCGGCGGTTCGGGGATCTCCCCGGCGGGCGGGCAGTGCGCGCGGGCCTCGGCGAGCCTGCCCTGGAGGGCGAGCGCCAGGCCCAGATGCGCAGAGGTGATGGGGCTTCCCGGGTGATGCCCGGCCCGGAGCACCGCCTCGAGTTCGCGGTGGCTGCCCCGGTCCAGCAGCCAGGACGCGCGCTGGGCGGCACTGGCCGGTTCGGCGCCCCACACGGTTCGCCGGTGTGCCAGGAACGCCTCGTGGGACAGCCGCTCGGCGGCGTCGGTGTCCCCGGTCAGTCCGGTGCGCATCGCGGCCCACCACCGCAGATGCACGTCGACCTCGGGGAGCGACACCTGCTGGTTGGCCTTCCGGCAGGCGTCGATGTCGCGTTGCGCGGCCGTGATGTCGCCGTTCTCCAGGATGGCGTGCGCCCGGCGCAGCAGGGCGATCGGGCCCCACTCGGGCGCGCAGCCGGGCCGGGCGCTGAGCTCGACCAGTTCATCGGCGATCCGCAGCCGGTCCGGCAGGGTGTCGGGTCGCCTGATCGCGTTGTACCGCATGTGCAAAGTGCGGATCAGCAGACCGAGATCGCCGAGCTGTCTGGCCATGGCCACGGCCTCGGCCGAAATCCGGCTCAGCTCGCGCGGATCGCGGTCGGGGGCGAAGTAGGACTCCACGGCGAGGGCGGCCAGGCAGAGGCTGCGCACGGGCGTGGCGTCCGAGGGCAACCGCCGGGCCGCGGTGCGCAGCGCCTGGAGCGTGTCGGTGTCGCAGACGCCGTACTCCCGGGTGGACCCGAACGCCTCGGCGGCGTGCGTCCCCGCGGCGGTGGCCAGCGCCACCGGGTCGCCGGACTGCTCGGCGAGACGGATCGCCCGCCGCAACGCCGTGGTGGCCCGAGGTTGCAGGCCGCTGCGGCAGCAGGCCCGGCCGAGCCGGACCAGCACCTCGCGCAGCCGGGCGGCGTCCTCGGCGTTCCTGGGCGCCAGGTGGTTGTCGATCACGTCGACCACGTCGGACAGCAGCCGCGCCTGGTGCGGGTGGGCGGACACCTGGCCCGCCCGTTCCGCGGCGGCCAGCCCGGCGTCCACGGCGCGCTCGGCGTGGCCCGCGGGCGCCGCGGCCAGCCAGTGGAACGCGCGGGCGTCGAGCAGATCGGCGTCCGCGACGCCGGTGGCCCGCCGGTCCAGCGCGGTGGCGATGTCCGCGTGCACCCCGGCCAGGCGCAGCCGGGAGACCGAGTGGCGCAGCGCGTCGCGGATCAGTGCGTGGTCGAACCGGTAATGGCTGGCCACCTCGGTTTCGGTGAGCAGCCGGTGCCGCAGACCGGCCTCCAGCATGTCCAGCAGGGCATCCCGCGGTGTGCCGGAAACCTCGGCCACCAGGTCGACGTCGAACTCCTCGCCGAGGGCCGCGGCGATCAGCAGCGCGGACCGCGCGTCCCCTGGCAGGTGCCGCACCCTGCGCATGATCAGTTCCCGCGCGCCCTCCGGGATGGCGGTGGCCAGGTCGACTGGCTCGACCTCGCGTGCCAGGCGGGCCAGTTCGACCGCGTGGAACGGGTTTCCGCCGGAGCGGGTGTGTACCAACCGGGCGGCGGCGGGGCCGACCGGGCCGCCGAGTTCGTGCTCGGCCAGTGCGGCCACTTCCGCCTCGGTGAGGCGGCGCAGCGGGCAGCGGGTGCCGGACACGGCCGGGACCGTGTCCTCCCGGCTGGTGACCAGTACGGCGAGGGGCAGTTCGGGCACCACGGTGGCCACCAGGTGCAGCACGGTGAGCGAGTCCCGGTCGGCCCAGTGCAGGTCCTCCAGCACCAGCAGCGCCGGTCGCCGTCCGGCCGCCGCCACGACGGCGGTCACGATCGCCGCGTGCAGCCGGGAGCCGGGCACCGCGGCCCGGTCCGGTTGCGCGTCGGCCTCGCCGTCCAGCGCGCGCAGCACGGTCATCCACGGCCACAGTTCGGGCACGCCCTCGCTGTCCGGGCAACGGCCGACCGCCACCGCCATGCCGAGTTCGGTGGCCCGCTCGACGGCGGCCTGCGCCACCCGGGTCTTGCCGATGCCCGGTTCACCGAGGACCAGCAGCAGCCCGCCCCGGCCCGCCCCGGCCGCGCGCAGCGTCGTGTCGACGACGGCCAGCACGTCCTGTCGTCCCGGAATGTCTTGCGGCACAACCTGTTCGGCGGTGGGCACCGGGGGACGGGCCGGTTCGCCCCGCAGCAGCCGTTGCTGCGTTTCGATCAGCAGCGGGCTGGGGTCCAGCCCGTGGCCCTCGGCCAGCGCCGCGAGGTGCCGCCGGTACACCGCGAGACCGTCGGCACTGCGGCCGGATCCGTGCAGGGCCAGCATCAGCTGGGCGGTGAACCGGTCCCGTAGCGGATGGGCCTCGGTGAGCGCGGAAAGTTCGGCGACCAGTTCCCGGTGCCGTCCCAGGCGTAGTTCGTGGTCGATGCACTCTTCCAACGCGGTCAGGCGCTGCTCGTTGAGGTCGAACGAGCCCGCGGTCAGCCGCCTGCCGGGCAGTCCGTCGAGCACGGGGCCGCGCCACAGCGCCAGCGCGCCACGCAGCAGGCCGGCGGCGGGCCGGGAGTCGGTGGTTCGCCGGGCCTTGGCGACCCGGGCGGTGAACAGCACGGCGTCGAGCTGGTCCGCGGCCACCCGCAGCCGGTAGCCGGGGCCGTCCGTCTCCACCACGCTCGCGCAGCGCGCGTCGGCCAGCCGCCTGCGGACGCCCGCGACCAGGTTCCGGATCTGCTTGGCCGCGGTGGCCGGCGACCGTTCGTCCCACACCGCGTCCACCAGCCGGTCGACCGGCACGACCTGGTTGGGGTTCAGCAACAAGGTGGCCAGCAGACGTTCCTCGCGCGGCCCGCCCATCCGCACCCTGGTCCCGGCGGCCACGATCTCCAGTGGCCCCAGGATGGCGAACTCCACCACGACCCCTCCCCCTCGGCGAGTCTCCCGGCCGGCGCCCGTTCGCTGACGGGCCGGTGCCGACCGGGAGAATCATCGCAGAGGAAGAGCGGACCTCAGGGTGTCGTGCGGTGGGGTGAAACTAGTTCCACGGGTTGGCCGTCTGGTCGTTGATCGCCGCCCAGAACCTGACTCCCTTGGTGAACTCGGGCAACGGCCCGCTGTACAGATCGCCGAAGGCCCACAGCGACCAGCCGCCGCCGTCGTGGAACTCCGCCATCCGGAAACGGGAGTCGAAGCTGGACTGACAGATGCCGTCGGCGACCGCCCGGCTGGTCAGTGCCGCGCCCGACACCGGTTTGGTGATCTTGACGACGCCGTTGGCCCAGGCGTTGAAACCGGTGGTCGGGATGTCGCCGAAGGGCGGGCTCTGGTTGGTGATCGCCAGGCACAGGATCGGCGCCTTCGCCGCGGCCGGGGTGTCGCCATGGTACGGATCGCTGGCGGCCCCGTCGCGGCCGACGTGGAACACCGGGATGTCGCCGTACCTGCCGCTGCGCCGTGACTCCAGCACCGTCCAGGTCATCCCGGCGTGGGTGGCCGGACGCGGGCCGGTGCGGACGTAGAGCAGGCGGTTGGCCGAATACGGGCCGGGATCGGGGATCTTGTTCACGGTCGCGTCGCCGAGCAGCACCTGACGCACCTCGTCCGGGCTCGCGCCGGGATGGCTCTGCAGGTAGGTGGCCGCCGCGCCGGCCACCGCCGGCGCCGAGATCGAGGTGCCGGTGGTCACCCCGTACTGTCCGTCGCTCTCCCTGCCCGCGGTCCTGACGTCGACGCCGGGCGCGAAGATGTCGACCTTGCCGTAGTTGGCCCAGTCGGGCTTGTTGTCGGAGGAGTCCACCGCGCTCACCGAGATCACCCCGTCGGCACGGGCCGGGCTCTGCCGATCGGCGTTACGGCCGCCGTTGCCCGCGGAGGCGACCACCGTGACACCGCTGTCGATCGCGCGGCGCGCGGCCCTGTCGACCGGGGTGGGTTTGCGCATCCAGCGCCGCCAGAAGCCGGGCCGGAACCCGTAGCTGAGGCTGGCCACCGACGGACCCTGATGGTTCTTGGCCACCCAGTCCAGGCCGAACACCGCCGTGGACTGGAACAGCGAGATCGCCGGGTTGTAGAGGTTTCCCTGGCATCCCGCGACCCGCACCGACCGGAGGTTCGCACCGGGCGCGACCCCCAGCGTGGAGCCGCCCGCGACGCTGGCCGCCGCGGTGCCGTGGCCGTTGCAGTCGCCGTCGCGGACGCCGCCGAGCTTGATGAAGTCCGCCGCCAGTGACGCCCGGCCGCCGAACTCCTGATGGGTGGTACGCAAACCGGTGTCCAGCAGGAAGACGTCCACGCCGACGCCGGTGCTGCCCCGGTCGTAGGGCTGGTGGTCAAGCG
Source organism: Amycolatopsis samaneae (assembly GCF_039541975.1). Classification (NCBI taxonomy): domain Bacteria; kingdom Bacillati; phylum Actinomycetota; class Actinomycetes; order Pseudonocardiales; family Pseudonocardiaceae; genus Amycolatopsis; species Amycolatopsis samaneae. The sequence continues at coordinate 588,914 of NZ_BAABHG010000004.1, forward strand.
GGAGGTCACGCTGGTCGACCCGGTCGAGGTTCCAGGGCACCTCGTTGGGTTCCCCGTAGCTGTCCTGTTCGATGGTCTCCACCTTCGGGTCCGCGCTCATCGCCTGCGCCTGCGCGTCGGAGGCGGTGAAGGAAAACCCGTTGGTGCCGGGCAACACGTCCAGCAGCGTGCCGCCGTGGCGGCCCACCAGTTCCGCGGCGACGGTGGCGAGCTGGCTCTCCGGGGTGGCGACCGGCAGCGACGCGATGAACTGCCCCGGTACGGCCCACTCGGCGGTGAGGAACTTCGGCGGGGTGACCGATCCGGGTGCGGGCAGGGTGCCCGCGGAGTTCCACGGATTGGCGGGCTGGTCATTGATCGCGGTCCAGAACCGGGTGCCGGCGGGGATCGACCCGTTGCCCCAGAACGACCAGCCGCCGGCGTCGTGGAACTCGGCCAGCCGCCAGCCCGCGCCGAAGGTCTCGGCGCAGACCACGTCGCCCTGGGCCGGTGAGGTCAGTACCGCGCCCGGCACGGGCGGGGTGGCCTGGGTCTGCCCGCCCAGCCACCCGCTGTACTGGTCCGGCACGTTCCCCGGCTTGGGCCTGCCGTCCTTGAGGACGCACAGCACCGGCAGGGACTGGTCGACGGTGGTGTCCCCGTGGTAGGCGTCGGTGCGGGAGTCGGCGCCCACCCGGACGCTGCCGTCCACCTGGCCGAGCACGGTCCAGGTCATGCCCGTACGCACACCGGCCACCGCGGCCGTGGGTGCGGGCTCGGCCGCCTCGGCGGGAACCGCGTTCAGGGCCGTCAGGCCCACGAGAACCACGGCCGCCGAGGCGCGGAGTCTTGACAGAGGTGTTGTCGTCAATGCGTTCCCCTTGATCGACTGGTCACGACCGGAGTAATTCTCCAGAGCCCAGCACCGATCCGGCATCGGATCGGCACCGCCGGTCACGGTCGCGGGTCGAGCGGCCCGGACATCGCCGTGGCACGACATCGAGTCGGTGCGCCCAGGCATATTCCGATCGAATCGGAACGCGCGCGCACAATACCCGGAAATCGACCTCGGTCACGCAGGTGTTCCCTACCGCGAAACAAATCCTTGTGCGTCAGGAAAAACGCGCCGCATCACCCCCGGCGGCGGCGCGCCGTTCTTCACCACGGTGGAAACAGACAGGCCGTTGTCCTTGACCCGGCGGGGAATTCACCGATCGGGCGTCGCCGAGGGCCCGCACGGGAAATCGGTGGCGGGACGCTGCCCGGTCAGCAGGAAACGGGTGACGGCGTCGTTGCCGCATGCCTCGGCGGAGGACAGGTACACCCCGTGCCCGCCCTGGTCGACGGTCACCATCCGGGCCCGGTCGCCGAGCGCCCGGCGGGTCTCCCCCGCCCCGGCGAGCGGCGCCGCCGGGTCGCGCCTGTTCTGGACGAGCAGGATGTTCGACGGACCACGGTCGCCGATCCGGACCGGCGGTTCGATCGGCCGCGAGGGCCAGAACGCGCACGGCCAGATGTTGGCCGCCGCCGCGCCGTACAACGGGAACCGTTCCCGATCGACGGCGACGTGGTGCTGGTACGTCCCGACCGAGCGCGGCCAAGCGGTGTCGTTGCACCGCACCAGCAACGGCGCGGCCAGCAGGTTCTCCGTGTCGTCGCCGGTTCCCGTGCTCAACGGGCCCGGTGACGCGGGCGGGCGGCCGCGATCGAGGGACTGCCACAGCCGGGCCAGTTCCGGGAACACCTGATCCGCGTAGAGACCGTTGAACGTGTAGTCCCGGAAAGCGACGCCGTCGATCTCGCCGACCGGGGTCCGGTCCAGCCGGGCCGCCAGTTCGTGGTACTTCCCGGTGACCTGACGCGGTGTGGAGCCGAGTGCGTAGCTGTCGTCGTGGGCCGCCGCCCAGCGCGCGAAGTCGGGGAAGCGGTCCTGGAAGCCCTGGCCGAAGCGGCGGGAGCCGGTGATGTCGAGCCCGCCGGGGCCGGTGACGCCGTCGAGCACGACGCGATCGGTCCGGTGCGGGAACAGGGTCGCGTACACGGCACCGAGGTAGGTGCCGTACGAGACACCGTAGGAGGAGATCCTCCGCTCACCGAGCGCGGCACGGATGGCGTCCACGTCGCGGGCGATGTTCGCGGTCGTGATGTAGGGCAGGAGCGGCGCGGTCTTCGAGGTGGCGCAACCCTTCGCGACGGCCTCGGCGATCCTGGCGTGCTTCGCGACGTCGGCCGCGTCGCGCGCGTAGGGCGGCTGGGGGTCTCGCAGGGGCTTCAGGTCACAGGTCACGCGGGTGCTGTGCCCGAGCCCGCGCGGGTCGAAGCCGATCAGGTCGTAGCTGTCGGTCACGCTCGCGGGAAGTCCGCGCTGGACAAGCGAAAGCGGCATGCCCAGTCCCGGACCGGGGCCGCCCGGGTTCATCAGCAGAACGCCGCGGCGCCGCTCGGGATTCGTACTCGGCAGGCGGGACACGGCCACTTCGATCTTCTCGCCGTCCGGTCGCCGGTAGTCCAGCGGGACCTCGAGGCCGGCACACCGCAGCCGCGGTGCCGCGACGTCGGCGGGGCACGGCCTCCACGTCAGCGTCGGCGTCGCGGCCGTCGCGGTAGCCGGCGCGACGGTCACCGCCACGACGATGGCGGCCACCAGGCCGAACCCACGCGAGATCGTCGAGGACACGCCTGCCTCCCAGGGAATTGGTGTCGGATTCGGTCCCCAACCTAGGGAAACGGCGTCCGGCGAGGCTCCTTCGCGCGGGGGACACGGTTCCCCCATGGTGGTGAGCCCGGCCATCCGCGGGCTCACCGGGAGATCAGCGCGGGACGGGCTGGTTTTCCGGGAGTCCGGCGGGAGCGACCTGGTTCCGCAGCTTCTGGGCGCGCCGGGCGAGGAGGATCATCACCGCGGGGAGAAGGATGTCGCTGACCAGGACACCGCCGGTGTTGCCCGGCGCGTGGTCGCCGTTGGCGAAGAACTGGTAGAGGTGGCCGATCGTGGCACCCCAGAGGAACATGCCTGCCCCGAGGCCGATCGTCACGCGTTCCCGCAGCGATGCCTTGGCGGCGCGGAAGCCCATGACCGCGAAGCCGAGGTTGGCGAAGGCGATCTCGAACAGGAACGGGGTCCGGGCGAAGCCGATCGTCTCGGCCATGTAGTCCGGCATGGTCAGGAAGGTCAGGGTCATCCACAGGCTGCCGAAGCCGACCGCGCCGACCGCCCACCACCGCTGCCAGATCTCCAGGCGTTCGAGGCGGGTGTGGGCACGGCGGGAGCGCACCAGCGCTCCGAGGCAGGTGATCGCCGGGACGATCAGCGGGAAGCAGGCCTGGAAGAGGTAGTTCGTCGTCATGACCTGAGTCTTGCATAGTTAATATTAACGTGTCAACACTTGCGGTATGCTGAGCCGATGGACGACGGACTCTCGGATCTGCTGCACCGCGTGGTCTCCCTGCTGGGGGAGATCGCACGCCGGAACACCGACCAGGAAGGGACGCTCAGCTACGCCCGGCTGCGACTGCTCGGCGCGCTGGAGGACATCGAGCCGGCCACCCAGCACCAGCTCGCGCAGTCCATGGGGGTCTCCGACCCGGCGGTCAGCCGCGCGTTGCGCCCGCTGGAACAGGACGGGCTGGTCCAGATCACCGTCGACCCGGAGCACGCCCGCCGCCGGCTCGTCGAGCTGACCCCGGCCGGTCGCAAGGCCTACCACGCCGAAGGAAAACCCCTCGCCGATCTGCTCCGCCATGGCTTGCAGGCACAGGGATTCCCCTACGAGCGCTACCTGGCCGACACCGTGCGGCTGGCGGAAATCCTCGAATCCACCTGACCCCCGAAGTTCGCCGTCGGCCGTCGGCCGCGAGGCGAACGCTAGCCTGGCTCCATGGCAGAAACCCGTCCCGGAGGCCGGACAGCCCGCACCCGCGCGGCGGTGCACAACGCCGTGCGCGAGTTGTTCGCCGAGGGACAGGATCAGCCGTCCGTGCGAGAGGTGTCCGAACGGTCTGGCGTGCACGAGGTGACGATCTACCGGCGCTGGGGAAGGATCGAGTCGCTGGTCCTCGACGTCGCGGTCACCCAGCTCAACGAGGAAGCGCCGTTCCCGGACAGCGGCGATCTGCGGCGTGACCTGCTCGACTGGGCACACGCGGTCGCCGGGCAGGTGAAGACCCGGGAGGGTTTCGCGCTGTTCCGCGCGCTCGCCGCGGCCACCTCCCCGCTCGGCGGCGGGCAGAGCGGTCCGGCCGCCGCCGACGCCGCCGGATACCTGCGACAGCGCACCGCCCAGATGCAACGGGCGCTGGACCGGGTCGCGGCGGCGGGCGGCACGCCGCCGACGGTGGCACACGTCTTCGACGTCGTGCTCGCGCCCATCTACCTGCGCGCGATCTTCGGCTACGAGCCCCCCGACACCGACCTGGACGCGCTGGTGGACCGGGCCCTCGGCACGAGCTGACCGGCCTTACCACAGGAACTCTTGCATTAGTTGCCTTCGTCTCGCATACTCCTCGTTAACGCAAGTTTTCTAACGTTAAGAGCGGCGAGGGAGTCTCCATGACCGGCAACTCACCAACGCTTCACGACCGGATCGCCGTCGTCACGGGCGCGAGTTCAGGGATCGGCGCGCAGATCGCGCGTGAGCTCGGCGCCGCGGGGGCACGGCTCGCCCTGGTGGGACGGGACACGCGGCGCCTCACGGCGGTCGCCGAGGAGCTGACGGCAGCGGGCGCCGTGGCCGAGCCGATCGTCGCCGACCTCACCACCGACGCCGGTCCCAGCCAGGTCGTGGGCCGCGCGCTCGCCCGCTTCGGCGGCATCGACGTGCTCGTGCACGCCGCCGGGGTGTTCCTGCCGACGCCGTTCCCCGACACCACCGACGAGCAGCTCGACGCCCAGTGGACGACCAACGTCCGGGCGCCGTTCCGGCTGACCAGGGCGGCCGCCGAGCACCTCGGCGACGGCAGCAGCGTCATCTTCGTCTCCTCCATCTGCGGGCACGTCGGCTTCCCGAACTCCAGCGCCTACTGCGCGACCAAGGGCGCGGTGGAGCTGCTGGTCAAGTCGCTGACCGCCGAGTTCGCCCCGCGGGGCATCCGGGTGAACGCCGTCGCCCCCGGCAACGTGCGCACGAGCATCAACGCGCATCTGCTCGCGGATCCCGGCTACGAGCGCCAGATGCTCGACAGCACTCCGGCGGGACGCGTCGGCGAGGTCGGCGACATCGCGCCGGCGGTCGCGTTCCTCGCCTCCCCCGCCGCCTCCTACATCCACGGTGCCAGCCTGCTGATCGACGGCGGCTGGGTGGCCTCGTGAGGAGCCCGGCCATGCCCGGGTTCCGCGAACTCGTGACCGCGAGCGGCCTCGACGCCGTGACGGAGCACCTCGACGAAGCGCTGGTGCTCGCCGCGCTGCGGGAGATCCACGGCTTGTCCGGCAGGCTCCGGCGCGTCGCCTCGGAGAAGGACGAGACCTTCGTCCTGCACACGGCGGACACGCGTCACCTGGTCAAGGTGAGCGGCGAACCGGCCGGGGACCTCGCCCTGCAGACGGCGGTGCTGCGCCACCTCGCGCGGACCGCGCCCGAGCTGCCGGTCCCCATCGCCCGGTCCGGTGTGGACGGTGCGGACCGGCACGAAATCGCGCCCGGCCCCCGGTCGCTGCGGGTCCTGTCGTACCTGCCGGGCGAGCCGCTGAGCGGGCGTGCGTTCGACCCGGAGTCGTTCGGCCGTCGCCACGCACAGCTCACCCGCGCGCTCGCCGGTTTCCGCGGCGAGCACCAGGATCGGAGGTTGCTCTGGGATCTGCGCCACCTCGGCGCGCTCGCCCCGCTATTGGACACAGTGGACAGTGCGGATCGCGTGCTCGCACACCGGGTACTCAAGGAGTTCGCGTTTCGTGTCCGGCAGGGCGAGCTGGAAACCCAGCTGGTCCACAACGACTTGAGCCCGCACAACCTCCTCATCGACGCGCGCGGGGCGCTGACCGGGATCCTCGACTTCGGCGACGTGCTGCGCACGGCGGTGGTCTTCGACCTCGCCATCGCGTTGTCCAACCTCCTCGATCCGGACGTGGCGGACCCGTGGGCGGACCCGCTCGCGTGGCTGCGCGGCTACCTCGCCCTCCGGCCGATCGCCGAAAAGGAACTCGCGCTTCTTCCGCTGCTGGCGACGGCGCGGTTGGTGCAGCGGGCGCTCATCGCGTCCTGGCGTGCCCGGCGGGATCCGGCACGCGCCGCGTACGTGCTCTCGCACGCGTCCCGCGACTGGGCGACCGCCCGCGCCGTGCACGCCGGCCGGGACGCCGCGGCCGAGCGCGTGCTGGGGGTGGGGCGATGACCGGCCCGGAAATGGTCAACGGCTTCACCGGGGAGCACCTTTCCGCGCAACCGCAGCACATCCGGGAGCTGATCGACCGGCGCGCGCACCTGCTCGGGCCGGGGTACCAGCTGTTCTACACGAACCCGGTCGAAGTCAGCCGGGGATCGGGTGTGCACCTCTACGACTCCGCGGGCAACGAGTACCTCGACGCCTACAACAACGTCGTCTCACTCGGGCACTGCCACCCCGCGGTCGTCGACGCCGTGACCCGTCAGCTGTCGACGCTCACCACGAACACCCGTTACCTGCAGGCGGATCTGCTCGACTTCTCCGAGCGGCTGCTCGCGACGTTCCCCGCCGAACTCGACCGGGTCACCTACACCTGCACCGGTTCGGAAGCGAACGACCTCGCCCTGCGTGTCGCGCGGGCACACACCGGGAACACCGGAATCATCGTCACGCGCAACGCCTATCACGGGGTGACCGCCGAGGTCGCGGCGTTCTCCCCGTCGCTCGGCCCGGCATCGCCACTGGGACCGCACGTGCGCACGATCAGCGCACCGGATCCCCGGCGCCAGGGGGACGCGGTGACGGACCTGCTGCGCGCCGAGATCCGGGCGGCCATCGACGATCTCCGGCGGCACGGGTTCGGCGTGTGCGCGCTCGTGGTGGACAGTATCTTCTCCTCCGACGGCGTGCAGCCCTTTCCCACCGACCTGCTCGGCGTGCTCGCCGCCGAGGTCCGCGCGGCGGGCGGCGTCTACCTCGCGGACGAGGTCCAGGCGGGATTCGGCCGCACCGGGGCGGGCTGGTGGGGTTTCGGCAGGCACGCGGTCGTGCCCGACCTGGTGACGCTGGGAAAGCCGATGGGCAACGGGATCCCGGTGGCCGCGACGGTGCTGCGGCACGAGATCGGCCGGGAGTTCGGCCGGAACGTCCGCTACTTCAACACCTTCGGCGGCAGCAACGTCCCGATCGCCGCGGCCTCGGCGGTGCTCGACACCATCACCCGCGAAGGTCTCATCGAGAACGCCCGCGAGATCGGCGCGCAGTTGTTGCGTGGATTCGCCGAGATCGTCTCGGGCTACCAATGCCTCGCCGAGGTACGCGGCGCTGGGCTGTTCCTCGGCGTCGAGGTGATCGCACCGGAGGACACCGGCCCGGATCGGGTACTCGCTCAGTCCCTTGTGGACGATCTGCGCGAGCACTTCGTGCTCGTCTCGGCGTCCGGGCCGGACGGCAACGTCATCAAGATCCGGCCACCGCTGGTGTTCGGCACCGAGGACGCCGCGCTGTTGCTCGACCGCTTCGCCGACGCGGCCACCCGCGTCCTTCCCGCCTGATCAGGAGGTGAGCCATGACCGCACCGACGATCGACCTGAACGCGGACGCCGGGGAAAGCTTCGGCCGCTGGACGCTCGGCGACGACGACGCGCTGTTCCGGTACATCACGACCGCCAACATCGCCTGCGGCTACCACGCGGGTGACCCGGCGACCATGCGCTCGTCGCTGGTCCGCGCGCGGGAGGCCGGGATCGCCGCCGGGGCCCACCCCGGCTATCCGGATCTGCTCGGCTTCGGCCGCCGGGCGCTGCCCGCGTCCGATTCCGACGTGGTCGACTACGTCCTCTACCAGGTCGGCGCGCTCGCCGGGCTGGCCGCGGCGGAGGGCGTCCCGCTCACGCACGTCAAACCACACGGCGCGCTCATGGGCCGGATCTGCCGCTCGCCAGGACTGGCGACCACGATCGCGCGGTCGCTCCAGCCGCTCCTGCCGGGAGTACCGCTGATGTTCGCGCCCACCGAGGCGATGCGCGCGGTCACCGCGGCGGGACTGCCGGTCGTGCCGGAGAACGCGGCCGATCTCGACTTCGACCGGGACGGGATCAACATCGTCGAGCCGGTCCCGCTGGCCAAGGACCCGGACGCGGTCGCCGAGCGCGCGCTGGCCATGGCGCGCGGCACCGTCCGCGCGGTGGACGGGACGGTGCTCCCGATGCCGGTGCGCTCGGTGTGCGTGCACGGCGACCGGCCGAACGCGGTGGCGATCGCGGCGGCGGTGCGCCAACGTCTCGAATCGGCTGGGTTCGTCCTCAGTGCGCACAAGCAGGCATCGTGAGTTCCACGAGCGGCTACCAGTTCTTCGCCGATGGCGCGCGGGCCAGCTTCGGCGGTGACGAGTTCGTGTTCGTCGAGGTCTGCGAGGGCATGGATCTCGCGCAGGCACTGCGGATCCAGGCGATCACCGGGGAACTGGCCCGGCGCGAGCTGCCCGGCGTCCTCGACGTCGCCCCCGCCAACGCGAGCTACCTCGTGCGCGCCGACCCGGACGTGCTGCATCCGCGCGAGCTCGTGCGGACGCTGGCCCGGCTGCACACCCGGTTCGGGGAGGCGGGGTCGGTGGCGCTGGACACGGAGATCGTCGAAATCCCCGTGTGGTACGGGGATCCGGCGACCGAACGGACCTGCCTGAAGTTCCGGGACCGGCACCAGTCGCCGGGGGAGACCGACCTCGCCTACACAGCGCGGGTCAACGGGCTGGCCTCGGTGGCCGACCTCGTCGCCGCGCACTCCTCGGCGCCGTTCATCGTCACCTTCCCGTGTTTCAAGCCGGGCAACACCGAATGCGTCCAGCTCGTGCCGCGCGAGCGGCAGCTCCAGGTGCCCAAGTACCTGCGGCCGAGGACGGAGACCCCGGCCAGGGCGGTCGCGCACGGCGGCGCGTTCACCGTCGTCTACCCCACCGCGGGCGTCGGCGGCTACCAGCTGCTGGGCCGGTCCCCGGTCCCGGTCGCCGACCTCACCCAGCGGACCCCCGGGTTCGAGACGTCGAAGGTGCTGGCCACGATCTCCACGCTGCTGCGCTTCCGGCCGATTCCCGCCGAGGAGTACGCGCAGTTGCGCGCCGACTCGCGCGAGGGCCGGTACCGGTACCGGCGCGCGCCGGTACGTTTCGCGCTGGCCGAGTTCCTCGCCGACCCGGTGGGCTATCCCCGCACCCTGGAGGCGGTGCTGTCATGATCACCGTGCTCACCCCGGGCGCCCGCACGCTCGTCCAGGACCTCGGCCGCGACGGGCAGTACGCCATCGGCCTGCCCCCGTCCGGCGCGCTCGACCAGTACTCCCACCGCTGCGCCAACCTGCTCGCCGGCAACCAGGAAACCGCGGCGACGCTGGAAATCACCATGCTCGGCCCGGAACTGCGCTTCACCGAACCGGCGCTCGTGGCGGTGACCGGCGGCGAGGCCGACGTCCACCTCGACGGGCTGCCCGCGCCGTGCTGGCGGACGCTGTTCGTCGAAGCCGGTCAGGTGCTGCGGATCGGCGCGCTGCGCACCGGCTGCCACGCCTACCTCGCGGTACGCGGCGGGATCGCGACCGAGCCGTTCCTCGGCAGCCGGTCCACCTACCAGAGTTCGGCGATCGGCGGCCACGAAGGCCGTCCACTCGCGGCGGGCGACACCTTGCCGATCGGCGACGCGATCGGCGATTTCCTTCCCGGAGAAGGAAGTTCCGTCGATCCCCTGCTGCGTCCCGCGCTCGGCGGGCAGCAGCGCCTCCGGCTCGTCGAAGGACTGTGCCGCCACCGGTTCACCGACAAAAGCGTCCGCGAGTTCTTCGCCTCGACGTTCACCGTCTCCGCCGAATCCGACCGCACCGGCCGCCGCCTGCTCGGGCCCGCGCTGCGGTTCGTCGACCGCGAAGCCCCGTTCGGCGCGGGCGACAACCCCAGCAACGTGGTAGATCTCGGCTATCCGGTGGGATCGGTGCAGGTGCCCAACGGCGAGGAAGCCATCTGCCTGCTGCGCGACGCGGTGACCGGCGGCGGCTACGCCACGATCGGCACCGTCGTGAGCGCCGACCTCGACGTGCTCGCGCAGCTCAAGGCCCCGGACACGGTCCGGTTCGTGCCGGTGTCGATCGACCAGGCGGTCGCCGCCCGCCGCGAGCGCCGCGACCGGCTCAACCACGTGCGGCGCGGACTGCGCCTGCTTTCCCTGTACTGACCCGAGTTCCGGCAGCACCCGGCCGTCCCGGAGGACGGCGCGAACGGCTCCCGTTCGCCATCCCGTACGCGCCCACCGCGCCGTCGGCCTCCCCTACCCCTCCTTGTTCCGAGGAGCACCACCATGACCACCCCCGAACTCACCGGCCCCGCACCGGCCGGTCGCACGCTGCCCTCCGGCACCTCGTCGTGGACCTTCCGGGCGCTGCTGATCCTGCTCGTGCTCGACCTGACCTACCTCGTCAACGCGATGGACCGGCAGGTGTTCGCCATCCTGCTGCCCGACATCAAGCAGACCTACCTGCTCACCGGCAACCAGGCCGGGACGCTGTCGACCATCTTCACCCTCGGCATGGGGCTGGCCGGGATCCCGGCGGGTTATCTCGCCGACCGGATCGGCCGCAAACGGGTCATCCTCGCGAGCCTGCTGCTGTTCTCGATCACCTGCGCGCTCCAGGCGACGGCGGCCGGGCTCGCCGACCTGACCGCGTGGCGAATCCTGTCCGGCGTCGGCGAAGGAGCGCAGAACGCGGCGCTGTACGCCGCCGTCGGCGCGTACTTCCACCGCAACCGCGCGGTGGCCATCGGGTCGATCAACGCCGCGTTCGGGCTCGGCGCGTTCGCCGGTCCGCTCCTGGGCGGGACACTCCTTTCTTCGACGGGAAACTGGCGCGTCCCGCTCTACGTGTTCGGCGCGCTCGGCCTGGTCATCCTCGTCGTCCTCGTGTTCGCGGTGCCCCGGTCGGTGACGGAAACCGGCCGCCACGAGGAACTTCGCGCCACACCGGCACCGGACAACGACGTCCGGTTCTTCAACCGGCGCGTCGTCTGCTGCGCCATCGCCACCGTCGCGGCGGGCTTCACCATCTACGGCTACCTCGGGCTGTATCCCACCTACCTCCGCGAGGCACACGGCTACACCGCCCACCAGACCGCGGTCGCCGCCGGCATGTTCGGGCTCGGCGCGCTCACGTCGGTCCTCTGCGGCGTCTTCGCCGACCGGTTCGACCAGCGGCTGGTCAACGTCGCCGGGTTCGCCGCGATCGCCGGGTGCGGGGCGGGGATCTTCGTCCTCGGTGACGCCTATTCCACGCAGCTCGTGCTCTCCCTGGTGCTGGGGATCGCCTTCACCGGGGTCGTCTACACCAACACCAGCGCGCTCATCCAGCGTTCGGTGCCCGCCGCGAAGGTCGGCAGGGCGAGCGGCCTGTTCGTGGCCGCCATGTACATCCCGGCGAGTGTGTCCGGCTACTTCTTCGCGGCCACCAAAGCCGGTCTCGGCTGGCAGACCGCCGGGGTCATCCAGCTGTGCGCCATCCCGGTCGTCGGTCTGCTCGCCATGGCCGCGATGGGCAGGCCGCGCGACTGACCACAAAGGACTGTCCACAGAACACGGAAGGGAAATCCATGACACAGCACTACGAGCCCTACGGCGAAGTGCGCGACGGCATGCGGGTCGACTGGGACGTGCGGATCACGATGAGCGACGGGATCACGCTCGCCGCGGACATCTTCCGCCCGGACGACGGCGAACCGCACCCGGTGCTGCTGGCGGCCAGCCCGTACGGCAAGGGACTTTCGTTCGCGGAGGGGTTCGCGCACCAGTTCTCCGCCCTCGTGCGCGAACACCCCGAAGTGACGGCTAAATCGACCGGCGCGTACCAGGTCTGGGAGTACCCGGACCCGGAACGGTGGGTCCCGGAAGGCTATGTGTGCGTGCGGATCGACGTGCGCGGTACCGGCGGCAGCGAGGGATCGATCGACTTCTTCTCGCCGCGCGAGGGACAGGATCTCTACGAAGCGATCGAGTGGGCCGGTGTCCAGGGCTGGAGCAACGGCAACGTCGGCATGCTCGGCATCTCCTACCTCGCGACCAACCAGTGGCTGGCCGCCGCCCTCTCCCCGCCGCACCTCCGGGCCATCTGCCCGTGGGAGGGCGCGTCCGACTACTTCCGCGAGTACACCCACCACGGCGGGATCCCGTCGGAGTTCATGCCCGGCTGGGCACCGCACCAGGTGCTGCGCGTCCAGCACGGCCGCGCCGACGCGCCGGTCAACCCGAACACCGGCCGCAGGGTGTCGGGCAAACCGGTCCGTACGGAGGAGGAACTGCGGGCGGCCGCGATCGACATCTCCGAGGTCCTGCTCGCCCGGCCCGTCGTCGACGACTACTACCGCGACCGCACCGCCGTGCTGGAGAAGATCACCGTGCCCGTGCTGTCCTCGTCCAACTGGGGCGGCATGGGCCTGCACTCGCGGGGCAACTTCGAGGGCTTCCAACGGGTTTCGTCCGAGCAGAAGTGGCTGGAGGTGCACGGACTCGAACACTGGACGGAGTTCTACACCGACTACGGCCTCGACGTGCAGCGGCGCTTCTTCGACCACTTCCTCAAGGGCGAGGCCAACGGCTGGGACGCGCAGCCGCCGGTCCAGCTCCAGGTGCGCACGCCGGACAGCTTTTTCCTGCGCCACGAACGGGAATGGCCGCTCGCGCGCACGGAATGGACCGAACTGCACCTCGATCTCGACGCCCGCGTCCTGACCGGCGACGCCCCGTCCGGCGTACAGCGCGCGGAGTTCCTCGCGCGGTCGGAAGGGCTGCTGTTCACCCTGCCGCCCGCCGAGCGGGAGGTGGAGTACTCCGGCCCCGCGGCGCTGAAGCTGTTCGTCTCGTCCACGACCGAGGACGCGGACCTGTTCGTCACGGTGCACCTGTTCGGCCCCGAGGGCACCGAAGTGCTCTTCCCGACGGCGTTCGAACCGCACGGACCGGTCGGCCAGGGCTGGCTGCGCGTCTCGCACCGCGAACTCGACCCGGACCTGTCGCTGCCGTACCGGCCATGGCAGCGGCACACCGCGATCTCACCGCTGGTTCCCGGCCAGGTGTACGAGGCGGACGTGGAGATCTGGCCACTGTCCATTGTGGTCCCGCCGGGCCACGCACTCGGGGTGTCCGTCCGTGGTCAGGACTACGCACACCACCTGCCCGGCCCGCACGAGATCACCTACGGCCGTGAAGTCCGCGGCAGCGGCGCCTACTGGCACGAACTCCCCGGCGACCGGGACCGGCCCGCCTACGACGGCCGGACCACCCTGCACAGCGACGACCAGCGGCGACCGCGCCTGCTGCTGCCCAGGATCCCGCGCGCCTGAACGCCCGTCCTTACCGCCTTGGCCGTGTCAAGGCGGTAAGGACCGCGGTAGACGTCAGGCCGGTCAGCTCCCGCGGGGCGTGTCGTTCGCCTGCCGGGTACCGGATCCGGCCGGCTCCGGCTCGTCGACGAGCCCGTCTTCGATCAGGCTGCGCGACACGTGCTCGGTGAACTCGTCCCGCTGCAGCCGTCGCTGGATACGCACCATCAGCGTGCGCTCGGCGTGGAAGGCCTTCCAGGTCGACACACACATCGCGAGCATCACCACGCTGAACGGGAGGGCGATGACGATCGCCGTGGTCTGGAGCGCGCCGAGACCACCGGCGAGCAGCAGCGCGATCGCCGCGATTCCCTCCAGACTCGCCCAGAGCACCCGGCTCCAGGTGGGCGGCTCGGGGTTGCCGCCCGAGGCCAGCATGTCCACCACCAGCGAACCGGAGTCCGACGAGGTGACGAAGAACAACACGATCAGCAGGATCGCCGCGCCGACCACGAGCGGGCCGCCGGGGAGCTTGTCGAGCAGGCCGAACAGCGCGCCCTCGGTGTCGACCGAGCCGTCCTCGCCGACCAGGCCGCCTTCGCCGAACAGCTGGCGCCACAACGCGGTGCCGCCGAACACGGTGAACCACAGGAAGGTCACGGTCGCCGGCACCGCGAGCACACCCGCGACGAACTGACGCACGGTTCGCCCACGCGAGATCCGGGCGATGAACACGCCGACGAACGGCGACCACGAGATCCACCAGCCCCAGTAGAACGTCGCCCAGCTCCCCTGCCAGGTGGTGCCCTGCTCACCCTGCAACGCGGTGGTGTCGAAGCTCAGCCGGACCAGTTGCTGGAAGTACAGCCCGACCGACTGCACGAACTCGCGGAAGACGAACACCGTCGGACCGGCGACGAGCACGAACAGCAGCAGGACCACCGCGAGCGACAGGTTGATGTTCGACAGCCACTTGATGCCCTTCTTCACCCCGGACACCACGGAAATCACCGCCATGGTGGTGATACCGCCGATCAGCAGGATCTTCGTCCAGTTGCCGGGATCCTGCACGATGTCGAGGAAGTCGAGCCCGGCCGCGATCTGGGTGACCCCGAGCCCGAGGGACGTGGCGACACCGAACAGGGTGCCGACGATCGCGGCGATGTCGACCAGATCACCCAGCCAGCCGTTGACGCGCTTGCCCAGCAACGGTTCGAGCGCCCAGCGGATCGACACGGGGCGGTTCTTCCGGTGCACCGCGTAGGCGATGGCCAGGCCGACCACCACGTAGATCGCCCAGGGATGCAGGCCCCAGTGCAGGAAGGTCTGCACCATCGACTGCTGCGCGAGCTCGGTCGGCGTGCCCGAGACACCGGGCTTCGGTGACGCGAAGTGGTTCAGCGGCTCGGCGACCCCGTAGAACACCAGGCCGATTCCCATACCGGCGGCGAACAACATCGCGAACCACGACCAGACACCGAACTCCGGCTCCTCGTCGTCCGGGCCGAGCTTGATGTCACCGAAGTGCCCGAAACCCACCCACAGCGCGAAAACCACAAACCCCGTGACGATCAGCGTGTAGTACCAGCCGAACGTCCCGATGATGCTTTCCTGGACCGCCTTGATCACGCTGTCCGCGGTGCCCGGGGCGATCACCGCGAAAGCCACCACGGCCACGATGACGATCAGTGCCGGCCAGAACACTCTCGGCGCGATCGACCCGCCCTGTCCTGGTAACTCCGGTTCCACACGTCGGTCCGCTCCAGACCTCGTCACCATGGACAGCGGTTTCCCTTCTGCTGGACGTTCCTCACGGCAGGGCAGTCTCAACGGTGCGCCTGGGAGAAATCAAGCCGAACGTCCCATTTGTCACAGCCGTTCGCCGCCGAACGAAATCTCCGTTCGGCGCGCGATCGACGGGTGACCTGGAGTTCCCCGCACGATGATCGACGTCATCGGATCGACATTGCATGTCCGTAACGAAATGTCCTTTGTGGCAACGATCTCACCCATGTTGGCCGATCAGTACATAAAGGACGGTCGCGCGCCGGGCGATTCCCGGCCGCGGGGCGCGTCAGTCGATGGGCCCGCGAAGGGTCAGCACCACCCGCAGCACGTGTTCGACGGCGGCGGGGAACACCGCGCCCCGCAGCTCGTCGCGGGTCGCGAGGTTCCGGGCCGCGAACTCGAGCATCCGGTCCGTTCCCATCCGCCGGACGACGAGTTCGGCGACTTCCTCCAGTTCCAGGCCCGGATTGTCCAAGCGGGTGAGGGCGAAGTCGACGACGATCTCCTCGTCCGTCATGGCGTCAGCTCGCGTTCGCGGTGGTGTTGTGCTCCCGGATCAGCCGCTGCGCGGCGTCCTGCTCGCGCGCTTCGATGGCGTCGACGAGACGTTCGTGCAGCAGGTAGCGCTCGTCGATGTACCGCGGCAGCGGTGAGGTTTCGGTACCGCTCACCCCACGAGTGTGCGCCTCGACGATGTCGAGCAGGCTGAGATACACCGTGCGCAGGATGACACTCGGGCTGACCTCGGCGATCTTCCGGTGCAGCGCCCAGTTCCCCAGGACGAACGCCACCGGGTCACCGGCATCGCGGGCCGCCGCCATGACACCAAGGCGATCCCGCATTTCGCGGACGTCGGCCGCCGACGAGTGCCAGACCGCGTCCTCGACCAGGAGCGGATCGAGGGCATCGCGCATCCGTACCGCGTCGGCCACCGACGACACCTCGCCGTCGAGGGCGAGCACGGAGTTGCCGAGCCGCACCATCGCCGAACGGTCGGCCGCGAAGATCCCCCCACCCGGACCGGATCGGGACACCACCCAGCCGCGACTCTGCGCGAGCTTCACCGCCTCGTTGAAGGTGCCGACGGAGACACCGCAGACCGGGCGGAGCGACACCTTCGTGCCGAGGCGCTCACCCGGCCGCGCGCGTTCGGCCAGCTGCTCCAGCACGCGCGCCGCGTACTCCGCGCGACTGCCCACGTGACTGCCGGGAGCCGCCGGCGCGGCGCCCACGAGGTCCGCCATGGGCGATCCCCTTCCCTGCGGCGACTCACCACGAGCTGAGCCGGTGCCCTTGACATCGATCCGTACCTGGGGCAGCATACACGACTATCAATCATGATTAATAGCAATCGACTCTGCGGAGTCTTTGGAGGGCGCGGTCATGAAGCTGGCCAATGTGGATGGGCGTGCGGTGCTGGTGACCGCCGATGACAAGGGCGTCGACGTCGCGAAGGCGTCGGACGGCGAGTTCGGTCCCGACCTGGGGTCGGTGTACGAGAACTGGGCGGGGTTCCTGGCCTGGGCGGAGCGGTCGGCGGCCGGGCCCGACGTCGAGTTCACCCGCGCGCGGCTGGGCCCGCCCTCACCGGCTCCCCGGCAGATCGTCGCGGTCGGCCTGAACTACGACGCCCATGCCGCGGAGTCCGGTTTCGCCGTCCCGGACGGGCTTCCCCCGACGTTCACCAAGTTCGTGTCCGCGCTGACCGGTCCCGACGCCGAGGTCGTGCTGCCGGTGGGCGGGGACGTGGACTGGGAGGTGGAACTCGTCGTCGTCATCGGCCGGACCGCCACCCGTGTCACGGAATCCGACGCGTGGGAGCACATCGCCGGGGTGACGATCGGGCAGGATCTGTCCGAGCGCGTCTCGCAGCTGGCCGGTCCGGCCCCGCAGTTCAGCCTGGGCAAGTCGTTCCCGAACTTCGCGCCGACGGGGCCATGGCTGGTCACGCCGGACGAGCTGGCGGATCGGGACGATCTGGCGCTCGGCTGCGCGGTCGACGGGGAGACCGTGCAGGACGGCCGCACCGGGCAGCTGATCTTCCCGGTCGCCGGGCTGGTTTCCGCGTTGTCGCGGACGATCACCCTGTACCCGGGCGATCTCGTCTTCACCGGGACCCCGGCGGGTGTGGGCATGGGCCGCACGCCGCAGCGGTTCCTGCGGGCCGGGGAACGGCTCGACAGCTGGATCGAGGGCATCGGCGAGATGCACCAGACCTTCGTCGCCGCACAGGGAGACTGACATGGGCATGCACCGGCTCACCCGGGTCACGATGGGCGTCCCGAACGTCGCGGAAACCATTGCCTACTATGCCGATTTCGGGCTCACCCACCTCGGCGACGGGGCCTTCACCACCCTCGACGGCGGCGAGCAGCTACGGGTCCGGCACGCCGCGTCCCGCCGGTTGCTCGAACTCGGGGTGGGCGTCGACGACCTCGACGACCTCGCGCGGACCGCGTCACGGCTGAACGCCCTCGGTGTGGCGGGCGCCGCGGACGGGACCGCGGTCACCGCGATCGAACCGGTGTCCGGGTTCACCGTCCGCGTCGAGATCGCGCTGCGGATCGCGCAGGAACGGGTCCCGGCCACGCCGTACAACGGGCCCGGCCGGATCGAGCGGTTCGGCCGCGCGCCCGGAGTGCTGCGCGAGGACCCGATCCGGCCCAGGAAACTCGGGCACTGCGTGGTGGGCACGACCGATCTCGACGCCACCATGCGGTTCTTCACCGAGGGCCTCGGCTTCAAGGTCAGCGACTACATCGGCGACAAGGGCGCCTTCATGCGCTGCTCGGTCGATCACCACAACGTGCTGGCGCTCGCGGCACCGGTGAACTTCCTGCACCACACGTCCTGGCAGGTCGATGACATCGACGACGTCGGCAGGGGCGCGGCGGCGATGCTGGCGGGCAACCCCGAACGGCACGTCTGGGGCCTCGGGCGGCACCACGCGGGATCCAACTTCTTCTGGTACCTCAAGGATCCCGCCGGGAACTTCAGCGAGTACTACGCCGACATGGACTGCATCCCCGAGGACGAGATCTGGACCCCGGAGGTCTTCGAAGGCGCGGAGGGCCTGTTCAGCTGGGGCCCGCCACCGCCGCCGTCGTTCCTGGAACCCGACGACCTCGCCGCGCTGATGACCGGGCAGCACGCCCCCTCCCGGTGACCACGGCCAACCGTTTTTCCCAGTCCCACCACCGAAACAAGGAGAAATCATGACCACCGCCCTGTACGAGCCCCGGATCCCGGACAACCTGAACATCCGGTTCGTGGAGAACCGCATCCTCATCAACCGCCCGGCACAGGAGGTGTACGACTGGGTGACCACCTGGTCGAACCTGCCGAAATGGCTGCCCATGGCCCTCGGCACCGAAGTACGGCGCGGCACGGCGGACGTCCCCGCCGAACTCGGCGACGAACTACTCGAAACCATCCACCCGGAACTGAACGAGAAGCCGAAGCTCTACACCGTGGTGGCACGGGTCCCCGGCAAACTGTGGACGGTGGTCGGCCGGGACGTCCACGACGACGGCTCCCTGGCCCCGGCGATGCACGCGATCGCCACCTTCACCACCTTCGACCTCGGCGACGGAACCACCCTGTTCTGCCGCCTGTTCGAACGGCTGATCCCCGACACCGAACCCCCCGGCCCGCACCCGGTCGAGGACCCGGCACGCATCCAGCCCGGCCTGGAACTGATCAAGGCACACCTCGAAGGCACGGCCGGATAGCTCCCCTCGGACACCGCACCTGGCCCCGAGCCGGCTACGCGGCGCGTCCGGACATGGCGCGACATGTCCGGACGCCGTCGCCGGTCAGCTGCCCGCACAGACCGCGCTCAGCGACGCGGAGCGGTACCTGCTCGGCGAACGGGTCGACCGCCTGACCAGCGACCGCCACGAGGCCCACTGACCTGGCTCCAGGAGTTTCCCGTGTTCCGATGATTCCGCCCCGCGACGGGAGTCCTACCCCGGACAGCCACGAACGCGGCAGGAGGACTTCCGAGATGACCGACACGACTCCCCGCGACGCGGCCGAGGTCTGGCCGCTGATCCACGCCGAGCGGGCGGCGCTGGCGGCCGACCTCGCGGGCCTGGCCGAGCAGCGGTGGGCGACGCCGTCGTTGTGCGCCGGGCTGTCGGTGCGCGAGGTGCTCGCGCACCTCACCGCGGCCGCGAGCCTCGGCCCGGTGCGGTGGCTGGCGGGCGTGCTCCGCTGCCGGTTCGACTTCGACCGGCAGGTCGCCATGCGGCTGGCCGAACACCTCGGCGCGACCGGCGCCGAGACCCTGGAACGGTTTCGCCGCGTGGTCACGAGCACGACCAAGCCGCCCCTCCCGGTACTGGCGATGCTCGGCGAGGCGATCGTGCACGGGGAGGACATCCGGCGGCCGCTGGGCCTCCGCCGCGACCATCCGATCACCACCCTCACTGCGGTGGCCGGGTACTACCGGGGCTCCGATCAGGTCGTCCTCGCCGGAGGACGGGTCGAGGGCCTCCGGCTCGCCGCCGACGACGGCCCCTTCACCGCCGGTTCCGGCCCGCTCGTGTCCGGCGGCACCCTGGCACTGACGATGGCGATGACCGGTCGCGGCGCCTACTGCGACGACCTCGAAGGCGACGGCGTGCCGATCCTGCGTGACCGCTGCGAGACGGCGTAGGCGCCGTTCGGACCGTGCACCAGGACTCCGACGAGGCGCTCGACGTGCGCCGCGTATCCATAGTGGACAGTCAACCCGGTCGGGGCCTCTTCTTGGGCCGGGGCGAGCCGCTCGACGAGGAGGCCGAAACCGGACCGTGCACCGGGATTCCACGGTAGACTTCACCTTGTGTCCCTCAAAGCGAAGAAGGTCGTACAGCCGATCGAGATGTGCCGGGACGTCTACGACGTCCTGGAGCAGATCCGGCTGCGTCCGGGCATGTGGATCCACCAGGGATCGCTGGGGGACCTGCAAAACATCCTGATCGGCTATCGCACGGCCCTGTCCGTGCACGGGGCCGACGAGCAGTTCGCCCTGGCGCCCGCCGGTCCGTTCGCCGAGTGGCTGGAAGCTCGCCGAGGCTGGTCGATGTCCTGTGGCTGGGCCGACGCCATCACGCGGAACGCCGACGGGGAGGAACCGCTGACGTTGTTCTTCCGGCTCCTGGACGAGTACCGGTCCGGGTCCTGACCGCGGGACCGGAGGTTCCGTCCGGTCACAGCTACTCGAAGGGAAAACCCGTCGTGCCGAGTTTCAAGAACGTCAACGCGGTTTTGCCCGTGCGGGACCACGCCGCGGCGGTCGCGTGGTACGAGCGCTGGGTCGGGCGAGCCCCCGACGTTGTGCCCGCGGAGGGCGTGGCGGAGTGGGAACTGGCCGAAAACGCGTGGATCCAGGTGGCCCACGCGCCGGAAGCCGCCGGGAAGACCAGCGTCGTCATCGGTGTCGAGGACATCGACAGCCTTGTCGCCGACCTCTCGAACGAGGGCGTGAACTGCGGCGGAGTCCAGGACTACGGCTTCATCAGGTTGACCGAGGTCGTGGACCCGGAGGGCAACAGGATCAATTTCGTGTGGGAGAACCCGGACTACCAGCCTCCGGCGGAGTAGGCCGGCAAGCCGGCACCCGAACTCCGGGGAGCCGTGACGGCGGCGCGCGAAAAAGGTTTGCGGTCCGCCGCTTCCGGGCCTACCGTGTGCCGCATGGGTTCCCTGTAACAGTCCCCGCGCGACCGCGTCGAGCTTGACTCCGCGGGAGCGCGTCCTCCTCCGCGTTCCGCTCCCCTTTGCCGCCGCTTCGCCGGTGCGCCAAGGGTTTTCCGGCGTGCGCGGACGCGTCTGCCCACCCAGTCCACCGGCCGTGGCCGAGAACAGGGGACTCTCCCATGCACACCGCGCAACTCACCCTGCGAAACGTCACCCGCCGCTACGACGGCCAGCTGGTGCTGGACGACGTTTCCTTCAGCGTCAAACCCGGTGAGAAGGCCGGGATCATCGGCGACAACGGGGCCGGGAAGTCCACCCTGCTCCGGCTGATCGCGGGACGGGACCGGCCGGACAACGGCGAGCTGACCGTGCGCGCGGCCGGGGGCGTCGGCTATCTCGCCCAGTCGCTGTCCCTGCCACCGGGGTCCACCGTCCAGCACGCCGTGGATCTCGCGCTCGCCGAACTGCGGGCGCTCGAAACACGGCTGCGTCAAGCCGAAACCGGGCTCGCGGGCCTGACGGGGGCGGCACTCACGACCGCGCTGGACGACTACGCCCGGCTGGTCGCCCGGTACGAGGCGCGCGGGGGTTACGAAGCGGACCTCCGGGTGGACGCCGCCCTGCACGGGCTCGGCCTGCCGGGGCTGGCCAGGGATCGGACGCTGGGTTCGCTGTCGGGTGGTGAGCGGTCACGGCTGGCGCTGGCGGCCACCCTCGCGTCCCAGCCCGAACTGCTGCTGCTGGACGAGCCGACCAACGATCTCGACGATCAGGCGGTGCGCTGGCTGGAGGAGCACCTGCGCGCGCATCGGGGCACGCTGCTCGCGGTCACCCACGACCGAGTGTTCCTGGATCGGGTCGCCGGCACGATCCTGGAGGTCGGCGAGGGGAAGGTGACGCGGCACGGGGACGGTTACGACGGCTACCTCGCCACCAAGGCCGCCGAACGGCGGCGACGGCTGCGGGAGTACGAGGACTGGCGCGCGGAGCTGGCCCGCAACCGGAAACTGGCCGACACCAACGTCATCCGGCTGGAAGCCATTCCCCGCAAGCTGCCGTTCGCCGTGTTCGGCCACGGCGGTTTCCGCGCCCGCGGTCGCGGGCACGGCGCGATGGTCCGGATCCGCGACGCGAAGGCACGCCTCGAGCGGCTGACCGGCGATCCCGTCGCGCCGCCGCCCGATCCGCTGGTGTTCGCGGCACGGGTGACCACCGCCGACGGCCGGACGGAGCGACCGGTGGCGGAGCTGTCCGGTGTCCGGGTCGGCCGGCGGCTGCGGATCCCGTCGCTGCGGCTCGGCGGTTCGGAACGGCTGCTGGTCACCGGGCCCAACGGGGCGGGCAAGACGACGCTGCTGCGGGTGCTGGCCGGTGCGCTGCGGCCGGACGAGGGGACGGTGCGGACCCGGGGCCGGATCGGGTACCTCCGGCAGGAGGAAACCCCGTGGCCACCGGGGATGACGCTCGCCGAAGCGTTCGCCGCCGGGCGGGACGGCGAACCCGGCGAGCACGTCGACCGGCTCCTGTCGCTCGGCCTGTTCGGCCCCGCCGACCCGTACCGGAGGGTGGGAGAGCTGTCCTACGGGCAGCGCCGCCGGCTCGAACTGGCCCGGCTGGTCAGCGAGCCGGTCGACCTGGTGCTGCTGGACGAACCGACGAACCACCTGTCCCCGGCCCTGATCGAGGAACTGGAGGAGGCACTGGCCGACTACGAGGGCGCGGTCGTGGTCGTCACCCACGACCGGCGGCTGCGCGACCGCTTCACCGGCGGGCACCTGGAACTGGAGGCGGGCCGGGTCACGCGGTGCCGGGAGGCCGCCGCGTGACGCGCGTCCGGGCCCTCGGGTCACCGGCCCGGACAGCCGACGTTCGCACGGAGACAGGGGCCTCCCCGGCGTCCTAAGGTGGCGATGGTGAGCACCACGGCCCAAGAGGCGTTCCTCCGCGACTTCCACGCCAGGCACCCGGCGGTGACGCCCCGCGCACTCGGGCGGGGGCGGGCGCCGGACGGGCGGTCGAGCTACGAAATCCTGCGGGACCACGTCGAAGGCTGCCCGCGGGTGCTCGATCTCGGCTGCGGCGACGGCTTTCTGCTCGACCTCCTCGCCGAGGCCGGGCACGAGATCGCCGGGATCGACCTCTCGGCCGCCGACCTGGCACTCGCCCGGCGGCGGCCGTCCCTCGCCGAGGTGCGGCTGGTGGAGGCGCGGGCACAGGACCTGCCCTTTCCCAGCGGCGAATTCGACGCGTGCGTCTCGCATATGGCGTTCATGCTGATGCCCGACGCCGACCGGATCGCCGCGGAGCTGGCCAGGGTGCTGGCCCCCGGTGGACGGCTCGCCATGGTGCTCGGCGGCGGGCCGGGCGAGACGGACGAGGAGGACGGTTACGGCCTGTTCCGGCGGCTTCTCCACGCGGTGCTGGACGGCACTCCCGCCGAGCGGCGGATTCCGCCACTCGGCGACCCGCGCGCCAGGAACCGCGAAGGCGTCGACGAAATCCTCACCCCCGCCGGGTTCGCGCCGGTCGAGTGGACGACCGAGCCGCTCGACCTCGGCGGCAGCGCCGAGCAGGTGTGGTCGGTCGTCTCGACCGTCTACAACCTCATGCCGCTGGACCCGGCGGTCGTGGCGGCGCTCGAAGCGGAGTTCCTGGCCGGGGCGGCCGAACTGGCCGACGCGCGGGGCCGGGTCCCCGCCGCGCTGAACGTCCACGTGGTCACGTCCCGAACGCTCCGTTCGGGACACTGAACGACGCGTTCGGGACGTGGCCGCGTCGGCCCCGGCCTCAGCCGAGCGCCAGGAGGGCGTAGTAGGCGAGGAAGTGTTCGACCTCGTATCCGCCATCGGTGAGCTGGGGCAGCGAGGCGTGGGCGTGCGTGCGCGCGGCGTCGAGCAGGGCGGGGATCCGGCCGTCGCCCTCGGGCAGGGCACCGGCCAGCCGGTGCCAGCACCAGGCGCGGTGCAGGTTGAGGCCGTGCAGGTGGGCGATCAGCCCGTCGGGGGCCTCGGGGACGGTGACCGGGGTGAACAGGGCCACGGGCGCCCGGTCGGCGAGACCGGGCAGAAAACCCCGCAGCCAGCCGGAAAACTCGGCCGGGGGAAGCAGCCGGGTCATGAGCTCGGCCTCGGCGAGCGCCGGGGACAGGAAGTCGGCGCCGGAGGGTTCCCAGGCGCCGGGGTAGTCGCGGTCGGACCCGTACCACCGCCGGGCGGTCTCGCCGATCACCTGCCGCGGCCCGGGGTCGCCGTGCTCGGCGAGGTACCCGGCGTAGGGCAGCGCCCGGGACAACCCGAACGCGCCGTTGTCGTGCACCCCGGACCTGATCGGGTAAGCGGCACGCGGCAGCCAGTCGAGGTAGCGGGCCACGAAGAGCGCGCTCAGCTCGCGCAGCGGCGCCGACCAGCGCGCGGCGTCCGGATCGTCCCAGGTGACGACCTCGAAGGTGAGGTCAAGCAGCGCCGACCAGCCGTAGGGGCGCTGGGTGGTGCGGTGTTCCCCGGCAGCGAAATAGGCGAGTTCGGCCGCCAGCGCCGACGGGGTCAGGTGCTCGTCGAGCGTGCGGCGGATCTCCTCGGCGGGCACGAGTCCGGCGTGCCGGCGCAGCAGGCGTACCAGCACCAGGAACATCTCCACGCACGAATGCCAGTCGCAGCTGCCGTAGAAACACGGGTGCAGCTCCCGTGGGGCGGGGATGGGTTTTCCCTCGATGTGCCAGTGGAATTCGCAGTGCGGGTACTCGCGGACGACGGTGGTCAACGCCGTCCGCGCCAGTCCACCGGCGAGATCCCGCAGCAGCCGGGTCCGTTCGTCGTCCCATCCGGTCATCGGCAGGCCTCCCGGGATCGGCTCCCTACGGGGAAAAACGCTGTCCACACCAGAATGCCACGCGTAGGGTGCCGAGCATGGCCTGCCGGATCACCGAACTCGTCCTCGACTGCGCCGACCCGCGACGGCTGGCGGACTTCTGGTGCGAGGTCCTCGGCTACGTCGAAATCGGCCGGGACGGCGACGACGTGGAGATCGGCCCGCCCGGCGCCGGGTTCGGCGGACCGCAGCCGACGCTGATCCTCAGCCGCAGCACCGATCCGAGGCCCGGCAAACTGCCGCTGCACCTCGACGTGAACCCGACCGACCGCGATCAGGACGCGGAACTGGAACGCCTGCTCGCCGCGGGCGCGCGCCCGGCCGACGTCGGCCAGAGCGGCACCGAATCGTGGCACGTGCTGGCCGATCCGGAGGGCAACGAGTTCTGCCTGCTCCGCCGCCGGGTCGACCCGGTGGCGGACTGAGCGGCGGATGGGCCGCTGCATGGGTTTCGGCGAAATCGCGACGTCGTCGACGCGGTAGTGCTCGCTCCCGGAGGAGACCGGCCACAGTCACGGCCGAATGACTTCAGTCAGCGACCTCTCCCACCGTGTCACACCCCCGCTGGCGCGACCCCGATAAAAGTGATATCACTTTGCTATCGCCTCGACAGCGGGGCGCGGGGAGAGGCGGAAGCCATGACGAACACGATTCCGGACACGCACGTGGAGATGCCCCGGCCGCAGGTCGCCGAGCGGCGGCTGCGCGCCCCCTCCGGCCTGCTCGCCCTGCTGGTCGTCCTGGTCCTGTTCGTGGCGGGCGTCGCGCTGGTCGCGACGGTGCCGGACGCGGGCGTCGTCGCCGGTGTCCTGCTGCTCGCGCTGGGCGTACTCGGCCTCAAGGGCCTGATCATGGTCGCGCCCGGCGAGGCGCGGGTGGTGCAGCTGTTCGGGCGGTACCGCGGCACGATCCGCGAGGACGGGCTCCGCTGGGTGAACCCGCTCGCGCGCAAGCGGCCGATCTCCACCCGGATCCGCAACCTGGAAACCGAGCAGGCCAAGGTCAACGACGCCGACGGCAGCCCGATCGAGGTCGCCGCGGTGGTCGTGTGGCAGGTCGAGGACACCGCGAAGGCGTTGTTCGAGGTCGACAACTTCACCGCCTTCGTCGCCATCCAGTGCGAAACGGCGGTCCGCCACGTCGCGGGCAGCTACCCGTACGACTCCCAGGACGAGCGGAAACTTTCGTTGCGGGACAACGCGGACGAGATCACCGCGAAGCTGTCCGCCGAGATCGCCGCGCGGGTCACCTCGGCCGGGGTCAAGGTGATCGAATCACGCATCACGCGGCTTTCGTACGCGCCGGAGATCGCACAGGTCATGTTGCAGCGACAGCAGGCAGGTGCGGTGGTCGCGGCTCGTTCGCGGATCGTGGACGGCGCCGTCGGCATGGTCGAACAGGCGCTGGGCAGGCTCGCCGAGGACGGCATCGTGGACCTGGACGAGGAACGCAAGGCCGCGATGGTGAGCAATCTGCTGGTGGTGCTCTGCGGTGACCGCGGCGCCCAGCCGGTGGTGAACAGCGGTTCGCTCTACCAGTGACGGCACCGGACCCGTGCCGAACGAACGCAAGAAGCTGCTGCTCCGGCTCGACCCCGCGGTACACGACGCGATCGCCCGCTGGGCAGGCGACGAACTGCGCAGCACGAACGCGCAGATCGAGATGCTGCTCCGCCGCGCGCTGACCGACGCGGGCCGCATGCCCGACCGGGCGAGCCGGATGCGCGGCCGCGGCCGTCCGCGCAAGGACGATTCCGGCGAGACATCGGAAAGCACCGAGTAGCAACAGATTGCGTTACTGTGCCACCGGGAACGCGGGTGTCTCGCGAGGTGGCAGACATTCGCTCATACCGTGGTTGAATGGCTACCGGTTTCCGTTTCGGGTATCCACTGTCGAAGGCGGCCACGATGTTCAGCAGGCGATCGTTGCGGATCCTCACCGTGGCCGGTCTGGCGTCACTCGCCGCGTGCGGCTCCCCCGAGGACGGTGCCGAGCCGCCGCCCGGCACCGTGTCGATGCCGGCCCCCTCGGGGAACCTCACCGGCGCGGATCTCTGCGCGTTGCTCACCGACGAGGACACCCGGGCACTGGGCCTGCCCACCCAGGGCAAACCGTGGGACCGGCCGTACAAGATGGGCGGAACCCGCCGCGCCCGGTGCGGTTGGAGCGGCGGCCCGGCCGACGTGGAGGTCACCTTCCACGATTCGGGTGCCGCGAAGGACGCCACGTTCCCGGCCGAAGCCGAGATCAGCGAAGAGCGGACGAACGGTCGCTACGCGAAGGTGGTCGCGTTCCGGCAGGCGCCGATGGACTGCCTGGTGCTGGTGGATCTGAGCCCCCGGGCCCATCTGCGCGTCGACGCGTACCCGCGCCCCGGAACCCCGGACGCGGCCGGGACCTGCGCGTTCGCCAGGCGGGTGGCGCACACCGCCACCGCGAGAATCACCTGAGCGGCCATCGTTTCGCGCCGCGGCTCAGACAGGTCCGTGAATGCCACATTGAGGGACTCTGAGTCCCTCAATGTGGCATTCACGGACGGGGCACACTGTCTACAAAGGAATCCATTCGGTGGAGACGGTCACCTCGTCCAGCGCGTCCGGCAGCGGGGTCACGCCGAGCCCCGGTCCACTGGGGACGGTCAGGTGCCCGTCTTCGAGCACGAACGGCTCGGTGATGTCGGTCCGGTAGTAGCGGTCCGACGCCGAGGTGTCGCCGGGCAGCACGCAGCCGGGCAGCGCGGCGAGTGCGACGTTCGCGGCGCGGCCGAGGCCGGTCTCCAGCATGCCGCCACACCACACCGCGACGCCGTTGGCCGCGCAGACGTCGTGGATCCGCCGCGCCTCCAGGTAACCACCGACCCGGCCCGCCTTGATGTTCACGATCCGGCAGGCACCCAGCGCGATCGCGGCCGCGGCCGAGCGGGCCGAGGTGATCGACTCGTCGAGGCAGATCGGCGTGGCGAGGGTTTTCGCGAGTTCCGCGTGCCCGAGCACGTCCTCCTCTTCGAGCGGCTGCTCGATCAGCAGCAGACCGAACGGGTCGAGCCTGGCGAGGTGCCGGGCGTCGGCGAGGGTGTAGGCGGTGTTCGCGTCCACCTGCAGCAGTACGTCGTCCCCGAACCGTTCGCGTACCGCACGCACCGGCTCGACGTCCCAGCCGGGCTCGATCTTCAGCTTGATCCGGACGTATCCCTCGTCGAGGTAACCGCCGACCGCGTCGAGCAGTTCGGGGATCGAGTCCATGATGCCGACCGACACTCCACACGGGACACGATCGCGGGTGGCGCCGAGTTCCCTGGCCAGCGGGACACCGCGGGCCCGCAGCTCCGCGTCGAGGACCGCCATCTCCAGCGCGCCCTTGGCCATCCGGTGCCCGTGGAACGCCGCGAGCGCCGGGGCGACGGCCGTGGCGTCCAGGCGTTCGGCGCGCGCGAGCGCGGGGACGAGGAAGCGCCGGAGCACGTCCGCGCTGCCGTCGAGGTATTCCGGCGAGTAGAGCGGGTCGGCCATCGCCACGCATTCGCCCCAGCCCTCGGCTTCGTCGGTGACCACGCGCAGCAGGAGCAGCGCGCGCACGGTCTGGGTACCGAACGAGGTACGGAACGGCGACCGCAGGGGCATTTCGACGCGCCGGATCTCGACTCCGGTGAGCTTCACGATTCTTCCTTTCCTGCCAACGGAAATCTCAGGAGACCTTGGGCGTCGCGCGGACACCGAGGTGCACGTACCGCTCGCCGGTCTCCAGGTCGTAGAACTTCACGGAGGTCCACCGGGTGGCCCCCGGCTCGCGGCAGACGAACAGCGTGTCGTCGACGGGGACCAGGTCGAACTCCTTGACCGGATCCGGCATCAGGTGGGCCAGTGGCCCGGTGGTGGTGATCCGGATCCGCGGCCCGGGCTCGCCGTCCAGTACCTCGATCCGGGTGGCGGCGCGTTCGTAGGTCCCGAGGTAGGCGCTGTGGTCGACCGCGGGCGGGGTGGCGGCGGGCTCCAGCGGCGCGGGCATCGCGACACCGGCGAGCTCGGCGAAGATCTCCCGGTAGAGGTCCGCGTAGAGCTCGCCCGCCCGGCCGCCGTTGGTGAGCAGCGTGACCGCGAGGCCCTGTTCGGGCAGGAGCCGCAGGAACGCGGCCTGGCCGATGGTGCCGCCGTCGTGCCCGACGACCCGGTGCCCGTCCCAGCCGAAGCGGATCCAGCCCAGCCCCCACGAGTCGCCGAGCACGTGGACGTCCGGCACGTCGGCGTGCTTGCGGGTCATCTCCTCGGCGGACTTCTCGGAAAGCAGCCGGGTGCCGTCGGCGGCGAGCCCGCCGGTCAGGTGCAGCCGGGCGAATGCCAGCACGTCGGCGGTGGTCGCGTGGATCAACCCGGCCGGGCCCGCCGAGCGGGGCAGTCCCCACACCGGCGCGGGCACGGGGTCGGCGTCCCCCTCGGACACGTGCCCCATCGCCGCGCGGAACCGCAGCGCCTCCTCCGGCAGCGTCCCGGTGTGGGTGAGCCCGAGCGGGCCGAACAGCCGCTCCCCCATCGCGACGTCCCACACCTGGCCGGTGAGCTTCTCGATCACCCGGCCCGCCAGGGTGAAACCCGAGTTGCAGTAGGAGAACGTCGCGCCCATCGGGTGATTCTGCGCGGCCTGGTCGAGTTCTCCGACGTAGCGTTCGAGGCAGTCGTCACCGCGGCCGGTGTCGGTGAACACGTCCCCGTCGATCCCGCTGGTGTGCGTGAGCAGGTGCCGCATCGTCACCTTCGCGGCCACGACCGGGTCGGCCAGCTTCAGCTCCGGCAGCACGTCGAGAACGGGCGCGTCGAGGTCCAGCAGTCCCTCGTCGACCAGCCGCATGACCACCGTGGTGGTCCAGACCTTGCTGATCGAGCCGATCTGGAACACCGAGTCGTCGGTGACCTCGACGCCGGTGGCCCTGTTCAGCACGCCGTGGTGGGCCCGCACGAGCTCGTCGCCGTCGAGGCGGAGGATGCCCAGCGCGGCGCCGGGGACCCGGTGCGCGGTGGCGAGCTCGCCGAGCCGCCGCTGCCAGTGCGCCTGGTCGATTTCGGTTGCCATATCGGCTTTCCCTTCAGTAGTCGAGGTTTTCGGGATCGCTGTCGTCGTCGCCGAGCAGCTCGGTGTGCCGGGACGGCGCCGCCGCGAGCAACTCGCGGGTGTAGGGATGCCGCGGGTCCGCGAGCACCTGTTCGGTGGGGCCGGTTTCCACGATCCGGCCCGCGCGCAGCACCACGATCCGGTCGCTGAGATAGCGGACGACCGCGAGGTTGTGCGAGATGAACAGCATCGACAGCCGCAGTTCGCGTTGCAGGTCCCGGACCAGGTTGAGCACCGCGCCCTGCACGGACACGTCGAGCGCGGAGGTGATCTCGTCGGCGATCACCACCTCCGGCCGCCCGGCCAGCGCCCTGGCCAGCGCGATGCGCTGCCGTTGCCCGCCGGACAGCCGCCTCGGCGGCATCGCGGCCCGGCCGGGGTCGAGGTTCACCAGTTCCAGGAGCCGGGCGACCTCCCGGCGCCGAGCGTCCCGTCCGGCGTACGCGCCCTTCGGCATCGCCTCCATGATCGACTCGCCGACGCTCATCCGCGGATCCAGTGAGGAGTACGGATCCTGGAAGACCATCTGCACCCGGCGGTCGCGGGGGCGGAGCCGGTGGACGTCGGTGCCGTCGAGGAGGATCCGCCCGTCGCTGACCGGGACGAGGCCGACGGCCGCCTGCGCGAGCGTCGACTTGCCCGACCCCGACTCGCCGACCAGCCCGACGACCTCGCCCTCGGGCACGGTCAGGCTGACCTCGTCGACCGCGGTGAACCCGCCGTACCGCACACTGACCCCGGCGAACTCCAGCTCGCTCACTCGTTTCCTCCGGCTGTCGCGGTTTCCAGCTCGGTCCCGCCCGCCGCGGCCGGGTGCCAGCAGGCGACCCGGTGCCCCGCCGAAACCGGTGCCAGCACGGGATCCTCGTCCCGGCAACGCTCGGTGGCGAACGCGCAGCGCGGCGCGAAAGCGCAGCCGCCGGAAAGCTCGCCCGGTTCGGGCGGGCGCCCGGGGATGACCGCCAGCGGCGCGTCCCGGTCGGTGTCCATGTCCGGGACCGCGGCCAGCAACGCCCTGGTGTAGGGGTGCCGCGCCGCCCCGAAAAGCTCCACAGTGGATAGTTCCTCGACGACCCGGCCCGCGTACATCACCAGCACCCGTTCACAGGTCTGGGAAACGACCGTGATGTCGTGGCTGATCAGCAGGATCGCCGCGGACCGCTCGGCCCGGATCCTGGCGAGCAGCCGCAGCACCCGCCGCTGCACGGTGACGTCCAGCGCGGTGGTCGGCTCGTCGGCGATCACCAGGCGCGGATCGCCCATCAGCCCCATCCCGATCATCGCGCGCTGCCGCATGCCCCCGGAGAACTCGTGCGGGTACTGCCTCGCCCGCCGCTCCGGTTCGGTGATCCGCACCGCGCGCAGGCGGTCCACCGCGCGGGCCAGTGCCGCGCGCCGGGACAACCCCTGGTGCTGCCGGGAAAGCTCGGCCAGCTGCCCGCCGATCCGGCGGGTGGGGTTGAACGAGGTCATCGGGTCCTGGAACACCATCGACAGCGAGGTGCCCAGCAGCGCGCGCAACTCACGCTCCGAAGTGGACAGCAGCGGGGTGCCGGTGAACTCCAGCCGGTCCGCGGTCACCGAGCCCGGCGCCTCGATCAGCCGGGACACCGCGAGCGCCGTCAGGCTCTTCCCCGAGCCGGACTCGCCGACCACGCCGACCAATTCTCCACTGTGGACGGTGAAGCTGACGCCCCGCACCGGCGTCGTCCAGCCGGCCTGGCCGGGGAACGCGACGTGGAGGTTCTCCACCACGAGCACCGCGTCACCAGCCGGCCCCGCCGCCGCTTCTTCGGGCACCGGCGCGGATTCCGGGCGCCGGGCGAACCGCGCCCGGTGGCCGAGCGCCGCCGCGGCGCTTTCCCCGAACAGGTTGAACGCGAGCCCGGCGACGACCACCGCGACACCGGGCGCGAGCGCCGAGGCGGGGCTGAGGTAGATCCGGTCCAGTCCCTCGCCAAGCAGGCGTCCCCAGTCGAACGAGGGCGCCTGTACCCCGATGCCGAGGAACGACAGCCCCGCGAAGGCCAGCAGCGCGCCGCCCGCGCCGATGGTCGCGTTCACCACCAGAGGTTCGGCGATGTTGGGCAGCACGTGCCGGAACAGGATCCGCGCCCTGCCCACCCCGGAAACCCTTGCCGCGGCGACGTATTCGCGCCCGGCCACCGAGGCGGCCAGTGTCTGGGTGAGCCGGGCGAAGTTCGGCGCCATGGAGAACCCGAGCGCGAGCACCGCGCCGGTCGTCCCGACGCCGAAGATCACCGCGAAGAACAACGCCAGCAGCAGCCCGGGGAAGGCCACCGCGACGTGCACCGCCGAGGTCACCAGCCGCCCCGCCCACCGCGGCAGCACCGAGGGCGCGGCGCCGAGGACGGTCCCGATGGTGACCCCGATGAGCGTGGCGAGCAGGGCCAGCCCGAGCGTCAGCCGGGTCGCCACCAGCACCCTGGCCAGGATGTCCCTGCCCAGCGCGTCCGTGCCGAACGGATGCGCCCCGGAGGGCCCCTGTTGCAGGGCGTTCGTGTCGATGGCGTCGGCCGCGCCGCCCCAGACGACCGGCCCGAAGACCGCCAGCAACAGGAGCAGGAACAGCAGAACCGCCGAGACCACCCCGACCGGTGTCCGCACCACGGCGGGCCACCGCGCACCGAACCCGCGCATCACGCCTCCCGGATGGTCGATCGGGGGTCGAGCAGTGCCAGCAGCACGTCCACGACCAGGTTCACCAGCAGCACCCCGGTGCCGTAGATCAGCACGATCCCCTGCACCACCGGGTAATCCTTCTGCAGGATCGAGCTGGTGATCGTCGAGCCGAGCCCCGGCCAGGCGAACACGTTCTCCACCAGCACCGTCCCGGCGACCAGCGCGCTCAGCAGCAGACCGCCCAGTGTCAGGGTCGCGGTCAGCGCGTTGGGCAGCGCGTGCCGCAGGTACACCAGCCGCGGCGGCAGGCGTTTCGCCCGCGCCGTGCGGACGAAGTCCTTGTCCAGCACGGAAAGCAGCTCGGTCCGGACGATACGGGCCAGCACCGCGGCCGGGCCGGCCGCCAGTGCCACGACCGGCAGCACCAGCGAACCCGGATCGTCGCGCCCGGCGACCGGGAACCATTCCAGCTGGACCGCGAACAGGCCCATCAGCCCGACCGCGAGGAGGAATTCCGGGATGGCCGCGAGGATCACGCTCGTCGAGGTGAACGCGAGTTCGCCGCCCCGGCGGCGACCGCCCCGGGTCAGCACCGCCATGAGGGCGCCGAGCGGGACCGCCACGACCAGCACGACGAGGAAGGTCGTCAGCGCCAGCTCCAGGGTGGCGGGCAGCCGGTCCCCGATCACCTCCGACACCGGGAGGCCGCTCAGCGTGGAGTTCCCGAGGTTCCCGGTCACCACGTCACGCAGATAGTGCCAGTACTGCACCGGGAGCGGGTCGTTCAGCCCCATCGCCTCGCGGCGCGCGGCGACCAGGTCCGGCGGGGCCGTCAGGCCCAGCGCGGCGCGCACCGGGTCGCCGGGGATGAGGTGGATCATCAGGAACGCCGCGGTCGCCAGCACCCACAGCGAAATCACGAACCGCAGCGCCCGGCGTCCGGCGAAGGACAGCCACGGGCTTCCCCGCCACGTCATGGAGGCGCTCGGCACCCCGGTGGCACTCGTCATCACGGACAACCTCCGTTGTCTTCGGCGCGGGTCATCCGGCGAACATGCGGATCGAGAACGGATCGACGCCGTAGTCCACCGTCACCTTCGCGCCGTTGAGGAAGTACGGCACCACGGAGTCGTAGTAGGGCACCACGTCGACGGCCTGCACCAGCGACGCTTCGGCCTTGTCCCAGTACTCGCAACTGCTCGGGCCCGACAGCGCCGCCGCCTGCTTGGCCGCCGCCGTGTACCCGTCGTTCTTCAGGTGCGCGAGATTCGTCCCCTGCGGAGGCGTCGGCCCCGAGACGAAGGGCACCGCGTTACTGGGCAGGCCGAACGCCACCGGCGCCATCGACACGTCCCACGCGCCGGTGCCCAGCAGGACCTGGTTCACCGTGGGACCGTCGCCCGTCCGGATGTCGGCCCGTACACCGATCTTCTGCCAGGTCCGCTGGATCAGCTCCGCGGCGGCGCGGCCGCCCTGGCCGAGCGTGGTGGGCTGGAGGAGGCCGACCGCGAGCGGTTTGCCGTTCCTGGCCCGGACGCCGTCCGGCCCGACCACCCAGCCCGCGGCGTCCAGCGCCGCCGCGGCGGCCGCGGGGTCGTGCTTCGGCAGGTTGGCCCCGACGGGGTCGCCCGGGCACGGTCTCGGCATCGCGGTGACCATGCCCCGCGAAGGCTTCCCGGTGGAGTTGGTGAGCACCTTGCCGAGCTGGGCGAGGTCGAGGGCCTGGACGAGCGCCCGCCGCACCGCCCTGTCCTGTCCCGGATGGCCGTCGGACTGGTTGAACCACAGCTGCCCGACCGGGAGCAGCACGTCGCCGTGGGCCAGTTTCCGCGCGGACAGCCGTAGCCGGTCGGCGCCGAGCACCGCCGTCGCGTTGAGCTGGCCGGAGAGCACCAGGTTCGCGGCGGTCGTCTCGTTCGGGATCACCCGGATCACGACCTTGTCGGGCAGGCCGGGCTGGGTGCGCGGCCAGTCTCCCGGCCCCCACGCGTAGTCCCCGCGCCGGACGAACGTGTAGTGGTCGCCGGGCACGATCTCCGCGACGGTGAACATCCCGGTGCCCTGCCCGCCCTTCGCCAGCACGCGCCGGTCCCGCATCCCCTCGCCGCAGACGATGGCCAGGGTGCCGATGTTCATCAGCAGGAACGCGTCGGGCGCGCCGCTGGTCACGGTCACCGTGCGGGCCGCCTCATCGGCGGCCGCCGTCGTCCCCGGCGGCACCTGGACACCGGCCAGTGGCGACCTGTTCTTCGGATCGCCGACGAAGGAGATGTTCGCGGCCACGTCGCCCGCCGTGAGCGGCGCGCCGTCCGCGCAGGTGATGCCCGGACGCAGTGTGAAGGTGGCCTTCGTGGTGCTCGCCTCCCACTTCTCCGCGAGCTGCGGGACCATCGTGCCGTCGGCGGTCACGCCGACCAGCTGCCCGTACAGGAACCGGCCGATTCCGCGCGCGATCGACATCGCGGTCAGCGCCGGGTCGAGGGTGCCCGGATCGCTGGGGACGGACATGGTGAACGTCCTGCCGTCGGCCAGTTCCCGGTTCGCCGCCGAGCCCGCCCTGCCCGGCCCGCAGCCGGTCGCCCCCACGGCGAGGACGGCACACAGCGCCGCCGTGATGCGTACGGATTTCATGGCTCTCTCCCGGGCCGGTCGGATCAGTGCGTGCTGGTGCGCAGGTGCTCGACGGCGAGCCGTCCGGCGCGGCCGATCGCGGCGTCGACGGCGGGTTGCCGGTCCTCCAGCGAATGCGCCCTGGTGAACACCGCGACCGCGTACCGGCGGCCGTCGGGGTAGGTCACCACGCCCGCCTCGTTGCGGACGGCGGGCAGGGTGCCGGTCTTGGCGGCGATCCGGACCCCGGTGGCGAACCCGGAGCTCAGCCGGTGCGGCCAGACCTGCTGCGCCATGATCGTCCGGACGCGCTCGCAGGCCTCGGGGACACCGGCCCGGTCCGTCCACACGGCGTCGAGCAGGGTGGTGATCTCCCTCGGCGTCGACGCGGTCGTCTTCTCCGGGTCCATTATGGACAGTTGCCACAGCCGATCCGGTGTCGCCGCCTCCAGCGCCGCTTCGACGTCCTTTTCGGCACCTTCGCCCGGGACGACCCCGAGGTCGATCGCCATCGAGGCGAACAGGTCCTCGCAGCAGCCGAGGATCCGGGTGCGGGTCAGCCCGAGGTCGTCGAGCACGGCGTCGACCGTGGCGGCGCCGACCCGGTGATAGATCGTGTCGGTCGCCGCGTTGTCGCTCATGGTCATCATGAACAGGGCCAGATCGCGCCAGCTCAGCTCGACGTCGTCGGCGCAGCCCGCGGTGCCGATCCCGCCGATGCGGTAACGCGAGGTGACCAGGGTCCGGTCGGTCTCGGCCAGCCTGCCCGCCGCGACCTCGCGGGCGTAGGCCAGCGCCACCGGGATCTTGAACACCGAGGCCAGCACGACGGGCTCGTCCGCACGCACGTCCACCTCGGGACCGCCGGTCACCCCGACCTCGCGGGCGTGCACGAACCCGCGGGCCCCGGCCTCGGCGAACACCCACGCGACACGTTCCGCGATGCCACTCATGCGATCGCCTCGCTCCGCGAGACAGTGTTTGCTCCCTTTTGGCGCATGAAATCCATGACTCGCTCGCAAGCGTCGCTCATGCGCACGGCCGGGCATTGGTCTGGTTGAGCTTCGACATGTGCACCTCTTCGTCCGCGTCGAGGGGAAAGCACTTGCCGAAACGGTAGGCCGGACGGCGGCCCATCGGTTCGTGCGCGACCACGAACCTGACCCGGAAAAACCGTCCACCCCCACGAAGCCCCGAGGTGTCCGGTGGTCCGTGAATGCCACATTGAGGGACTCTGAGTCCCTCAATGTGGCATTCACGGACCAATGCCGGGCCCGGGTCGGTGTCAGCGGGCGAAGCGGGCGAGCGCGCGCAGGGCCCAGGCGCGTTTGCGGTCGCTGCCGTGGTGCCCGGAGTCGTCGTCGACCAGGAGTTCGGCGCCGGGCCAGGCCCTGGCCAGTTCCCAGGCCGTGTCCACCGGGCAGCTCAGGTCACGACGGCCGTGCACGAGCACGCCCGGGATCCCGGCGAGCCGCCCGGCGTCGCGGATCAGCGCGTTCTCCTCCAGCCAGGCGGCATGGGAGTAGAAGTGCGCGGTCAGCCGGGCGAACGCGGCGTCGCCGGGGTCCGGGTGACCACTGTGGACTGTCCGGGGGACGTTGGGTTCCAGGGACAGTACCGCGTCCTCCCAGGTGCACCAGGCGTTCACCGCGCGGTCCCGCACGCCGGGGTCGGGATCCGACATCAGCCGCGAGTACCCGGCGAGAAGGTCTTCCCCTTCTGGCACACCGTTCGAGAAAACTTCCCACGCCTCCGGGAAAAAACGCGCGGCACCGCGATAGAGCCAGTCCAGCTCCGAACGCCGCGCGGTGCTGATGGACTGGAGCACGATCTCGGTGACCCGGCGCGGATACCGCTGTGCGTAGGCCAGCGCCAGCGTGGTCCCCCACGAACCGCCGATCACCAGCCAGCGGTCGACGCCGAGGTGCTCGCGCAGCCGCTCCATGTCCGCGACCAGGTGCCCGGTGGTGTTGTGCCGGAGGTCCGTGGCGGGATCGCTCGCGTGCGGCACGCTGCGCCCGCACCCCCGCTGGTCGAACAGGACGGCGCGGTAACGCGCCGGGTCGAACATCCGCCGCATCTGCGGGGAGCAGCCCTGCCCGGGACCGCCGTGCAGCATCACCACCGGCTTGCCACCGGGGTTGCCGCAGGTCTCCCAGTAGACCCGGTTGCCGTCGCCGACGTCGAGCATCCCGTGGTCGTACGGTTCGATCGGTGGAAAGAGCGCGGCCATGCGATCCCTTCTCGACTGTCCTCTGTGGATATTCAGCTCAGCTCGGCGAGACGCCCGGCGAGGAACCCGCGTTCGGCGTCGTTGGCGGTCAGCCCGAGCGCCCGCTCGTACGCCGCCGCGGCGTCGGCGTCCCGGCCGAGGCGGCGGAGCAGATCGGCCTTGACCGCGGGCAGGTAGCGGTAGCCGGAAAGCCGGGGATCACCCTCCAGGCTTTCGACCTCGGCCAGCGCGGCGGCGGGCCCGTCGACCATCGCGACCGCCACCGCCCGGTTCAGCGCGACCACCGGCGAGGACCACACCTTTCCCAGCGCGTCGTAGAGTTCGAGGATCTGCGGCCAGTCGGTGTCCTCGTAGCGGGGCGCGTCCGCGTGCAACGCCGCGATGGCGGCCTGGATGGCGAAGCGGCCGGGCCCGCCGCCGCGCAACGCCACGACGACGAGCTCGTGCGCCTCGGCGATGGCCCCCCGGTCCCAGCGCGACCGGTCCTGCTCGGCCAGCCGCAGCAGCCGTCCGTCCGTTGTGGACCGTCCGGCCCGGCGGGCGTGGTTGGCCAGCAGCAGCGCGAGCAGCCCGGCGACCTCGCGTTCGCCGGGCATCAGCTCCCGCAGCACGCGGGCCAGCGCGAGCGCGCGCCCGGCGAGATCGTCGTCGGCCAGCGCGGCCCCGGACGGCGCCGTGTGGCCGGTGGTGAACAGCAGGTGGATCGCGGTGAGCACGGTGTCCAGCCTGCTCGGCAGCGTCGCCGGCGCGGGCAGCCGGAACGGGATCCGCGCCGCGGCGATCTTCTTCTTCGCGCGGGTGATCCGCGCGGCCATGGTGGCCTCGGGGACCAGGAAAGCCCGCGCGATGTCCGGCGTCGGCACCCCGCAGACCAGCCGCAGGGTGAGCGCGACCTGTGCCTCGGCGGACAACGCCGGGTGACAGCACAGGAAGATCAGCCGGAGCCGGTCGTCGGCCACCACCGGGTCCGCCGGGAGCTCCGTTTCCGCCGTCGCGGGCTCGACGAGCAGGTGCAGCTTCGTGCGCAGGGTTTTGGCTCTGCGCAAGGAGTCCAGCGCGTTGTGCCGGGCCGCGGTGGTCAGCCAGGCACCCGGGCGCGCCGGCACGCCGTCGCGTGTCCAGGAGACCAGCGCGTCGGCGTAGGCCTCCTGGACGCATTCCTCGGCCAGATCGAGGTCGCGGGTGACACGCACCGTCGCGGCGAGCACGACGGCCCACTCGCGCCGGTGCGCGTCCGCGACGGCGTGCTCGGCCCTGGTCACATCTCCAGCAGCGGCCGGACCTCGACCGCGCCGTCCATGATCGGCAGCAGTTTCCCGACGGCGATCGCCTGGTCGAGATCGGCCGCCTCGATCACGAAGAACC
The DNA here is from genome assembly GCF_039541975.1 of Amycolatopsis samaneae. Taxonomy (NCBI): domain Bacteria; kingdom Bacillati; phylum Actinomycetota; class Actinomycetes; order Pseudonocardiales; family Pseudonocardiaceae; genus Amycolatopsis; species Amycolatopsis samaneae. Next base: position 627,637 of record NZ_BAABHG010000004.1, read on the forward strand.
CGGCGATGACCTCCTTGGCCTCCAGGAACGGACCGTCGGTGACCAGGCCGTCCTTGCGGATCGTGCGCGTCTCCGCGCTGGACTGGAGTCCCTGCTCATGGACGACCTTGACGCCCATCGCGGCGATCTTCTCCCCGGCGGAGAGGTTGGCTTCCATCACCTCGGGCGGGATGTCGGCCACCCCACCGGGAAGTTCCTTCTCGTAGATCAGAATCGCGTACTGCGGCATGATCCGCCCGTCTCCCGTCACCAGTTCCCGGTTTCCGGCCCCATCGCACCGTACTCGACCGCGCCCTCCCGGACGTAGTCGCTGATCACGACGCCACCGGAAACGGTCGTGCCCTCGTGCCGGAGTCCCGCCGGGACGGTCCCGGTCCCGAACAGCCGCTTGCCGGGCCCGACGAGCACCGGGAAGGTCAGCACGTGGAACTCGTCGACCAGGTCGTGCGCGAGCAGCGTCCGGAGCAGCCCGCCGCTGCCGTGCACCTGGATCTCGGCGCCCTCGCCCCGTTTGAGCTCGGCGACCGCCTCGGCGACGTCACCGGTGAGCAGGGTGGAGTTCCGCCACGACACGCGCTCCAGCGTCCGTGACGCGACGTACTTGGGCAGGGCGTTCATCCGGGCCCCGATCGGATCGTCTGCCCCGGCCAGTGGCCAGGTGGCGGCGAACATGTCGTAGGTCCGGCGGCCCAGCAGCAACGCGCCCGCGTCGGCGAGCAGGTCCGTCATCCGCCCGATCAGCTCCTGGCTCATCCGCGGCACGGCCCAGCCGCCGTGCGCGAATCCGCCCTCGCGGTCCTCGTCGGGGCCGCCCGGCGCCTGCACGACCCCGTCCAGGGTGACGAAGCTGGTCACCCGCAGTTTCCGCATCTCGTTCCTCCGGTCGTAGTGCTGTCCTCACCCCTACGGCGCACGGCACCGGCCGGAATCGACACCACCCGCGAACGAATTCCCCTTCCCGGGGACCGCAGGCATGATGTCGGCCATGACGCACACCGCCCGTCGCCTGTTCGAGCTCATGGAGCCGATCTGCCTGGTCACCTTCTTCGCCGACGAGTGCAACGAGGAACTGGCCGCGCTCGGCCACCGCACCTACTGGGACGGCTACTTCGCCAGCCGCGCCGCGCCGCTGGGGCGGGTACCGGCGGAGGTCGTGCACGCGGCCTTCTACAACTTCGCCGACGGCGAGGCCGCGCGGCACATCCCGAGCGCGTGGGAGAAGATCCCGCCCGAGGAGTCCGTCGCCGCGCGGGAGCGGGGCAGCGCGGCCTCCCTCCGGCGGATCCTCGGCGACGAGCTGGCCGGTTCCCCGGGCCTGGCGCGCGCCGCCGACCTGACCACCAAGGCCGCGACGAGCGCGCCCACCGAGGGCCGGATGATGTACGCCGGGATGCGTACCCTCCCGGTGCCGGGCGACCCGGTCGCCCGGCTGTGGCATTCCGCGACCACGCTGCGCGAGTACCGCGGTGACGGCCACATCGCCGCTCTCGTCGGCGCCCGCATCGGCGGCACGGAGGCGCACATCCTCGCCGCGCTGGCGATGGGCATTCACCCGCCGGAGTCGTTCGGGCGTGTCCATCACCTGCCGAAGGAGCGGCTGGCCGCGGTCATGGACGGCTTGCGCGAGCGCGGGCTCGTCGACGCCGACGGCCGGTTCACCGACGCCGGCCGCGAGACCAAGCAGCGCGTCGAGGCCCTCACCGACGAGCTCGCCGCCCCGCCGTTCGACGCCCTCTCGGCCGCCGAGCTCGACGAACTGGTCGCCGAGCTCGAACCCATCACCGCGACGCTGGTGGCCGCGGGGATCCCGGCGCCGGACGGCGACTGACCGGAACCAGGTCCGCGGCTCGGACTAAGGTAAGCCTTACTCGACGACGGGGAGGCGGGATGACCACGAACGGTCACACGTTCGGCACGAGCGCGTTCGTGCCGCTGGCGGACGGCCGTCGGCTGCACTACATGGCGCGCGGCACCGGCGGCCCGGTCGTGGTGTTCGAATCCGGGATGGGCTTTTCGCGGTCCACCTGGGGACTCGTGCAGCCGTCCGTCGCCGGGCACGTCCGCGCGGTGGTGTACGACCGGGCCGGGACGGGCCGCAGCGATCCCGATCCCCGGCCGCGCACGCTCGCCCGGCTCGCCGGTGACCTCGGCGCGCTGCTGGACGCGCTCGGGCCGGGCCCGTTCGTCCTCGTCGGACACAGCTGGGGCGGCCCGATCGTGCGCGTCGCCGCGGCGGCGGACCCGGCGCGTGTCCGCGGTCTCGTGCTGGTGGACCAGAGCGACGAGAACTGCGACCTGTTCTTCACGCCCTCGACGGAGAAACGGCACCGGGTCTCGCAGGCCGTGCTGCCCGCGGTGACGCGTCTCGGCCTCTACCGGACGCTGGGCAGCAGGCCGGGCCGCGTTCAGCCCGCCGACGTCGCCGCCGATCACCGGCGGGAGGACTTCACCCCGGGGGCCACGCGGGCCCTGCTCGCGGAGATGGCGCCGTTCCCCGGCGAACTGCGCGCGCTGCGGGACCGGCCGCCGGTGCTCGATCCGTTCGCGGTCAGCGTCATCACCGGCATGCGGTCGGCGCGGATCAACGCGCGCGTCCGGAAGGCGATCACCGCCGCGCACCGGCGCACCGCCTACGCGGTGCCGCACGGGCGGCTGGTCGAGGCGCCGAGGTCAGGGCACCTCGTGATGTTCACCGAACCGGAGCTGATCGTCGGCGAGATCCTCCGCATGCTCGACTGACCGGTGCTGAAGGACGCCTTGGTGCGTTGACCGCACTGAAGGACGCCTTCGGTGCGCTGGATGCACTGAAGGCGTCCTTCAGCACGTTCCGCGACCGCTCACGCCCCGAGTGAGACCACAGTGGACACTCCGGCGCGCCGCCCTCGGCCCACCCTCAGCCCGTCCTCGGCGGCGCGAGGCTGATCAGGCCGCAGCCGTACGCCTTGGCCCTGCCGACCCCGCCGGTCAGCGCCCCGGTGAACGCGGCCGCGTCGGTGACGACGAGGTGCCCGTCGAAGCGGACCGGTTCGACGGTGATCCGCTTCGTCTCCTTCTTGTGGCCGCTGATCGTCGCCAGCGGCGTCGCGGCGAGGTCGGGCCGCCCGTCCCCGGCGGCGGGCAGGACGAACCCGTGCCGCTCGCCCTGCCGGACCAGCCAGGCCAGCTGCTCGGCGGGCAGGCGGAGCGGGAGCCGCCTGCGGGTCCGGTGGTCGCACTTCGTGGGATTGGCGACCATGCGGAAGGCGAACTTCCGGCCCGCGGCGACGGCGTCGAGCACCGGGCGCAGCGACCGCACCTCGGCCGGCGCGGTGAGGTGCCCGGCGGGCAGTTTCGCCCAGTCCGGTTCGGTGTGACTCTGCACGTACTGCACGAAACCGCCGCGAGTGCCGTCCAGCCGCCACAGCACGCCGTGCGCTTCACGCTTTTCCCGCTCCGCCGAGGGATCCGGGTAGACCGACATCAGTGTGCGGTGCATGTCGTGCACGTTGGCGTAGTCCCGGCGGAACGTGCGCGCGCGGACGTCGACGGCCAGTTTGCTCAGGAACACGGCAGCTCTCCCGTCGGGATCATCTCCTCGGTCAAGGGCACCTCGCCGATCCGGACCGCGCGGGGCGCGAACCGGCGGGCGCCGCGGGCGAACGACAGCGGGACGTCGTGACGCGGCTGGGCCCCCGGCTCCCCGGCGCCGCAGTCGACGACGGTGCGCAGGGTGACCCGCTGCTGGTCCCCGGTCACCGCGAGGGCACGGGCGCGGCATTCGAGCCAGCGGTGCTCCCGCAGCGTCCGGTCGAGACCACCGTCGTGGAGACCGCAGAACACCGGACGGGCGGGCACGAAGGCGCGACGCCCGAAGCACAACGGCCATCGCGGCGCGGCGACCGCGGCACCGAGTGTGGCCAGCAGCGGGCGGGGTCCCTCCAACAGCACGAGGAACACCGCGTCCGCGAGGTAGTACCGCTCGCTCACCACCGTGCGATGGCCGGTGCCGAGCGTGGTGGGCACGTTCTGGGTCGTCTGGTAGTCGCGTTCGAGGAGTCCTTCGCGATCGACGCGGACGCCCAGCCGCAACGCGGCCAGCTCCGCGATCCGGGCCTCGTCGTCGCGTTCGATCCCCATCGCGGCCCCGAGCAGGCCGACCACCCCGGACTTCGTCGGCTCCGGCGCGGTGTCCCGCAGCACGCCACGGGAGCGCAGGCCCCAGGACTGCATGGGGGCGTCGAAACAGAGCGCCAGCGTGGCCGTCATGCCGCGAAAACGCCGGCGGCGTCCAGCACGCGCGAGGTGAATTCCCCGACGGAGCCCGCGAGATCGCCGTCCGCGGTGTGCGGCACCGTGCCCGACACCGACGCGGCGACCGTGGCGCGGATGCCGCCCTCGCCGTAGAAGTCACGCAGCCGCCGGAGGTGCCCGGCGAGCCGGTCGGTGGAGGCGGCCATCAGGTCGGTGTCGTCGGTTTCGGTCACCGGCTTGAGGAACGCGTTGGCGAGGTTCCAGGCCCCGGCCTCCCGCACGACGGCCAGCAGCGTGTCGGGCAGCGTGCGGGCGGCCATGGAGTTCTGCTTGCCGCTGGGCACCGCGTGGATGAACGCGCCGAGCCACGCCCGCGCCGCGCGCCCGGCGAGCGGCTCGTCACCGTCGAGGTTCCCGCGCAACCGGCCGAGGTCGAGGTTGGCGTAGCGGTAGTAGCAGGCGGCGTTGAAGTCGACCGTGCCGATCATGTCCGCACCGGCCTCCGCGTCCGGCTTCAGATCGTCGACGGCGGTGTAGAAGTCGAACTCCGTGGCCACCGCGTGGGTGGACAGGGCGTGCGCGACCTGGGACGCCGCGTCGACACTGAAGTCCTTGTTGTCCGCGATCATCCGGCCGAACAGCGCCACGTCGGCCGCGCGCGTCGCGTCGAGCATCCGCCGGGCCTCGGCGAGCGCGTTCTTGTCCGGCTTGGCCTTGGCCGGTTTCCGCTTGCCGTCCTTGGCCGCCGCGGCGGCCGCCAGCGCGTCCCAGTCGCGGTCGCAGTAATCGGCGAGGTGGTCGACGGCGGTTCTGCCGACGAACAGGAGGTACTCGGTGAGTCCCTTCGCCTGGTCGACGCCGAAGCCGAGCTGTTCGAGGCCCGCGGTGACCACGGCGGGCGCGGTCCGCTCGTCGTGGCCCCGCTCGGCGAGCAGCTTCGCCGCGCCGTCGCGCAGCCGTTTGGTGCGTACGCCGGTCTCGTGCTCGCCGAGCCCGTGTTCGGTGAACAGCAGCCGGGCGGAGCGTTTGAGGCACTGACTGGAAATCCGGCCGCGGGTGCTGCCACCGAACGTGGCGGTCTTGGGCTGGCCGACGTCGTCGCGGTTGAGGTTGCTGACCGGGAAGGACTGGAGCAGGTGCAGTTCGATGATCACGAAGTCTCCGGGTGGTTCTCAGGCGGTGGTGGACGGCACGGGCGCGGGGCTGTGGAAGTCCCGGGCCCACCGCAGCCGGACGCGATGCGCCGCCGTCCCGCGGTAGTCCTCGCCAAGGAGGACCACGAGGTCGTCGAGGAGCGCGGCGTAGTCGACCGGCACGTCGTCGGAGGCCAGCAACCGCACGATCTGCCGCAGATGGTGTGGCAGGGTGGCACGTTCGCGGGCCAGCAGCTGCTCGAACCGGCGGGCCACCGAGTCGCCGCGTTTTTCCCGCAACGCCCGCAGCGACGCGCCCAGCGAACGATCGCCCCGGCGATGTGGCCGGGGGTGGGTGGCAAACAGACCGGCGACCAGCAGCCAGGTGTCCTGTTCGGACTCCGGCGGCTCGTGCGCGAAGACGAAGTCGTACGCCGCGCACGGCGAACGGGGCCCGGCCAGGCTCCGGCGCAGGTGCGCCAGCCGTCCCCGGCAGGTCGAGCGCCACCCAGGCGGGCCCGAGGCGGCACCGTGGTGCAGGGCGTACAACGCCTTGACGAAGGTGTCGCGCCGCTGCGCGACCGAAGTACTCACTGGCTGGTTTCCTTCATGACGTACTTGGCGACGAGGCCGTCGAAGTTCTTGGCGTGCTTGGCCAGCCGCAGCCGGAACGCGGCGTGTTCCCTCCCCAGCACGGCCAGGGCGCGGTCGCGCGCCACGACACCGGCGGCCCAGGTCTCGGCTGCCCGTTCGGCGGTGCCCGTGACCACGCGCTTCCACGCCTCGGCGGCCCGGGTTTCCGGCAGCCCCCGCAACCGGGCCTCGTTCACCTCGCGCAGGAACACCGAAAACGGCCGGGCCAGCGCGGGCCAGTAGCCGAGATCGAGGCTCGCGCCCGCCTTGGCGCGCAACGCCCTGCGGTACTCGTTGCGCAGCGAGCGCAGGGCCGAGCCCGCGTCGTCGGCCAGCTGGACCGCACTGCCGACCAGCACGGCGAGCCTCCCGTCGGTCGCCTGGACCAGCGCGACCGGCGCGGGTACCTCGTCCTCCAGGTAGCCCTCCACCACCGAGGCCTTCGCGTCGAGCTGCTGGCCGAACACCCGCAGCGTGTACAGCGTCTCGGCCGGGATCTCCTCCTGCCGCACGAGTTCGGCGAGCTGCTTGAGCGCCCGCGGGCGCTGCCGGGTCCGCTCCTCGGCGCGGGGGTCGGTCAGCAGCAGTTCGACGCTGTGCCGCCAGATCCCGCGCACCGGGTACAGCCGCACCGGGAGCATCGGTGCGCCGGGCTTCGGCCTGCCACCCGCCGCCGTGGGTGTCCGGTAGGCCGCCATGAACTCGGCGTCCGGCAGCTCGTCGAGCAGCCGATCACCGGGCGTCAGCACGGCTTCGGCGACCACGGGGACGCCGCCGGTCACCTCCGGCAGCAAGCGGATCCGCCGGGACGGCCAGGTCAGCACGTCCGTCCAGCCGTCGGCGGCGCGGGCGCCGGGATGCGGCGAAGGCGGCACCCGCTCCCACTCCGGGGCGTCCCCCGGTGTCGTGGTCGAGGGTCGCTCGTCCTCCGGCGCGTACCGGATCGCGTTGAGCAGCAGGGTTTCCTTGAGCGTGGCGCCCTCGACGAGGACCACGCCGAACTCGTTGCACGGCGCGCGCACCGAGTGCTTTTCCCGCAGGTAGGGCGTTTTCATCCCGCCCGGGTCGAAGGCCCGCGCGGTGACCAGCCAGCGCGCTGCCTCGCCGGGGGACAGCTCGACCCGGTCCGCGGCGGTCGTGTGGTCGAACAGTGTCACGTTGTTCCCCACCGACCGGTGCGGGATCAGCTTCGCGACGCTGGCCTTCCGCGCCGCGGGCAGCTCGGGGCACTGGAGGAACGGGAAGCCGGCGTCGAACAGGTCGAACCGCTTGTCGTGCCGGGAGAAGTACTCCTTCAATGGGACCCGGTCGAAGGAGCCTGCGGCCCACAGCCCGGCCCAGTCCGCACGGCGGCCCGGCCCGTAGACCCGGTGGAACACCGCGAGCACGAGCCGGTACAACGCCGCGGTCATCGGTGGCGTCTCCCCGGCGATCCGGCGGATCCGGTGCGCGCACGCCACCACCTCCGTCAGGCTCGCCAGCGGCCGTTCCCAGCCGTCCACCGGGATCCACGGTTCGGTACGGACGTCGAACGACACCTTCACGGCTCTTCGTCCGCGTAGACGCCGAACTCCTCGTGGTACCGCAGTTCGTGCGCGCCGACCCGGCAACGGCCGTCGGCGAACACCAGCGCGCGGTGCCGGTGCAGCCACGGATCCGCCGCGAACTCCGCGGGTACCTCGGTGCCGAGCACCGTCCGCACCACCGCGCGCGGTACGCCGACCGGCGCGGTGAGGACGGTGGCGGACTCACGGAGATCGCCGGAATCGGTCCGGTACACCGGAACCCGCGCGCCGGAGGCGTCCCGGCGAAAGAGCACGACGCGCACGGACAGCTCGTCGTTCACCGGCGCTTCCTGGGATTCCTCGTGTAGGTCCATTGTGGATACTCCGTCAGTTCGTCGAGGTCCTCGAGCACGTCGGGCCTTGGCAGATACCGCTTCGTCGCGGCCTTGCCGTCCTTGTCCACGGCCGCCGCGAAGCGGACGACTTCCCGATGCCAGCGGGTTTCCCAGCCGGTCGGGCACTCGACCCGCTCACCGTAGACGCGGTCGACGAGGCCGGGAACGTCCACAGGGGACTCGATCCGCGCGCGGTCCCGCAGCAGCGCCCAGGTGCGCAGGAGCACGATCGGCGCGTAGACCGCCCCGAGATACCGGGGAAAACGCGGCCCGTCGGGCATGTCGGTGACGCCGGTGATCGTCAGCACCTCCGGCCCGCGCGCGGGGTCCCGCAGATGCCGGTGCAGCCGTCCCGCGCGCTGGATCAGCGCGTCGATCGGCGCCAGATCACTGACCATCCCGTCGAAGTCGAGGTCGAGACTCTGTTCGAGCACCTGGGTGCCGACGACGATCGCCCGGCGCGGCCTGGCCTTCCGCTCCGCCCCGAAGCACTCGCGCAGCTTCTCCTCGACCGCCCGGCGGCGTCCGAGCGGGAGGGTGCCGTTGATCGCGATCAGCAGCGGTCGTTCGTGCTCGGGCAGTAATGCGATGCGCTCGGCCAGCGCGGCATGTGTCGCGACGGCCCGGCGGACGAGATTGTGGATCACCGCGACGCAGCGGTCCCGTTTCGCCCGCGCCAGCAGCCAGTCCACGACGTCCTCGTCGGGAACGCGATCGAGTGCGATCACCCGGCCCTCGTTCACTGGCGACACCCCCGCGGGATGCGCGACGATGTCTTTTCCGTCGGCCACGGTCACCCCGGGATAGTGCGCGGCGACGGTGTCCTCGATCTCTCCGGGACGGCAGCCGCGGAACCCGGACTGCCACGCGGCGAGCAGCGCGTGCCGCCGCTTCGCGGGCAGCGTCGCCGAAAGCAGCACGACCGGCGTACCGAGCGCGCCCAGCCAGGTCAGCAACCGCTCCAGCAAAGTCGACATGTAGACGTCGTAGGCGTGCACCTCGTCGAAGACCACGACCTTGCCCGCCAGCGCGGCGAGGCGGACGAACACGTGCCCCGACCGGATCGCGGCCTTGAGCGCCTGGTCGATCGTCCCGCAGCCCAGCGACGCGAGCAGGTTCGTCTTCCGGGTGAACCAGGCCAGCGCGAGCAGGTCCTGCGCGATGTCCCCGTCGCACCCGACGTCACCGGGCCGCGCGGCCGCCTCGCCGTACGCACCGGCGTAGGCGAGGTGGACCGGTGTCGGGTCTCCAAGCCGCTTCAACATCTTCCGCATTTCCCGGCGCATCTGGTCACTGGTGGCCTGCGTCGGCATCGCGACGTAGACGCCGGACATCCCCAGCCCGCGCACCATCGCGCTCGCGGCCTGCAACGCCGCCTTCGACTTGCCCTCGCCGGTGGGCGCCTCGACGAGCAGCATCGCCGGGCCGGGCCGCTCGCCGGCCAGCCGCTCGGTCAGTTCCTGCACCGGAAACGGCTTGTCGTCGGGAAACAGCTTCGCGAACGTCGGGTTCGCGGGCGGACGCCAGGGTGTCAGGCGAAGGCGCGCCACCGCCGCCTCGGCGCGTTGCCCGGCGAGCACGGCGTAGTCGTCGAGGTCGAACCTTTCCTCCGGCGACGGGAAGTTCTCTTCGTCGGAGGCGATCCAGTCACTCACCGAGGTGAGCGCCGCGAGCGCGGTCAGCCCGTCCGGCGTCAGCCGTACGTCCGCCCAGCGCTGCTTTTCCGGGTCGGGCAGCCCGAGCAGCCGCGCCACCTCACCGACCAGGTCCACGCGCCGGGCCGACCACTCAGCCGCTCCACGGGCGTTGGCCTCATGGAACGTCTGTCGCAGTTGCTGACCCGCGGGGAAGTGCCCGTGGTGGCCGCCGAGGACCGCGGCGACGGCGATCGCCGTCTCCTTCGGCGCGTGCCACGCACGCAGCAGCTCCTCCACCTGCCACGCGGTGATCAGGCCGTGCGGGGTGTCGACGCGCGCGGGGGCTCCGGCGGGTTTGCGCTGCAGCACGAGGTCGTCGAGCGCCCACGCGCCAAGGCGGGCGGAGGCCAGCGGGAAATTGAGCGACTGAAAGGTCGGCGCGTACTTTCCGATGTCGTGAATACCGCACAGTAATGCCAGCCACAACTGCGGATCCCGTAGCGCCGCGCAGGATTCCCTGAGCGCCCGCCACCGGTTCACGCCCAGCAGGACGGGGGCCAGTATTCCCGCGACCGCCGCGGTGTCGAGCAGATGACAGACCAGCGGATGACACCGGACCCGTCCCGCCGACTTTCCCCATGGCGCACCGAAAACCGGAACACCGGCACCACCGTCCCCCCGCACCTCTCCCCCTCCGTGAGGTCGGCCACGTTACCCCCAAGGCTCCGACCACCTTTCACCGGCATACGTTTTCGGAAATGATCACTGGAAACGCCAGGAAGGACCCCTTCGCGACGTCGAGCGCCGCGCCGGAGTCCTTCCCGCGTTCATGTCCATAAAGGACTATTTAGTGACCCTCCCCCATTCCGGTGATCACCAGGGACCACCGATCGAGTTGTGCAACGGGACGGTGATCTGCTTGAGCCACGTTCCGGTGGTGAAGTCGCGTGCCTTGATGACCACCGAGCGGAGCGAGACCTCGACCTGCAGGCCCTGGTTGAAGGCACCGCCGAGGGACACCTCGCCGCCCTTGCCGTCGTCCATCCAGCCGACCTGCACGGCGGCGGTGTTGACCACGGTGAATCCTTCGAGGTTGCCGGTGCCGGGCACGACACGGCGGATCACCCAGTCGGACAGGTTGAGGTCCCAGTGCGTGTGCCCGGAGAACAGGAACACGTCCGGGTAACGGCCGAGAATCGACAGCAGCCGGTCGGGCTGCAGGTAGTCGGACAGGTAGAGCTTGTTGTGTGTCCCGGAAACCGTGTTCGGCAGCGGGTGATGGGTCAGCACCATCACCGGCTTGCGCCGGGAGGACCAGTAGCGCAGGCGCTGTTCGAGCCAGGTGAACTGCTGGTCGCTGATCCAGACCTCGTCCCAGAGCTTCGGGTCGTGGTACTTCGCGTAGCGCTCGGTGCCGAGGCAGAGCACCGGGATGCCGCCGAACGAGGTCTCGCTGTAGATCGTGTTGCGCTTGGCGAACCGGAAGAAGCTGCGGAACAGCGAGTCCTCGGTCGTCCCGTTGGGCCAGGTCTCCTGGGCGAGCGTGTCCGGGTCGCGCCACTTCGGCACGTAGAACTCGTGGTTGCCGATCGCCCACGCCACCTCGCGCGGATGCGGGTGCTTGTCGATCGTCTCGCGGACCTGGGCGTACTCGAAGTCGTAGCCGCGCGGCGTGATGTCCCCCGCGATGCCGAGGCCCGCGCTGCCCGGGTTGACCCGGTGCAGGTCGTCGAGCGCGCGGCCGAAGTCGGCGAGGTCACCCTGGATGTCGCTGAGGATGTTGAACCGCACGACCGGCCCGTTCGGCCCCCAGCCCGGCTGCGCCTCCGCCTGACCGGGCACCAGCACGGTCCCCGCCGCCGCGGCACCGGCGGCCGCCATGAACGCTCTGCGATCCATTACCCGAACACTCCTCACGTCTCACGTTTCCGGGTGGAACGTAAGCGAGCCGCGCCGAGCGAGTATGGACTCCGCCTGTCGCACACATGTACGGCAACCGAACATCCACTCGGTCAACTGGCGCGCATGTGCCGATGCTCCCCACGCTCTGAAGGCCACCTTGAGGGCGCTGAGCGCCCTCAAGGTGGCCTTCAGAGCACCGAAATCCTCCGAACTCTACAAAGGACGGCCCCGCGCAGGTCGGACTCGGGCGCGGGCAGCTTCGGGAACCCGGTTATCGTGGAGTTCGTTGGGTCAGGGTGAGGGTTGTCGCAGGTCAGTGAGGGTGGAAAATGGAGAGCGTTTCGCGGGAGCCCGTCCCGCGCGCGGCGGGTAACGGGTCGCCGGCGCGTGCGAGTGCCGCGGGGACGACGCCGGACGAGCAGCTCGGCGCCGGGCTTTCGTACTCCCGCTTCCTGCTGGTGTACAAGTTCGCCATCGAGGAGCTGATGACGAAGCTGCGCATCCTGAGCGAGGAGTTCGACTTCGTCCACCGGCACGACCCGATCGAGCACATCACCAGCCGGGTCAAGCGGCCGGAGGCCATCCAGGCCAAGCGGATCCGCCGGGGCATCCCGGACGACCTGACCGCCATCGCCGAGCACCTCGACGACATCGCGGGCGTGCGCGTGATCTGCCCGTTCATCTCCGACGTGTACCGCGTGGCGGAGATGCTCCTCGCGCAGGACGACGTGGAACTGGTGCGGAAGAAGGACTACATCGCGAACCCGAAGCCCAACGGGTACCGCAGCCTGCACCTGATCGTGCGCATCCCGGTGTTCCTGTCCGACCGGGTGGTGAAGGTCAAGGTCGAGCTCCAGTTCCGCACCATCGCGATGGACTTCTGGGCGACGCTGGAGCACAAGCTGTTCTACAAGTACGACGACCGGGTCCCCGCGGACTTCACCGCGGAGCTGGCCAGCACCGCGATGATGTCCGCCCAGCTCGACGCCAGGATGGAAGCACTGCACGAGCGGTTGCGCTGAGCCGGCGTCCGCGCCGCCGTCCCGCGATCGGCGTCGCGCTCGAATACGCCGAACGCCGACACCGCGTCGATCTTCACTGTCCTATATGGACAACCCGGCGGCCGTCCGGCCGGGGTCACACCGCCGGGTTTTGTGCGGTGGCGGTGTAACTATCCTCCCCGGCGCCGCGATGTAGGGCTGTCTCCGTGGACCAGGAGGTGCCCATGAGCCCGCGCGGCAACTGGCGGAGCCTGGCGATCACCTACGGCGTCGTGGCGGTTGTCCAGGGCTATCTGGCGGTGACCACCGGTGCGGTGTGGGCGGTGGTGGTCGCGGCCGTGTGCGTGCTGACGTCGCTCGGCTGCGGCGTCACCGCCCGGCGCGTGACGGAACGCGGCGAGGTGTCCCGTGCCAGGGCACGGAACCCGCCCCCCGCCGAACCGTCACGCCCCGAGCGGGGGTGACGGTTTACTCCACAGTGGACATTTGACGCCGTCAGCCGGGCGCGGCGATCCGCACGCGAGCGTCGCCGGACTCGGAAAGGAACGACGCCAGCGCCTGCCCCTCCTCGGCGACCTCGGCGCGCTCGGCTCGCGAGAAACGGCGCAGCGGCGTCACGGCCACGGCGTCCCCTTCGACGGTCCAGGTCGCCGACACCCGGCCGTCGACGAGCACGACGCGTTCCCCGGCGACCGAGAGGCCGCGATGGCCCTCGTCGATGATCCGGCCGCGATCGTGATAGCCGAGGATCGCGTTGTCGAACGCGGGCAGGAACCGCACCGGGGCCGGGGTGTCCGGATCGGGCCGGGGCGCGCCGGGCAGGTCCAGCAGTTCCCGGCCACGTTCGTCGCGGAAGGCGACCAGCTCGCCGCGGATCGCCGACACCGCGGCCGGGAGCCCGGCGAGACCGCACCAGGCACGCAGATCCGCCGAGGCCGCCGGGCCGAACGCGGCCAGGTAGCGCCGGACCAGAGCCTGGCCGACCGGATCGGTGTCGTCCGCGGGCAACGCGTCGACGTCGCGACCCAGCCACTCCGACAGCGGAACGTTGCGCACACCCGCTTTGACACGCCACACCCCGCGCGGCGGCAGCTGCGCCATCGGGATCAGCGCGGCGACCAGCATTTCGCCCAGCGCCCGCCGCCCCGGTTCCGGCCAGCGACCGGCGACCGCCCGCGCGAGCCCGGACATCGACCGGGGTTCGCCGTCGGCGAGCACGGCCCGGCCCGCCGCCGCGAGCTCGTCGAGGTTCACCCCGTCGAGTTCGCGGCGATAGGTGCCGAGCACCCGCTGGCGCAGCATGGCGTCGTGGCGGGCCCGCCAGGCCAGCACGTCGTCCGCGGTGAGCAGGTGCACCGTACGGCGCATGAGGTGGGTGCGCACCACTCGCCGCCCGGTCAGCAGATCCGACAGCTCCGCCGGGTCGAACGCGCGCAGGCGGGACCAGAGCCCGGCGAAGGGTTCCTGCGGTTCCTGCGCCTGCAGGCCGCACAGGTGCGCGACGGCGTCGTGCACCGGCAGGTCGGCGCGGTCGAGCAGCAGTTGCCGGTGCAGCGTCGCGCGGTTGAGGGCCCTGGTGTCGAGAACGGTCACCGGTCAGCTCGACTTCCGGCCGTCGATCGACTCGCGCAGGATGTCGGCGTGCCCGGCGTGCCGGGTGGTCTCGGCGATGACGCGCAGCAGCACCCGGCGGATGCTGTACACCGCGCCCGGCTCGTGCCAGGGCGCCTCCGGCAGCGGATGCGTCGCCGACAGGTCGGGCACGGCGGCGATGATCTCCGCGCTGCGGGCCGCGACCCGCGCGTAGTGGTCGAGGATCCCGGCCAGTGTCTCCCCCGGCAGCAGCCGGAAACCGTTCCGGTGCTCGGTCATCCACCGCGGGAACTCGCGCGCGGTTCCGGCCGCGATGTCCGCCCAGGTGACACCGTCGGGCAGGTCGTAGTGCATCGCCGACGGGCCCTCGACCACGAACCGCAGCCACTGCTGCTCCATCGCCGCGACGTGCTTGACCAGCCCGCCGAGGCACAGCTCGCTGACCGTCGGGCGTGCGCTCACCTGCTCGTCGCCGAGTCCTTCCGTGGTGGCGACCAGGTCGGCACGCGCGTCCGCGAGCTCGGTGAGCAGGTCGGTCCGCTCGGCGTCGAGCGTGGCGGGCGGCTGGGTCGTGGTCACGTCGTTCGGGCCCTTCGGGGTGCGGTCGTCGTCCGGCATGAAACCACGATCGCAGACATAGAGGTCAGGGTATGTCCGCTTTCGAACCGAACTGGCACGCGCCGCCGACCGGCCAGGTGAACTCGGTTACCCGGCCCGGCACCACGCCGGACCGCGAACGGCACGCCTGCCCCGCCGTCCCCCGCCCCGTGACCTCGTATGTCCATTGTAGACATACGGACGGCCGGGGCCGGCGTGCCGTTCCCCTCCCCCCGATGTCCCCCGGAGCCCCTCAGTTCCAGGGGACGCCCAGCAGGGCCAGTGCCATGCACACCGGCCAGATCACGGCCAGCAGCACGACGCTGCCGGTCGCGACGACGATCGCGGCGGCCAGCACCGCCGCCACCAGCCCGCCCGCGAACGAGAAGTAGCAGAGCCCCAGCGGCCCGAGCAGCGTCGTCCAGAACAGCGCCGCCCCCGCCGACCTGCCCACCGGGCGATCGACCGGGTACCGCCCCGGGCCGGTGACCTCCTGGTCGGCGCACTGGTACCAGCCACCGGAAACCAGCGGCGGGTGCGGTTCGAAGGCGGACGGCCACCGCGCGGAAGACTGCGGTACCGGCCCCCGGTTCCCGCCCACCGGCCGTCTCAGAACATCCTCGGCACTACGCATGACATACCTCCCCGGTCGCCCGCGTGAGACCTGGTGAAGTGGTCTATCGCCTGGCACAATTGCAGGTTGCGGTCAGAGACCTTGGCTGTGTTGCCCACTGACGATGCTGGCGACTCGGGGGAGCGAGCGATGCGTCAAATGGAACACGGGGCCAAACCGGGCCCGTCGGAACGGGAGGGGTCACGTGGTGGGCTCCTCGACCACTGAAAGCGAAGAGCGGCGAGCCTGGTTCCGGCTGACCGCGGCGGAGCGGGCCGCCCTCAGCGCCGCGGGGCACGTGAAGGTGTGGCGCCCCGGCCAGGTCCTCGCCCTCCAGGGCAGCCCACCCGCCAGCATGTTCGTCGTGCTGCGCGGATGGGTGAAGATCAGCGCCACCAACTACCGCGGCGACGACGCCCCGCTGGCCGCCCGCGGCCCCGCCGAGATCGTCGGGGAAATGGCCCCGATCAGCGGACTGCCCAGAACCGCGACGATGTCGGCCATCGACGAGGTGCACACCCTCGTGGTGACGAGGGAGAAGTTCCTCGCGGTGCTGCGGTCCTGCCCCCGGATGGCCGAGGAGTTCATGCGGTCGGCGACGATCCGCCTCCAGGAGTCCGACCGCCTCCGCCTGGAATCGGGCGGGCCGGACTTTCCCCAGCGCCTGGCCGCCGTGCTGCTGGAGCTGTCCCTCCAGCACTCCGCCGACGGGGAAGCACAGGTCGATCTCCATTTCAACCAGGGCGAACTGGCGAGCTTCGCGCGCGTCTCCCGCAGCACCCTGATCCGCGGTCTCGACGAGCTCCGCAAAATGGGTATCGTGCACACCGCCCGTCAGCGCATCACCATCACCCGCCCGCGCGACCTGCGCGAGCTGGCCGCCGGCCGCCCGCCGCCGGTACCGGGGAAAAGACCCTGATTGACGCGGCGTGGATATGGGCATCTCGGCTATCATGGGAATATCTGACTCGCGCGCCATGGAGCGGGTGGAGGAGATCGGCACGATGAATTCGTCCCCGGTGAACACCGAACCAGACATCGAATCCGCGTTGATCGACCTCGGCGCGGTCCCTTTCACGGCATTGCGTGAACTGGACGAGGAAACCCTCCGTTTTTCGACGAACCACGTGGTGGAACGCACCAGAAACCTCAGCGCGCGCTACCGGAGTTCGAACGCCGCGGGTGGCGAGCGGATCGACTGATGCCGCCGGCCGAGGAACGTCCCACGTTCCATCGCCTGTCCTGGCGGGATTTCGACGCGCTCGCGCGTCTTGACGGCGACGAGGACACGATACGCAAACTGCGCCGGGCCGAACGGAGCCGGCGCAAGCTGCTGTTGCACGCGCTGCTGGCCGAGGCGGCGAAGTCCCCGGACCTGGTGGGCTCCTTGCCGCCGCTGGACTCGGCGTGGGAACTACTGGCCCGCGCGGAGGCCCGATCACCACGGACGGTGAACCGGATGCTCACCAATCCGTACGTGGGCAGCTGGGCGGGCTACACGACTCGCCTGCTGCGCAACGGAACGGACGGCGTCGGTCCACTGTGGATGCACCTGGGCCATGTGCACGCGATCGCCGCGGCCACCGCGATCCAGGCGGAGCTGGACTTCGAGACCGAGATCCCGGTGTGGCACGGCAATGCCATGCTGCCCGCACTTGGCACGGCCCGTTTGCCCGCTACCGAACCGTTCACCCCGGCGACCGTGCGCGGCGCGGGCAATCGCTACGTGGTGTCACACGCCGGAACCACGGTGCGGCTGCCGATCGCCTTCTCCTCCGACGCCCCCGGCTGGTGGGGCGTCCGGCAGGTCCGGAGCCGGGTCGGCGCACACCGGTTTTCCCTGCGACTGGACGATCTCGACCCCTATCGCGGTCTCTACGAGCCGATCCCGCCGGAGCGGCTGCCCGCCGGCGACGTCGCGAACTGGCGGCGGCTGATCGACGAGGCGTGCCGCCTGATCGCCACCCATCTGCCCGAACTGTCGCGGATCATGCCGGTCGGGCTGAACTCCTTGGTGCCCAAGCCCCACGTCCTCTTCCGGAACCCGAGCGCCTCGACCGGGGAGGCGTTCGGCAGCGCGGTGGTCGGCCTGCCGACCGACGGCGTGGCACTCGCCGCCACACTGATCCACGAGTTCCAGCACATCGTGCTCGGCGGACTACTGCACCTGGCCACGTTGTACGAGCCCGATCCGCGAGAACGGTTCTACGTGCCGTGGCGGGACGATCCGCGCCCGCTGAGCGGAGCGCTGCAGGGGGTATACGCCTTCTTCGGCGTCACCGCCTTCTGGCGAGCGCTGACCCACTCGGACCCGGCGTCCCGGCGCGCGACCTTCGAGTTCGCCTACTGGCGTGGGCAAAGCTGGCGCACGCTCCAATCACTGCGCACCGACGCGACACTGACCGCCGCCGGACGTCGATTCCTCGACGGCATCGCCGAACGCCTCGGCCCGTGGCAGGACGAGGCCGTCCCGGTGGAAGCCCGTGAGCTGGCCACCGCCGCCGCACGGGATCACCTCGCCGGGTGGCGAGCCCGGCATCTGCGCCCGGCCCCGTCCGCCGTCGCCGAACTGGCCGAGGCCTGGCGGAGCGGGCGGTCCCGGCCACCCACGACCTTCGGTACGGCGGATCCGCCACCGACCCCGGTACCGGACGGGTCCTGGTCCCGCGCCAGGGCGGACCTGCTCCAGCTCGCCGTCGGCGGCGTGCGCGCACCGGAACGTCCCGGCATCCGGCCCGCGGTCCCCGGCGCCACCGCCGCCGACTTCGCCTACACGAGCGGCCGGTTCACCGAGGCGGCCGAGGGCTATCGCGCGGAACTCGCCGCGACTCCGGACCGCCCGGCGTCACTGGTCGGTCTCGGCCTCGCGCTGTCCGCGCGCGGCCCTCACCCGGCCGCGCGTGCCCTGCTGCACCGGCCCGAACTCGTCCGCGCGGTGCATCGGCGGCTGCGTGCCACCGTCGAGCCCCCGCCGACCGTGGAACGGATCGCCGCCTGGATCGGCCAGCTCATCCCGGACTAGCCGAACGCCCCGCTCGGGTTCGCCTGGCGCCAGGCATCGGGGCTCAGGGTATGACAGGCCAGGGTTTCGAAGGCGAAGGCCGCGGCGTGCTCCGCGGCGATGGGTTGCCAGTACTTGTCGGCTGCTTCGGTTTTGTCGAGCAGGTCGGAGATACCTCGTACGACAAGGGCGTCGACCCGGTCGTTGTAGTGGGCACAGTGCAGGAAGCCGTGTCCTTCCATCTCGACGGCGACGGCATCGCCGCAGTGCCGGTAGATGTGCCGGGCGATGGACGATCGAGGATCGGCGACCACGATGCTGCCCGCCGCGAGGGGCTGGACGACGGCCGCGGGACTGCGGCCGTCGTCGGTGGCGTGGTGGATTCGACGCTGCCAGTGTCCGTACATCGCCACCGCCCTGGCACGCTGGACAAGGCGATACGAGGCTTTGTGGGTCCTGACCCTGGCCTCGAAGCCCTCGCCGGTGACCTTGCCGGAGTCATACTCGTAGATCATCTCCGGGACGACGACATCGCCGAGCGCGACGTCCTTGATGCCTCCCGCGACCCCGACGAACAACGCCACCCGCGGCGCGAACGCGGAGATCGCCCGCTCCAGCACGATAGCGGCGGAGGTGTCGCCGACACCGGTTTGCGCGAGTACGACGGACCAGGTCCCCGCCTGCCCGGTGAAGGTGCCCAGCTCGCACAGAGTGCCCTGGACGTCACGCTCTTCCAGTCGCTGGGTCACTGGCTCGTCCAGGTGCCGCCGTACTGCGACGTACTCGACGCTGAGGGCTGCGCAGATCACTGCCACCGGAGCGTGGTGAAGGTGCATGCGGTCACTCCAAGATTCCTGTCCGTCCCCCAGGATTCACTCGATCTCGGTGTGGACGGGCACGGAGGACACGACCACCACCGCAGGGGCCCACGTGGCCGTCGACGCCATCGTGAGCTGCTGCCGACCGGCTTCACCGGAGCAGCACCTCGTGCAGAAACGTTCATCGCCACCGACCGCCACCCGTGTTCCGGGCAGCGTCGGTCCACCCCAGAGGTCGTAGTCCACCGTCCCGGGGGGAGGCACCAGCCGTGGAGCGGACCGCCGCCTGGATCGACCAGGTCGTCCGGGATCGGCCGTCCGCTCCGATCGGCCTCGTGCGCCGCTACATCAGCATCGGGTCGATGTCGCAGTCGGCACGGGTTCCGCGTCCGGCGGCCTGGGTTCCCGGGTGTGCTTCGCCGAGCACTTGACGGTATTTGGCCAGGATCGGGTCACGGAAGGGAGTGGCCTCGTCGGCACGCCCCGCGGCGGCGAGATCCAGGCCGAGGTTGAAGCAGGCCGCCAGGACGGTGGGGTGTTCGTCACCGAGCACCTGACGGCCGCGGTCGACCGCGTCCCGCCCCAGTTCGATCGCCCGGTCGTATTCGCCCAGCGCGGCGAGATCGCTCGCCAGGTTGATCGTGGCGACGACCGCGTACGGGTGATCCGGGCCGATGCTGGCACGGAAGTGCTCGAGCGCGCGTTCGTCGAGCGTGCGGGCCTCGGCGGCATCGCCCTGGAGCCGCAGCGTCACCGCGAGGTCGACGGTGGCGGCAAGAGTGTGCGGGTGGTGCTCGCCGAGACCGCCCCGATACCGCTCGAAGGCCTCCTCGCCCAGCTTCCTGGCCGCTGCCAGGTCGCCCGAATGACGAAGGTCGATCGAGTGCGCGAGCGCACTGGCCATCGTGGTGGAGTGGCCCTCCCCGTAGACCAGCCGGAACCGACTGAGGGCTGCCGTCGACAGGGCGAGCGCGCCCTCGTGGTCGCCGTCCTTCCGCCGGGTCACCGACAGGTAGAACGCGTAAGCCACCGAGTCCGGCTGGTCCTCGCCATAGCGGGCCTGGAAGCTCTCCGTGATTCGCTCCTGCTGAACCCGGGCCTGGCCATACTCACCGGCCTCGCGGAGATCCACACACAGCGCGCAGTTCACGCTGAACGTGCGAACGTGGTCCCGGCCGAGCACCTCGACCCGCCGCCGGTAGGTGTCCCGGTCCAGTTCCGCGGCGGCCTGGTAGTCACCAGACAGCCGAAGACTGATCGCGTGCTGGAAAGCGGCGTTGAGGGTTTCCGGATCGTCCTCGCCGAACATGCGCTTGCACTTGGTGAAGATTTCCTCGCTCAGCTTGGTCGCCGCGGCGAAATCGCCCTGCGCGCGAAGGTCGATCGTGATGTTCCGCTGGAGAGCGAAGGTCTCTTCGTTCTCCTCGCCGGAGACCTGCAGGCGCAGCGCCAGGGTGCGCTGGTTGAGCTCCGCGGCCTCGGTGTAGCGGCCGATCGCCCACAGGTAGAGGCCGAGCCGGGAGGAGACCTCGAGCGTCTGCGGGTTGGTCGGGCCGAGGGTCTCGGTGAAGTGCGCGCGTGCCTGCTGGCCGAGCCGCGCGGCCTCCTCGTGGTCGCCGTAGTCGAACAGGTACCGCATCAGGTTGATGTAGAGCTGACGCGGCCAGCTTTCGTCACAGTCCAGCACATTGGCGGCGTAGGCGTGCGGCAGCAGTTCGCGATAGCGCGGCCAGTGCCTGCTCGACTCGGGGTCGTTCGGGTCGAGCGCGGCGAGCAGCTGATGCGCGCCGTGCTGCATCCGCGCGTGCACCTGCGGGGCCATCACCCGATTGCGCAACACCAGCTGGACCAACCGGTGCAGCTGGAGGGTGTTGCTGCCGTGGTCGATCTTCGCGAGGCCGTACCGGTTGATGTCGCGGATGGCGCGGGCCAGTTTGATCGGATCGCGCAGCGCGGCGTCCAGCTCCGGAGAGATCGAGACCCGGCTGACGCCGGTGAGCAGATCACGGGAAATCGGCTCCGGCGAAAAGAAAGCACAAATATGCAGGATCTGGTGTGCGGCCGGATTGCGGGTCTTCAGCTCCTCGAACGAAACGTTCCACGCGGCGGCGACGGACACCTCGTAGTCCGGGGCCGAAGCGGTGTCGAGGATTTCCTCGACCGATTCGTCGAACAGGCGTAGATACTCGTTCACCGGCATGCCGGTCACCGCGCGCCAGGCCGCCGCCTGCTCGACGGCCAGTGGCAGATCGCCGAGTTTCTCGGCGAGCTCGTCGGCGTCCCCGAGGTCGATTTCCGGACCGCGGCGGCCGAGCAGCTCGATGCTTTCCTCGCGCTTGAACACCGCCAGCTCCAGCGGGCGGGCGATCCCGGCCCAGTCGGAGTTGCGGGAGGTGATCAGGATTTCGCCGGGACCGTTGCGCGGGAAGAACGGCAGCACCGACTCCGGGGTCTCCGCGGCGTCGAAAACCAGGAGCCAGCGGCGGAACGGGCGGCCGGTGCGCAGCGCTTCGAGCACCGCGGGCACCGCGATGTTGGCCTCGGTGGCGCCCTGCACGCCCAGTGCGCGGGCCAGGTCGGTGAGACCGGCGCGGATCTGGGTGGTGTGGGCGGCGTCGATCCACCAGACCAGGTCGTAGTCCTGCAGGTGACGGTAGATGTACTCGGTGGCCATCTGGGTCTTGCCGATACCGCCGAGACCGTGCAGGGCCGAGGGAAGTACCGCCGTGGTGCCGCTGGTCAGGCGCTTGGCCAGCTGGTCGAGCAGGTCCGCGCGACCGGTGAAGTTCGGGTTGCGTGGCGGTACGTTGCCCCAGACCGGTGGTGGATCCTCGGGCTGGCGGGCGGGGAAGCTGCGCGTACTCGCCGACGACGGGTGCGGCATCGGCTTGGTTGCCTGCTCGGCCGGATCGGGCTCGCTGAGGCGCGGCGTGTGTCCCTCGGTCGCGGGAGCGGTACCGGTGTGACGTTCGGCCGTCTCGGGCATCTTGGAACTCTCAGTCTTGATTGATTCAGAATCGGATACGTCTGGACCTTGCTGCGTTTTGTTCCGTAGCCGGTCAGCACGGGACAGGTACGGACCGGACAGCGCCCGCATGACGGCGCTCTCCAGTTCGACTTCGGCCGACGACTCGAGGGTGAGAGCCGGATCGGGCGTGTTGTGCGGGTCGGCAATCGCGTCTCGGAGATGGTTGAGCACCGGAATCCGGCTACCGAACTGGGTAGCCGCCACTTGGACGGCACGCGCCGTCTCCGAACGGCGTGCACCGCTGAGCAGCAGTTCCCGGACTGCCTCGGGAAAGGCGAAAGTTCCACCCGTGTCCCAAGTGGACTGTCCTTCCTTGAGTCCGGGAGCGTACAGGATCCCTGAGACCAGAAGTTCCAGGAGGTGCTCGGGGCCTGCCTCCGGAACAAAACGCTCCCCTATCACCCTGGCCACGTCAAGATGGACCGGCACCGCGGCCAGCAATTGGGCGAGCCGCACCGCCGGCGGCGACGCCACGCTCCGGAATCTTTGCACTCTTTCCTCTGCCGATGGCAGCGCGGAAGTGTCGAACTCCTCGGGAGGTTCCCGATCGCCGGTGAGCAGGACGGTGCCCTCCACCGCGCCGGTGTGCTCACCGGTGACCAGCCGGGCCCACCAGGCCAGCCAGCGCGGCTGGAGTTCGAGCACCGGCACCGGCACCGCCCCGGCAGGCGGGGCGGGTTCGAGCCAGGAATCGGTCAGCTCGAAGTCCCACCTGCCGTTGGGGCGCAAGGCCTCCGGCACCCGGAGCGACGCCCGGCGCAGGCCTGGCGCGCACCGGCCCCACAGCCACTGCGGGAGCAGGTGCACGATGCTCACCGGCATCGTGCGGCCCCAGCGCGCGAGCATCGGGGGCAGGACGTTCTTCTGCCACGCGTCGCCCACGCCGTCGGTCACCAGGAGAACCAGGCGCCTGCCGGAAGAATCGAGGATCTCGTCCGGATCGCGGGCGGGCGCGCCGGGGGTGCCCCCGCGCAGCACGGGCGCCGCCTGGCCGTTGTCCTTGGCGGTTTCCAGCAGCCGGAGCTGAATGGTACGGAAGGCACCGAGCTGTTCCAGCAAACCGACGAAAGCGGATACCCGCGGGCGCCACAGCGCCATGGAAGGACCGTTGTCGAGTACGACCGTCAGGTCCAGCCAGCGTGTTTTTCTCGATCGGGTGACCGGCCACCACACCCCGGTCTCCGCGACCCGAACGGCGGTGGCCTCCTCGTCCAGGACCACATCGTTGATTCGCCGGGAGACCGTCTCGCGTTTCAACGTTCTCAACGCACGGAAATAGTCCAACGAATCGGGTAACGCGATTCCCCCGGCCGCAGTACCGTCCACCGTCGGTTCACGCCGTTCCGCGGCCTCGACGACGGTTTCTTCCCCGTCGCCGGTTTCGGGCTTGCCGGAAGCGGACACGTCGCCGGTGCTCGCGGGGTGCCGTGCCACGGAGGGCGTCTTCTCGGGCGGGCCCTCCGCCCGCGGCTCGGACAGCGCCGAGCGGATCGGGATCCGGACACTGTCGTACGTCGGTGCCGGATCGGCAGCCGGTTCCGACTCGGGCCGTACCTCCGGGGCGGGGCTGATGGCGGCGGCCAGCCACACGCTGTCCGCGAGCTCGGTCCAGGTCAGGTCCCCGGAGCCGGGCCCGGTGCCCGTCGCGGTCGCGGCGGCCGTCCGCCGTCCCGTCGGCGGGACGGCTGGACGGGGGGCGGGGCCACCGGCTGGACCGCTCATGTCACCGCACCGTCAGCCGTTGCCAGAGCGCGTCGACCAGTCTTGGCCACGTTTCGTGGTCCGGCTGGTAGGCGCCAGAAGTGGCCAGGTACACCGCGTCGAGCAGCCGGTCGGTGGGCAGGCCGCCCTCGGCCTTGCTCCGCTCAGCGAACTCGCGGACGAGCCGGTCGCGGTGCTCACCGTTCTCACCGACCAGATGCCCGGCGACGATCGCGGCGAGCTGCGCGTAGTCGGGGCTCTCGATCCGCAGCTGAAGGCAGCGGCGCAGGAACGCCGGCGGGAACTCCCGCTCACCGTTGCTGGTCATGACCACGACCGGGAACGCGCGGCAGGCGACCCGCCCGTCCCGCACCACCGCGGCACGCTGCGGATCGGCGGTGCGCACGGTGACCTCGGGATGCCGGTCCCGCACCCGGGTCAGCTCCTCGACCGGGAACTCGCCGTCCTCGAAGATCGACAGCAGATCGTTGGGCAGATCGGCTTCGGACTTGTCCAGTTCGTCGATCAGCAGCACCCGGGGCAGCCGCGTGGGCAGGAACGCGGTGCCCAGCGGGCCGAGCCGTACGAAATCGCCGATCGGCGGCTCGTCGGCCTCGCCGCCCCGCTGTGCCTGGCTGGTCGCGGCGGCCTGGACGCGGCCGATCGCGTCGTAGCCGTAAAGGCCCTCTTTCAGTGTGGTGTGACTGGTGATCGGCCAGCGCAGCACCCGGCCGAGCCCGAGTTCGCGGGCGATCCGGTAGGCGAGACTGGACTTTCCGGTGCCGGGGTTGCCGGTGACCAGGAGCGGCCGCCGCAGATAGAGCGCGGCGTTGACCATGTTCAGCTCGGTGGAATCGATGTTCTGCTCGGAAAGCGTGTACGCGGTGCCGAGCCTGCGCTCCGCTTCGCCGTCGTCCGGCGGCGGGACGTCGTGCTCGGGCAGCGGGCCGCCCCGGTAGGTCCGCCACGGCGGCGGCTTGGGCAGGATCTCGGCGAGATCGATGTCGTGGATCGGGCTCCCGGTGCCACGGTAGATCCACCAGTCGGGCGCGTCCGGGCGCGGCTCCCGCCGCTCCGGCGACACCGCCGCGTCCTGGTCGTTCACGCTCATCCG
This sequence comes from Amycolatopsis samaneae, assembly GCF_039541975.1. Classification (NCBI taxonomy): domain Bacteria; kingdom Bacillati; phylum Actinomycetota; class Actinomycetes; order Pseudonocardiales; family Pseudonocardiaceae; genus Amycolatopsis; species Amycolatopsis samaneae. Next base: position 652,538 of record NZ_BAABHG010000004.1, read on the forward strand.
TGGTATCCCCTTACTGTCGCGGCGGGATCAACGTCGGGATCAACGGCTGGTCGAGAACGATTGTCCTTTTCGGATCGTCCCACATTACCACCAAATCGTGTGCCAGAGAATTCTTGAACGGTAAGGCCGTGTTCGAATTCGCCATTTTGCGGCGATCCGGAAGTTCCATAAAGCCACGCTCCGTGGCCAGCACCCAGTCGAGCAGCTCGCGTAACTCCTCCGGACTGGCGTGCGGATGCCACAGGAGCACCGGAAGCCCGTAGCTGAGCGCAGCCGTGTACTCGTCCGGCCGAGTGCCCGGTTCCGGTTGCGGTGACGGCGGTTTCGTCAGCACCAGCCCGATCCAGCGATCGTTGCTCAGTTCCGCGTTGATGTCCTGCTCCTCGCAGCCGGAATAGTGCAGCCGGTCGGCCGATGGGTCTTCCAGCATAGAGACCCACCTGCGGTTCCACGCACGGTGCCAGTACTTCGCGCGCATCCGCTCCAACGGCCGTACTCCGAGCCGGTAGCCGTAGCGCAGTGGTTGCGGCTGGCCGGTCACGTGTTCCTTGGCCCAGCGTTGCACCGGCAGCGTGATCAAATTGCGTGGCAACAGGAATTCCACCGCCGCGGAAACGCTCTGGCCGGACCAGACGGCCTCGGTTTCCATGATCACGTCGTCGACCCGGAGTTCCAGTTCGTCGATCCCGACCTCGCGCACGTCACCGAGTGCGGGCGGCCAGACCGCCGGATCGTCCTGCCGCCAGAACACCAGCGTGCACCGGTCCGGATCGGCGCAGACCGGCTCCAGCAGGATGGTCAGGTGCAGGTGGGCCTTGTCCGGCACCGGCGGCCGGATCTGGCGCTGCGCCGACAGCGCGGGGCCGATCCGCAGCCGCTGAGCCTGGTCGCCGACCCAGCCGGCGAGGGCGTCGCCGACCTTGCCGTCGAACTGTTCGGCCAGCAGGTAAAGGAAGGTGACGGCGGGCGGGATGCCGTCCGGGCCGGCGTTGAAGTCGCTCAGCAGCTCGAAGGCGTCCCACGCGTCGATGACGTCGTCCAGCGGGGGCAAGGGAATGGCCCGGCCGAGCGCGCGGCTCACCGTGACCGCCAGCTGGGGGACCTTCAGCCGGGTGAGGTAGGGACGCAGTTTCTCCGCGTCCATGGCCGAGACCAGCTCCAGCACATCACCTTTCGCCAGGTCGGACGCCTGGTCGGCGGCCGATCCCGGCGGGAGCGCGGGAGGCTGGGGAGTCGGCGCGGCGAGTTCACCGTGTAGTCGCAGGTAGGCCGTTCCAGTGAACGTTTTCACCGATACCGGTATCGGCACGTAGGACTCCGGTAGCAGGCCCGGATCGGGTGCGATGACGTCGCCGAAGAATCCCTGCGAGGCGATGACGGCGACCATCCGACCTGATTCGGCGAACCTTTTCTTGATCTCCTGCTCGTCAAGGATGCGAAAGGAGGTGTCGATCGCCTCGCCGACCCAGCCCTTCCCGTCGTACTGCACCGTGCCCGAGTTCAGGCCCATCCGCAGGAGGATCTGTGCCTGCGGAATCCGCGTCGAGTTGTACCGGCGGAGTTCGACCACGACGCGTTCCGGCAGCCGGTCGGCGACGACGCTCTGGCCCGTACCGGAGGGCAGGAGGATGAGCGCACCGTCGCCGCGGTCCTCGTCGTCGCAGGAACCGAAGTCGATGCCGCAGTCCGCGAACGCCTTCTTCAGTACCTCGTACATGCCCTGGTGCACGGCGAGCCGATCAGGTGGCCGCCGGTCGGGAGCGGTGAAACCCACGACATCGACCACTACGATCGTGCGGTACTGCCTCTCCGTCATCGCGTCACCACCCCTCCCTCCCGTGCTCCCCGCCCCGGGCCCCTCGGCGGGCGCGGAGTCTCGATTATGGCGCCGCCCTGCCGTGGATCTTTGTCAGATGACAAAGAGGTGTCCACTCTTTCGTGGTTGGATTTCGATCCCGCACGCCGATCTCGCCACCGCATCCCCGCACCGCTCTCCCCGTCGGCCACTCGGGAGAACCAATACCACTCCGGTGGAACATCCGCCAGGTCGAACATTTCTTACTGCAATCACCCACGGTCGTTCCCCCAAAAGAACTACTGCGAGGTTGCCGAGTGACACCCCGGGCACGAACGCATCGGGAAAACGATGATCAGGACACGACCCTCGGCGAGAACGACGGCACGCCATTCCCCGCCCCCGTTGTGTCCACTGTGGACTCCGCGGGCAGCGGTCAGTGAAGGTCGGCGAGCATGGTCAGCACCAACGCCGCCGACCAGCTGAAATTGGTGGCGTTGCGGCCCGCCCCGGTCACCGAGTTGTAGTTCTCCCTGATGGGCGCGTTCCCGCTCAGGCCTTCGGCGCCGGCCAGCAGCCTGTCCCGCGCCCGGCGCGCGTCACCGGCGTACCCGTACTCCTCCAGCGCCCTGATCCCGAAGTACGCCTGGTCCACCCACGCGGTGCCACGCCAGTAGCCGTCCGGGTCGAACCTGTCCGAGTTCCGCGCGACCGTGGGGAACGGGACGGCGGTGGCGAACTGGTCCGGGTCGACGAGGCTCCGCCGGACCCCGGCCGCCTGCGCCGGCGCCGCGACGCGCGCCCACAACGGGATGAGCGCCTCGGTGCCCTTACCCCGTTCGGTGAGCGGCCGGTGCGTGGCGATGTCGACGTCGTGGAAGAACCCGGTCCGGTCGTCGTACATGGTCGCGCGGATCCGCGCGGCGAGGTCGTCGGCCTGCCGGATCAGCTGTCCCGCCCGCGTGTGCTCGCCGAGGACGCGGGCGATCTCGGCCAGATAGCGCTTGTCCGCCACGAGGTAGGCGTTGAGGTCGACCGACTCCTGGTTGAGCGAGTAGCCGACGACCCGGCCGCGCGCGTCCTGGTTGGCCAGCACGCGCATGCCCGTCCCCTTGTCGAAGCGCGGCGCGTCGTCCATGCCGCTTTCCCACGCCGCCGCCTCCAGCCGCGACGCGTCGTCGTGGTTGAGCGGATCGACGGTGGCGCCGTATTCGGCGAACCCGTCGTGGTCGTGGTCGCGGTTACGGAACCACCATTCGTGTTGCGCGAGCAGTTTCGGGTACATCTCGCGCAGGAACGCGGGGTCGTGGCTCTGCCGGTAGGTCTGCCACACCGCCCACGCGCCGAGCGGTGGCTTGGTGTTGCGCAGGTTCACCCCGGGGCTGTCGGCGCGGTACATCATCACGTCCGGCAGCATCCCCGCGTCCTGCCCGCGTCCCGGGGTGGCGGCGGTGAGCTGGTGCTCGTACACCGAGCGCAGCACGGATTCGGCCAGCCCCGGCGCGAACCGGGAGACCCCGACGGCTTCCTTGAAGCTGTCCCACGGCCAGTAGCCGGCGGCGAAGTCGCGATTGGTCAGCGACGGGGTGATCCCGCCGTGGTGCAGGTCGCCCGCGGGCCCCCGCCAGTTGGTGATGAGCGTTTCGATGGCCTTGACCGCGGTGCGCCGGTTCCCCGGCGCGATCCCGGCGAGCCCGCGACGCAGGTACTCGCGCCAACGCTGGTTCACCCGGTCGGCCGCCGCGCCCGGCGCTGCCAGCGCCACGCGCAGCGTGCCCGCCTCCCGCGCGCGTTCGGCGGCGGTGAACGTGTAGCTCTCGCCCCAGGCCAGTTCGCTCGCCGCGCCGGGTGTGAGGCGGAGCGCGTCGCGCCGGGTGGTCCGGTAGCCGTCGCCGGTCACCACGGTGGACACCGGTTCCGGGTGGACGACACGGAAGTCCTCGGTGCCCTCGGTGACGAACCGGCCCGGCTCCCGCACCTCGGCGAACCCGACCCGCACCCCGTCGCGGTCCGCGCGCAGCCGAGGGGCCGACCGCACCGGTTCGGCGATGTGCCGCAGCAACTCTCCGGCCCAGGACACGCGAATGGCGCGGGGGTGTGCGGAGACGTTGCGGACACGGGCCCGCACCATGGCGCTGCGGTCGGAGACGAAGCGCAGGTCGAGCCCGAGTTCGAGACCGGGAAGCCGATAGGTCTGCGTGAGATGCCCCGGATAGGCGTGGGTTTCGGGCGCGGGCTCGGCCGGGAAGCCGATCGCGGCGCCGGTTTCGGCGTCGGCCAGCGAAATCCTGGTGAACGCCGCGCTCAGGTTCCACAGCGCCTCCTGCGCGAGGTAGAGCGGCCCGGTGAACCCGCCGTAGTGGGCGGTGTCGCCCGCGGCGGGAAGCGCGTACGCGTGCCAGGCCCCCGCGTCGGAGAACACGTTGACCGGATTGGACTTCGGTGGCTCGGCCCGCTCCGGGGTACCCCGCCGGTCGAGCACGTCCGGGTAGGCCCCCTGGTCCGCGCCGTCCCGCTCCGGCACTGCCGTGGCGGTCCCCGTGGTCGCCGCGCAGACCACCGCTGCCATGATCACCGCGAACACTCCGCGCACCCGGCGCACCTCCTCGTGCCGTTCCCGATCCTGCCACGACGCGCGCTACGCGGGCAGCAGCCGGATCCAGGCTCTCGTGGTGGTCTCCTTGTTGGTGATGTCGGTGGCCCGGTAGTCCTGCGCGCGGCTGCGTTCGCTGTGCCGGATCACCTCGTCGAAGAACCAGCCGGATCCGGCGAACGCGAGCACCGCGGCGGTCTCTTCGAGCGCCTGTTTCAGTTCGGCGGAGTCGAGGATCCGGAACGCGTGGACGATGGACGCCCCGGTGACGCCGTGTTCGTCGTAGTTGATCTCCCCGGCGTGGATGGCGAGCCGGAGCCGGATCTGTTCCTCGCCGGGATGGATCCGGTTGTGCCCGGCCAACGCGTCGAGCAGGGTGTCCGGCAGGTGATCGGCGAACAGCGTCTTGGGGATGTCCGCGGGGGCGAGCACCAGGATGCCGTCGCCCCGGTCCTCCCGGCGGCACGACTCCCAGACGATCCCGGCCGTGTCGAAGGCGTGGCGCATCGCGAGGTAGAGGCCGTGGCGGACCCGGACCATGTTGGTGTTGTTCCTGCTGTACCGCCCGAATCCTTCGATGTCGACGGTGACGATGGTGCAGTGCGCCGTGGTCGTTCTGACCCGCTCCAGCCGTTCCGCGCCCACCGCGCGGAGTTCGATCCGCCCCGCCACGGCGTCACCTCCCGCCGGCAGCGGGATCGGGCCCGCCCGACCGTCCGGACCGAGCGGCTCGGCAGCGGACTCGGCGCTGCTCCGCTTCGTGGTCGACTCCATCATTCCTCCCCGGCAACCAGGCGAGCTGCCCCGGCGACGACCGGCGGGAGAGGAGAGTGCGTATCGGCCGCCGACCTGGGCACCGACACCTCGGGATCGAGCGGCCGACCGCTGCCCCGGAGGCTCCGGGTGTCCGCATCGTGATCGCGCCGACTCAGCGAGTCACCAAGAACGATAGAGCGGGTCGCCGGACACCGCTACAGCCCTGATGCTATCGTTCGGTTACCGTAACCAAGTGCCGCATCCATGCATGTGCGGAAGTGGTGAACCCAGTTGTATACTCGACAACCCACCCGCGGGCCGCACCGGCCCCCGACGAGGGAGTGACATGCCCGCGCCAGTGTCCCCTGTCGTCGCCAGCTGGGAACTCGCGCTGCGCCTGCGCAAACGCCGCCAGCAGTTCGGCATCGAAGTCCGGGCCATCACCCAGGAACTGGGCTTCACGCGCAATTACTGGTCCGCGGTGGAGAACGAGCGCAAGGTCCTTTCCGAGGAAAGCCTCATCAAGCTCATCGATCTTTTCGAGTTCGATCAGGAAGAGCGGAAGGAACTGCTCGAACTGCGTGCGGCGGCCAAGGAGCACGGCTGGTGGGCTCGCTATTCCGGTCTTATCGACGAGAATCTTCAGCGCCTGTACGGATTCGAATACGGCGCCCAGAGCATCCGGACCTACGAGAGCCTGCTCATTCCCGGTCTCCTGCAGACCGCCGACTACGCCCGCGCACTGATGACCCCGGACATCACGATTCGCCGGGTCGAGGTCGACCAGCGCATCGAGGCACGACTGCGGCGGCAGGACCGGCTCAACGAGGACAGCACGTTCCAGTTGACGGCGATCTTCAGCGAGGCCGTGCTGCGGCAGCAGATCGGCGGCCCGAAGGTCCTCCGCCGGCAGCTCGAACGCCTCGCCGACATGATCGACGAGCACCCGGAAAACCTTGAGGTGAGGGTGATCCCCTTCACCGCGACGTCCTGCGGGCTGTTCGGCGCCGCGACCGTCCACCTGATCGACTTCGAAAGCCCGCGACTGCCCACCGTGGCGTGGCAGGAGACGGTCACCTCACGGGGGATCATCGAGGAATCCACCGAGGTCCGCGACCTCACCATGACCTACAACGACGCGTTCCGGCACGCGAAGACAACACAGGAAACACTGGAATTCATCCGCCACCGCATCGAGGAACTAGCTTGACCGAGAACATTTCACCACCTACGCCGCCTACCCGGAAAGAGTGGTTCAAAAGCAGCTACACCAATGCTTCGGGCAGCTGTGTGGAGGTAAACCTCACCGCCGAAAGCGTCTTGGTCCGTGACAGCAAGGACCGGCGTGTCGACCGGCCGGTCCTCGGCGTGTCAGCGGACGGGTGGAAGTCGTTCCTGCGCACAGTCGTGCGGTGATCACCGCACCAGCACCTTCCCGGTGAAATGCTTTCGGCGGTACCACTGCTTACCGGTCCGTGAATGCCACATTGAGGGACTCTGAGTCCTTCAATGTGGCATTCACGGACACGGGCGGCGGGCTGTCCGGTCCCGTCCGAGGCGATATCGTCGGTGTCCCACGGCTTCGGGAGGGGACATGGCCACGGCCGTCGTCATCGGGGGCGGGATCGCGGGTGCCGCGAGCGCGATCGCGCTCCGCAAGGCCGGGATCGCGGCCGACGTCCACGAAGCGCATCCGCACGGGGCGGACGATCTCGGCGCGTTCCTGACCATCATGCACAACGGGATGGACGCCCTCCGCGCCGTCGACGCGCACCGCGGTGTCATCGCGGCGTCGTTCCCCGCCGCCGACGTCGAGTTCTACGCCGCCGACGGCAGGCTGCTGAGCCGCCAGCCCATGGGCAGCGACCGCGGCGAGCTGATGACCCCGCGCACGATCCGGCGCGCGGGCCTGTACCGCGCCCTGCACGACGAACTGCGGGCGCGCGGCGGGGAAGTGTTCTTCGGCAGGCGTTTGCGGGAGGTCCGCCGGGTGCCCGGTGGTGTCCGGGCGGTGTTCGAGGACGGCACCGTCGCCGAGGGCGACCTGGTCGTCGGTGCGGACGGCATCCACTCCCGGGCACGGGCGCTGCTCGACCCGGACGCGCCGCCACCGCGCCATACCGGGCTGACCGTCGTCTACGGGTACGCCGCCGACGCGCCGGACCCGGCACCGGCGGCAACCTACCGGATGATCACCGGCAGCCGCGCCTACTTCGGCTACACCACCGATCCGGACGGCTGTTCCTGGTGGTTCGCCCGGCTGCCCTGCCCCGAGCTGACGCCGGACGAGCTGCGCGCCACCCCGCCCGGTGCCTGGCGGGAGCGCACCGCCGCCTTCTTCCGCGACGACGAAACCCCGGCCGCCCGCATCATCGCGGCCACCGGCGACGACGTGCGGGCGGGCAGCGCCTACGACGTACCGACGACCAGGCGCTGGCACGACGGTTCACTGGTCCTGGTCGGCGACGCCGCGCACGCCGCCTCCCCCGCGGCCGGTCAGGGCGCCTCGATGGCGCTGGAGGACGCCGTCGTCCTCGCCCAGTGCGTGCGGGACCTCGGCGACGCGGGCACCGCGTTCGCCACCTACGAAGCACTGCGTCGCGAGCGCGTGGAACGTCTCGTCGCCGTCAGCTCCGCGCAGGGCGTCACCCAGACCTCGGCCGAGGAGGTCGACCAACGTCCGCGTTCCCGGGCGTGGCTCTACGAACACCACCTCGACTGGGACGCGACCGTCGGCACCGGGTGAAGCTCAGCCACCGACCCGGGACCGGAGACCGTCCAGCACCAGTTCCAGCCCGCGCTCGAAGTCGGCGGGGCCGCCCGGCGTCCAGTCGATCGCCCCGGCGCTGGCGGCCTGCAACGCCGTCTGTTCCTCGACGGTGTGCCCGAAGACGAGGTGCAGGAGTGCGCGGGTGCCGACGCCGACGAGGTCGTCGGGCAGGCCGCCGTCCCGGAGCGCCTCCCGCAGTTCCCCGGCGGGCCCGACCGTGCCGAGCCCGAACGAGTAAGCCGTGACGACCACCTCGGCGCCGTCCCGGTAGGCCAGCATCGCGTCGCGCAGTTCGTGGCACACCTCGACGGCACGCCGGTCCCATTCCCCGGCCCGGCGCGGACGGCGGCCCCTGGCGAGTATCTCCTCCGCGACGGCGGTGAGCAGCGTCTGCTTGTTCGGCACGTGGTGGTAGAGCGCGCTCGGCTGCACCCCGAGGTCGGTGGCCAGCCGTCGCATGGTCAGCGACTCGAGCCCGTACTCGTCGAGGACCGCGATCGCCCGATCCACGACATCGCTCCGGTGATAGCGCACCTGAACCCTCCCGTTGACTCGCCCGTCCCCCTCAGTCTAACCTGAACGCCGTTCAGCTGAACGGCGTTCAGGTTCAGATCCGAGGAGTACCGATGGCCGACATCTTCCAGTTGCTCGCGGAGCGGGTCCTCGCGGGGACGCCGGCGACGCCCGAGGACGCGCTCGCGGTGCTGCGCGCCGACGACGCGGAGCTGGTGTCCGTCGTCGCCGCGGCGGGCGGGCTGCGCCGGGCACACTTCGGCAACACGGTGAAGGTGAACTACCTGGTGAACCTCAAGTCGGGGCTGTGCCAGGAGAACTGCCGCTACTGCTCGCAGGCGCTCGGTTCCGCGGCCCCGATCCTCAAGTACTCGTGGCTGTCGAAGGACGACGCGCTCAAGCAGGCCGGGGCCGGGCTCGGCGGCGGCGCCGGCCGGGTGTGCCTGGTCTCCTCCGGCCGGGGCCCGTCCTCCCGGGACATCGACCGGGTCACCGACATGGTGGTGGCGCTGAAGGAGGAGCATCCGGACGTGGAGGTCTGCGCGTGCCTCGGGCTGCTGTCGGACGGCCAGGCCGAGCGGCTCAAGGACGCCGGGGTGGACGCGTACAACCACAACATCAACACCGCCGAGAGCCACCACGACACCATCGTCCAGACGCACACCTACGCCGACCGGGTCGACACCGTGGAAAAGGCCAAGGGCGCGGGGCTTTCGCCGTGTTCGGGGCTGATCGCGGGCATGGGCGAGAGCGACGAGCAACTGGTCGAGGCGCTCTTCGCGCTCCGGGAACTGGGCTCGGACTCCATCCCGATCAACTTTCTGATGCCCTTCGACGGGACACCGCTGGAAAACACCTGGGAGCTCTCGCCGGCGCGGTGCGTGAAGATTCTGGCGATGGCGCGGTTCGTCTGCCCGGACAAGGAGATCCGCATCGCCGGTGGCCGCGAGATGCACCTGCGCTCGCTCCAGTCGCTCGCGCTGCACGTCGCCAACTCGATCTTCCTCGGCGACTACCTCACCTCGGAGGGTCAGGCGGCCCACGCGGACCTGGAGATGATCCGCGACAACGGGTTCGTCGTGCTGGGCTCGGAAGAGGAGCTCGCCCAGCGGGGGCCGGCGGACCCGGCCATCCGCCGCCGGGGCGCGGGCACCGACCGGGTGCCCAATGCCTGACCCGGTCACCGGCTGGGCCGAGTGGTTCGCCGGGGAGCGGGCCGCGCGCGAAACCGCCGGGCTCCAGCGCACACTGCGGCCGCGCGCGGCCGACGAGGACGTCGTCGACCTCGCGGGCAACGACTACCTCGGGCTCGGTGGCTGTCCCCGCGCCCGGCGGGCGGCGGCCGACGCCGCGCTGGCCTGGGGCGCGGGGGCGGGGGCGTCCCGGCTGGTCACCGGGACCACCACGCTGCACGCCGAGCTGGAACGCGAGCTCGCCGCGTTCACCGGGCAGGAGGCCGCGCTGGTGTTCTCGACCGGCTATCAGGCCAATCTCGCCGCGGTGAGCGCGTTGCTGGACAAGCACTCGCTGGTCGTCTCCGACGCGCATGTGCACGCCTCGCTGATCGACGCCGCCCGGCTGTCCCGCGCCGCCATCGAGGTCGTGCCGCACAACGACGTCGACGCGGTCCGCGCCGCGCTCGCCACGGCCGGTGGGCGGCGGGCGATGGTGCTGACGGAGTCGATCTTCTCGGTGCTCGGCGACGCCGCCCCGCTGGCCGAACTGGCCGGGGTGTGCGCGGCGCACGGGGCGCTGCTGCTGGTCGACGAGGCACACGGGCTCGGGGTGGCCGGGACGGGCGGGCGCGGGCTGGTACACGCCCGCGGCCTGGCCGGGCACCCGCAGGTGATCATGACCGCGACGCTGTCGAAGTCGCTCGGTGCGATGGGCGGCGCGGTGCTCGGCTCCGCCGCGCTCGTCGACCACCTCGTCAACCGGGCCCGCCCGTTCATCTTCGACACCGGGCTCGCACCGCCGCCCGCCGCCGGGGCGCTGGCCGCGCTGCGCCTGCTGCGCGCCCGCCCCGAGCTGCCCTCGGGTGTGCACCGGCGTGGTGCGGAACTCGCGGCGCGGCTGGGGGTTCCGCCGTCGGCGGGCGCGGTGCTGTCGGTGCCGATGCCCGCTCCCCTGGCCGCGCTCGACGCGCAGGCCAAGGCGCTGGCCGACGGTGTCCGGGTGGGCTGTTTCCGCCCGCCCTCGGTGCCGGACGGGGTTTCCCGCCTGCGGATCACCACCCGCGCGGGCATCGAGGAATCGCGGTGGTCCCACGCCGTCGACGTGCTCGCCCACGTAGTCGAGGAACACCGGCGGTAGGTCTCTGAAGGCCACCTTGAGGGACTTGAGCGCCCTCAAGGTGGCCTTCAGAGACCTGGTGACCCGGCGGGCGGAGCGGATCGGAGTGTCCGGCGGACGGCGTCGCGGAGCCAGCGGTGGGCCCCGTCGGCGGCTTGGCGGGGATGCCAGGCCATGCCGATGGTCAGCGGCGGCAGCGCCAGGGGGATGTCGAGCAGGTGCAGGCCGAGGGCGGTGGCGTCGGCGGTGAGGGGTGACGCGGCCATGCCGGGAAGCGCCGCGGGGACCAGGCAGACGAGGTCGCTGCGGGCGGCGAGGGCCATCGCGGCCAGATGACCGGGGAGCACGACCGCGACCCGGCGCCGCAGATCGTGCTCGGCCAGCGCGGTGTCGAGCGGACCGGTGAACCGGCCGCGACGGCTGACCGCGACGTGCTCGGCGGCGGCGAGCCGGGCCGGGGTCAGGGGGTCGCCGAGCAGCGGGTGACCGGGCCGGACGGCCGCCACCATCCGCAGGGTGAGCAGCTTTTCGACCTGGGTTTCGGGATCGACGTGGTCGATGGCGCCGACCTCCAGGTCGATCCGGCCGTCGCGCAGGGCGGGCCCTGCCTCCAGGTCCTCGGCCCGGAACCGCAGGGAGACCCCGGGTGCCTCGCGCCGGGTCAGCCCCAGCAGACCGGTGGCCAGTGCCGCGCCGACCAGATCGGCGGCCTGGAGGGTGCAGGTGCCGCGCAGGGTGGCGGGGTCGGCGCCGGTGCCGGGGCTGAGCAGCGCGCCGAGGCCGCGCACCACGGCGGCGGCCTCCTCGCGCAGGGCCTGGGCGCGCGGGGTGGGAACCATGGCCTGTCCCGCCCGGACCAGCAGGGGGTCCTGGAGGACGCGGCGCAGGCGGGCGAGGGTCCGGCTCATGGCCGCCGGGGAGGTGTGCAGGCGGGCGGCGGCGCGCGTGACGCTCTGCTCGCTCAGCAGGGCGTCGAGCGCGACGGCGAGATTGGCGTCGAGGACCGGATCAGGGCTGTTCACCAGGGTTATTCCATTTCAGGCAATGATTGCGTGCTGAAGTTCCCATTGTGGCATTGACGCGGCCTCAGCAGGCTGAAAGGCGTACCGACCGGCACGACCTACGAGGTTTTCATGATCGTCATCACCGCCCCCACCGGGAACATCGGCCGCGACCTGCTGCCCCTGCTGCTGGAGGCCTCCCCCAGCGAAAAACTGCGGGTGATCACCCGCGACCCCGCCCGGCTCCCGGACGCCGTGCGCGAATGCGTCGAGGTGGTCGTCGGCTCGCACGGCGACGCCGAGGTCGTCGACCGGGCCTTCGAGGGCGCGGACGCCGTCTTCTGGCTCGTTCCCCCGGACTCCTCGCGGCCCCCGGCCGACGGCTGGCTCGGCTTCACCGCACCCGCCGCGAAGGCGCTCGCCGTCCACGGCGTCGGGCACGTCGTCGGCGTCTCCGCGCTCGGCCGCGGCACCCCGGTCGCCGACCGCGCCGGGCTCGTCACCGCGTCCCTCGCCATGGACGACCTCATCGCGGAAACCGGCGTCGCCTACCGGGCGCTGGCCAACCCCTCCTTCTTCGAGAACCTCTTGGAGGAGGCCGATTCGATCCGCGAGAAGGGTGTCTTCACCGACGTCGTCGACGCCGACCGCAAGGCACCGCTCGTCGCCGTCGCCGACATCGCCGCGGTCGCCGCGCGCCTGCTGCTGGACCGCTCCTGGACCGGCTTCGAGGACGTCCCGGTGCTCGGCCCCGAGGACCTGTCCCCCACCGACCTGGCCCGCATCATGACCGGGCAGCTGGGCCGCCCCGTGCGCTACGAGCGCCAGCCGCTCGACGAGCTGCGCACCACGCTCGTCGGCTACGGCCTCGACGCGACGTTCGTCCAGGGCATCGCCGACATGAAGCAGGCCAAGGACAACGGCCTCGACGCGGGCGTGACCCGTACGCCGGAGACCGCGTCCCCGACCACTTTCGAGCAGTGGTGCGCCGAAACCCTCAAGCCCGCCGTCCTGTCCTGAGCCACGTCCGCCGAAAGGGCCCCGTCATGCCCGCCGAAGCGCCGGTGACCGCCTTCATCCTCGTCAAGACCATGCCCGAATGGCTCGCCCTGACCGTCAAGGAACGGGAGCACGCCTTCAGCACCCAGGTCCTCCCGGCGATCGAGGCCAGGACCACCGGCGTCCGGTCCCGCTTCTACGACACCGAGTACTACTCCGCGCGCGTCACCGACGTGTGGGTCTGGGAAGCGGACGATCACGAATCCCTCCGTCTCCTCATCGACGCCCTGCGCGAAACCCCCTTCTGGGACCGCTACTTCGAGATCGTCGACCTGCTCGTCGGCATCGAGAACGGCTACGCCCGCACCTACGGCCTCGATCCCGTGGCCACCATCTCCACCTGATCGCACCGTCCACATCGGAACGCGGGGTTCGCTTCCGGCGGGGTTTTGTTAAGCTGGGCCGGTGATTCAGCTCGCGCCGGAGGTGCCCCGCAACGCCTGGTTCGACGCGGCGCGGGAACTCGCCCCCACCCCGCTCGCCATCCCCGCCGGAAGCGCTTTCCAGCGGTTGACGACTCTGCTCGGTGTGCACGAACAGGACGCCGCCGCGCTGCCGGGGCTACTGGCCGAGGTGGCGGAAAACCCTTCGCTGCGCTGGATCGCCGAGCGGTTCACCACCGCGCTGCGTCAGGACATCGGCGGACTGGGGCTGCCCTCGGCCCTCACCGAGCCGAGCCGGTCCTGGCCGCTGCTGCCGCCGTCGATGGGCCCGGCGGCGCGCAGTGTGTACGTGCCCGGGTTCCTCGCGACCGTGCCGCTGGTCGAAGAACTCCACCGCACGCGGGGAATCCCGGCGGAGACCTCGCGGGCGACGCTCGCGGATTTCGGGCGGCACCTGGAAATCCACCGCCGCGTCCACGGGATCGTCGGTCTCGACACGCACTGGTGGCTGATGCTCGGGTGGAGCGGCGGCCTGGTCGATCTCGGCAGGGTGCAGGGAGAATGGCTCGACCCGGCCACGGTGAGCCTGCACATCCCGGAAAGCGGCCCGCTCGCCCCGGAGGCGGTCGACGCGTCACTGGACCGTCTCCGGCGCGAGTGGCCAGGCTGGTTCGGCACGCGACCGGAACGCGCCGAGTGCGAGTCGTGGCTGCTCGACCCCGCACTCGGCGAACTGCTGCCCGAGTCCTCGAACATCGTCCGCTTCCAGCGGCGGTTTTCCCTGTACGACGGGGGTTACGTGGACGACCAGAACCCGCTGAGCTTCGTGTTCCGGCGTGGGCACGTCCCGCTGCCGGAGGGCCTCGCCGGATTGCCGCGCGAGACCCGCCTGCAACGGGCGATCGTGGACCGGTTGCTCGAAGGTGCACATTGGACGGTCCGAAAAGGATATCTGGATCTGTAGTCAGCGCACGGTGTTCCGGTAGGGCGGCAGGAAACGCAGCCGTGGCAGCTGATCGGCGAGCGCGCCGCCGTCGACGAGGAGGTGCGTCCCGGTGATGTAGGACCCGGCGTCGGAGGCGAGCAGCAGCACCGCGCCGACGCACTCGTCCGCCGTGCCGTACCGCTGCCGCAACGGGATCCGCTCGCGCCACGCGGCGTGCAGTGCCGCCATGTCGGCCGGGAACTCGTCGGCGATCCCGGTTTCGATCATGCCCGGCGCGACGGTGTTGACGGTGATGCCGTGCGGCCCGAGCTCGGCGGCCAGTGACTTGGTCAGCAGCTCGACCGCGCCCTTCGAGGCGTTGTAGTGGGCGAGCCCGGCCTCCGCGACCAGTCCGTTCTTCGACGACACGGTGATGATCCGCCCGGCGAGGCCGTCGGCGATCATGTGCTCGGCGAAACGCTGGGACAGGAAGAACACCGCGTCGACGTTGACCCGCATGACCGCGTGCCAGTTCTCGACGGTGATCTCGTTGAAGTGTTCGAGCCGGGCGACACCCGCGTTGTTCACCAGGACGTGCACCGGGCCGCATTCCGCGTGGATCCGGTCGGCGAGCCCGGAAAGCGCTTCCGTCTCGGCGAGGTCCGCCCGGTACACCGACGCCGTCCGGCCCGCCCGTTCCACCGCGAGCGCGGTTTCCGCGCACGGGTCGCGGTCGATCAACACGAGGTCCGCGCCCGCTTCGGCGAGCCCGGCCGCGAAGGCCGCGCCGAGTCCCCGCGCGGCCCCGGTCACGACCGCACGCCGCCCGGTCAGCTCGAACCGGCCGTTCACGAGAGCCCCAGCAGATCGAGCGACGGACGGTGGATCAGCGCCTCGACCTCTTCGGCGTCGAGCGGGTCCAGTCCCGGAATGCCCGGAACCCTTGCTATCGACCGCAATCCGTCGACGGACGCGTTGACCGTGGTGAACGGGTAGTCGCTGCCGAACAGCAGCTTGGGCCACACGCCGTAGTCCTGCACGAGCCGCAGGCTGTGCCACAACTGGAACGGGCGGTAGTGGAGCGCGGAAACGTCGGCGTAGACGTGCCGGTGCTTGCGGATCACCGCGATGCACTCGCCCTCGAAGGGATGCGCGAGATGCGCGAGCACCATGCGCAGTTCCGGATGCCGGATGGCGACCTCGTCCAGGTGCACCGGCAGCGCCCAGCGCAGCGGCGCGGCGGAGACGAAGGTCGTGCCGGTGTGCACCAGCAGCGGCAGGCCGTGCTGTTCGGCGTAGCCGTAGAGATCGTCGATTTCCTCGGCGGCCGGGTCGAAACCGGCGTACATCGGCATGAGCTTGATCCCGCGCAGGCCCAGTTCCTGGTGCCCGTACCGGAGTTCGTCACGCCAGCCCGGCTGGGTCGGGTCGAGCGAAAGGTAGCCGATCAGCCGGTCGGAGTGCGCGGCGACGTAGCGGGCGACGTCGGTGTCGTCCACCCACAGCCCGCTGCGCCGCGCCTTCCCGCCGACGACGATCGACCGCGTGTCCGCGGGACTGCTCGCCGCGTACTCCTCCCAGCGGACGGTGAGGTCGACTTCGCCGCCGTGGGCCCGCGCCGACTCCGACCGGAAGGGATCGGTGATGTCCTCCGCGCAGCCGAACAGGTGCGTGTGCACGTCCACGATCATGTCCGGTCCCGCCTTTCCCAGCCGGGCGCGAACATGTTCCAGAAGCCACCGCTGGGCGGATGCTCCTCGAACACCTCGTCGGCCAGTTCGACGCCGAGTCCCGGCCGCTCGCCGAGTCCGACGTGGCCGTCGGAAACCGGGAGAACTCCTTGCAGCGCATCGAAAACGTAGTCTTCGAGCAACCCGTCGAACGTTTCGAGGATCTTGAAGTTCGGCATGCCCGCCACGGCGTGCGCGGACACCGTGGTGCACAGCGGGGAGTTCGAGTTGTGCGGGGCGACCACCATCGCGTGCATGTCGGCGAGCGCCGCGAGCTTGCGCACCTCGGTGAACCCGCCCGCCATCGACAGGTCCGGCTGGACGATGTCGACGGCGTTCGTGGCGAACAGCGGCTTGTACTCGTAGCGGTTGTGGAAGTGCTCGCCGCCGGCGATCGGCATCGTCGCGTTCGCCCGGAGTTCGGCGTAGCGCTCGATGTGCGTCCACGGCAGGGGTTCCTCGAACCAGCCGAGGTCGAACGGGGCGAGTTCGCGGACGAGCCGGTCGGCGGTGGCCATGGCGAACCGGGCGTGTCCCTCCACGAACAGCTCGATGTCCGGGCCGACCGCGTCGCGCACCGCGCCGACGATGTCGACCGACCGGCGCAGTTCGGCGCGGGACAGCTCGCCGAGGCCCGCGCCGAACGGGTCGAACTTCAGCGCGGTGTAGCCGCGTTTCACCGTTTCCCGCGCCTTGATCGCGAACGTGCCCGGCTCGCGTTCGCCGGTGTACCAGCCGTTCGCGTACACCCTGATCCGGTCGCGGCAGGCCCCACCGGTGAGCCGGTAGGCGGGCACGCCCAGCGCCTTGCCCATGATGTCGTAGAGGGCCTGGTCCACACCGCTCACCACGATCCCGCCGACGTCGCCGCCGCGCAGGAAGTCCCCCTGGTACAGGCGCAGCCAGATCTCCTCGACGTCGAACGGATCGGCGCCGAGCAGGTGCCGTCCGGCCATCGCCTCGGTGAGCGCGCAGGTCTCCCGGCCGCGATAGGGGTGGGTGATCTCGCCGACGCCGGTCAGGCCCTCGTCGGTGTGCACACGTACGTAGGAGAAGTCGCGCCAGGCGGTGCCGAGGGTCAGCGTCTCGACCCGGCTGACGCGCCCCGCGTTCGTGACCGGGCGGCTGCGATCGACGGTGAGCATCAGTTTTCCGCCCCGCCCATGGTCGACGCGTCGGCGAGCTCGGCGACCTCGCCGCTGGCGAGGGTTTCCTTCACCGCGGCGCGGGTGGCCTCGACGAGGCGATCGGCGTCGGCCTCGGTGTGCGCGTAGGAGACGTGGCTGCGCTTGAGGTTGAGCGGCAGTTCGAACACGCCGTGCCCGATCAGCCTGCGCCGGTAGCCGACGAACATCGAGACGTCGTTGCGCAGCAGGTCGTCGTAGCCACGCGGGACGCCACCGGTCATGAAGTAGCTGACGAACACCGAGCCGTACCCGGTGACGACGCTGGGCACACCGAGTTCGGCGAACACCTCGGCCAGCCCGGCGCGGATGCGGTCACCGAGCGCGAAGACGTGTTCGTGCACCGGCTCGCGACGCAGTTTCGCCAGCGTGGCGAGCGCGGCCGCGACCACCGCCGGGTGTCCGTTGTAGGTGCCCGCGAAGAAGGCGGGGGCGCCGGGGCGGGTGCTGAACAGGTCCATCAGATCGGCCCGGCCGCC
Organism: Amycolatopsis samaneae; assembly: GCF_039541975.1. Classification (NCBI taxonomy): domain Bacteria; kingdom Bacillati; phylum Actinomycetota; class Actinomycetes; order Pseudonocardiales; family Pseudonocardiaceae; genus Amycolatopsis; species Amycolatopsis samaneae. The sequence continues at coordinate 670,018 of NZ_BAABHG010000004.1, forward strand.
GATCGCGCCGACCGGGTAGCCGTTCGCGATGGCCTTGCCCATGGTGGTGAGGTCGGGGGTGATTCCGCTGATCGACTGCCAGCCGCCGAGCGCGTGCCGGAACCCGGTGATCACCTCGTCGAACACGAGCACGGCGCCGTGCCGCGTCGTCTCGTCCCGCAGCGCCTGGAGGAAGTCCTGCTCGGGCAGCAGGCAGCCGACGTTGTGCGGGACCGGTTCGACGATCACCGCGGCGATGTCGGCGCCGTGCTCGGCGAAGGTCCGCCGCACGGCGGTGACGTCGTTGAACGGCAGCACCAGCGTCGCGTCGAGGACCTCGGGCAGGATGCCGGTGGAGATCGGGTCCTTGCCGCCGACGCGGTCCGCCGCCGAGATCACGTTCAGGCTGACCGAATCGTGCCAGCCGTGGTAGCAGCCCTGGAACTTCACCACGAGCCGCCGCCCGGTCGCCGCGCGGGCGACACGCAGGGCGTGGAAGGTGGCCTCGCTTCCGGTGGAGGTGAGCAGCACCTTTTCCACGCTGGGCACGAGTTCGGCCAGCGTTTCGGCGAGTTCGACCTCGCCGGGCGTGACGCCGACGCCGCAGAGATCGGCGTGACGGCCCGCCTCGGCGACCGCGGCCGCCACCTCCGGATCGTTGTGCCCGAGCAGCGGCGGCCCGAAGGCGGCGTGGTAGTCGACGAACTCCCGGCCGTCGGCGTCCCAGAACCGGGCGCCGTCCGCGCGGGTGATGACCAGATCGGTGAGACCGGGCACGCTGCGCTGTCCCGAGTTCACCCCGCCGGGGATCACCGCGCGGGCCCGGCGCGCGAACCGCGTCGCCGGGGCGTCCTCGACCGTGCTGCCTGCAGACGTCACGTTTCTCCTTGTTCCCGAACGTTTCCCGAACGTTTCCGACGCCCGGCGGCCCAGCCCGGCCGCGTGCGTCAGCCATTCCTCCGCAGATTCCCAAACATCGTTCGGCTGTACCGAACACTGTGCGGCAAAACGCTAAGCGCGGATTGGCCCAGTGTCAAGGTTTTGCGGCGCGATACCGGATCGATACGGTACGGTGTTCGGCTATGACGAACGAAGACCGGAAGACTGCCGCCGAGTCCCGGTACTGGGTGGGGAGCGTCGCCAGGGCCGCGGAGGTCCTCGAGGCACTCGCCTCCGCCGAGCCGGGAACGGGCATGAGCGTGACCGAAGTGGCTTCCCGGTGCGGGCTTTCCAAGAGCGCCGCGTTCTCCACGCTGTACACGCTGCGCCACTACGGACTGGTCGCGGACGACGGCGAGGGCATGAACCGCCGCTACCGGCTCGGCATGGGGCTGACCCGGCTCGGCTGGCGTGCCCAGACGCAGATCTCGCTGCGCGACATCGCGCGCCCGGTGCTGGCCGAGCTGACCCGCGAGACCGGCTACGCCTCACGCCTCGCGGTCGACGAAAGCGACCAGGCCGTGGTGATCGACCAGATCGAGAACCGCGAGCGCATCCAGGTCGACCTGCGCATGGGGGCACGGGAACTGCCGCACTGCACCGGGCTCGGCAAGGCGCTGCTCGCCGAGATGCCCGACCGCCAGGTGCTGGAGGTGCTCAAGCGCGTCGGGATGCCGCGCCGCACCGACCGCACGATCACCGATCCGAAGACCCTGCTCGCGCACCTGCGGGACGTGCGCACGCTCGGGTACGCGCTCGACGACGAGGAGGACGCCGAGGGCGTGTTCTGCGTCGGCAGCGCCCTGCGCAACCACCGGGGCGAATGCGTCGGCGCGATCAGCATCACCGGTGTGAACGTGGACGTGCCGACCTGGCGGCAGCAGGAACTCGGCCGCGCGGTGCGCGACGCCGCCGTCGAGATCTCGCAGCGGCTCGGGTACGTCGCGGCCTCTTGACGGGCTTGACGGACCCAGCCGGGAAATCTACGCTTACGCAACCTCGCGGCCACCGCCGCGAAACCCAGGCCGATATCCGCAGCGTCGCAGCCCCGACCGCGGATGCGTCATCGGCCCTCCGCGGACTCACCGACGTCGTTTCGGCGCTACCGGACGGATTGCCCACCGACCGTCCGAAGGGTGAGTTTTTCGATGAGTGGAAGAGATTCCGCCGGCTCGTCGCGTCGTGCCCTGCTGACGGGGACGGCGGGCACCGGCCGGACGCGGGAACCGGTGCGAGCACTCGGCAGCGTCGCGGAGCTGCTCGCACTGGACCACAAAGGACTCACGGACGGAACCCTCGTCTCGGTCGCCGGATACGCCGCGCCCGGTGACGGCGGTGGCGGATCGCTGCGCTGGGCCGCCGCGTCCCGAGCCGCCGGGAACGGCGGGACGGTACTCGCGCCCTCGGGAGCGACGGCGGGCCGCTGGCTGGCGGTCCACAATGGAGTGTTCGACTTCCGCCGGTTCGGGATCTTCGACACGAGGACGAACGCGGACGCCGCGCTCGACGCGATGGTCACCGACCCCACGATCTTCCGCATCGAGGCACACACCGACCTCAACTTCGGTAAACGGCACACCTTCGGCCGGAGCACCATCGAACTCGACTTCGGCGGGCACACCGTCACGACGAACGGTATCGAGGAAGCCAGTCACGATCCGAACGTCAGCCCGTTCCAGGCGGTCCTGTGTTTCCGGGGTCAGCTGACCGGCCAGGCCATCACGTTCACCATCCCCGAGCCCATCGCGGAACTTTCCGACGTCTTCCCCGTCGCGGATTCCGGCGCTTTCGCCGTCGGCGACTGGTACACCGTCGAGGTCGATCCCCTTGCCGGGCAGTACGAACGCGAACTCCAGAAGCTCGTCCAGGTAACGCAAATCGTCGACAGGACGCACCTTCGCGTCGGCTACCGGAACGGCTGGCCCTTCGCCCCCGGCCGCACCTTCACCTGGACGAAGACCACGCCGGTCACCGATGTCCACATCGGAAACCTGACCTTCGTCGGCGCGGGGCCGGGCACGCCCTACGGCGAATCCGACTGGCCCCAGCCCGATCCCGACGAATGGAAGGGCTCGCATCCGATCGCGTTCGAGTACGCGGTGCGGTGCGACGTTTCCGACGTCCACGCCACCGGCACGTTCTGGCCGGTGGTCATGCGCCGCTGGAACACGTTCTTCGGCACCCGGCGTTGTTCGCTGAAGAATCCGCCGACCGTGTTCTACGGCGGAGCCGGCTATCTCACGCAGAACATCTACTGCCTGTACGGCCATGTCGAGGACTGTCACACCTCCAACGCCCGGCACCTCAACGACCTGACGGCGTCCGCCTACTGTTATGTCACCAACTGCCACGGCGACGGCGACGACTCCGGCGGCGATCCCTTCACCACCCACGGCCAGTACGAACACGACCTCGTGTTCACCGGCTGCTCGGGGCTGCTGGACCTCGCCAACAGCGGCGCGGCCTGGGGCACCTCGGCGAAGCGGATCACCGTGCGCCACCACGTCTGCTCGTGGTTCGTGGCGAACACGAAGATCACCGATCTGACGCTGGAGGACGTGCACGTCATCGCCCGTTCGCGCTTCGACAGGGCCGGGACGTTCGTGGTGAACGCGGACGGCCTGCGCATGCGTGGCTGTTCGGGGAAGACGTTCGCGGTGGGAAAGCGTTCCTCCCGGTCGGGCAGGCCGAACCTGATCAGCGGATGCGTGTTCGAGGTCGCGTCCGCGAACGTACTGGTACAGACCCCGGTCGACACCCCGGTCTTCTTCGACCGCTGCGCCTTTACCCACGCCGAGGGATTCGAGTGCCACGGCACCGGCGAACTGTCCTTTGTCGACTGCACGGTCACCGGAAAGCCAGATGGCGCACCGATTTCGTTCGCCGGTGACGTGGTGATCCGCGGCGGCGAGTACACCGACACCGGAATCGTGCTCACCGCCGCGCGCGGGCAACGGCTGCACGTCGGCGGCGGGGCGCGGCTGTCCGGCACGAACGCGGCGAAAGCGCTGATCTCGCGCGGCGCCGGGCCGGGCACCGTGACGTTCGAACTGCGTGACTACCAGAGCGACGCCGCCGACGCGGAGACCGCGCACGTCCGGCTGGACGGCGGCACCAACCAGTACACCGCGCACGGCACGCGGTTCACCGGCGGACGGCTGGTGCTCGCCCCGGGCGCCTTCACCGGCGCTTCCTTCCTGTCGCACCGCGACTGCGTGGCACAGGGCACCACGCGCTCGTTTCCCCCGGACGGGCCGCGGGTGCGCGTCGACGGCAATCTCGAAATCCAGTGAGGACGGTCCCGAAGTGACGGTTTCGGTAGCGGTGGTGGGCGCGGGCAACCGCGGACAGTCGTACGCGCGGTGGGTGCGGGAACATCCGGACCGGGCGCGGATCGTGGCGGTGGCCGATCCGGACGCCCACCGCAGGAGCCTGGTGATCGGCGACGGGTCCGGCGTCCGTGAGTTCGCCGACTGGCGGGAGCTGCTGGCCGCCGGAAAGCTCGCCGACGTCGCGATCGTGGCCACCCAGGACCGCCTGCACGTCGAGCCCGCGATCGCGCTCACCCGTGCCGGCTACCACCTGCTGCTGGAAAAGCCGGTCGCGCCCACCGAGGCGGAATGCCGGGAGGTGGTGGACGCGGTGACGGCGTCCGGCGTGCTGTTCGCGGTGTGCCACGTGATGCGGTACATGCCCTACACGGATCTGGTGAAGGAGATCGTCGATTCCGGGGTGCTCGGCGAGATCGTGAGCGTCCAGCACCTCGAACCGGTGGGCTGGTGGCACGCCGCGCACTCCTACGTGCGCGGGCCGTGGGCGGTGGAGGCGGCCGCGACGCCGATGCTGCTGGCGAAGTCCTGTCACGACCTGGACTGGCTCGCCTACGTCACCGGCAAGCGGATCGAACGGGTGTCCAGTTTCGGTGGCCTGTCCCATTTCCGCCCGGAGAACCGCCCGGCGGAGGCGGCCGACCGGTGCCTGGACTGCCCGCTGGAACCCACCTGTCCCTACTCGGCGCCCCGGCTGTACCTGACGACGTTGCGTGAACAGGGCGCGGTCTGGCCGGTCAGCGTGATCACCGACGGCACCGACGAGGACGCGGTGCTGACCGCGCTGCGGACCGGCCGCTACGGCAAGTGCGTCTACTCCGGCGACAACGACGTGGTGGATCACCAGGTGCTCGCTATGGAGCTGACCGGCGGGGCCACCGCGACGTTCACCATGACCGCGTTCAGCGAGCAGACGCACCGGCGCACCCAGATCTTCGGCACCCATGGCTGCCTGGACGGCGACGGCGAACAGGTGCGGGTGGTCGACTTCCGTGACGGCGGCGTCACCACGCACGACTCCGGCACCCGGGGCGACTCGAACGCCGCGGCCGACCACGGCGGTGGCGACACCGCGCTGATGGACGCGTTCGTCCGCGCCGCGGCCACCGGCGACGCCGGGCACCTGCGGTCGGGTGCCGCCGAATCCCTGCACTCCCACCTGGCCGTGTTCGCCGCCGAGCACGCCCGCCACACGGGCACGGTGTCCGCCGTGCCCGCCCAGTGAAAGGGACAACCATGATCTCTGCGGAAAGCTCGTCGCCGGCGCCGTCGCGTCGTGCCCTGCTGGCGGGGATGGCGGGCGCGGGCGGCATGCTGGTGGCCGGAACCGCGCTGGCTCCGGCGGCGAACGCCGACCCGGCGGGAAAGCCGCGGGAACCGGTCCACGCGCTGGGCACCGTCAAGGAACTCCTCGACCTGGACGGAAAATGGCTCCAGAACGGCGCGCTGGCCTCGGTCGCCGGGTACTTCAACCCGGGCGACGGCGGGGGCGGCCTGCTGCGCTGGGACGCCGCGTCCGCGACTTCCGCGAACGGCGGAACGGTACTGGCTCCCGCGGGCGCCACAACCGGCCGGTGGCTCGCCGTCCACAATGGAGTGTTCGACTTCCGCCGGTTCGGGATCTTCGACGCGAAGGTGAACGCCGACGCCGCGCTCGACGCGATGGTCAATGACCCCGCCGTCTCCCGCGTCGAGGCGCACACCGACCTCAACTTCGTCAAGCGGCACACCTTCGGCCGCAGCACCATCGAACTCGATTTCGGTGGGCACACGATCACGGCGAAGGGGATCGAACCGAACACCCACGACAACCCGTTCGGCGCGGTCCTGTACTTCCGCGGCCAGACCACGGGGAACGCCATCACGTTCACCGCTCCAGAACCGATCGCGGAACTCTCGGACGTCTTCCCGGTCGCGGATTCCGGCGCCTTCACGGTCGGCGACTGGTACGCCGTCGAAGTCAACCCGGTCGGTGGGAAATACGAACGCGAACTCCAGAAACTCTTCCAGATCACGCAGATCGTGGACAGGACGCACATTCGCGTCGGTTACCAGAACGGCTGGCCGTTCGCCGCCGGGCGCACCTTCACCTGGACCAGGACCAGCCCGGTCACGAACGTCCGCGTCACCGACATGAACTTCGTCGGCGTCGGCGGCGACGAGCTGAGCGGTGCGCACCCACTGGCGTTCGAGTACGCGGTCCGCTGCGACGTCTCCCGCGTCCACGGCACCGCGACGTTCTGGCCGGTGATCATGCGCCGCTGGAACACCCACTTCCGCACGCGGGACTGTTCGCTGGTCAACCCGCCGAACGTCGAATACGGCGGTGCCGGATACCTCACCCAGCAGATCTACTGCCTGTACGGGCACGTCGAGGACTGTCACACCTCCAACGCCCGGCATCTCAACGACTGGACAGCGTCCGCGTACTGCTACGTCACCAACTGCCACGGCGACGGCGACGACCAGGGCCCGTTCGTGACGCACGGCCAGTACGAACACGACCTCGTGTACACCGGGTGTTCCGGGCTGATGACCTTCGCGAACAGCGGCGCGGCGTGGGGTTCCTCGGCCAAGCGGATCACCGTGCGCCGCCACGTCTGCTCGTGGTTCGTCGCCCGCGTCAAGGTCACCGACCTGACGCTGGAGGACGTCCAGGTGATCGGGAAACCCGGGCTGCAGGGCTCGGGGATGATCTGGGTCAACGCCGACGGCGTGCAGCTGCGCGGCTGCCAGGCCAGCGACACGTTCATCGTCTCGCAGTCCTCCAACCGCTCCGGCAGGCCCAACGTGATCAGCGGCTGCGCCATCCCGGCCAGGCCGACCACCCAGGTCGTCTACCCGGGTCAGCAGGGCAGCGAGATCGTGCAGGGCAACGTCTCCGCCCCGCTGCACTTCGACCGGTGCGCGTTCACCGGGATGGACGGCAACGCCTTCAACGGCACCGGCGAACTGCGGTTCACCGACTGCGTCTTCACCGGCGCGCCCGAATCGCGTCCGGTCACCGTGGCGGGTGACCTCGCGATCACCGGCGGCTCGCAGACGAACGTCGGCTTCGTGCTCACCGCGGCACGGGACCAGCGCCTGTGTGTCGGCGGCGGCGCCACGGTGTCGGGCACGAACGCGGGCAAGGCGTTCTTCGCCCGCGCGAACGGCAAGGGCGTCGTCACCTGGAGTCTCGCCGACTACCGCAGCGGCACCGCCGACGCGGGCACGGCGCACGTCCGGATCGAGGGTGGCGTCAACCGCTATCAGGCGGGCGGCGTCACGTTCACCGGCGGCGCGATCACGCTCGCCGAATCCGCGTTCGCCGGCGACTCGTACCTGCTGCACACCGGCAACGTCGAATCCGGCGTCCACCGCACCGCACCACCCGCCGGACCCCGCGTGCGGGTCAGCGACAACCTCGGGCTCTAGGCCCGACCGAGGACGGAGGAAAATCCATGAAGACGAAGGCGTTCCTGCTGGCCGCGGCCGGCGCACTCGCCGCCGCGACGCTCACCGCGTGCGGCTCGGGTTCCGGGAGCGGAGGTGTGTCGGCCCCGGCCGACCCCGCCTCGGTCGAGGGCACGGTGGACATGTGGGTCTACCCGGTGATCAACGACAAGAACCAGCACACCCAGTTCTGGGACAAGCAGATCGCCGCGTTCCAGGCCAAGTACCCGAAGATCAAGGTCAAGGCCGAGGTGTTCCCGTGGGCGAACCGGGACACCGCGCTCCAGACGGCCATCGCGGCGCGCAAGGGCCCGGACGTGGCGTACCTGATCCCGGACCAGATCCCCAAGTACGCCACCAGTATCGCGCCGGTGGACGACCTGCTTTCGCCGCAGGTCAAGGAAAGCTACCTGCCGAACGTCCGGGAGTCGGTGACCATGAACGGGCACCTGATGGGCGTCCCGGTCCTGGTCAGCGCCAACCCGCTGATGTGCGACAAGAAGGCGTTCGCCGCGATCGGCAACCCGCCGTTCCCGAAGACCTGGGACGAGCTGCTCGCGCTCGCCCCGCGCTTCAAGGAGGCCGGGATCTACGCGACCAACTACTACGGCGGTGCCGACGCGTCGCTCAACCAGAGCTTCTACCCGGTGCTCTGGCAGGCGGGTGGCCAGGTGTTCGGCAAGGACGGCAGGTCCGTGGCGTTCAACGACCAGTCCGGAGTGGACGCGCTGACCTTCGTGAAGAAGCTCGCCGACGGCGGGTACGTCGACAAGGAGCAGATCACCACCACCCCGGCCAGCCTGGAGCAGACCGCGCTGGCACAGAACAAGGTCGCGTGTACCTGGCAGAACGTCCCGGCCGACGTGAAATCCTTCTGGGGCAAGGAGAACATCGAGATCCTGCCGCCGCTTTCGCAGAAGTCGCCGGTCGGCTACGGCACCGTCGGCACCCTCTCGGTGTTGCAGGGCGCGAAGAGCAAGCCGGCGGCGGCGCTGTGGCTCAGCTGGGTCGCGCAGCCCGAGGTCATCAAGGCCTACGACGTCGCGTCGGGCTACTACTCCCCGCAGAAGGACTCCGGCGGGCTGTACCCGGACGACCCGGTGCAGACGGCGATGGAGAAGACCGTGCCGACGATGACGGTGGGCCAGCTGAACCCCAAGTCGCGGGACGTCATGGGCGTGCTGAACCCCGAGATCCAGGCCGCGCTGCTCGGCAAGAAGTCGCCGAAGCAGGCGCTGGACGACGCGGCGAAGGTCGCGGCCACCCAGCTGGGCGGCTGATTCCCGGCGACAGGTCCGTGGGGGTCGCCTTGAGGGACCTGGAGTCCCTCGATGCGACCCCCACGGACCGCGGCCCACCTTTTCCGTACTGAGCCACGAAAGGCGCATCATGACCGCCACGGTCACCACCGAATCGCCGCCGCGGCGACCCGCGGCCCCGCGAGCCAAGCGGCGGATGTCCCGGCAGACCCGCGTCGGGCTGCTGTTCGTCCTGCCCTGTTTCCTGCTGTTCCTCGTCTTCCGGTTCGGCCCGGCGATCGCCGGGGTCGTGCTCAGCCTGTTCGACTACACCATCGACGGGCAGCTGAACTGGAAGGGACTCGACAACTTCGTCCGGCTCTTCGACGATCCGACGTTCTGGAGCGCACTGCGCGTCACCGCGATCTACACGGTCATCTCGGTGCCGGTCACCCTGGCGGTGTCGGTGGGCATGGCGTTGCTGGTGCGACGCGGTTTCCGCGGCTCGAAGCTGTTCCGGTCGATCTTCTTCCTCCCGGTGGTGACGAGCCTGGTGCTCGCCGCGGTCGTGTTCAAGTGGGTGTTCTCCGCCGACGGGCCGTGGGCGTCGTTCGTGCACCTGCTCGGCTTCCCCCAGGAGTCGTGGCTGACCAACTCCTTCCTTGTCCTGCCCGCGCTGGCGATCGTGTCGGTCTGGGCCCGCTTCGGCTACGACATGCTGATCATCCTGGCGCGGCTCCAGGACCTGCCACGCGAGCAGGAGGAGGCCGCGCTGGTCGACGGCGCCGGCCCGTGGAAGCGCTTCCGCTACATCATCCTGCCGCACCTGAAGCCTGCGTTGTTCTTCGTCGTCGTGATCGAGACGACCGCGTCCTTCCAGGTGTTCGACCTGGTCTACGTGATGACCGGCGGCGGCCCGGTCCGGTCGAGCTACACGCTCGTCTACCAGCTCTACGACCAGGGCTTCCAATACTTCGACCGGGGCTACGCCAGCGCGATCGGCGTCGTCCTGTTCGTGCTGACGCTGGTGATCGCGCTGGTGCAGCGCTGGGTGATCGGGAGGAAGGGATGACTCGGTCCACAATGGAGCAACCGGTGGCGGCTCCGGAGCGGGCACCGCGCCGCAACCGCGGGCGGTACCGCGCGCTCGAACCTTCCCGGGGCGGCAAGATCCTGCGCGGGGTGCTGCTCACCCTCGCCAGCATCGTGACGATCTTCCCGTTCTACGCGATGGTCGTGCTCGCGCTGAAGCCCCCGGTCGCGGTGAAGTTCCCGGAAAGCCTGCTGCCGACCGACCTGTCCTTCGACGCGTTCAAGCACGTCCTCGCCGCGCAGGACGTCGGGCGCTGGACGGTCAACACGCTCATCTACTCCGGCGTCAGCGTCATCGCGGTGCTGCTGCTCGCCTCGATGGCCGGGTACGCGTTCGCGAAGAAGCGGTTCGCGGGCAGCGAAGCGATGTTCTGGTCGTTCCTGTCCATGGTGATGGTGCCCTACCACGTCGTGCTGATCCCGACGTTCATCCTGATGGCCCAGCTCGGCGGGGTGGACACCATGTGGGGGCTGGTCGTGCCCACGCTCGCGAACGCGCAGGCGGTGTTCCTGATGCGGCAGTTCATCATGGGCCTGCCCGACGCGCTGTTCGACGCCGCCAAGATCGACGGCTGCTCGGAGTGGCGGATCTTCGTCCACATCGTCCTCCCGCTGTGCAAGCCGGTGCTCGCCGCGCTCGGCACGTTCATCTTCCTGTGGCACTGGAACGACTTCCTGTGGCCGCTGATCATGGGCCAGAGCACCGAGCACTGGACGCTGACCGTCGGCATCCAGTCCCTGCAACGCCAGCTCTCGCCGCTGAACGAGATCCTCGCCGGCGCCGTCATCTCGTTCATCCCGATCTTCGGGGCCTACCTCGTCGGTCAACGCCATTTCACCGAAGGCGTCACCATGTCCGGTATCAAAGGATGATGCATGTTCAGCTCTGAAACGGAACTGGAGGACCGGCTCACCACGCCGTCCCCCGCACTGGTCGCCGATCTCGCCGCCGACAGCGGTGATCTGCTGATCCTCGGCGCGGGCGGGAAGATGGGGCCGACGCTCGCGCGGCTCGCCCGTCGCGGTCTCGACGCCGCCGGGCGCGGCGGGGACCGGGTGCTCGCGGTGTCCCGGTGGTCGGATCCGGTCGCGGCACAACGGCTTTCCGACGCCGGGGTCGACGTGGTGCCGTTCGACCTCCTCGGCGACGCCGACTTCGCCGAGCTCCCGGACGCCTCGCGCGTCGTGTTCATGGTCGGCGCGAAGTTCGGCACCGCGACGAGCCCGTATCTCGCGTGGGCGGTGAACGCCGCGCTGCCCGCGCGGGTCGCGAGCCGTTACGCCGACGCGCGTATCTCGGCGTTGTCCACCGGCAACGTCTATCCGCTGGTACCCGCCGGATCGGGCGGCTGCGCGGAAACCGACCCGGTCGCGCCGGTGGGCGAGTACGCGATGTCGTGCCTCGGCCGGGAAAGGGTGTTCGAGCACGCGGCGGCCACGCGCGGCACCGAGGTCGCGCTGCTCCGGCTCAACTACGCGATCGACCTGCGGTACGGCGTGCTCGCCGACATCGGGCAGCGCCTGCTCGCCGGGGAACCGGTGGACGTCACGACCAGCGCGGTGAACGTGGTGTGGCAGGGCTACGCGAACGAGGTCGTGCTGCGCGGCCTCGCACACGCCTCCGCCGAACCTTTCGTGCTGAACCTGACCGGCCCCGAAACCGCGTCGGTGCGCCGGATCGCCGAGCGGTTCGCGGCCCGCTTCGACGTCGAACCGGTCGTGACCGGTGAACCGGCACCGAGCGCGTTGCTGAACGACGCTTCGTTGTGCCACAAGCTTTTCGGCTATCCGGAGGTGCCGCTGGCCACGCTCGTCGACTGGCAGGCGGACTGGCTCGCGGCCGGGCTGCCGACCAGCGACAAGCCGACGAAGTTCGCGGTACGGGACGGGAGGTTCTGATGGACGCCGTGGAGCTGCTGCGCTCGGGACTGGTGATCCCGGCGCATCCGCTGGCGCTGACCGAGGATCGGCGTCTCGACGAGCGGCGTCAGCGCGCGCTGACCCGCTACTACCTCGACGCCGGGGCGGGCGGCGTGGCCGTCGCGGTGCACACCACGCAGTTCGAAATCCGGCAGGCCGGGCTGCTCGCGCCGGTGCTGGAGCTGGCGGCGGAGACGGTCCGCGCCGAGGCGGGCAGGCCGGTCGTCCGCATCGCCGGATCGTGTGGACCGCTTGCGCAGGCGGTCGCCGAGGCCGAGCTGGCCGCGTCGCTCGGCTACGACGCGGTGTTGCTCAGCCCCGCCGTGCCGGACGCCAGGGAAGAGGATCTGCTGGTGCGGGCCAAGGCCGTCGGCGAGGTGCTGCCGGTGGTCGGGTTCTCCCTGCAGCGGGCCATCGGCGGACCGGCGCTGTCGCTCGCGTTCTGGCGGCGGTTCGCCGAGATCCCGGCCGTGGTCGCGATCAAGGCGGCCCCGTTCGACCGGTACCGCACGCTGGACGTGGCGAGGGCGATCGCCGAATCCGGCCGGGCGGCGGAAATCGCCCTGTACACCGGGAACGACGACGCGATCATCGCCGATCTGCTGGCCACCTACCGCTACGGCGACGTCGAGCTGCGGACCGCGGGCGGGCTGCTCGGGCAGTGGGCGGTCTGGACGCACGCCGCGGTCGCGCTGCACCGCGACGTCCGGCGCGCCCGCGAGGGCGACACCGCGGTGCTGACCGACCTGCTCGGGCAGGCGGCCGAGCTGACCGACGCGAACGCCGCGGTGTTCGACGCCGCGAACGGGTTCGCGGGCTGCATCGCCGGGGTGCACGAGGTGCTCCGGCGGCAGGGTCTGCTCGCCGGGACCTGGTGCCTCGACCCGGACGAGGGCCTCTCCCCCGGCCAGGCCGGGGAACTCACCCGCGTCACCGCCGCCTACCCGTGGCTGACCGATGACACCTTCGTGGCGGAGCACCTGGACCGATGGCTGAGCTGACCCCGTCCGCGCTGGTGGCAGTGCCGCCCGCGGTGCGCGCCCGGCTGTTCCCCGACGGCGGCGCCCGGCTGGCGCGGCTGCTCCGGGTCACCTACGCGCCGGAACTGCCCGAAAACCCTTGTGACGCCGAGGTTCTGGTCACCAGCTGGGGTGTCCCGCAGCTGACCGCGGCGCGGCTCGACCGGCTGCCCCGGCTGCGGCTGATCGCGCACATCGGCGCGTCGGTCAAGCCGTTCGTCACCGGCGAGGTGTTCGCCCGCGGTATCGCGGTCACCCAGGCGGGCGCCGCGATGGCCCGGCCGGTCGCCGAGGTGGCGCTGGCGTTCACCCTCGCCCTGCTGCACCGCGTGCACCGCTACGACCACGCCCTGCGTTCCGCCGTGCCGTGGGCCGAGGCCGAGCAGGCCCCGCCACGGCACGAGATCGCGGGCACGCCGATCGGCGTCGTCGGCGCGTCACGGACCGGCCGGGCGTACCTCGAGCTGGTCCGGTTGCTCGGCGCCGAAGTCGCGGTGTACGACCCGTTTCTCGACGACGAAGAGGCCGCCCGGCTCGGCGTGACCAGTACCGATCTCGACACGCTGCTGGCGGGCAGCCGGATCGTCGCCCTGCACGCGCCGAGCCTGCCCGGGACCCGGCACCTGATCGGGGCGCGGGAGCTCGCGCGCCTGCCGGACGGCGCCGGGCTGGTCAACACCGCGCGGTCCTGGCTCGTCGACGAGGCGGCGCTGCTGACCGAACTGCGCACCGGCCGGATCGACGCGGCGCTGGACGTCTACGACGCCGAGCCGCTGCCGGTCGCCCACCCGCTGCGTTCGCTGCCGAACGTGCTGCTCACGCCGCACCAGGCGGCGGGGACCGTCGAGGGGCGTGTCCGCCAGGGAGACATCGTCGCCGACGAGATCGCCCGGCACGTGGCGGGCGAACCGCTCATGCACGCGGTGGGACCACAGGATCTCGCGAGGATGGGATGAGCCGCTACGAGGTGGTCACCGACGCCCGCGCGGAGCTCGGTGAGTGTCCACTGTGGAACCCGCGGACCGGGACGCTGCACTGGGTCGACATCCCGAACGGCTTCCTGCACACCCATCGGCCCTCGGACGGCACGCACACCCGGCTGTTCGTGCGCCCCTTCCTTTCGGCGGTGGCGCTGACCGACCACGGCTCGCTTGTCGCGGCGGTGCGCGGTGGCGTGGCGCATCTCGATCCGGAGACCCGCGAGCTGCGCTTCTTCGCGAGTATCGAACGGGAAAACCCGGCCCGGCGGCTCAACGACGTCGGCGTGGATCCGGCGGGCGGCCTGTGGGTCGGCTGCGTCGACGACGGGGAAACACCGGGCAGCAGCACGATCTACCGGGTCGATCACACCGGCGTACGCCCGATGATCACCGGGCTGGACTTCGCCAACGGCATCGCCTGGAGCCCGGACGGTCGCACACTGTATACCGTGGACAGCCTGCGATACACGGTAGCCGCCCACGATGTCTCAGGTGGCGAGCCGAGCTTCCGCGATTTCGTCTGGCAGGGCACCGCGCGGGACGGGATGCCCGACGGCCTCGCGATCGACCTGGCGGGCGATCTGTGGGTCGCCTTCTGGGGCGCCGGATGCCTGCGGCGGCTCGGACCCGACGGGACCGTGCGCGAGGTGGTGACGCTGCCCGCCCAGCGAGTGAGCAGCTGCGCTTTCGGCGGCGAACGACTGGACACGTTGTACGTGACCAGCGCCGCCGGTGACGGGGAGTCTTCCGGCGCGGTGTTCGCCCTGCCGGTACGGACACCGGGCCTGCCCGTCCCCACAATCACTCGAACATAAGGAAAGTAGCCATGAAACTCCTGCGAATCGGCGCCCCCGGCGCCGAACGACCAGCCGTACTGCTCGAAGACGGCCGCCACCTCGACGCGTCCAGCGTGACGCCGGACTACGACGCGAGGTTCTTCGCCACGGACGGCCTTTCCCGGCTCCGGCGGGCGATCGGCGCTCTCCCGGAGTTCGACGCGACCGGCGAGCGGATCGGCCCGCCGATCGCCCGCCCCGGCGTGGTGCTGTGCGCCGGCATGAACTACGCCGCGCACGCCGCGGAAAGCGGTGCCGAGCCGCCGGAGTGGCCCGTGGTGTTCTACAAGGCCCCGAACACCGTCGTCGGGCCGGACGACGCGGTACTGATCCCGCCGGGTTCGGCGAAAACCGACTGGGAGGTCGAGCTCGCCGTCGTCATCGGCAAACGCGCGCGTTACCTTTCCTCGCCCAAGGAAGCGCTTTCCCACGTGGCGGGCTACGCGGTCAGCAACGACGTGTCGGAACGCGCGTTCCAGCTGGAGATCAGCGGTGGCCAGTGGTCGAAGGGCAAGAGCTGCGAAACGTTCAACCCGCTCGGCCCATGGCTGGTCACCGCCGACGAGGTGCCCGATCCGCAGGCGTTGCGGCTCCGCTCGCGGGTGAACGGTTCGGCGCGGCAGGATTCGAGCACGAAGGACATGATCTTCGACGTCGCCACGCTGATCCACCACCTGAGCCAGGTGACCGCGCTCGACCCCGGCGACGTGATCAACACCGGCACCCCCGAGGGCGTCGCACTGTCCGGCCGTTTCCCGTATCTGCGCGCCGGTGACACGATGGAACTCGAAATCGACGGCCTCGGACGGCAACGGCAGGTGCTGAGCAACGCCTGAGGTTCGCGACAGCGCCCTGAGCCTCTCGCCGGACTGCCAGTGGTGGACATATCGCGTTCCGTCACGGGCTCGTGATCGAGATCTTCCTTGGTCGGCCGAAACTGTCGGTGCGGGGTCGTACCGTGTGCCACCCACCTGTACGTCGCCCACGAGCGATCGTCGGCGACCGGCAACCCGAGGAGCCCGACCATGACTTCCACCGTGCCCGTCGACGGGCGCTCCGATTTCGACTTCATCTTCGGCCGCTGGCAGGTCCGCAACCGCAAGCTGGCGGACGTCACCGACCCGGCCTGTACGGAGTGGATCGAGTTCGACGCCACCGCCGCGGCCGAGCCGATCCTGGGCGGCCTCGGCCATATCGACCGGATCCGGACCGACACCTTCGAAGGCTTCACGCTCCGCCAGTTCGACCCCGAGGCCGGGATCTGGCGGATCTGGTGGGCCGCCAGCACCAGGCCCGGGCGCCTCGACCCGCCCATGGAAGGGGCGTTCAGCGACGGCCGTGGCCGGTTCTTCTGCGACGACGTCCTGGGCGGCCACGCCGTGAAAGTGCGATTCGAATGGACCAACGCCACCACCGACACCGCCCGGTGGGAGCAGGCTTTCTCCTATGACGACGGAGTCACCTGGCGCACCAACTGGACCATGGACCTGACCCGGACCGAATAGCGGCAGGTCCGCTATCCAGCGCGACTCCGCTGCCAGGCCTTTCGGTGGTTCCCCGTGACCGTCAGCGGGGAGCCACCACGAGGTCCCGCCACACCCCCGCAGGCCTGTCCCGCCACCGGATCGCGGACATGACCGGCCCGCCGAAGGATCTGAGTCAGTCCGGAGAAACCTCTACGCCACAACAGTTCTCCGGCGACAGCCAGTATGCGATCGCACTCACAAGGACCACAGCAACGCCGAGTCCCAAAAGTCCCAGCAATTAATTCACCCAATTATGTCGAACATACGTGCGACAACTCGCGTAAACTGGAGGCGTGCCCAGGAACCTGTCTGTCCAGGAGCCGCCACCACAGCAGTTGCGGCGGCGATCCGGTTGCGAACTCGCCGATGAGGTGCGTACGCGACTGGAAGCCTTGTGGCGCCAAGACACCGAGCTTGGTCAGCCGCTGCAGCCGCGCCTTCCCTGTTCCGCGCATCATCGGCTGATCCAGCACACCGACCGGTCGATCCGCATCGCCGAGGACGGGCTCCCGGAGTTCCTCCCGCCGGACTACGTGGACCCGCTGCGCAGACCCGGACGCAACATCCTGCACCGCTCCGTGCCCGACCGGTGAGGTCGACGACGAGAGCGAAATCGAGGCCCGCCGGGGAGGTAAAGTGCGACGTCGTGGCCGGCAAACGAGACCAGATCCTCCAGGCGGCGGTCGGCACGATCGCCCAGAGCGGCGTCAGAGGGCTGCGCGTGGAGGACATCGCGACCAAGGCCGGCGTCTCCACTGGGCTGCTCTACTACCACTTCAAGGACCGTGCCGGGTTGCTGCGGGCCACGCTGGACTACATCAACGATCGGGCCGGTCAGCACACGGCGCGGGCGCTGCCCACCGGCTCGGACGCCGCCGGGAATCCGCGTGCCATGCTGGAGCAGAGCCTGCTGCTGGAGTTGCAGGACGACGAAGAGGTCCGCGAGAACAGCACCGCCTGGGGTGAGTTGCGCGCCAGCGCCGTCTTCGAAGTCGAGCTCCGGGATCGACTGGAGGGCGCCACCAGCGGCTGGGTGCGCGAGATCGCCGAGTGGATCGAGGCCGCACAGCAAGCCGGTCAGGCACGTACCGACGCCGATCCCGACGACGTCGCCGAACGCCTGACCGCACTGGTCGAAGGCCTCTCCGAGCGCTGGCTGTCCGGGACGCTCGGCCTGGCACGGGCTCACGCGCTGCTGCGCGGGGCGATCGTGGCCGAACTCGGCGCCTGAGTCACGAGACGAGCCGACACACCAGGTGAGCTGCGCCTATTGATTTGACTGAAAATTCAGTCAGTGACAGGATGCCGTATAGGCTTACTCCGGATGGAGCAAGCTCGACCTGTGGTGGCCTGATGCTCGCCGCGGGTGATGACCCGCACTGAGCACCAGGAGTCCTCGATGCACCACCCCCTCTCCCGCCGTAGTGCCTTGGCCACGGCACTCGGGCTCGGCGCCGCCGCAGTGGCCGGATGCGGCACCACCTCCCCCGGCGGCGACACCGCGGCGCCCGCCGGGACAGCACCGGGGCCGGTCGCGAACAACACCGCCGCGACCACGGCCGGACGAGTCTTCGGCGCCGAATGGGAACCCCACGCCCGCACCCTCATGGCGTGGCCCGCGTCGAACGGCATCTGGCAGGACACCCTGCCCGAGGTGCAGGCGGACATCGCCCGGCTGGCCCGCGCCATCGCCGACCACGAGAAGGTCGTCCTCCTGACGCGCCCCGAAAACCAGGACGCCGCGCGGAGCGCCGTGGGGAGCGCTGTCGAGGTGGTCCCCATCGCCGTGGACGACCTGTGGGCCCGTGACACGAACCCGGCCTTCGTCCAGGTCTCCAGGAAACTCACCGGGATCGACTTCAACTTCAACGGCTGGGGCAACAAACAGCAGCACACCCGCGACGCCAGGGTGGCCCGTACCGTGCTGGAGAAGTACCAGGTCCCGCGCGCCGTGGCGCCGCTGGTCGCCGAAGGTGGCTCGCTGGAGACCGACGGCCAGGGCACCCTGCTGGTCACCGAAAGCTCCCTGGTCAACGACAACCGCAATCCCGGTAAGAGCCGTCAACAGGTCGAGGAGGAACTCAAACAGACCCTGGGCGTCACCAAGGTCGTCTGGCTGGCCGGGGTCAGGGGGCAGGACATCACCGACGCGCACGTCGACTGCCTGGTGCGCTACGTCGCGCCCGGGGTCGTGCTGCTGGACAAGGCCTTCCCCGACGCCCCGGCGGACGTCTGGTCACGCTCTTCCGAGCAGGCCCGAGGTGTTCTCGCCGAGGCCACCGACGCCGCCGGGCGCAGGCTCGAGGTCATCGACCTGCCCCAGCCCGATCCGGATCGCATCACCGGCAGGGGCAAGGATTTCGTGTCCTCGTACGCCAACTTCTACGTCGCCAACGGAGCCGTCTTCCTGCCGCGGTTCGGCGACGCGACGGCGGACGACCGGGCCCAGCAGATCCTGGGCGAGCACTTCCCCGGCCGCAAGGTCGTGCCGGTGCGGATCGACGCCATCGCCGCCGGTGGCGGCGGGATCCACTGCTCGACCCACGACATGCCGGGGACGCCGAGCTGAGAACCGTCCACAGTGGACAAATAAACTGTCCTCACCGGACGCGGAGACCGTCGACGATGACGGTCACGATCGTCCCCGCCCGCGCGTCCCATTCCGATTCCGGCACCCGCGACAGCGCCCCCAGCAGCAGGATGACGTCAGTGGCGTCGACACCGTCGCGCACTTCACCAGCGGCCTTTCCCGCATCGAGCAACGCGCCGAGCGCTTCGTCCAGCCGGTGATGTTGATCCAGGTAGAGGTCCTGCCACGCCGACGCCTCGATCGCCGCCATGACACCGCGTTTGACCCGCGCGTACTCGACCACCCTCGCCAGCCAGCGGTTCAGTGCCCGCAGCGGCGGATGCTCGGCCAGCAGCGGGGCCACGGCGTCGACGAGCTGGGTCAGCTCGTGCCGGTACACCTCGGCCAGCAGGTGCTCGCGGGTCGGGAAGTGCCGGTAGAGGGTGCCCTGCCCGACGCCGGCCGACTTGGCGATCCCGTGCAGCTTCAGCTCGGCGATCGCGCCGTTGGACCTGCTCAGCTCGGCCCGCGCGGCCTCGACGATCCGATCCCGGTTGGCGGCCGCGTCCGACCTGCGCTCACGACCCGTCACCAGCACTCCTCACAGCTAAGCGGACAACTGTCCGGTACGCTCGAACCGGTAACCGGACAGTTGTCAGTTTAGGCCGGGAGGCATCTCGATGAGCACATTGGACACCAAGGTCGTCGCCATCACCGGAGCCAGCAGCGGAATCGGCGCGGCGACCGCGTGGGAGCTGGCCACCCGCGGCGCGTCCGTCGTGCTGGGCGCCCGGCGCACCGACCGGCTCGAGTCACTGGTGGCGCGGATCAGGGCCGAGGGCGGCCGTGCGGAGATGCTGGCGGTCGACGTCACCCGGCGCGCCGACCTCGAAGCGCTGGTGGCGCTGGCGGTCGACCGGTTCGGCCGCCTCGATGTCCTCGTCGGCAACGCCGGGGTCGCGCGGATCGCCCCCATGGCGGCCCTCGACGTCGATGACTGGAACGCGATGATCGACGTCAACCTGCGCGGTGTCCTGCACGGCATCGCCGCCGCGCTGCCGGTGTTCCGCCGCCAGGGCCGCGGCCATTTCGTCACCACGATCTCGACGGCGGGACTCAGGATCGTGCCGACGCAGGCCGTCTACGCGGGCACCAAGAACGCCGTGCGCACGCTGCTGGAAGCGTTGCGGCAGGAGTCCACCGACGGCACGCTGCGCACGACCTCCATCTCGCCCGGATACGTCCACACGGAACTCGTCGACCATCTCGACGACCCCGGGCAGCGGGCCGAGGCCCAGCAGGCGATGGCGGCGCTCGGCATCAGCCCCGACGCCGTCGCGCGCGCCATCGCGTTCGCCATCGAGCAGCCCGACGACGTCGAGATCGGCGACATCACCCTCCGCCCCGCCCGGCAGGGCTAACCGGCCTGCGGCCCGAGGAACATGCCGCCGGTCGCGTCGATCACCTGACCGGTCACCCAGCGCGCGTCGTCCGAGGCGAGGAAGCCCACGATGTCGGCGACGTCCTCGGGCTCCGCGGTCCGGCCGAGCGCCGACGCGCCCGCCATCCCGGCCCGGATCCGCTCGTCGGCGAACAGGTGCGCGGTGCGCTCGGTCGGCGTCGGACCGGGCGCGACGGTGTTCACGGTGATCGCCCGCCCGCCGAGTTCCTGGGCGAGGCTCCGGCCGAACACGTCGAGCGCGCCCTTCGTCATGCTGTAGGCCAGCTCGAAGGGCAGCGCGATCCGGGTGTCCGCCGAGGAGATGTTGACGACGCGACCGCCGTCCCGCAGCACGGACAGCGCCTTTTGGACGATGAAGAACGGCGCCTTCACGTTGACCGCGAACACCTTGTCGAACTCCTCCGGCGTCGTGGCGGAGATCGAGCCCGCGCCGGTCGCGGCGTTGTTGACGACGATGTCGAGGTGGAAGTCGCCGGTCCGTTCGCGTAGCTCCGCCTCCAGCGCGGTGAACAGCTTGGCCACATCGCCGTCGACGCCGAGCGCGGCGGACACGGCGAACGCCCGCCCACCGGCCCGCTCGATCGAGGCGACCGTCTCCTTCGCGGCGGTTTCGTCGTGGCCGTAGTGGACCGCGACCAGCGCGCCGTCGCGAGCCAGCCGCGCCGCGATGGCCCGGCCAATGCCCTTGCTACCGCCGGTGACCAGCGCGATCTTGCCGTCGAGGTTCGTCATGGGAGTCTCCCGTTTTCGGTGGTGGATCTTGTGGGAACGACTCTCCGGGGTCCCGCTGACCACGCCCGCACCGAACGCTGACGACGGCCGTCAGCGGTGAACGCGGCTGCTGACGGTAGATTCACCAGCCAGCGCGGCAGAAGGCCACCGACGAAAGTGAACAGAAAACGCCGTTACGAGCGGTAAACGTCCAGGTCAGCAAGTGTCGTCCCCGCACACGCGGGGCTGGTCCCGCGGTTACGGCGCCAGCCAGATCACCCGCCTCGTCGTCCCCGCACACGCGGGGCTGGTCCGTGGGGGAATCGGTTCGTGCTGGGGCGTGATGGGTCGTCCCCGCGCACGCCGGGGCTGACCCGGTCGTCGCGCCCGGTCTCGCCGGAAAACCGGCCGTCCCCGCACACATCGGGCCGCTTCAGTCACCAGTCCACAGTGGACTAAGACTGGATCGGCCAGCCGTTGAGGCCGAAAGGCTCGCCGCGTCGGTAGAGGTCGACGCAGGCCGCGGTGTAGGGAACGGTGGCCTCCGGCAACGCGTCGAGCGGGTACCAGGCGATCTTCGCGCACTTGTGCGGCTCGGCGTTGTACGGCTCCCCGGCCCACGCGTCCGCGGTGAAGGTGAATCCGACGCGGGCCCGGCCGTGGGGGTTGAGGTTGTGCACGGCGTTGACCATCCGCAGCGAATCGCGGGTCAGTTCGAGGCCGATCTCCTCGCGAGCCTCGCGGATCATCGCCGCGACAAGGTCTTCGCCCGCCTCAAGCTTTCCGGAGGGAAGGTTCCACAGCCCATCGGCGTACCCGGTCCCTTCCCGCTGCGCCAGCAACACCGTGCCGTCGCGAACCAGCAGCAGGAGAACGTCGACGACCGAGGTGTACGTCATGACTGCGCAGACTTGCCAGCAAGTTCGCCATCCGGGGTGCCTCGGGGCAAGTCCGCAGGTGTCACTTCGGCTCCGGCGCGCGACTGGGCACTTGTGCCAGCATGGGGCGCATGTCTGTCGAACCCGATAAGGCCAACGATTACGACAGTTTCGGTGAGGCGTATTCGGCCGAGAACGAGACCAATCTCAACAACGCCTACTACGAACGTCCGGCGATGCTGAACCTCGCCGGGGACGTGGCCGGGCGGCGGATCCTCGACGCGGGGTGCGGCTCCGGCCCGCTGTCGGCGGCGCTGCGCGAACGCGGCGCCGTCATGACCGGCTTCGACGGCAGCGCGAAGATGGTGGAGCTGGCCCGGCGGCGGCTCGGTGACGACGCGGATCTTCGGGTCGCGGATCTGGCCGAACCGTTGCCGTATCCCGACAACGCGTTCGACGACGTCGTCGCGTCGCTGGTGCTGCACTACCTGGAGGACTGGACGGCACCGCTCGCCGAGCTGCACCGGGTGCTCAAACCGGGCGGGCGGCTGATCATGTCCGTCAACCACCCCTTCCTCCCCAAGCTCATCGATCCCCGGGCCGACTATTTCTCGGTTTACGAATGGTCCGACGAGTGCACCTTCAACGGGCAGAAGGGCGTGCTCAGGAACTGGCATCGGCCACTGCACGCGATGACCGACGCCTTCACCGCGGCAGGCTTTCACACAGCCGTCATCAGCGAACCGCCCCCGGCGCCCGAGGCGCACGAGCTGTTCGCCGAGGAACTCGCGGGCAGGAAAGCGTTCCTGAGCTTCCTGTTCTTCGTACTGGAAGCCGTCTGACGCCGCGCGGTGTGCGCGACCCGGCGTGGTCACCATCCGACGGGCAGGGTGAGCGGGGACTTCGCGGGTGACTCGTCGTCCCAGGACGGCGGGTTGTCCTCGCGCAGGCACAGGGCGGGGAAGCGGTCCAGCACGGCGCCGAGGGCGACGGCCAGCTCGGCCCGCGCCAGATGCGCGCCGAAACAGTTGTGCGCGCCCCGGCCGAACATGGTGTGCGGGTTGACCGCGCGGGCGAGGTCCAGCCGGTCGGGATCGGGGAACACCCGTTCGTCGCGGTTCGCCGCGGCGAGCACCGGCAGCACGGCCTCGCCCGCGCGGATCGTGTGCCCGCGCAGCACGATGTCCTCGGTGGCGAGCAGCACCACGACGCCGTTCATCACCGGGAGGTAGCGCAGCAGTTCCTCGACGGCGGTCGGCAGCAGATCGCGGTCGTCACGCAGTCGCGCGTACTGGCCGGGTTCGGTGAGCAGGGTGAACACCGCGCCCGCCAGGAACATGGTCGTCGTCCGATACCCGGCGACCAGCATCGAGAGCCCGAAGCTGACCACGGTCTCCTCGGTGAGCGCGCCGCTGTCGCACTCCCGGACGAGGTGGGTGAGGACGTCGGCGGCGGGCTCACGGCGTTTCCGCTCGATCAGCGTGGTGACGAAGGCACGCAGCCGGCTCGTGCTCCGGCGACCTTCCGCCAACGTCTTGAGGGCGCCGAGCGCGGCGTCGGCCAGCGGCAGGAAGTACTCCCGTTCCGCGTACGGGATCCCGACGAGATCGCACATCACCAGCAGTGGGAAGGGTTCTGCGAACCCGGCCACCAGATCACCCGGCGGCCCGCCCTCGGCGAAGGAGTCCAGCAGGCCGTCGGCGAGCCGGCGCATCCTCGGTGTGTAGCGCCGGATCGTCCCGGCGCCGAACGCGTCGGTGAGCGCGCGGCGCACGGCCAGGTGCGACGGCCCGTCCAGCTCCATGACGGTGATCAGGCCCGGCCCCTCCCCCGGTTCGGTCGGAGCGGGCCACGCGGTGATGCTGGGCCGGACGAGCCGCCGGTCGGCGATCACCTGCTTGACCTCCTCGTAGCCGGTGACGTACCAGGCGGTCACCTCCCCCATCTCCGGTGGCATCCGCACCCTGGCGACCGGGCATTCCCGGCGCAGCCGGGGGTATTCGCCCGGTGGCCCGAGGCGGCCCGGCGGGGCCAGCGGCAGGTCGATGACCGGGGGAGGTTCCGTGTCCATCCCGGTCACCACCCGACCGGCAGCGTGAGCGGCGTGCGGTTCGGGGCCTCGTCGTCCCATCGCGGTTCCTGACCGTCCACAAGGGACAGACTGGGGAACGCGTCGAGCAACGCGCCGAGCCCGACGGTCAGTTGGGCCCGCGCCAGGTGCGCGCCGAGGCAGTTGTGCGGGCCCCTGCCGAAGGCGAGGTGCGGGTTGACCGGGCGGCCCAGATCGAGCCCGTCGGAGGTGGTGAACACGGTCTCGTCGCGGTTGGCGGCGGCCAGCACCGGCAGTACCGCGTCGTCCTTGGCGATGGTGTGGCCGTGCAGCGAGATGTCCTCGGTGGCGACCAGGATGACGAAGTTGTTCATCAGCGGGACGAAACGCAGCAGCTCTTCGACGGCGGTGGGCAGCAGGTCACGGTCGTCGCGCAGCCTGGCGTACTTGCCGGGCGTGGTCAGCAGCGCGTACACCGAGTTCGCCAGGAACATGGCACTGGTCCCGAAACCGACGGTCAGCATGGAAAGTCCGAAGACCACGAGGTCCTCATAGGACAATCGGCCCGCCTGCCATTCGCCGATCAGGTGACTCAGGACGTCCCGGCCCGGTTCACGCCGTTTGCGCGCGATCAGCCCGGCGAGGTAGTCGCGGAGGAGATCGGCCGTCCGGTCCGCCTCCGCCGGGGTCACCATCGTGCTCAGCCCTTCCTCGATCACGGGCAGGAACCGGTCGCGCTCCTCGGGCGGGATACCGACGAGGTCGCACAACACCAGCAGCGGGAAGGGATCGGTGAACCCGGCGACGAGATCGCCGCCGGGTTCACCGTCGCCGCGCAGGCGCGCCAGGAGGTCGTCGGCGATCCCCCGGATGCGCGGCACCCGGCCCCGGATCGCCCCCGCGCCGAAGGCCTCGGCCACCGCCCGGCGCAGGGCGGTGTGCCGCGGCCCGTCCAGCTCCGCCATGGTGATCAGGCCCGGTTCCGCGCCGGCCGAACGGTCCGGCCAGTCGTTGATGGTCGGCCGGATCAGCCGCGGGTCCGCGACGAGCTCGCGGACGTCCTGGTACCGCGTGACGTACCAGGCGGTCGCGCCCAGATCCATCCGCACCCTCGCCACCGGGCAGTGCGCCCGCAGCGCGGCGAACTCGGCGGGCGGCCCCATCGTTCCCGGTGGCGGGACGGGGAAATCGATGATCGGCGGGATGTTCTCCACGACGTTCGTCCTCCCTCTCGGTGCGGGTCAGCCGGTGGTCAGCCGGAGCACGGCCAGATAGCTGGGCGCGGTCAGGGAGCACGCGGCGTCCGCCGGGGGATCCCACGGCAGGCCGCGGTCCATCGCCTCGAACTGCCGCGGTGTCAGCGGGTGGACGCGCGCGGTCTCCTCGTGGTGCCGGACCTGATCGACGGTCCAGCCGGTCCCCTCCAGCACCGCGGGCAGTTCGGCGGCGGGCAGCCCGACGTTCGTCCCGCTCCACTCGCTCCACCCGGTCAGCGTTCCCTCGTGCTGCACGCGCATCCGGTACGGCCGCGCGCTTTCCCCCGCCTCGGTCGACATCATGGTGCCGACGACGCGGGCCCCCGGCTCGGCCGCCTCGGTGAACCGGTCCAGCGTGCTGCCGTGCTCGTCCGCGATCCGCAGCAGGTGCAACCCGCCTCCGGCCAGCAGGAACGTGTCGAACCGGCCGAGATCCGGCGGCAACGCCGGGAGACGGCCGCACCGGGCGTCCACCCCGCGCCGCCGTGCCACCCCGACCGCGTCCCACGACGGTTCGAGTCCGACGACTTCGTGCCCCGCCTTGGCGACCTGGACCGCGTGCCGTCCCGCGCCGCAGCCGACGTCGAGCACCCTGCCCCGCGCGAGTTCGCAGGCGAGGACGTCGGTGTGCCACCACCGTTCCGGCGGGGCGAAGTAGTTCGCCACGTCCTCGGCGAACCCGTCGCCGCCGGCGTCCTGGTAGATCATCCGGACCGCCCCGGGGCGCGGCCCCGCCTGTTCGGCCCGGTGGTAGGCGTATCCGTACAGATCGGTCAGCGACCAGGCCTGCCGCGTGGTCACGACCGCTCCCCCTTCCGGTCCGGGCGGTCGAGGTAGCCGGTGCGGTGGAAGTACTCCAGGTACCGGTCCAGCAGCGCGGTGTCCACCGGCGGGCAGACCAGGCCGCTGCCCGCCAGGTCCCGTTCGGCGTTGGCGCGGTCCAGTGCCGGGAAGGTGCCCTCGAAGTACATTTCCTTGACCGTCAGGTCGGCCTTGTTGCCGCGGTCGACGCACAGCGAGACGAACGGCGCGGTCGCGCTCGTCGGATTCTCCGCGACGTGCCGGAGCAGTTCGCCGACCCACCGGTGGTAGGGCAGCTCGGTGATCCGGTGCCCGGCCGCCCGCATCCGGTCGAGCATGTCGGCCAGGCGTGCCGGACGGGGGTTGGTCAGGTGGTAGGCGCGGCCGGTGGCCGGGTGGCGGGTGGCGAGGTGCACGACGGCCGCCGCGAGGTAGTCGACCGGCACGAAGTCCATGGGCAGCGGAATGTCCGGTGCGAGACCGGTTTCGGCGACGGTGCGGAAGAGCGAGCAGATCGCGGTCTCGGTGTTGCAGGCGCCGGTCCGCCGGTCCCCGGTGACCTCGTAGGGCCGGTGGATCGCGACCGGGACACCGTGCGCGGCCGCCTCCTGGAGCAGCTTTTCGGCCACCCACTTGCTTTCCGCGTAGCCCATGGTCAACCGGTCGGCGTGCGCGAGCGGCCGGTCCTCGGCGACGTGGCGGACGCCCGCGGTGCCGAATCCCGCGAGCACGGCGATGGTGGACAGGAAGTGCACGGGGACCCGTCTCGGCGCGGCAAGGCCCACCACCTCCCGGGTGCCGTCGACGTTGACCGCGCGCAGCGCTTCGTAGGGGTAGAGGAAGTTCACCTGCGCGGCCGCGTGGAAGACGAGGTCGAGCACGTCCGACAGTTCCGTGGCGTGCCCGGGTGCCAGGCCGAGACCGGGACTGGCCAGATCGGCGGGGAAACAGACGAGCCTGCCGGTGTCCGGCGGGGTGAGCCCGAAACGGGCGAGCGCGCCGAGCACGCGGCCACGCGCGGCCGCCCGGTCGCGCGCGCGGACCGGGCAGTGCACCCGCGCGGTGGTGGTGCGCAGCAGCCGGTCGAGCAGGAACGCGCCGACGAACCCGGAGGCGCCGGTGACCAGCACCTCACGGGGATCCCGCCATCGGGGTTCGGGGCCGCGCGCGGCGGGCACGGGAAACCCCAGCCGTCCCTCCGCCTCGAAGTCCACAGTGGACGAATCGGCGCCGCCGGTATGGACCTCGGCGACCACGTCCGCGAATCCTCGCAGAGTGGGCGCGCGCAGCAGGCCGCGGATCAGCGCGCTGCTGTGCCGGGCGTCGATCGCCAGCGTGGTGACGCTGCGGGTGACCGTTTCCGCGGCGAGCAGGGAATCCCCGCCGAGATCGTAGAAGTCGTCGTCGGGAGCGGGACGGACGCGCAGCACCGTGTGCCAGATGCCGGCCAGCACGTCCGTCAGGGCACTGCCGGTACCGGTCGTGGCGGCGGGTTCGGGCGCGGACAGCGCGCGCAGCGCCCGGCGGTCGATCTTGCCTGCCTCCGTGACGGGGAAGGTGTCCACGGAGATCAGCCGGGCGGGCACCACCGCGGCGGGCAGCCACGAAGCCAGCTCACGGCGGACGCGGTCGAGAGGGATCGCCCGGCCCGGCTCGGCGGGGACGAGGTAACCGGTGAGCACGCCCCGGTCGAGGTCGGCCACCGCCTCGCCGACGTGCCGGTCGGCACGCAGCCGCGCCTCGACCTCGTCCAGTTCCACGCGGTGGCCGCGCAGCTTGATCTGCCGGTCCGCACGCGCCCGGTACTCCAGTTGCCCGGTGGGCAGCCAGACCGCGCGGTCCCCGGTGCGGTACCGGCGTTCGCCGTGCTCGGTGGTGACGAACCGCCGTCCGGTCAGCGCCGGGTCGCCGGGGTAGCCGAGGGCGAGCCCGTCACCGCCGACGAGGAGGTCGCCCTCCTCGCCGACCCCGGCCGGGGCGCCGTCGGCACGCACCAGGTGCGCGCTGGAGTTCTCCAGCGGTCGCCCGATCGGCACCGTCCTCGCCTGGGGCGGCAGGTCCCACACCAGATGCGCGGTGGAGACCACGCTGTTCTCGGTGGGGCCGTAGAAGTTGACCACCGTGGTGTCCGGGCAGGCCGTCAGCACCGCCCTGGTCAGTTCCGGGTCCATCGCCTCGCCGCCCGCCGAGGCGAATCGCAGGGTACGCAGCGCCGCGGGGCGGGTGCGGGCGATGTGGTGGAAGATCCCGGTGGTCAGGTAGGCGATCGAAACCCGCTCCGCCACGAGCCGGGCCTCCAGCTCGACCGGGGAAAGCAGCTCCGCCCGGTCGACGATCACCAGGCAGGCACCGGCGAGCAGCGCCGACCAGATTTCGATGGTGGAGGCGTCCGAGGAGAGCCCGTAGGCGTGCAGCACGCGTTCACCGCGTCGCGGGCGCTGGGTGACCAGATCGGAGAACGCCAGGCGGAGGACGCCGCGATGCGGGATCGCCACCGGCTTCGGCCGTCCGGTGCTGCCCGAGGTGAACATGACGTAGGCGCACTCCGTGGCCGCCGTCGCGATCCGGCGGAACCCGGCGGGGGCCGCGTCCGGGACGGCGGCGAACTCGACGCGCGCGCGGATCCGGCGGATCCGGCAGACCGCGCCGGGCAGGGTGAGCACGGTGTGCAGTCCGGCCTCCTCGGCCATGGCCTGCAGACGTCTCGGTGGCGCACCGTCGTCCAGCGGTACATACGCGGCCCCCGCCTTCAGCACCCCGAGGAAGGCCACCAGCGCCTCCAGCGAGCGGGAACCGAGCACGCCGACGGTGTCGCCGGGCCGGACGCCGAGGTCGAGCAGGCGGGCCGCCACGGCGTCGGAGCGCCGGGCGATGTCGCCGTAGGTGAGGCTCCGCCCGGCGTGCACGGCCGCGGTCGCGCGGGGCCGGAGGGCGGCCTGATCGTCGAAAACCTCTTGCAGGCACCGGTTCCGCGGGTACGGGGCCGATACCCTGTTCCCCCATTCCGCGGTGCGGGGCACCGTGTCCACAGACATAAGCGGGTTCTCCTCGTCCAGTGCGCGGCTGGGCATGGGTGGCCGGGCGCGGGCGGATGGTCAGTCCCGCCCGTCGAACTCCTCGGCGAACGCCGAGAAATCGGCGGTACGCCAGCGTCGCGGGCGCATCCGCACCGCGACGTCGTCGGTCAGCTGGTTCCGGTTGGCGGCCAGGTACGCCGAAGCCGTCTCCTCGTCGAGGTACCGGTGGGCGAGCCACGCGCGGAATTCGGCGGGCACCGGGTCCTCGACGGACACCACCGGCCCCTCGGCACTGACGTACCGGTAGGGCGCGGATTCGTCCTGCGCACACAGGCTGAACCGGCCCGCGGCGCGGATCAGGCGCGCCTTGACCGTGTCCCGCCCGATCTCCACCGTGAGCAGACCGCCGGGCTCGTAGCCGTACCAGACCGGCACGAGCAGCGGCGCGCTGCGGCCACGGGGATCGGTCACCCCCAGTACGGCGACGTGGGTACCGGCGAGAAACTTCTCCCGGTCCCGTACGGACATGGCGAGATCCATCACGGCCACCTTGCCTTGGAAAAGATCGTCGAGAATGGTTCGGCCACGTTGCCCAGCTGACTGATCCCCACGCTAGGAATCGGCACGATAGTTGTCAACGACAAGGAGAGAATTCACGCGGTCGACGCAACGAGCCCGACTGCTTTTCATTTTCGACCGGGTCGGCAACAGCATTTCGGAAAAGGTACCGGTACCCGCTTCCACCAACTGGTCCCACCAGGACGGCCACCCCAGGATGTGTTAATTCCGTTGTCCCTGAAGGTAAATCTGTGCGGCAGCGCACAAGGCGAAGGTGGCCGAGCCTGGCCCCGTGGCCACTTTTCGGTCGATATACCCGACTCGACGTGTCCACCCGTCCCATCCCGTGAAACCGGACGACAACGCCCGGCCTCGTCCCGGAAAACAACGCGCGAACCCTTCGGCAGTCTCGTTTTCCGGACACCTCGCCATGACATTTCTGGCGACCGACAGGCCCGGCGCGTGACACTGTCGTGCCCTGCTGGTGGACGAGTTGCCGGACTGGCTTCCGGGATGGTGCGCGGACCGGCTCGGCGCCGAGCCGGTCGAGGTGCTGTTCGAGCGGTGGCCGGTCTCGATGCCGGATTCCCGTGCCCGCGGCCGCCGGCCCCCGCGTATGGCCCTCTTGACGGGAAACGTGGTACTCACCACCGGTACCGGGACCGCCCGCGCCGGTTCCAGCGCACACTTTGCCCACGGAAGGACAAAAGAGACCACCATCCGGGAGCCTCCAGTGAAAAGCACGAGAATCGCGCTCCTCGCCCTGCTCGTCACCTGTGCCACCGGCCTGACCCCCGCCGCCGCTTCGCCGGGCACGCCGGGATCCCCGGCAAGCCGGAACGCGTTCACCCTGTCCAGCACCGCGTTCGCCGACGGCGCCCTGATCCCCAAGGTCCACGAGTGCAGCAGCAGCGGCGACGGCGACCCCGGCAAGAAGAACGAGTCCCCGCCGCTGGCCTGGTCCGGCGCCCCCGCCGCGGCCAAGAGCTACGCGATCGTCATGCGCGACCTGTCCAACAACAACCTCATCCACTGGGTCATCTACGACATCCCGGCCGCCACGGCCTCGCTCCCCCAGAACGTCGACCACGCCTACCAGCCGTCGATCCCGGCGGGCGCCAGGCAGGTCTACTACCGGGGGAGCGCCAGCCTGTTCGGGTACCAGGGACCGTGCTCGCCCTCGACGGTCAACACCTACGAGTTCGTCGTCCACGCGCTCGACAAGGCGACGCTCAGCACCCTGAACTCGTCCTCGTCGACCCGGACCGCCGCCAACGTCATCAGCGCGGCGACGATCGCGACGGCACGGCTCCGCGGCCTGTCGTAGTCCTGCGGCGAACGGGTGAACCCGCCCCGGACACCCGTCACGGACCCGTCCGGCGCGTGTCTCCCCAGTGCCTGCCCCGCTCCTCCCCTCCCCGGCGGGGCGGGCCCTTGCCCACGGGCGCCGCCGTCGTCATCCGGCCGTCGGCGGGCGCCCCATCCACCAGTTGCCCGGCGCCTCCGGGTCCGCGCTCGTCCAGAACTCGATGATCGCGTCGATGAACTCCTCGGCGGTCAGGCTCCGGTCGCCGTCGCGGTCCAGGTGCGCGAACGCCTCCGCGGCCTCGTTTTCGGTCAGGTCCGGAACATGGCCCCGCAGGAACACCAGGTATTCGTCGGGGCTGATCCGGCCGTCGCCGTCGGAGTCAACGAGGGAAACGAACGTCTCGGCCAGCGCGCCGACGGTGGCCCTGGCGGCGGCCGGGTCGTCGGCGAGGGTCCGGGTCGATTCCACGAACCGCTCGCGAGTAATCGCCGTCTCGCCGCCGGGAACGTAGGGCAGGTGCAGCTCACGCCAGATCTTCAGATAGGCGTCGATGATCTTCCGTTCGGCCGGCGCGCCCAGCGCGTAGCCGAGGAACGCGGCGATGCGCTGCCCCGCCACCACGTGATCGTTTTCGGTGAGCCGCCCGTCCCCGTCCGCGTCCAGCCGGTCGAATCCGTGACCGATCTTGGTGGCCAGAAAATCGGATGTCGTCACGAAAATCCCCTCCCCGAACCTCGCCGAAACAGGCACAGCACGACGATAGCCGCAGGCGAACACCGTCCCCGTCACCCAAAAGAGTTTCGCCACTAGGACGATCAGTCGACACCGTGCACGCACGGCACCCGCCGGACACTCCCCAGGGAAGTCAATGTCCACTGAGGACAGACGGTCACCTGGCCGTCCGCTGACCGTCTAAAAAGGACATCGACGGCAAGGGCGCGGGCTACCGGGCCGGTTCCGGTTCTCGCGGGTCACTCGCGCGCTGGAAGGTACGCCGGTAGGCGGTGGGCGTGGTGTCGAGCGCGCGCCGGAAGTGCAGGCGCAGGTTGGCGGCCGTGCCCAGCCCGCAGTCGCGCGCCACCCGGTCCACCGGGCGCCCGGTGGTCTCCAGCAGTTCCCGTGCCCGGCCCAGCCGGGCGTTGAGCAGCCACCGCAGCGGGGTCGTGCCGGTTTCCTCGGTGAACCGGCGGATGAAGGTGCGCTGGGAGAGGCCGGCGTGGCGGGCGAGCAGGCGCAGGGTGAGTGGCTCGGCGAGCCGCTCCAGCGCCCAGCCGCGGGTGGCGGAGAGCGAGGCGTCTCCGGCCACCGCGACGGGCGCCGGTACGTACTGGGCCTGCCCGCCGTCGCGGTGCGGGGCGGCGACCAGCCCGCGTGCGATCCGGTTGGCCACCACCGCGCCCAGGTCGCGGCGCACGATGTGCAGGCACAGGTCGATGCCGCAGCACACCCCGGCCGAGGTGAGCACGTCCCCTTCGTCGACGTAGAGCACGTCGCGATCGACCGTCACCTCGGGGAAGTCCCGTTCGAGTTCGTCGATGTGCTGCCAGTGCGTGGTGGCGTGCAGACCGTCGAGCACGCCCGCCGCGGCGAGCGCGAAGGCGCCGGTGCAGATCGACACCACCCGTTTGCCCCGGTCGCGGGCTTCGGCCAGCGCGCCGAGCACGGCGTCCGGCAGCCGGGGGATCGGCTCGGCCCCCGGGACGATCACGGTGTCGGCGGCGGACAGCTGTGCCAGGCCCGCGTCGGCGGTCAGGGAGAACCCCGCGGTGGTGGCCACGGTCGCGTCGAGCGCGCACAGGGTCATCTCGTAGGGCGTTTCCGGACGCGCGGAGAAGATCTGCGCCGGGATCGCCAAGTCGAGCGGGATGACCCCGTCCAGCGCCAGTACCGCGACTCGATGCACTGCCATGGCAAGATCCTAGCGAAAAGAGGCAAAATTGCCTATCGCCAGGTCAGGGCAGTTACGGCCACGCTGAAAACATGACCGGACCTACCCACAAGACGGCTGCCGACCCGATCACGCCGCCCGGCACACCGCTCGCCGAAGCCATCGTGAACCTCATCCGGCCGGTGGAGACGCCGTCGGTGTTCAACCACAGCATCCGCAGTTACCTGTTCGCCCGGCTGGTGGCCGGGCGGCTCGGTCTGGCCGCCGGCCGCGACTACGAGGACGACCTGCTGTTCGCCGCGTGCGCGATGCATGACCTCGGCCTCGCGTCCGACGGCGCGCACCGGCAGCGGTTCGAGGTCGAGGGCGCCGACCGGGCCGCCGGATTCCTCACCGAACGCGGCGTGCCCGCGTCCGACGCCGACCAGGTGTGGCAGGCCATCGCCCTGCACACCTCCCCCGGCATCGCGGAACGCCGCGGCACGCTGTGTGCGCTCGTCCGCGAAGGCGTCGGCCTCGACTTCGGTGGCACGTTGGGATCCGCTCACCTCGACGCGATCACCGACGAGCAGGCCGAGGCCATGCACGCCGCGTATCCCCGGCTGGACATGGTCGGCTCGCTGACCGACGCGATCGTCGCGCAGGCCGCGAAGGCCCCGGCGAACGCGCCCCACTACACGATTCCCGGCGAGTTCCTCCGCGAACGCGAGACCTACGGCCGGACCCGGCTGGAGCACGCCTGCCGCGACTCCCGCTGGGGCGGCTGAACGACGCGCACCGGCGCCGACGGCCCGGCCGCGAATCTCGGACCACACCACGGAAAGGTGAAGCACCCCATGACCATCCACACCGTCGAGATCCCCGAGAGCTCCAAAGTCTTCGGGGAAACCAGGAGCGCCTTCGAGCGCTTCGGCTATTCCGCCGCGGTCCGCGCGAACGGGCTGCTGTTCATCGCCGGCACGATCGGCCGCCGCGCCGACGGGACCATCGCCGACACCATCGAAGAGCAGACCGAAATCGCCATCGGGCGCATCGAGGAGATCCTCCGGCTGGAGGATCTCGACCTGTCCGCCCTCGTCGACGTGACCAGCTACCACGTCGACATCCACCGGCACCTGCCCGGCTTCAGCGAAGCCAAGCGGCGCCTGGTCAAACCCCCTTACCCGGCCTGGTCGCTGATCGGCGTCAGCGGTCTGGCCAGCCCGGGGCTCCTGGTCGAGATCCGCGCGACCGCCGCCTACCCCGGCACGGACCGCTAGACCGTCCGGTACCGCTCCTCGTCATCGCCGAAATTTCCCGCGCCGTGGATGTCGATCGGCGGTTCAGGCTCGGCCCGTCCCCGCACGGGCGAAGTTCGGCTCCGCCGCTTCCAGTCGCGGTACCGAGATGCAGAGCCGTCGTGCTTCGGCGAGGGTGTCCCGGCAGACCGCACGCGGCTCCTCGGCACCGGGGTCGGAGTGCGCCTGCATACTCACGCGCAGGGCCGGGACATGCGCGGTCAGCCAGGCGAGCGCGGGGGCCATCAGCCAGGTGGGCACCCGGAACAACAGCACACCGCCCCGGTGACGACGCAGGTCGATGCCGCGTGCCTCGAGGAGCGGCAGCAGTTCGCGGCCGGTCAGCAGCGCCTCGCGCAGATCGCCCGTCGCCCCGACCAGATCGGCCAGGGAACCCCGCCGCAGGCCCTGCGAGAACAGGCCGGCATCCGACACAAAATGGACCCACAGCCAGCCACGGAGGTCAGGCTGCTCCTTGATCCGGAGCCCGGCCTCACGAAACGCCTCACGCACGGCCCGCTCCCGGTCGGTCGGCGGCTGGCCGAGGGTGCCGAAGATGACCGACGGAAGCAACATCCCCCGGAGCACGCCGTCCGTGCCGAAACCGCCACCGGCCTGGGGAAAACCCCAGGCGACCCGATCGAGCGGGAGATCACCGATCGCGGCCGACGGCTCGGCCCAGAGGTTGCCGAAGACCAGCACCGTGGCCTGGCCGACACGCGAGGACAGGAAGGCCGTCGCCTCCGCGAGGCGGTGATGCGGCACGCTGAGCACGATCAGGTCGAAGTCGTGGTCCGATCCCAGCGTCTCGCGGTAGCGCACCGGCCATCGCCGCTCGACGCGCCACCCCCACACCCGCCGCCGCGTGTCGAGCAGATCGAGATCCACCGCGTCCCCGTACGTCGCCGCGCGACCGGGGCGGACGTAGAACTCGACCTCATGTCCCGCCTGCTCCAGGGCCCAGCCGTAGACCGTGGCGATCACGCCACGGCCGAACATCAGAATCTTCACACTGCACCTCGCGGGATCCGACACAATTTGGAGATCATCTCCACTTTCAAAATATGGAGATCACCTCCATTTGTCAACGCGCGAGAGCGCCTGACCTCCGACAGCGGGCAGCCACCGAGCCAAGACCGCCGAGCAGCGCAGAGAGCCCGCCCGCGCCGGTACCGCGGAACGCCGTCGTCGAACACCGAGGACCAGCGCGCCGACGTACACGCGCCGTTCGAACTCGCTCAGCGTCGCGAACCTCGGCGTGAAAGCGACCGTCAGCAAGAACGCGAGCAACAACCGCACGCCGGTCTGCGCCACCGACATCTCCCGCGGGATCTCCGCGTAGTCGCGGTCCAGCCGCTGGGCGGGCGTCTCCCGGCGCGCCACGAAGTTCCACTGGTCATGCGCATCCGGCTGCTCAACCCGCTGCGGTCGATCCAGGTACGTGCCCTGGGACACGGTGCGGCCAAGGCGAAGGCGTTCCAGAGAGGGTCAACGGATTCGTTGCCGTAGCGGTGGCGCTCGCCGGCGCGTCGGACGCACCGGTCAGGACACGTCGAGCGGCGGTCGCCGCTCGACGGCAGCCGGGTGCCGGGCGAGGAGTTCGTCGAGCCGGGTGCCGACGTCGGGGCAGTTCTGCCTTACCACCGAAAGAAATGCCGCGAGAACCGGCGAGGAGTCGGTCGCCCGGAACGACATTCGCAGATCAGGCAACCGGAACCGGGGCTCCACGTCGCAGAACCAGATGTCGTCGCGGGCGACGAGCCGCATCCGGTCAGGCCCGAGCCCGACCCCGGCGGAGCATGCGGCGAGTCCGGCGATCGTGTGGATGTCGCGCGCTTTCGCGGCGCCGTCGAGTACGGTCGGATCCGCCTCGAACAGCGACCTCAGGTACGAACCGGCCGCGTCCGCGCTGACCACGAGCGGCTGCCGGGCCAGTTGTTCGACGGTGACGGACGGGCTCCCGGCGAAGGGATGCGCCGTGGAGACCGCGGCCACCAGGTGGTCCGCGCCGATGGGCACGACGACCAGATCCTCCGCACCGCGGCCGCGAAGGCTGCCCCGCACCACCGCGACGTCCAGCTCGCCGGCGAGCAGGGCGGCCGACGCGGCGGGACTGTCCAGTTCCTGCATCGTGAGCCGGACCTCCGGATGGGCTCGGCGGAAGCGGCCGATCACTCCCGGCAGCGGGTCGAGCAGCGCGGATCCGATGAACCCGATCCGCAGCCGCCCGGTCTCCCCGCGCGCCGCCCGGCCAGCGTCGACCCGGGCAAGGCTCATCTCGGCGAGCGCGCTGCGCGCCCTGGCGAGGAAGGCCGTTCCGGCCGCGGTGGGGAAAACGCCGCGCGTCGTGCGGTCGAACAGCCGCTCGCCGACCTCCCGTTCGAGTGCGGCGATCTGGGTCGAAAGCGGCGGCTGGGCGATGCCGAGCGACGCGGCTGCGCGGCCGAAGTGCTGATGCTCGGCGAGCGCCAGGGCATAGCGAAGATGACGAGCTTCCACGCAGCGATGATACGTCCGAAGTATCACGAAGGCGCTCGTCAGATATCGCGGTAGATGACGTGGGATCCGTGGTGTGACCTGGTGACGTCAATGACCACGACTTCCCAGGGGTCCGCGTGAACCGTCCCTCCTCGTCCGAGACCGTCGTCCTGCTGGTGCACGGCGCCTGGCACTCCGCGCTGCACTGGGCGTCGACGCAGCGTTTCCTCGCACGCCACGGCCTGGCCGGCGTCGCCGTCGACCTGCCGGGGGCCGGGCTCGACGCCCCGGTCCCGACCGGGTACTTCCAGCCTGGCCAGCCCGGTCTCGACAGCGAGAAGTCGGCGCTGCACGACGTCACGATGCAGGACACCACGGATGTCGTGCTCGATGCGCTGGCCGCCGCCCGCACGCGATACCGCAACGTGGTCCTGGTCGCGCACAGCGCCGGAGGTTCCCCGGCGTCGGCCGCCGCGGAGCAGGCACCCGAGCTCATCGACCGGATCGTCTACCTCTCCGCGTCCGTGCCCGCGGGACGGCCCCGGTTCGCCGACTACATCGGCGCCGAGGAGAACGCCGGCGCCGTCCAGGTGCCACCGGTCGGCGATCCGGAGAAACTCGGCGCGATCCGGATCAACCCGCTCTCGCCCGACTCGGCCGTGACCGCCGTGATCCGCCGGGCCTTCCTCGACGACCTGCCCGCGGACAGCTCGGATTCCTGGCGGCAGTTCCTGCACCCGGATCTCCCGCTCTCGAGCTTCACCACGCCGGTTCCGCTCTCGCCCGAACGCTGGGGGCGGCTTCCGCGCACCTACATCCGGTTGACCGACGACCTCGCATTGCCGCCCGCGACACAGGACCTGATGATCGCCGAAGCTGATCGAGTGGCACCGGACCAGCCGTTCCAGGTGCGGTCCCTGCCGGGCGGCCACTCGCCGTTCGTGACCCGGCCCGCGCAACTGGCAACGATGCTCGCCACGATCGCGTTGCAGCGGCTGACCCGATGACACTCCTTCGTTCACCGGCCACGGCAAGACGGCTCCTCCTGCCGATCATCCTGTCCGGCACCTTCGTCCAGCTGTTCAGCGTGACGGTCATGCAGGTAGGCGTGGTCGACATGCGGCGGGACCTCGGCGCCGGCGCGGGTACGGGCGAGCTGGTTCTCGCCGGCTACACCCTCACCTACGCCTGCTCGCTGATCGTGTCCGCACGGCTGGGCGACCGGTACGGCCACCGGCGGATGTTCGTCGCCGGGATGGCGTTGTTCACCGCCGCCTCGATCGGCGCGGCCGCGGCACCCACAGCTTGGGTCCTGATCGCCGGCCGCCTGCTGCAGGGTTTCGGCAGCGGGCTCATGGCACCGCAGATCCTGTCGATCATCCAGTCGGCGGTTCCCCCGCACCGCAGGCCAGCCGCGTTGAGCGCCTTCGGAGCGACCATGGCGGCGGCCTCGCTCGCGGGTCCGGTGCTCGGCGGCGTGCTGATCCAGCTGAACCCGCTGGGCCTGGGCTGGCGAGCGGCCATGCTGTTGACGGTGCCCGTCGGGATCGCCGCGCTTGTCGTCTCGCCCGCCCTGCCGCCCGTCCGCGGCGAACGAGAGGCGAAACGCCTCGATCCGGTCGGAGCGAGCCTGAGCCTGGCGGGCTTCGCGCTGCTGGTGCTTCCCCTGACGATGGGACGGGATGCGGGGTGGCCACTGTGGACGTGGGCGAGCCTGGCGCTGGCAGTGCTGCTGCTGACCGGATTCGCGGTTTCCCAGCGCAGCGCCGCCGATCCGCTCATCCATCGATCCGCATTGGCCGAACCAGCGACCAGGTGGGGGCTCGGCATCGTCCTGGTCTTCAACGCGGGCGTGCCGTCCTTCACCCTGCTCCTGTCGATGCACCTGCAGGGCGTTCAGGGCTGGAGTCCGCTTCAGACCGGACTCGGCATCACTCCGTATGCTCTCGGTGCGCTGGCCGGAAGCGGGATCGCGAACAGTCTGGGCAAGCGTTTCGGCCCCTTGGCTCTCGCGGCGTCCTCCCTCACCATGGGATTCGTGTCGCTCGTCGTCCCGGTCGCCATCGACGGCCACGACCTGTTGTGGGTGTACTGGCTCGCGCTGTGCCTTGGCGGCGCCGGTTTCGGCGTGTTCACCGCTTCGGCGTTCACCCAGATCATCGCCAAGGTCCGACCCGAGGCCGCCACCTCGGTCTCCGGCCTGCTCCCGACGGCGCAGCAACTGGGCGGGACACTGGGCGTCGCGCTCGCCGGCATCGCCTACTCGGCCCCTTCCGGGAACTCCGGCGACGCGCTGTGGCACGCGATGACCTACGAGGCCGCGGTGTTCACCCTCGCCGCGATCTGCGCGGTCGGCCTGGCCCGGCGCGCGACTCGAACGGCGCCGGCACAACGAGGCACCGCTCCCGCCGTCCCCGCTCCAGCAACCGCG
Organism: Amycolatopsis samaneae; assembly: GCF_039541975.1. NCBI lineage: Bacteria > Bacillati > Actinomycetota > Actinomycetes > Pseudonocardiales > Pseudonocardiaceae > Amycolatopsis > Amycolatopsis samaneae. Next base: position 708,996 of record NZ_BAABHG010000004.1, read on the forward strand.
ACAGGGCATCGGCGTACTCGCCCAGGTCACGCACCCTGACCAGGCCGTACCGCTCATCGAGCGGATCCCGGGTGACCTCGTCGCTCATGGCCGTGTGTCCCTTCCACTGCATATCCGTCCGACACGCCACACAAAATCTATGCTGACCGGAGTAGACATTCAACGACGGGTGCGTGTAGTCTTCTCCTCGTACCGAGAGAGACAACGTCAAGCAGGCGCGGGAGATGACGTAACTACCCGCGAGGTGAGACACGACGGTCAGGTGGCCGGAGCCGATCAGTGAACGAGGCTCTGGGCAGTGACCAGCGGCGTCAGCGTGCTGGGACCGATCAGTGGAAGGGTTCCCGGCGGTGACGCTCGCAGCAGGTGAAGTAGCAGTACCCGAAGTGGCAGTACCCAGTAAGTGGAAAACACAGGAGAGAAGGGAACGGGAACATCATTGGATCGCCCGCGGCGGCCGGACAGCGCCGCGCGGGTGCCGCAGTCCCATCGAGTTCGGAGGTGGTGCTCGGTTACGAATGAGCGATCCCCGCAAGGTCCGGCTTTCCGCCGGACGCGGGTGCAGGAAGCCGGCGGCTACGCCGGTTGGCAATGATGAGACCCAACCCCTGAGGACCCCGGGTGCCGTACACGGCACCCGGGGTCCTTCGTGATGTGGAGGTGGAATGACCCCTGACCAAGAAGGACCGGCTACGCCCAGCGGAGCCGACAAGTTCGACGACGAGCACTACCCCGCCTACACCATGGGCCGGGCCGCCGACATGCTCGGTACCAGCCAAGGATTCCTGCGCAGCCTCGACGAGGCCGGCCTGATCACCCCGCAACGCTCCGCCGGCGGGCACCGCCGCTACACCCGGCACCAGTTGCGGCTGGCCACCCGGGTACGGGAACTGGTCGACCAGGGCACCGCCATCGACGCCGCCTGCCGCATCGTCGTCCTCGAAAACCAACTCCACGAAGCCCAGCGCCTCAACGCCGAACTCCGCGCCGACGACTGAACCCCACCTCCGACCGGCTCGGCACGCGGTCCCGCACCGCGTGCCGATGCGCGGCGACACTCACCTCGCCCCGCACACCCGGAGATCACGACGACCACGGCATACGTCGAGACCGCCCTCCCTCGGCAGGCACTCGAACGCGGCCACATCGTCCGGGCCATCGCCCGCGATCCGGACCGGATCACCATTCCGGACACCCCGGGCCTGGCCAAGATCGTCGCGGACGTGTTCCACACCGACGAGATCGACTCGGCGCTCGAAGGCAACGAACTGGTGCTCTCCGGACTGGGTGTACCCAAGGGGACAAAGCCGGGCGTGCTGACCGCGGGCGCCCGGTCGGCGGTGGCGTCGGGCTCGATGCCTCCCCCAAAAACATCTTCCGCCTCATGGTGAGCCGGGACACCGTTGCCGCCGCGATGCTCGACGAAGCGGAGAACCCGCGGTTCCCCGGCCGGATCGCTGTCCCACTCACGCGCTGAAGTGATCGGTGACCGTGCACTGGCCCACCCGGCTCGACGCTCCGGTGCTCACCGCAGCGGCCGGAAGAATTCGGTGAGGTCGTGAGCGAGCAGCTCGGGTTCTTCGTGTGCGGGGAAGTGACCGCCGCGGGGCATCTCCGTGTACCTCGTGACGTTGTAGGTGCGCTCGGCCCAGCCGCGTGGCGGTAGCGTGAGGTCGGCCGGAAACAGCGCGACGGCGGTGGGGACCTCGATCCGCTCGACTCTGCGCGTCAGGTTCTCGCTGTACTCGTAGTATGGCCGGAACGAGGTCGAAATGGTGTTGGTGAACCAGTAGAGCGACGCCTGTGTCAGCAGGAAGTCGTCGCTGAACCGCGAGGACAGGTCACCTCCGCAGTCGCTCCAGGCACGGTACTTCTCGATCATCCATGCGAGCAGCCCGGCCGGTGAGTCGGCCAGACCGTAGCTCAAGGTGACCGGCCGGGTGCTCTGCTGGTGCTGATACGCGCCTTCCTTCGCCGACCAGGTCGCCACCGAGTCGAGATAGGCGCGCTCCTGCGCGGTGATGCTCTGCTCGTCGTAGGCGACCGGACTGGCGACGGCCGCCAGGTGGATACCCACCAGGGCGTCGGGATGGGCTTCGGCCAGCCGGGAGGTGATGCCCGCGCCCAGGTCTGTGCCGTGTGCCCCATACCGGGCGAGCCCCAGTTCCTCCCGCATGAGCAAGTGCCACAGTTCGTGGGTCTGCAAGGGATCCGTGAGCGAAGGCCGTTGCGGGGAGAAAGCGAATCCTGGCAGCGACGGGACGATGACGGTGAACGAGTCCGCCGCGCGACCACCGTGCCTGGACGGGGTGGCCAGTCGCTGGGCGAGGTCGGTCAGCTCCAGGAACGAGCTGGGCCACCCGTTGGTCAGCACGATCGGCAGGGCGTCCGGAGTCTCGCCGTCGAAACGCAGGTAGTGCACCGGTGTCCCGGCGAGGTCGGCGACGTGGTGGGGCAGGGCGTTGATGGCGGCTTCGTGAGCACGCCAGTCGTAGCCCGCTGCCCAGTAGGCGACCAGTCGCCGCAACTCCCCGGGATCGGTTCCCGCCGACCAGCCGGTCACCGGCCACGGAGCCGGCCATCGCGTGGCGGCCAGCCGCGCTCGCAGCTCGCCGAGTTCGGCATCGGTGACCTCGAGCACGAGCCTGTCGGGAACCATGGTTTTCTCCTTGCACTCGTGGAAAGCCGTCCTTGCCGGGCGGATCGGCTGTCTTGGCGATCGCGGCCCGTGCAGCCTCCCGTGACCGCGGTCCGGCCGCCAGCAATGCGTGCCTGATCATCCCTTCGGGCAGCGCGTCCAGGCGTGCGGCGTCGTCCGCGCCGGTGAAGCGGGCCAGTACCTGCTGGCTAGACGCGCGGTCCGGGGTTGCGCGGTGCCGTGAGGTGCTCCGCCTACCGCGGCGGATGCCGTTCCCGAAGGCCACCTGAACGGAGAAACTCGACGTCGCGAGCCCAACGCCCGAATGTGGCATTGGGTGCGTCCAACGCACCCAATGTGGCGTTCGGTGCGTCCAACGCACCGAACGCCACATTGGGGCGCATGACCGCGGCGGATCAGGGCCCGGTCGTCACGAGCCCATGCCGGCGCGTTCGAAGGCCAGCGTGGGCAGGTCGACCGCATGCGCCCCGCCATCGGCGACCAGTACCGCACCGGTGATGTACGACGATTCCGGCGAGCCGAGGAAACGGACGATGGAAGCGATCTCGTCCGGTTCGGCCGGGCGTCGGAGCGGAACCTCGGCGGTCGCCCGGCGGTAGCCCTCTTCACGCCCGCCGGTGAACCCGGCCGCCTCGGCGAACTGGTCCATCTCGCCATCGGCCATCGGGGTACGGACCCAGCCAGGGCAGACCGCGTTCGCCCGGACACCGCGCGGACCGTAGTCCCGGGCGATCGACCGCGTCAGGCCGATCAGCGCGTGCTTCGCCACGGTGTACCCCGCGACGTTGGGACCGGCGAACAGCCCGGCCAGCGAGGACACGATCACCACCTGTCCCCCGGACTCCACCAGCGAGGGCAACGATGCCCGGCAAAACACGAACGCGCTCGACAGGTTCGAACGCAACGCCAGCTCCCACTCCTCGTCACCGGTGTCGACCACCGACGACAGCCCGTGCCCGCCCGCGTTCGCGACCACCACGTCCAGCCGCCCGAACCGGCCGACGATCTCCGCGACCGCCCTCTCCGCGTCCGCGGTCACACTCGCGTCACAGGTGATGACGTGCGCCCCGGTCTCGGCCGCCACCTTCTCCAGCAGCTCACGACGCCGCCCGAGAACCACCACCTTCGCGCCCTCGGCCGCGTACCGGCGCGCCACCGCCGCGCCGATGCCCGTACCGCCGCCAGTGACCGCGACGACCCTGCTCTCTGTACTCATGACAATTCCTTTCCCTGATCCTGAGCTGTTGGTGGGCACACGAGATTTCCGGTCAGGCGGCGAGGTCGAGCCATTCCCCGACGGGTAGGACGTGTGCGCGTGCTCCGGCGTGCGTGTGGAACTCGGTTTCCAGGTCGGTGACTTCGACGTAGCCCGGGACCTTGTCCGGTTGGTCCGCTTCGTAGTGCATCGGTACGGCGTATCGGGCGTCGAGGATTTCCGCGGCTGCGGCGGCCTGCTTCGGGTCCATCGCGGCGGGCAGTGGGCTCGGCGGCTGTAGGTGCGGGGCGTCGACCACCGCGCCGTTGGCGGGCAGGAACACCGCGTCGAACGGGCCGAACCGGCGCGCGATGAGCCACCAGTAGCCGTGGAACATGGTGTCGCCGCCGTGGAAGATCCGCTGCCCGTCGGCCCGCACCACCCAGTTCAGCTGCGGGTCGCCCAGTCCGTCGACGGCGGGGATCGCGGTGACGCGGAAGGGTCCGGTCTCGTGGGTGGACCAGGGGTCCACGATCTCGGTGGTCAACCGGTGCCGGGTCAGTTCGCGCTCGGCGGGCAGCGTCGTCACGTTGTCCACGTCGTCGCCGTGGCCGGGTGCCGGGCGGAGCACCGGCGCTCCCGGCGTCAGCACGTCGGCGAGGGCGGCCGCGTCGGTGTGGTCGCGGTGCAGGTGGGTGAGCAGCGCGGCGGTGACCGGCCCGCTCGGCGCCGTCAGCCCCTCGCCGGCCTGCCAGCCGGTGAACAACGGTGACAGGTCCCGCACGTAGTCGATCACCAGCCGCTCGCCGCCCGCCTCGATTTCCAGTCCGGCCCAGCCCAGTCGTCGCGTCCGCATCTCGTTCTCCTTCGTCGCCGGTGGTCGCGACGAAAGTTAGCGTACGCACGTTCGCTAAATCAATAGCGAACGTGCGTACGCTATTCTTGTCACATGTCACCGCGACGTTCAGCGGCCGAGGCGCGGGCCACCCGGGGCCGGATCCTCGACCGTGCTGCCGAGATCGCCTCCGAGGAGGGGCTGGACGGCATCACCATCGGCCGGCTCGCCGACGAGCTGGAGATGAGCAAGTCCGGGGTGCACAAGCACTTCGGCACCAAGGAGACACTCCAGATCTCCACATTGGACAAGGCGTTCGTCGACTTCTGGCACCGGGTGGTCGAACCCGCGCTGGCCGAGCCACCCGGGCTGCGGCGGCTGCGCGCGGTGTGCGCGAACTCGGTGGGGTACCTGGAGGCGCCGCTGCTGCCCGGCGGCTGCCTGATGACCGCGGCGCTCACCGAGTACGACGGCCGGCCGGGCCCGGTCCGCGACGCGGTGGCCGAGGTGTGGTCGCGCTGGCGGGAACGGCTGCGGGCGGACCTGACCGCGGCGGTGGAGCACGGCGAGCTGCCCGCCGGGTTCGACGTCGACCAGGCGCTGTTCGAGATCATCGCCGCCGGGCTGGCACTGAACGCGGCCATGCAACTCCAACACGACCAGGCGGCCGCGGGACGGGCCCGCCGCGCGATCGAACGAGCCCTGAACCAGCCCTGACCGCACGCCGGACCAGGCAAACCCGATCCCTTCCCGACGACCGGACCGCCTGACCACGTTCCCGGCGGCCGGTGATCCACCGAGAGCACGTGTCGGCCTGGGCGTGGGTCGGTTGGCCGGTTGTTGTTGACCCGCGCGCGTGTTCCCGCGCCGTGCCGGGGCAGCCGGAGGCGTGCTCGATTCTCGATCGCCGCGACCGGGTTCAGCGTATCCGGCCACGGGCTGGGTGCCCACATGGTGGGCTGAGGGGAGCCAGGGCCGGGGGTCTGTCACGATCGGTTCATGACCTCCCAGCGAGCGGGGGCTGATGATCCACAAAGGACACAATCGCGCGGACCCCGGCGCGGTGCCAGCGCGAGCGCGGTCCTGCGCGCGGTGCTCGACCACGGCCCGATCGCTCGGCGCACCATCGCCCGGCACACCGGCCTGTCCGCCGCCGCGGTCACCGGGCACACCGCCGAGCTGGCCCGGCACGGGCTGCTGCGTGAGCTGCCGGAGGAGATCGGCCCAAAAGGGCCAGGCCGCCCCCACGTCCCGGTCGACCTCGACACCGAGCGGCATGTCGTGTGCGGTGTGCACCTCGCCGTACACCACGCCACGGTCGCGCTACTCGACCTGCGCGGCAATGTCCTTGTACAGCACGAAGAACCTCATGACGGGCTCGGCGCGGAGGAGCTGCTCGCCCGGACTGCGGAGATCCTCGACGATCTGCTGCTGGGGCACGCGCCGGACCGGGTGCCGCTCGGCCTCGGCGTGGCTACCGGCGGCTGGGTGGATCGTGAGTCCGGCACGGTCGTCGAGCACGCGATGCTGGGCTGGCGGAACGTACCCGCCCGCGCGCTGCTGGCGTCCTGCACCGGGCTCGCCGTCGAGGTCGACGGCCACGCGCGGGCGCTCGTGCGCGCGGAACGGTTGCTCGGGAGCCGTCGGGCCCGGGAAAGCGTGGTCCAGCTGTTCACCGGCAATGTGGTCGACGCCGCGTTCGCGACCGGGGACACCGTGCACCACGGTCCGCGTTCGGCAGCGGGCGCGGTGGCGCACCTGCCGGTCGACGGGAGTACCGAGCCGTGCCGATGCGGGCGCACCGGCTGCCTCGAAGCGGCCGTTTCGGAACAAACGCTGGCGCGCCGAGGCGCCGAAACGGGATTGCTCCCGCGCGCGTCGTTCCCGCAATTACTCGCGCTCGCCAAAACCGGCGACGCCACCGCGCGGCGTATGTTCCTTGACCGCGCCCGGCTCGTGGGGCAGGCCGCGGCATTGCTGATCGACGTGCTCAATCCGGAGGTTCTCGTCCTCGTCGACCAGAGTGTAGCGCAGCTGCCGGACTGTCTTCCCGCCATCCGGGAAGAGGTCCGGATCCGTTCCCGCGCTTGCGTGAACGTCGAGGAAGCCGTTGTGGCGACGAGCTTTCCCGGGCAGGAGCTGGCGACCGCGGGCGGCGCTGTGATGTTGGACGTCCTCTTCGCGGACCCGCTGGGTCCATTGCTGACGCGGTTGTCGCGCGTTTCGTGAATCGTCCGGGTTATTTCAGAAACTCGCAAAATTGACCCTGGGCGCGGCGGCGCCGAAGAATTGTGCGTATCCCCACCAGTGGCGCGGTCTCCGCGCCGGCCGTCGCATACCCGAACCGAAAGAGCACCGCCGTGTACAAGACACTCCGAAAATCCCGGTCGCCGAAAACCACCGGCTCCGCGCTCGCCGCCGTGCTTCTCACCGGCTCGGTGCTGTCCGGGTGCGCGTCGGGTACGGCCACCGGCACCCCCGGCCAGCCCGAGCAGCTCGAACTGCGCTACCAGGGCGGCGCGAACGCGGTCAACCTCGCCGAACTCGCCGAGGATCTGGGCTACTTCGGCAAGGTCAAACTGAAATGGGTGGGCAACACGATCAGCGGCCCGCAGGACATCCAGTCCGCCGCCACCGACCAGACCGACTTCGGCGGCGCCTTCTCCGGTGCCATCGCCAAGCTCATCGACGCGGGCGCTCCGGTCAGGGCGGTGGTCAACTACTACGGCTCGGACGACAAGACCTTCCTCGGCTTCTACACCAGACAGGACAGTCCGATCCGTACCGCCCGCGATCTGATCGGCAGGAAGGTGGGCGTCAACACCGTCGGCGCGAACCTCGAAGCCGTCCTGGACACCTGGCTCAAGCAACAAGGCCTGTCCGACGCCGAGATCAAGCAGGTGCAGCTGGTCGTCATCCCGCCGGTCAACGCCGAACAGGCACTGCGCAACGGACAGCTCGACGTCGCCGCGCTGCAGGGGATCCTGCAGGACCACGCGGTCGCCGGCGGCGGTGTCCGCTCGTTGTTCAGCGACGTCGAAGCGTTCGGCCCGTACAACGGCGGGTCGTATGTGCTGCGCAAGGACTTCATCAAGAAGAACCCGGAGACGACGAAGACCTTCGTCTCCGCGGTGGCCCGCGCGATCGAGTGGGAACGCACCACGCCACGCGAGGAGGTCGTCGCGCGGTTCACCAAGATCATCCAGTCGCGGGGCCGCAACGAGGACACCAGCACCCTGAAGTACTGGAAGAGCGTCGCCATCACCCATGGCGGCTTGATCACCGACAAGGACTACACGCTCTGGACGCCCTGGCTGCGCCAGCAGGGTTTCATCAAGGGCGACACCCTCGACCCGGCGAAGATCTACACCAACGAGTTCAACCCGTACCGTGACGGCGCGACCCCGGCGGCCGGGAAATGACCGCGCCCGCCAAGATCGGCATCCGCGCGGTGACGAAGACCTTCGGCGCGCTGACCGCGCTCGACGACGTCACCCTCGACATCGCGGACGGCACGTTCCTCGCCCTGGTCGGGCCGAGCGGCTCGGGGAAGTCGACGCTGCTCGACCTGCTCGGCGGCCTCGGGACGCCGACGTCGGGTGAGGTGCTCATCGACGGCGCACCGGTGACCGGTCCCGGCCTCGACCGCGGCGTGGTGTTCCAGCAGTACGCGCTCTTCCCGTGGCGCACCGCGCGGGCCAACGTCGAATTCGGCCTCGAAGGCGGGCCGCTCGGCAAGCGTGAGCGAGCGGAGCGGGCGCGTGAATACCTTGACCTGGTAGGGCTTTCCGGCTTCGAGGACCGGTATCCGCACGAGCTGTCCGGCGGCATGAAGCAACGTGTCGCCATCGCACGCAGCCTCGTCTACGACCCGGCCGTGCTGCTGATGGACGAGCCGTTCGCCGCGCTCGACGCACAGACCCGTGAGCAGTTGCAGGACGAACTGCTGCGGATCTGGCGCCGGACCGGCAAGACAGTCGTCTTCATCACGCACGGCATCGACGAGGCGGTGTATCTGGGCCAGCGGGTGGCCGTGCTGACCTCACGCCCCGGGCGGCTCAAGGCGGTCGTCGACATCGACCTCGGCGATCGCGCCGGTGACCTGCGTTCGGATCCCGCCTTCGGCAGGCACCGGCACCTGCTCTGGGAACTGCTGCACGAAGAGGTCGAGAAGGCCGCCGAGACCGAACGGAGTGCCGTGCGATGACCACCACACTGGACACACCGACAGCCCGCGCCGGGATACCGGCGAGAGCGGAACCGAAGCGGCGGAAGCGCCTGGTGGGCCGCGCCTCGCAGGGCTGGGTCGCGGTGGCGCTTTTCCTGGCACTGTGGGAGATCGTCCCCCGGTTCGTCCTCGACGAGGACACCCGGACGTTCCTGCCGCCGATTTCCGAGGACCTGCGGGCCCTGTGGGGCCTCGCGCTCGACGGGCAGCTCGCCGACCACCTGGTGGCGAGCATCGCCCGCTCCGCCGCCGGGTTCGCCGTCGCGGTGGCCGTCGCCGTCCCGCTCGGCCTGCTGATCGGCTGGTACCGGCCGATCGCGCGGTTCCTCCAGCCCCTGCTGGAGCTGGCGCGCAACACCGCCGCGCTGGCGCTGCTGCCGGTGTTCACGCTGCTGCTGGGCATCGGCGAGTTGTCGAAGGTGAGCCTGGTCGTCTACGCCTGTGTGTGGCCGGTGCTGCTCAACACGATCGCCGGGGTGAACTCGGTGGATCCGTTGCTGGTCAAGGCGGCGCGCTCGCTCGGGCTGTCCAGCCCGCGGCTGTTCCGGAAGGTGATCCTGCCCTCGGCGGTGCCGACGGTGTTCACCGGGCTGCGGATGGCGGCGTCGTATTCGGTCCTGGTGCTGATCGCCGCCGAGATGGTCGGCGCGAAGGCCGGGCTCGGCTACCTGATCAACACCACGCAGGTGAATTTCCAGATTCCCCAGATGTACGCCGGGATCATCGCCGTCTCGGTGCTCGGACTGATCGTCAACCAGGGCTTCGTCGTACTGGAGCGGCGAGTCTCGACTTGGCGCGGTAAGGAGAAACCGTGAGCAGGCAGCTGCACCTCAACGCGTTCGTGATGCCGAACGGACACCACGAGGCCGCCTGGCGGCACCCGTCGACGGATCCGCGCCGGGCGCGGACGCTGCGGCACTACGTCGACATCGCGCGCACCGCCGAGCGCGGCATGCTGGACTCCCTCTTCCTCGCCGACGGCGTCGCCTTGTGGAGCAACGTCAAACACAACTCGCACAGTCACTTCGAGCCGTTGACCCTGCTGTCCGCGCTCGCCGCGACGACCGACCACATCGGACTGATCGCGACCGCGTCCACCACCTACAACGAGCCGTACCACCTGGCACGGAAGTTCGCCTCGCTCGATCACCTTTCCGGCGGCAGGGCGGGCTGGAACATCGTCACCTCGGCGGGAGTGGACGAGGCCCGCAACTTCAACCTCGGCACCCGGCCGGGCCACGAGCTGCGCTACGCGCGGGCGACCGAGTTCGTCGACGTCGTCAAGAAACTCTGGGACAGCTGGGACGACGACGCCGCGGTGCTCGACAGGGCGAGCGGGATCTACGCCGATACCGACCGGATCAGGCCGATCGAGCACGAGGGCGAGCACTTCCGGGTGCGCGGGCCGCTGAACATCGAACGACCGGTGCAGGGCCACCCGCTGCTGGTGCAGGCCGGTTCGTCGGAAACCGGCAAGGAGTACGCGGCGCGGCACGCCGAAGCGGTGTTCACCGCGCAGCAGACCTTCGCCGAGGGCAAGGCGTTCTATGACGACGTCAAGGGAAGACTGGCGAAGTACGGCCGTTCGCCGGACGAGATCAAGATCCTGCCGGGAATCTCGCCGATCATCGGCCGTACCACAGCGGAAGCGCGGGCCCGCGAGGCCGAGCTGAACGCGCTGATCACCCCGGAGTACGGGCTCCATCAGCTTTCGAAACTGCTTGACCACGACATCACGGGTTGCCCGCTGGACGGTCCGCTGCCCGACGTCGGGTCGTTCACCGAAGGCGCGCAGAGCCGGCTCGCCCTCGTCGTCGGCCTGGCCCGGCGGGAGAACCTGACGATCCGGCAACTGCTCGAACGGCTCGCCGGGGGCCGTGGTCACCGCGTCTTCGCCGGGACGCCGGTGCGGATCGCCGACGAACTGGAGCAATGGTTCACCGGTGGCGCGGCGGACGGCTTCAACGTCATGCCGCCCACCCTGCCCGGCGGGCTCGACGAGTTCGTCGACCTCGTCGTCCCGGAACTGCGGAGGCGCGGGCTCTTCCGCGCCGAATACACCGGCACCACCCTTCGCGAGCACTACGGCCTCGCCCGGCCTGTCAACCGAAACCGAGTCAAGGAGCACGCCGCATGACCATCCTCAGCACCGACGTCCGCAAGCTGACCGGGAGGATCGGCGCCGAGATCGTCGGCGTCGACCCGGCAGGCGAACTCGACGCCGCCCAGGTGGCGTTCCTGACCGACGCGCTGCACGCGCACAAGGCGCTGGTGTTCCGGAACGTCGAACTCGACGACGAAGGCCAGCAACGCTTCGCCCGCAACTTCGGCGAGCTCACGAAGGCACACCCGACCGTCCCCTCCGTGGACGGCGCGCCCACCGTGCTGCCGGTCGACAGTGAGGAGGGCCGCGCCAACAACTGGCACACCGACGTCACGTTCGTGCTGAACCCGCCGAAGGCCAGCACGCTGCGCAGCATCGTCGTGCCGCCCTACGGAGGCGAGACGCTGATCGCGAACTCCGCCGCGGCGTACCGCGATCTGCCGGAGCCGTTGCGGGCCCTCGCGGACACACTCCGCGCGGTGCACACCAACGACTACGACTACGTCAAGCCGCCGGAGACCGTGAACGACAGGGAGAAGGAGCGACGGGCGCAGTTCGTCTCCAGGAAGTACCGGACCGTGCACCCGGTGGTCCGCGTGCATCCGGTGACCGGTGAGCGCGGGCTGTACATCGGCGGGTTCGCCCAGCGGATCGTCGGGCTCTCGACCGGCGAATCCCGCGATCTGCTGCGATTGCTGCAGTCGTACGTGACGCGGCCGGAGAACATCGTGCGGGTGCGCTGGGAACCGAACCAGCTGGTGCTGTTCGACAACCGCATCACCCAGCACTACGCCATCGACAACTACGACAGCCTGCCACGGCGGCTGAACCGCGTCACCGTCGCCGGGGACATCCCGGTCGGCATCGACGGGGAGTCCAGCACGTCACTGGAGGGCGACGCCTCCCACTACACGCCCGTGGCGTAGCCCGTGGAGGATTCCTTCCCCGGCACGGATCCGGGCAGGGGAAGGAATCCTCCACGGCTTCGCGGGAGGACACGAGCCTGACCCCGCCTACCGCGCGCGCGGCGGGTGGGGCGCTTCGAGCCGGGCCAGCCACTCGGTGAGCAGGTGTTCCAGCCGGGTGGCGTCGGCCGGGGTGAGATCGTCCAGCAGGCGCCGCTCGTTGCGCATGTGGTCGGTGAACGCCTCGTCGATCAGTTCGCGGCCCGCCGGGGTCAGCGCGATCACCCGGCCGCGCCCGTCGGTCGTGCTGGGCCGCCGGGTGACCAGCCCGGCGCGTTCGAGCCGGTCGAGCCGTTTGGTCATGGCCCCGGTGGTGACCATGGTGAAGGCGGCCAATTCCCCGGGAGCCCGTTCGAAGGGGTCGCCCGCCCGGCGGAGCGCGGCGAGGACGTCGAACTCGCCCTCGCCGAGCCCGTGGCGGTGATAGACCAGGCAGAGCCGGTCGGTCAGCAGCGCGGCCACCCGGTGCAGGCGGCCTATCACCCCTTGCGGGCTGACGTCGAGGTCGGGGCGCTCGCGTGCCCATTCGGCCTGGATCCGGGCGACATGGTCCAGCGGTTCGGTCACCCTTCCATACTACCTTCCATGGAAGCTACAGTAGCTTCCATGGAAGGTACCCTGCGGTGGATCCTGATCACCGCCGTCGCGCCGGTCGCCTGGGGCACCAACTACTTCGTCACCCACGAGCATCTGCCGGCGGGCGTGCCGCTCTACGGGGCGGTGATCCGCGCGCTCCCGGCCGGTCTGCTGCTGCTCGCGGTGCGCCGCCGCCTGCCGCGCGGGGCGTGGTGGTGGAAGTCGCTGATACTCGGCGCGCTGAACACGAGCGCGTTCTTCACGCTGATCTACCTCGCGGCGCAGCGGCTGCCGACCAGCCTGGCCTCGATGATCATGGCCACCTCGCCGGTCGTGCTGATGCTGCTGGCCTGGCTGCTCGTCGCCGAGCGGCCCACCGTCCTGGCACTGGCCGGCGCCGCCGTCGGTATCACCGGCGCCTGCCTGATGCTGCTGACCGCGGCGGTACAGGTCGACGCCCTCGGCGTGGCCGCTTCCGTGGGCGCGATGGCGCTGTCCTCGCTCGGCTACATCCTCGCGAAACGATGGGCGGGCGAGGTAGACGTCCTCGCTTCGACCTCATGGCAGCTCATCGCGGGCAGCGTCCTGCTGATCCCGCCGGCGATCGTGGTCGAAGGCGCCCCGCCGGCCCTCGACGGAGACATGCTGCTCGGCTTCGGATACGTCACCGTCGTCGCCACCGCCCTCGCCTTCAGCGCGTGGTTCACCGGCCTCAAACACCTGCCCGCCGCGTCGGTAGGGCTCATCGGGCTGCTCAACCCCGTCACCGGCGTGCTGCTCGGCACCCTCCTGGCCGGGGACACCCTCGCCACGCAGCAACTGTTCGGCATCGCGCTGGTGCTGACCGGACTGCTCCTCGGCCAGCCGCTCACCCGGCGGATGCTGCGCCGCACCCCGCCCCGAGAATGACGGCACCTGACGAGCTGTCCCCCAACCCTCCGGCACCGGCTCTCACCGCAGCCGCGCCGACGCTGGCCACACCAACAGCATCCGGATCCGGGAAGACGCCACCACCGCTGTGACCTCCTGCTCGCCGACCTCGGCACCGTCGACAACCGAGCGGCCCAGGAACGGCAAGCCGAACGGGAACGGCGCCAAAACCGGATAGCCGACGTCGAACGACGCCGGCAGTCGGTCCTGCGACAAGCCCAGGACTGCGAGCCCGGCGACCCCTTCACCCAAGGGCTCAAGCAGACCTACAACGACCTGGAGACGCAGAAGACAGCCGCGAAGGCGGCCATCACGGCCCTCGACGACCAGGACAACGCCGAGCCTGGCCGCCCCGACACCGACGAAGTCGAGTTGCTCAGCGCGTTGCCTACCTGGCGCGGGCCCCACAGCCACTGCTTCACCAGCTGTTCGAGGCCACGCAGCTCGAGATCCGCTTGCACGGCGAAGGCGAAGAGGCCGGTCGACCGGCTACCGGCGGAACCACGCTGGGTCAGGCACCCACCGCACCCTGGGGGTCCGGGGGCTGGGCCCCCGGGTAGGCACAACGCGAACGAGCACCGTGTCTGCGCTTTACAGCAGACACGGTGCTCGCTTCGCTCGCGTACCCCCGACCTGGTACGAACACCAACCACCCCGGAAAACTTGCCCCTGAGCTGCGAATTTCGGCCACCGTCGAGATCGTCCGACGCCACGGCCGAGGCGGTGCTGCCCGATGAACCACGAGCGCTCGACCGCCACCTCCGCATGCCGCCCACCCGACGAGCACTCGCATCCGGACCGCGGCGCAAGCGAACCTCGCCCGGACACGCGATTCACTAGCTCGCCCAGCCGGACCTCGCCAGCCTCCAGCACACCACCCGACCGGGTCGTCAGTCCCCTGGTTCCCGCTGTTGATCGGGCTCGGCACGATCGCGCACTCTGGGTGCAGTGCGCCTGCACCGCACTCGTCGCACTCGGAGCCGCCTACGCCTCCTACCGCCACGGCCGCGAATTCGCCTTCCGCTTCGGCGCCGACCAAGCCACCGCAGCAATCTGGCCCCTGATCGTCGACGGCCTGCTCACCACCGCCACCGTCGAACTCTGGAAACCCCACCACGGCGGAAACAGCCGCTGGGCGGCCTGGCTCGCCTTCCTCTTCGGCATCACCCTCTCCCTCTGCGCCAACATCGGCGCCGCCCCGACACTCAACGTGCTCTCCATCGCGGTAGCCGCCTGCCCACCGCTCGCCCTCCTGCTCGCCGTCGAACTCCTCAACCGCGCCCTCAAACGCCACCGCACCGAGACCACCGCCCGTACGCCCCGCGCCGACGAGACCGACACCGAGACACACAACGCCACGCGCCTCACCGTCCTCCCCGCTCCAACAGCCCTTCCGTCAGCCGGGCACACCGCCGAAGAACGCATGTGGACGCACTACAAAGCACAACGCCTCAGCGGCCACACGCCGACCGGAGCCGAACTTGAGCTTCCCCCTGTTCGCCGGACACGGCGGGTGTGGGGTCAGGCGGTCACGTTGGGTGGCGTGTGGAGGGCCTCAAACGTGACCGGGGCGTGCATCCCGATGCTGGAATGACGCCGTTTGGGGTTG